>CAYNQX010000016.1:0-80860 GCA_964399495.1 uncultured bacterium
CCTCGGAGCGAGTCTTCGAGCGAGGCGAAGCCCGATGGCCCTCACCGGAGCGCTATTGAGGTGCCGTCACACGCTGCTCGAGAATCCCGCCCTGCACCAGCCGCAATGTCTCGGCCAGATCCTCCCGCAGCCACCGGTACACGATGAGATTCGCGACGTCGCTCAGGCTCACGTCGTCGCCACCGCCGGTGAGCATCGCCATGAGGCCCTGCTCCTCGGGGTAGTGCTTCACGGTGACCGTCTCGTCCTCGGAAATCTCCGCCATCTCCTTGGCCATGGCGATGGCCGTGTCGAGGCCGCCCACCTCGTCGATGAGTCCGTTCTCCTTGGCCTGGGTGCCGGTCCACACGCGGCCGTGGGCCAGTTTCTCGGCCTCCTCGAAGCTCATGCCGCGCTTCTCGGCGACGTCGGCGAGCCAGTGGTTGAAGCCGCGCCAGTGGTTGGCCGTGAACTTCTCCCACTGCTCGGGGCTGAAGTTCTCGTAGCCCGACCAGAAGTTCGCGTTGGGACCCATCTCGATGCTGTCGTGGGTGATGCCCAGCTTCTCGTGGAAGGCGCGGATGTTGAACTTGCCGCTGATGGAGCCGATGGAGCCGGTCACCGTGAAGGCGTCGGCCACCACCTTGCTCGCCACGTAGGCGATGTGGTAGCCGCCCGACGCGGCGACGTCCACCATCGAGCAGATCGTCGGCTTCGCGGCCGCGCAGTTGGCGACCTCGTGGGCGATGAGATCGCTCGTGAGCGCGTCGCCGCCACCGCTGTCGACACGGAAGACGATGGCCGCCACGTCCTCGTCCTCGCGCGCCTTCCTGAGCTGGGCCACCACGGACTCGTGGCCCATCAGGACGCCGAGCAGGGGATCCACACGGCTCTTGCGCCCGCCGATGGAGCCCTGGGCGTGCACGACGGCGATGGTCTCGTCGCCCTCGAGGTCGAGCTTCTTCCGCTCCACGCCCGCATACTCGCCGGAACTCACGGTGGGCAAATGGCCATCGTCATCCTCGCCATGGCGCTCGGCGAGGAGATTCTCGAGTTCGTCGAAGTAGAGGAGCCCGTCGAGCAGGCCCGCCTCGGCCGCGTCTTCGGAGAGGAAGACGGCCCGCTCCATGATGTCGTTCAACGTTTCGGCGGTGATGCCGCGATCGCGCTCCATCGCCTCGCGCAGGAGCCGCCGGAACTCCTCCATGATCCAGAGGTCGTTCTCCCTGGCGGCCTCGCTGAGGTCCTCGCGCGTCACGACCTCGGCGGCGGACTTGTAGTCCTTGATCTTGTGGATGTTGGGTTCGATGCCGAGCTTTTCCAGGGTCCGCCGCACGTGCGTGGAGTTGATCTGGATGCCGGTGATGCTCATGTCGGCCGCCGGGGGCATGAACACCGAGTCGCAGGCGCCGGCCAGGAAGAGGCCCTTCAGGCCCAGGTTGTCGGACCAGGCGTAGGCCGGCTTGCCCGTGGCGCGCAGGTCGAACAGGGCGCCGCGGATCTCCTCGACGCTGGCCCAGCCCGCGCCGTTGGGGCCGATCTTGAAGAGCACGCCGGCGATGCGCTCGTCGTGCCGGGCCTTCTCCAAGTTGTCCAGGATGCCGGTGAGGGTCTGGCCGCCCTTGCCCATGATCTTGCTCATGGGATCGGCGGGCGGAGCGTACTCGGGCAGGTCGCCGTAGAGGTCGATCACGAGCCAGTCGCCCTTGTCGACTTCGGGGCTACCGCCCGTTTTGATTGCCAAGCCTCCCCCGACGATGAGAACCAGGAACAGGATGGCCAGCAGCGTGCCCAGGAAGGACCAGAGCAGTGTCTTCATCGTCTTCTCCTTGATTGAAACCCGCTGAAACTACGTGGTATAGCGCTCTCGGTTTCGCGATTCGCCCCCTCGCCGACGGATCCGGACTTGACGAAGAACAGATCATGGTTTACTGTACTAGTACAGCTAGTACAGAGTGAGGTTCAACCCATGTGTCCCGGCGACCCGAGCAATCCGATGCTGCTGACCATCGATCCCGACGACGATCGTCCCGTCTTCCGCCAGATCATCGACGCCATCGGCGCGGCGGCCGCGACGGGACGCCTGAAGGCCGGAGACCCCCTGCCCTCCGTGCGCCAGCTCGCCGCGGACCTCGGCATCAATCCCAATACGGTGAGCAAGGCCTATCAGCTACTCGAGCGGGATGGCCTGATCCGCGCCCGTCGCCGCCGAGGATACCATGTCGCCGAGGGCGCCGCGACACGCGCGAAGGCGGGCAACAGGGAGCGGCTCCGCGAAACCCTCTCACGATTCGTGAACGAAGGGCGCGAACAGGGCCTCTCCGCCTCGGACCTCATCGAGGCATTGAGCGAAGAACTGGAGCTCGAGTCCGGGGGCTCCGATCGGAAGGAGAAGCGATGATCGAGCAATTCACCACCGACCCCAAGATGGTGGGCCTCATCGGCCTCGCGGCCATCGTGATCGTTCAGGTGATCATCTTCCAGTTCCTGATGATCCGGATCTCGCGCACCATGCCCGAGCAGCTCCTCGGCGGCGCCACGTTGCGCGCGAAGGCGGAAGCGGTGGAAGGTTACCTGCGCGGACTCGGAGGACTCCGACGTGCTCTGGGCATGTTGCTCATCGCCGCCGTGTTCGTCGCGATGCTGGTGCCCGAGATTCTCGAACCCGGCGTTCGCAAGCTCGTCATCGCCGCGCTCTCCCTGCTGTCGACGGCCATTCTCCTCGTGGGGATGATCCGCGACGCGCGGCGCGTGCTCGCCCTGCGCCAGCCCGACGACGCGAAGGCGCCCAGGGTCGCCAGCCTCGAACACCGCGCGCTCGGCGACTTCATCGACCGCCGCTGGCTCCTGCCGGTAGCCCTGGCGATTCTCGCCTCGCTGACCCTGGCCGTCTGGACGTCGCTGCGGCGGCCGGAGGCATCCGTCCCGATGACCCTGCTCTTCCCGGCCCTGCAGATCGTCGTATACCTCATCGCGGCCTGGCTCTCGCGCCGACTCGCCGAATCGGCCTGGCCGATGGGAGGTCAGGAGCTCGCACGGGACCCCGATCCCGAGGCAACGCTGAAGTCGGCCCGCGCGTTTCGGCGACACGATCTGCGCGGCTTCCAGGCGGCGCGAGCTCTCATCGCCCTGCTGCTCTTGGTGATTCAGATCCAGTGGATCGGCGAGCTGGACGGTCGCGCGCTGCCGGCCTGGCTCGGGGTCGCCGACCGCATCGTCCTTCTGATCCTCCTGGGACTGACCGGACTGTCCCTGATCTCGCTGCCGAGGAGACGGCGAAACTGATCAGCGATCCAAGGGGAAGGTCTCGCCCCAGCGGCCACCGAAGACGAGTTCGCTCAGGGCCTTCCTCTCCCGCGGCGCGAGTTCGCCCTCGCGCATCTCCTCCGGCAGGGACTCCGGATCTCCGCCGCGACCGATGGCGAGAGCGGTGATGGCGGAGAAGCCCTCGGGGATAGCGTAGCGCTCCCGCGCCTTTTCCGGATCAAGACCGGCCATGGGATGCACGTACAGCGCCATCGACGTCGCCTGCACCGCGAGCTGGGCGCAGGCCTGGCCCAGGTCGTAGCCGGCCCAGGCGTTGGGTTTCCCGTTGCGCGCGAACTGCTCGGAAGCCACGGCGATCGTCAGCGCGCCTGCCGAGCCGGCCCACTTCTGGTTCCAGGGATCGAGGCAGTCGAGCATCGCGGAGAAGGCCGCGGCGTCATCGCATGAGGCGACGATCCAGCGCCAGGGCTGTTCATTGAAGGCCGAAGGCGCCCAGCGGGCCGCCTCGAATAGCGATGCCAGCTCCTTCGGATCGAGCGCCTTGCCGTCGTAGGCGCGCGGGCTCCAGCGATTCCGGATGGGATCGATGATCGGGTGATCGTTCGGGGCGGGTTTCTCCATGGGTAGTCCTTTCTATGATCAGGCCTGGGCGAAGGCGAGCACGTGGCCGTCCGGATCGAGGCTGTAGGCAACCGCCTGTCCCCAGGGCATGGCGGTGAGGGGCTGCAGCTCCTTCGCGCCCGCCGCGAGCGTGCGGGCGTGATGCGCGGCCGGATCGGCGACGTTCAGGTAGAGCTCGGCGCGCGGCGCGCCGCCGCCGGCCGACGGGTCGGGCAGCACGTCGCCGAGCAGGCGTTTGATGCCGGCCTCGGGCATGAGGCCCAGGGAGCTGGCCCCGCCGAGGGCGAACTCGGTCATGCCGGGAACGTGCAGGATCGGCTCGGCGGCGAGCGCCTCGGAGTAGAATGCCTTGGCGGCGTCCTGGTCGCGAACGTAGAGAATGAACATGCGGTCGGCCATGATGGGCTCCTTGTCGATATCCTTGCGAAATGCGATGCGGCGATCAGGTCGCTCGGATCATGGCAGCTCGATCTTGCCGCGCAGGTAATCCACGACGTGACCCGCCACCGTCACGCGATCCCCACGCAACTCGCAGAACAGCTCTCCGCCGCGCGCGGAGATCTGCCGCGCGTGCAGCGTGTCCTTGCCGAGACGCCCGGCCCAGTAGGGCACGAGTTTGCAATGGGCGGAACCGGTCACCGGGTCCTCGTCGATCCCCACGGCCGGCGCGAAGAAGCGGGAGACGAAATCGCAGTCGTCGTCGCCGCCCGCCCGGGCGCTCACGATGACGCCGCGCGTGTCGAAACCCGCGAGTACTTTCATGTCGGGCGCGAGCTCGCGTACGAGTTCGGCGGAGTCGAGGATGACGAGCAGGTCGTCGCCGGCGAAGATCTCGAGAGGTTCGACCCCGAGAGCTTCGGCGAGTCCATCGGGCACCGGCGCGGGCGACGCGGGCTGGGCGGGCAGGTCGAGGGCGTAGCGACCCGTGTCCGCCTCGCGCGTCACGGTGAGCCGTCCGCTCTTCGTCGAGAACTCGAGTCGCGGCGCATCGACACCGCGGTGGGTCCACAGCACGTGCGCGGTGGCCAGCGTGGCGTGGCCGCAAAGCTTCACCTCGACGGCGGGAGTGAACCAGCGCAGATCGTATCTCGCGCCTTCGCCCACGAGGAAGGCGGTTTCGGAGAGTCCGTTCTCCGCGGCGATGCGCTGCATGAGGGAATCGGGAAGCCACGCGTCGAGCGGACAGACACCGGCCGGGTTGCCGCCGAAGGGCTCGCGGGTGAAGGCGGTCACGACGTGGTAGTCGATGCGCAAGACGACACCTCCATGGGAGCAAAAGAAAGAGCCGTGCCGCTTCGATGCTGCCCGGAAGCGTCACGGCGTCGGCGCCGCTCGGGCGCCCGTACGGATTGCTCTCGGAGTCAGTATGCGAGAATGTGCGTACGCAGGACAACAAAAAAGCGGAGCCGCGACATGGCGACTCCGCTTTCGTGTTTCGTGTCGTTCGTCCGACTAGGGATGCAGCTGCGCGCCTTCGACGGCGAACGGCGGCATCACCACCATCGGCGCGCCCTCCGCGCCGATGACCTGCTCGAGGTACTCGCGCTCCTGCGCGGACAGGTGCGACCAGGGCTGACCGGACAGCAGCGAGGCGGCGGCCGGAACCGCTTCGTCCGCACCGCCGAACCAGGGCAGCTCGATGCCGAACAGTTTCGGCTGGAACATGGCGAAGTTGAACGAGCCGAGTCCGGGCGCCTCGATGAGCTGCACGGCACGGTCCGCGGGAATCCCCGCCGCCTTCTTCGCCGCCAGCAGGCTGCCCCAGAGGCCGCCGATCTCGTCGATGAGTCCGATCTCCAGACCGGCGGTGCCGCTCCACACGCGACCCTGCGCGATCTTGTCGATCTCCTCGGGCGTCATGCCGCGGCCCTCGGCCACCTCTTTCGTGAAGTCGGTATACAGATCGCGGATCACGAACTCGGCGCGCGCGCGCTCCTCTTCGGTTACCGGACGATGCGGAATCGTCATGCCGAGCAGCGGCAGGGCGGGACCGCGGCCGACGTCGGCGTGGTCGCCGATCTGCACGTGGTCGTAGTCCATGCCGATCTTGTCGCCCAGTCCGTCGTCCCAGATGTGGGCCGAGATGACGCCGATGGAGCCGGTGATGGTGAAGGGCGAGGCGTGGATCGCGTGGCTGTGCATGCTGATCCAGTAGCCGCCGGAGGCCGCCACCTGGCCCTGGGAGATGTAGACCGGCTTGCTCTCCATGGTCTCCTTGAGCTCGCGCGACACGAGGTCGCTCGGCAGCGGGTCGCCGCCCGGCGAGTCGGCGCGCATCACGACGGCCTTGACGGCATCGTTGTCGCGGATCTCGCGGATGGTCTTGGAGAGCTGGCGCCCCTTGATGCCGGTATCCATGCTGCAGCCGCCGATGGCGTAGAGCATCGCGATCTTCGCCGGCTCGCCCCACTCCTCGTCGCTCCAGACGCGGTCGCCGTAGAGGCCGGCCAGATCGCTGCTGACGCTGTCTCCGGTCTCGCGGGCCTCGATCTCCTTCGCGGCCTCGGTGACCTCGTGGAAGTCGCCCACCTTGTCGATGAGGCCGGCCTCGAGCGCCTCCTCGGGGAGCAGGTCGGCCTTGGTGTTGACCAGCTCGTCCCACTTCTCGCGCGAGATGCCGCGCGCCTCGAGGATCAGGCCGACGCCCTCCTCGTACCAGTCGTTCATGAAGGCCGTGTACTGCTCGCGATCGGCATCGGACATGGAGGTGCGGGAGAAGCCCTCCATGGCGGACTTGTAGGTGAAGAAGCGCCACTCGTCGATGCCCACGCCCATCTTGTCCAGCAGGCGCTTGTAGTAGCTGCGGCCGAAGGCGAGTCCGGCGATGTCGACACTACCGAGGGGATCCATCCAGATCTCGTCGGCGACGGAGGCCATCATGTAGAGCGGCAGTCCCATGCGATCGATATACACGATCACCTTCTTGCCCTCGGCGCGCATTCCGGCCAGCTGCGCGCGCAGCTCCCAGAGATTCGCGGGGCTCGTGCCGAAGCCCGACAGGTTCAGCACCACGCCGCCCACGTTCGGGTCGGTGCCCTGGTCGGCGATCTGATTCAGCAGGCCGAGGAAGCGGCGGCGGTCGTCGAAGTACTTGAAGTTGCGGTAGCTGAGCCCGCCCTTGAGGTGAAGCTCGGGATACTGGGTCGGCTTCGCGAACAGCATGCCCAGGTGCGGACCGACGTTGCTCTCGAGCACGTAGGTCGTGGCGGCGTGCTCCTGCTCGTCGTCCATGTGGACGCGGGCGCCCAACACGCTGCGCATCGGCGGCGTGCCCGCCTTGTTCGCGCCCCAGGCGAGGTCGAAGCGCAGGCTGATCTCGCCGCTGTCGCGTCCCATCGCCGCGATGTTCAGGCCGGGCAGCACCTTCGCCTCGATGCCGTAGCTGAAGGCCAGGTTGTCGTATTCGCCCAGATCCTCGTCGTCGGGATCGATGAACAGGCTCTCGTTGTGCAGATAGCTCGCGCCGCCGAACAGGGTGAGACGCGGGCCGATGGGCCGCACGCCGATGTCCGCCTGGACGATGGTGTTCTCGAGATCGAACTCGTACGCGACCGAGGAGGCCACGGAGAACTTGCGCCAGTGATGGACGGAGCCTGCGCGCAGCTCGTTCTTCGCGCCGAAGGTGCCCTCGGCGCCGCGGGTCCAGGTGTAGGAGAGACCGCTGCTGTGAGAGCGGTCGCCGCCCGCGAAACCGAGCGTGTACTCGTAGTGATCGTCGTCGCCCAGGCTGTTGAATTGCAGACCGAAGCCCATGGAACCGCCGTTCATGACGGCGGTGAGGTTGCTGTAGTCCATGTCGGCGTAGGGATCGCCGGCAAGCTCCTCGTAGCCCATGTAGAAGCCGCCTCTGTACTGCATGGCCCAGGCTCCCGGGTTGACCAGACCGGCCAGCGCGCTGCCGGAGACGCCGGGCAGCGAAACGCCGCTTTCCATGAGGCCCAGGTGCTCGATGAGGGCGGGGTGGTCGTCCTGTTCCGCGAGCGCCGCGCCCGCGGCCAGGGAAAGCGTGAAGACCGTGAACAGGGCGGCGAGCACCCTGACGGTGGGGCTGAACTGCATGCGTCCCTCCTGCCGGATGGGGAGTGAAGATCGGCGCCTGGCGCCGTGGGCCCAGCCATTCTAACGATTGAGGCGGGCAACGGTAGTGAAATCGAGTGAACGAATGAGAAGACGTGCGAACCGGACCGGTGTTTCACGGCGTGCGATGTAAAAATCGTATCGACGGGTAAAAAGAAGTAAAGCGCGGTAACTCGCCCCCTGGGATCTCGTAACTTTACCCACGTGCGCGGTCCCGGTCCGCGCGCAACACCCGGACGGGAAGGCGGAGCCAAGCCCGCCGACCCGACCGGGTGCCCCCATCGATCGCGCCACCAACACAGTCAGGGTTATCGATGCTGCACATCTCCCGGCCGTTCGCGCCGTTCGCGTTTTCGATCGTGCTAGGACTCTGCCTCCCCTTCGCGTCGGCCGGAGCCGAGGCCTTCGATCCCAACTTCGACCCCGTGCTCGAGATCTCCCCTGCCCGCGGAAAGATCGAAGTGGACGGCGACCTCGGCGACCCCGGCTGGCGCGGAGCGGCGCGCGCCA
Source organism: uncultured bacterium (assembly GCA_964399495.1). GTDB lineage: Bacteria > Krumholzibacteriota > Krumholzibacteriia > JACNKJ01 > JACNKJ01 > CAYNQX01. The sequence continues at coordinate 8,455 of CAYNQX010000016.1, forward strand.
CGAGCTTCTGCGAGACCAGCCCCGGCGACAACGTCGCCCCGCCCGTGCAGACGGAAGTGCTGGTGACCTACGACGACGAGCACTTCTACATGGCCTTCATCGCCGAGGACGACCCCGCCACCGTCGTGGCCGGCCTGCGCGACCGCGACGAGATCTGGCAGGACGACTACGTGGGCATTCTCCTGGACACCTACGGCGACCAGGCCTGGGCCTACGAGTTCTTCGTCAATCCCCTCGGCGTGCAGGGCGACCTGCGCATGACCCCCGGATCCGGAGAGGACATGGGCTTCGATCTGATCTGGAGCTCCCGGGGCCGGCTCACCGAGACCGGTTTCCAGGTGGAGGTGGCGATTCCCTTCGCCAGCCTGCGCTTCCCCGACACAGCCGGCGGCGAGCAGGTGTGGCGCGCGACTTTCTGGCGTGACCGCAAGAGCGACTTCCGCGAGCGCAGCTCCTGGGCGGCCATCAACCGGGACGATCCCTGCTGGCTCTGCCAGTTCGGCACGCTGCGCGGCATCAAGGGCGTGGAGCCGGGGGGCGGGCTCAGCATGCTTCCCTCCGTGGTGGCCCACCAGAGCAGCGGCCTGGCGGATGGCGACGACCCCGGTTCCCCGTGGACCGCCGGCGATTCGCGCGCCGATTTCGGCCTCGGCCTCACCTACTCCTTCGGTCCCAACTTCGCCCTCGAGGCGACGGTCAATCCCGACTTCAGCCAGGTGGAATCCGACACGGCGCAGATCGACGTCAACACCCCCTTCGCCCTGTTCTTCCCCGAGCGCCGGCCCTTCTTCCAGCGGGGCAGCAACCTCTTCGGCAGCTGGATCAACGCCATCTACACGCGATCGATCAACGACCCCTACGTGGCCGCCAAGGTCACCGCCCGCCGAGGCCCCTGGAGCCTGCTCCACATGGTCGCCCAGGACGAGCACAGCCCCTTCATCGTGCCGCTCGAGGAATCGAGCCGGCTGCGCCTTGGCGGCGAGAGCCTCTCCAACGTGCTGCGCCTGAGGCGCTCCTTCGACAGCGGCGCCTTCATCGGCGGCATTCTCACCGACCGCCGCCACGGCACCCGCTTCGACAAGCACGGCCTGCTGATTCCCGCCGAGGGCGGGCACGGCACCGTGGGCGGCCTCGACTGGCGGCTTCGCATGGGAAGCAACTGGAGCTGGGAGTTCCAGGCCCTGGCCAGCCATACGCAGGAGATGATCGACGAGGGGCTCAGCGAGGGCCTGGAGGAGATCCTGTTCGACGGCGACCAGTACAACGCGGCCTTCGACGGCGAGAGCTACTGGGGCCACGCCGTCTACTCCAGCTTCGAGCGGAACGGCCGTATCTGGGCCTTCGACATGGACCTGCGCCAGACCAGCCCCGCCTTCAGGGCCGAGAACGGCTTCATCGCCAGCAACAACCGTCGCGACGTCAACGCCTGGACGGGCTGGAACTACCGTCTCGACCGGCCGCTCATCGACAACGTCTTCCCCCAGTTCGTCGCGGGGCGGGCCTGGAACTTCGAGGGCCGGACCAAGGACGAGTGGTTCATCGCCCAGGTGAACATGAACCTCGTGAAGCAGACCTTCCTTCAGCTCCACCAGATGTGGAGCCGGGAGAACTACGCGGGCGCGCAGTTCGACGGCATCCGCCGCAGCCAGCTCGAATTCCACACGGCCCCGACCGGCTGGCTGCAGTTCGGCGCGACGCTCAGCCGTTCCCACACGATACGCCGAAGCGCGGAGCCCTTTCTCGGGCATCAGAACCGGGTCGTGGCCTGGTCCAACTGGAAGCCTCACGGGCGGGTCGTGGTGCGGCCGACACACACCTGGGTGCGCATGACCCACCCGGACGACGACAGCGTCGTCTTCGACGGCTACGTCCACCGCACCAAGGTGAAGCTGCAGCTCACGCGGCGGCTCTATCTCCGCACGGTGTTCCAGTACGACGACTTCGAGCGGAGATTCGACGTGGAGCCGCTGCTCAGCTACAAGGTGAACCCCTTCACCGTGCTCTACCTGGGCTCCACCCACGCCTTCACCGACTTCGAGGGCGACTACGACCCCGAGGGATGGACCCAGAGGGAGAGGCAGCTCTTCCTCAAGATTCAGTATCTGTTTCAGGCCTGAACGATCGCGGCGTCACCGCGTTCAGGTCTCGCCCGAGGAGTGGGCGGAGCGGGGTCACCGAAAGGTGGCTCCGCTTTTTCGTGGGCTCATCGCCGACGGGGCAGTTCCTTGAGCGCCTTCGAGCCGGCCAGGGCGCGATGGAGAGCGAGCTCGTCGAGCAGATCGGCGGTGGCCGCCACGAACTCCGCGTCGGCGAGGTCCTCGCCGCCGCGATCGAACTCCCCGGCCTCGGCGCGGCGGTTGCCCCAGAGCCGGTTCGGTCCGAGCTCGTAACCGTCGGGCAGCGCGTGGACGGCCACGGGGCACTGCGCGCAGTAGTGATCGGCGGCATCGTAGCGTTCATCCTGACCCGTCCTCGCCACCACGTTCTCGACGCAGAGCCCCGCCGCGGGCTCGCCGCCGCGCTCCCGGGTGATCGAGATGCCGCAGGCCCCGGTGTCGAACACCACGTTGCGGCGGATCGTCGCGCTCGGCCGACCCTTGCCGGCGTCCCAGAACGCGATGCCCCAGGTGAGGACGTCCTCGATGATATTTTCTTCGACGATCGCGTGAGCGTCGACGAAAACCCCGATTCCCTTCCAGTAGCGCGCGACGCGGTTGTGCCGCAGGGTCGCGCGGGCGTCCCAGGTGAGGCCGATGCCGACGCCGCGGCCCCCGCCGCGGGTGCGCGCGCCCGCCTTGTCCACGCCGTCGACGAGGTTGCCCTCGATCAGCGCCTCGGCGCCGCGGTAGAGCGCGATGCCGTCCCAGGAGTTGCGCAGGATCCGGTTGCCGCGGATCGTCAGCCGCGCGCCTTCCCGACCCGCGATGCCCATGACGCCCACGATGTTCGTGGCCAGCAGCGTCGAGTCGCCGAGGTTGTCGGTGATGACGCACTCCTCGACGCGCAGCTCGGCGTCCTTGGCGACCACGGCGGCGCAGGTGGCGTTGGGGTCGGGATCGCGCTCTCCGCCCGTGATCGTGACGCCCCGCAGCACGCAGTCGGTGCAATCCTCGAACAGCAGCCCGTAGCCGGCGCCGGTGCGTATCACCACCTCGCCCTCGGACTCGGGCATCGCCTCGAACACGATGCCGGTGCCGGCGACGCGCAGGCCCACGGTGGCCTGAACCGTCGTCGCCGGGTCCTCGCAGTTGCCGCAGCGATCGTCCTCGTAGGGTGTCGGCTCGAGCCTGTACTCGCCCGGCGCCAGGCGGAAGAGCGTGCCCTCGCGAAGGCGGCCGTCGGATTCGAGATGACGCTCGAACTCGGCGCGGAAGGTGGCGGGGGTCACGTCGACCGTGGCCACGCCGGAGAGCTTGCTGCCGGCGAGGGCGGCGGTGGCGACGAGGAGCAGGAACGCGGCGAGGGCGGGGCGGCGCGACATGGCGATCTCCCGGTTGAGGACGGCGCCGAGTGTCCCCCGACGAATGCGCGGACCGCAAGGGAATTGCCCACGAAACGACCCCCCGTCCGATCGGACGGGGGGCCTGCTCGGGAAAGTGGAGCGAAGCTAGCGGAGCACGGTGACACGGGTCACGCGATCGGCGCCGCCGCCGGTCACGCGAGCAAAGTAGACGCCGCCCGGCACGCGCTGGCCGCGGGCATCCTCGCCGTTCCATTGCAGCTCACGGCTGCCCATCGGCAGATCGAATCCGCGCACGTTGCGGCCGCCCACGTCGTAGATGTTCACGCGGGCGTCACCCGTCAGGCCGCGGCCGAAGCGCAGGGTGCTGGCGCCGGCCGTGACGCTGGGCTCGGCCCAGAAGCGGACGTCGTCGCTCTCCCAGTCCGGCACGCTCGTGGTGTCGGACACCGGGATCGAATCGCGCATCGCCTCGCCGTTCGGGCCGCGGAGGGTCCAGTACAGCATGCCCTCGCTCTGGGGATCGACGGTCAGGGTGACGCGGCCGTCGGCGGCCGTGTAGCGGTTGTCGAACACCTCGTCCTCGTCGCTGCGGCCGGGCATCGGCTTCCACACTCCGAATACCGCGTCGCGGATCGGCATGTTGGTCTCGGCGTCGAAGAAGTGGAGGTCGAGCTCGATGGGACCCGGGGGGATCATCTCGGGCATGTCGACCGCGAACGTGATGCCGCCGTGGGTCTTGATGCGCATGGAGGGATCACCGAGGAGCAGGTACATCCAGGCGTTGGAGCTGCTGCCGTGGATGCTCGCGTAGGTCTCCTCGCCGTACTCGATCGCCTGGCCCTGGATCGTAAGACCCTCGTCGTAGACGGCCTGGAACATCTGGCGGTCGAGCTCGTGGTTCTGGCTCGTGTAGCTGGCCACGGTGGAGCCGTAGAAGCTGATGGCGCCGTGGTCGCCCTTCTCCATCCACTTCTCGGCGATGCAGTCGCTCGACGACAGCCTGGAGTTGCTGCAGGCGAAGCTCCACACGACCGGGTGCATGCTGTTGCTGAGCCCGGACACGTCGGCATCGTCGTAGTAGTCGTAGGCGCCGTTCCAGCCGGTGAAGGCGCTGGAGCTGCCGTGGCCGCGATAGGCCAGGAGGCCGAGGCCGTCGTCGATGGCGTCGGATACGTCGGAATCGGTGACGCCGACGATGTGGCCGTAGAAGGTCTCGAAGCTGGGCGGATTGCTGTAGGAGGCCGTGCGCACGCTCTCGTGGGCGCCGACGTACTTGCCGGGCGCGTCCTCCTTGTGCGCCACCAGGGCCACCTGCTTCCAGTTGCTCATGAGCGCGAGGGCGCCGCTCTGGTAGGCGACGATGCGATCGAGCTGCTGGGCGAGGTCGTCGTCGTCGTCCACGGAGAGGCGGCCCACGTAGACCTCCTCGTCGAGGTCGTAGCCGTTCACGGAGCCGTAGGCGTCGTCGGTGGCCACGCCGAAGGGGTAGTCGTCTGCGTTCAGGAAGGGGCTGGTGCAGGTGGGAATCACGTCCACGTCGCCCACCAGAAGGCAGTACTTGTCGCGAGACTCGGGGGCCAGGGCGTACCAGTCGTCGATGGCGGTGCGGAAGTCCTCGCAGCCCGTGCCGATGTCCTCCACGTAGCGCACCTGCACCCAGTAGCCCTGGGCCTTCTTGAGATCGATGAAATCCTGGAGCGTGGGCCGGTAGTCCTCGGGCGTGATGATGAGGTAGTCCGCATCGTAGTGCCACCAGTTCACCGGAATGATGCCGTCGAGGATGTCCCAGTTGGGAACGATCGCCTTGGCCAGGAGATAGCGGTCGCGGGTGAGTTCTCGCTGGGGCAGCAGGTCGCCCTCGTGGCCGATGAACCAGCGACCGTGGGAAATCACGTCGAGGCGCTCGGAGACCGGATTCCAGCGGAAGGGCCGCAGGCTCAGACCCGCGGTGCGCACCAGCGCGGCGACGGTGCCCATCTCCGTGTCCATGTCGGCCGATGCGGAAGGGTAGTCGCTCTGCGAGTCGTAGATCTGCCAGTCGATCACGAAGCGCTCGGGCATGCCGCCCTCCACCGGCTCGAGCTCCTCGAGGGGCTGGGGCCACACGAGCACGTCGAAGAAGCTGTCGACGTTCATCGCCTCCATGCCCTGGAGCACCGCACGCTGGGCGCTGGTGACGACCCCCAGGCGCGTGCGCAGCGCGGGGAGCGCGGGCGCGCCCGGCTCGCCGATGCTGCCCATGCCGGGCACGGTGATCTTCTGGTAGAGGCGGCCGTCGTCGCCCTGCTTCTCCTCCATCCAGAAGCCGTGGATCTTGAGCTCGAGAACGCTCTGACCCGGATTGCTGGCTGCGGGATCGAAGATCAGCTCGGCGGGGGTTCCCTCCCCCGCGCTGTCGAGGGAGATCCAATCGGCGTGCTGGGCGGAGGCGGCTCCGGCCATCGTCAGCAGGACGAAGACCAGGGCGGCGAAGAGCCGGTTTCGGTAACAGGGGCGATGAGACATGGCATTCCTCCGGATCGGGGTGGATGGGGACGTTTCCCCCCGGCTGCCGCAAGGGGCGTGCCCCGGCCCTGAGCCATGCATGGTGTTGATTTAATGGGAGTTACTCCACCAATGAACCGCGGCGGGTGGCGGGGAATCTCCGGATTCCGGAGGCCGTCGTCGGGAATCGGAGATCAGGATTCCTGATCCATCACCCGCTCGATATCCTTCACCAGGTGGATCTCGTCGCGGATCGGGATGCCGCCGAAACCGCTCATCCCCTCGTCGCCGTGTTCGGCCATGGCCTCGGCGGCGGCGCCGAGGTCGATGTCGAAGAGCTGGTAGCCGAGACGCTGATAGAAGTAGAGGCCGGGAATGTTGTCGTTGGTCGTGGAAATGTGCATGCGCCGGATCTCGTCGGGCCGGCACACCGCCTCGAAGGCGCCCTGCAGCGCGTGGCCCACGCCGCGGCCCTGGAACTTGGGCAGCACGACCATCAGCACCACCGCCGCCTCTTCCTGTTTCGGAAAGTGGAGGGCATAGGAGAGGAATCCGGCGCGCTCGTCGTCGAACTCCACCACCAGGAAGGGGCACTTGGCCAGGGGAAACACCTCGCCGAAAGCGTGGATGTGCGAGCTGCCGAAGAAGCGCTTGCTCACGTTCACCAGGGCGACGCGGTCGTGTTCGTCCCCTTCGCGCACGTGGATCGGGGCGGGGCGCGGACGGTCGCCGTGGCAGTCGGGATCCTTGCACACCAGGCGGAGGCGGCCGCCGTCCCAGGAGAGAGGCCTGCTGCAGATGCTGCAGTGGTAGACCGGACGCGCCGGCTTTCCGGTCTCCTCACTCATTGCCGTCCTCCTCGGCGCCCTCTCCCGTCCAGGTGACCGCGATGGCGGTGACGTTGTCCGGCGCCCCCGCGTCGTCGGAAGCCTCGGCCAGGATGCGAAGCGCCTCGGCGTCGTCGTTCTCGGAAAGGGCCCGCACGAGCACGGACTCCTCGAGCAGGTCGTGGATGCCGTCGCTGGTCAGCAGGAAACGGTCGCCGGGCTCGAGGGCGAAGGGCGCGGCGCTGCAGTCGAGCTCGACCCGCTCCAGGCTGCCCATGGCGCGCACGAGAATATGTCGCACGGCGAGCTTGCCCGCCTCCTGCTCCTCCACCTCGCCCCGGTCGAGCATCCGCTGGAGCAGGGTGTGGTCGCGAGTCAGGCGGTCCAGGACTCCCGCGCGGAAGCGGTAGATACGGCTGTCGCCCACGTGACACACCCAGGCCTCCGAGCCGCGGATGAGCAGTCCGCTGCAGGTGGTGCCCATGCCGAAGTGCCTGTGGTCGCGGCGGCCGGCCTCGAGGATCGCGAGATTGGCGGACTGGAAGGCGCGCCGGAGGGCGGGAGAGGGGTCCTCGTTCCGGCCGATGACCTCCGTGTAGTAGGTGGAGAACACGGTCTCCACGGCCAGCGTGCTCGCCACGCTGCCGGCCGCGTGGCCGCCCATGCCGTCGGCGACGAGAATGAGAACACCATGGCTCCCGACCTGCTCGGCAGGGTGGGGCCCGATGAAGTAGGCGTCCTGATTCTCTTTCCGGACCTTCCCGACGTCGCTGACGACCTGGATCCGGATCGGCGCATCACCGGCGGACACGTAGCCTCCTCATGCTGTTCATCATGTTGACGGAGGTCCACCCGCGCCCCGAAAGGGGTCGCCGACTCCCGCTCGGGAACCAGAATGGCAAGGGATCCCGGCCCTGTCACCTAAATTCGCGACCCCGGATTCCAGGAAGTTCCACCGTTTACTATTCTACCATTGACTAATGAACCGTTGCCTATTACTCTGTAGCACAGTCACGGAGGTATCCATGTCCAAGATCGATCTCGTGCTGCTGGGCCTGCTCATGGAGTGCGAGCGCCACGGCTACGACATTCTCCAGGAGATCGACCATCGCTCCATGAAGGAGTGGGTGGGAGTCTCCACCCAGGGCGTCTACAAGGGGCTGGCGCGGCTCGAGGCCAAGGGCCTGCTGACGGTGCGCACCGAGAGCGGCGACAGCCACCCCAACCGGAACATCTACGGAATCACGCCCGAAGGAGTGAACACCTTCAAGGAGCTGACCCGGAGGGCCATCGACGAGGTGACGAAGCCCCATTTCCCCCTGCTCTGGGGGATCGGCTTCGCCCACCTCCTCGAGAAGGAGACGATTCTCGAGGCGCTCGAGAAGCGGAAGGCCCAGATGCGGGAGATCCGGAAGTTGCTCGATTCCCATACGGAGGATCACGACAACTGCGAACACCCCATCACCGCGGATGCGATCGTCGAGTACTACGTCGACCTCGTGGACATGGAGCTGTCCTGGATGAACCGACTCCAGCGCAGGGTCAAGCGCATCAAGCAGTGGCCGGAAGGAGCGTTCAAGCGATGAATAGGAACCTGGGATGGCTGATCGTCGCCCTGTCGATCGTTGCGATGGCCCCCGCAGAGGCCGCCGAGACGCCGTTACCCATCGGTATCGACGGCGAGCTTCGGCTCGCTCTCGAGAACAACGCGGCGCTCAAGGGGCAGGCGGCCGCCCTGGAGGCCAGCCGCTGGCACAGCCGCGGCAGCGCCCTCGCCTTTCTCCCGTCCGGCGCCTTCACCAGCTCCGTCACCCGGGTGGACGACGAGAGCCTGGAACAGGCCAACCAGGCCCAGGTGGGCATGACCGCGATGTTCGAGGGCCTGGCTCAGTCCGGCCTCCCCGGCATGGACCAGCTCGGCGGGATCGAGATCGATCCCTTCCTCTATCGCGACACCTACCGCAGCAGCTTCACGCTGAATCAGGAGTTCCCCCTCAACCTGCACCTGATCGGCGGACACAAGCTCGCGCTGGCCGGGGAGCGGTCGAGCCGGCACGCCTACGAGGGCGGGCGAGAGAGCCTGATCCTCGGCGTGCGCCAGGCCTACCTGGGGCTCCTGGCCGCCCACGAACTGATCCGAGTGGCGGAAGAGGCTCTGGCCGGCGCCGAGAATCGCGACCTGCTGGCCGCCGAGCGCGAGGAGCTGGGGCTCATCAGCCGCTCCGACCGCCTGCTCTGGCAGGTGGTGGCCGCCCAGGCCCGGCGCGATCTCGCGGCCGCGCGAAGCGGCCTGGCCCTGGCCGAGATGGAGATGAACCGGATCACGGGCCGTCCTCTCGGCACCTCGCTCGCCCCCGCCCCGCTGCCGGACGACTTCCTCTCCGGCGCCGGCAAGCACGGCGATCGCGATCTCGAAGCGCTCATCGAACAGGCTCTCCGGGGCAGCCCCCAGGCGCGGGCCCTCGACGCGGTCCTGGACACCGCCGCCGCGGGCAAGCTCCTGGGCCTCTCCGGACTGACGCCCAGCCTGCACTTCGCCTTCAACTACGGCTGGCGCGACAACGACACGGCCGCCCTCGACGACTACCGCTCCTGGAGCGCCACGGCCATGGTGAACGTGCCGGTGTTCGACCTGCCCTCGCGCCTGACCGGCTACCGCGAAGCGGCGGCCAACGCGCGCCGCGCGCACTACGAAGTGGACGACGCGCGCGACCGGCTGCGCATGGCCATGGCCGCCGCGTGGCATGGCGTGAAGTTCGCGGCGGAGAGCCGCCTCCACATGACGGCCGCGCGAGACCAGGCCGAGGAAACCTACGCGCTCATGCGCGACCGCTACGAGCTCGGCCACGTGTCCGAGTTCGATCTGATCGACGTGCAGACCGCCACCACCGCCGCCCGCGCGGCCGAGGTGAGTGCCCGATACGACTACTACGGCGCCCTGGCCGCCCTCGAAAGCCTCCTTGGCGAGGCGGGGGCGGGCGTCATCGATGAAGAGGAGTAGCTGATGCCGCGTGAATCGATTCTACCGCGGGCCGCCCTGGGTCCGATTTCCCTCCTGCTCCTGGCGGCGACCGCCCTCGCCCTGGCGGCCGGCTGCGCCCGGGAGGAGTCCGCCGAGGCCGAGGCCGAGACGGCCCCCGCCACCGAGTTCGCGGCTCCCGTGCACGCGATCACCCTGGCGGAGGAACCCTTCAGCGTCGGCGTGCGCCTGAGCGGCGGCACGGAAGCCCGGCGCGAGGTGGAGATCGTCGCCAGCCTGGCCGGCGAGGTGGAGCGCTTCGACGTCGAACCCGGCGACCGGCTCGCCGAGGGCGATCTGATCCTCGCCGTCGACGCCCGCCCGTACCGAGCCGGCGTGGAGCAGGCCAAGGCCGGCGTGCTGGCCGGGGAATCGGCGCTGCGTCAGGCCGAGCGGGAGCTCGACCGCAGCAGGGAACTGAAGGAGCGCGGCCGCATCAGCGACGCGGAGTTCGAGGGTATCGAACTGAGGAAGCTCCAGGCGGAGAGCGGCCTGCTGGGCGCCCGGGCCGGCCTGACCCAGGCCGAGCTCATGCTGGAGGACGCGGAGATCCGCGCCCCCTTCGCCGGCCGCCTCGCCTTCAAGGGCGTGGACGTCCACGAGCAGATCGCCCCCGGCATGCCGGTGGCCGCCGTGGTCGACCTGTCCGGCATCGTGATCCGGGGCGGAGTGGGCGAGCGGGACGCCGTCCGGCTGTCGCCCGGCATGCCGGCGACGGTCACCCTGCCCGCGCTGGGCGAGGTCGCCTTTCCGGGCCGCGTGAAGACCGTGGGCGTGCGCAGCCACCCGGCCACCCGCAGCTACGAGGTGGAGATCGAGGTGGAGAACCCCGAGGGGCGCATCCTCTCGGGCATGGCGGCGCGGGCCGAGGTGGTCGTGGAGACCCTGCCCGGCGTCATCGCGGTGCCCGAGACCGCGGTCGTCGAGCAGTACGGCAAGCCGGTGCTCTTCGTCGTCGAGGACGGTCGCGCCGCGCGCCGCGCGGTGACCCTGGGTCGGCGTGACGGAGACCGCGTGCTCGTGCTCTCCGGCGTCGCCGCGGGCGATCAGCTCATCGTGAAGGGCCAGTGGAGCGTTCGTGACGGCCTGGCCGTCGAGATCAAGAACTAGGAGCTGTCATGAACCTCGCGCGCTTCTCGGTGGATCGGAAGATCCTGGTCAACATGATCTTTCTCATCCTGGTGGTGCTGGGCATCAGCCTCTACCGGGACATGCCCAGGGAGTTTTTCCCCAACGCCAACCTCAACGAGGCCTTCGTGATGATCTCCTATCCCGGGGCCTCGCCCCAGGAGGTGGAGCAGCAGATCACCAACAAGGTCGAGGAGGCCGTGGCCGAGCTCGACGGGCTGGACGACGTCGTCAGCACGTCGCAGCAGTCGATCTCCGTGGTGAACCTGTTCATCGACGAGGGCACCGACCTCGACAAGTTCATGCTCGACCTGCAGTCGACGGTGAACAACATCCCCGACCTGCCGGAGGAGGCGAACGAGCCCTCCTTCCTCGAACTGGACGCCTCGGTGATCCAGCCGGTCTGCTTCGTGACGATCGGCGGCGAGGCGGAGATGGCGGTGCTGCTCGAGGTGGCCGAGGATCTCGAGAAGGAGATCATGGAGATCTCCGGCGTGAAGGGCGTGGATATCGACGGCCTGCGCGAGACGGAGGTCCACGTGAACGTGGATCCCGACCTGCTCGACCACCACGGCGTCTCCCTGGGCGAGATCGTGGCGGCCCTCTCCCGTCGCAACCTCGACATGCCCGGCGGCTATTCGGAGCTCGCCGAAAGCGAGTACTCCCTGCGCGTGCTCGGCAAGTACCGCGACCTGGACGAAATCGCCAACACCATCGTGCGCAGCGCGGGCGTCGCCGCGCCCCTGCGCCTTTCCCAGGTGGCCACGGTCGAGCTGGCCCCCGAGGAGCGGCGCTCGGCGATTCGCCTCAACGGCGAGCGGGCGGGCAACCTGACCGTCTACAAGAAGGAAGACGGCAACCTCATCGACATCAGCCGGGCGATCCACGAGATCGTGAACCGCTACAACGACACGCTGCCGATTCCCGTGAACGTGGAGGTGCGCGTCGACACCGCCGAGCTGGTGGAGGAACGCCTCGGCGTGATGACGAACAACGCCTGGCTCACCGGCCTGCTGGTGGGCGTGGTGCTGTTCTTCTTCCTGGGCTGGACCAACGCCCTGCTGGTGCTGATCGGCATCCCCTTCACCTTCCTCACCGGCTTCCTGTTCATGAGCGTGGCGGGCATGAGCATCAACATGCTCACCCTGTTCGCGCTGATCATGGCCCTGGGCATGATCGTGGACGACGCGATCGTGGTGATCGACAACATCCAGCGCTACATCGAGCTCGGCTTCCCGCCCCGCGCGGCGGCGATCCGCGGCACCAAGGAGGTGATGGCGCCCGTCACCAGCGCGGTGATGACCACCATCGCCGGCTTCCTGCCCCTGCTGCTCATGACCGGCATGATCGGCAAGTTCATGAGCGCCATCCCGAAAACCGTCGCCTTCGCCCTGCTCGCGAGCCTCGTGGAAGCGCTGATCATCCTGCCCAGCCACTCCTTCGAGCTGAACGAGTTCTACGCGTCGATCCGTCGCCGCCTGGGCCTGAAGACCAAGATCGCCGCCGACAAGGGTGACGATGCGCTGCCCCAGGAACTCGAGCGCAAGCGCGACGAGAACGGCCTGTTCGGCGGCTATCGCGTGAAGCCCAAGAATCCCGCCCAGCGCGTGCTCGAGCGGGTCTATCGCAAGCAGCTCCTGTTCACGCTGCGCTGGCGCTACCTGGCGGTGCTGAGCGTGATCGTGCTGGCCGCCTTCAGCATCGGACTGCTGGGCAAGGTGCCGGTGCAGATGTTCCCCGAGGAGGACTTCGACGCCGTCGCCCTGCGCTTCGAGCTGCCGGCCGGCACGCCGCTGGACGAAACGGAGCGCATGGTCGAGCGCGTGGAGGCCCTGGTCCACGCGAACGTGGCGGACGAGGAGCTCGACGGCATCGTCAGCTCGGTGGGCTACCAGATCGTCAACTACCAGTACGTGCGCGGCGCGCAGAGGGCCGAGCTCAATCTCGATCTCGTCTCGGCCGCCGACCGCGACCGCAGCGACGCGGACATCATGGACGCGCTGCGCGAGGCCATGGCCCAGGTGCCCGGCATCCTGAACTACCAGCTCACGCGCCCCGACTCGGGTCCCCCCACCGGCAAGCCGGTGGAGATCCACGTGCTCGGGCCACGTTTCGAGGTGCTGGAGGAGCTGGGACAGACGGTCATGGACGAGCTGGCGCGCATCGAGGGCGTGGTGGACATCACCGACGACTTCGACCGCAGCACGCGGGAGTTCCGCATCGACGTCGACGAGGAGCGCACCGCCGCCCTCGGCCTGGCCAACGCCGACGTGGCGCTCACGATCAACGTGGCCTTCCAGGGCCTCGAGGCCACCCAGTACACCGATCCCGACGGCGAGGACCGCGCGGTGATCGTGCGCCTGGACGACGAACACCGCAAGGACCTCGACACGCTCTCCCGCCTCAAGATGGCCACGCCCGCGGGGTTGGTGCCGCTGACCGGCCTGGCGAGCTTCAGCCGGGAGAACAACTTCACGGTGATCCGCCACTTCGAGCGGGAGCGGGCCATCACCATCACCGCCGATCTCGAGGCGGGGCAGACGAGCACGGCGGTGAACCGGATCATCCAGGAGAAGTTCGAGAACTTCTCACTGGACCACCCCGGCTACCACCTCGACTTCGGCGGCGAGTTCGAGCGCACGGCCGAGAGCTTCCGTTCCCTCGCCCTGCTCGTGCCGGTGGCGATGCTGGCGATCTTCATGATACTGGCCACGCAGTTCAACTCGGTCATCCAGCCGTTCATCGTGCTGTTCACCGTGCCCTTCAGCTTCATCGGCGTCGTGATCGGCCTGCTGGTGATGGGCTACAACTTCACGATTCCCGCCATGACCGGCATCATCTCGCTGATGGGCCTGGTGGTGAACAACTCGCTGGTGATGGTGGACTTCATCAACAAGTCCCGCGGGCGGGGCGTGGGCAGGTGGCTCTCGATCACGCGATCGGGCGTCATCCGCATGCGGCCGATCCTGCTGACCACGGTGACGACGATCGTGGGCCTGTCCTCGCTCACCTACGCCAGCACCGGCGCCACGAGGATCATGGTGCCGATGGCCGTGAGCATGATCTGGGGGCTGGCCTTCGCGACCGTGCTGACCCTGTTCATGATTCCGGCCCTGGTGGCGATCGTGGATGATCTTCAGGCCAGGGGGCGCCGCTTCCTCGGCCGGCTACACCGGGGGGCATGAAAAAAGGGGACGGTTTCCCGTCCCCACGACGCAGACCGCCTTGGATGGAGTAGGCAGTCTGTATAGAAAGACGTCCGAGCGGAGCAGATTACAGAAGTTTGCTCCGTTTTTTTTCGGGGAACACCCATGACAGGCGGAAGGCCTTAGAATAGAATCACCTCCGGCCTGTAGAGGGCTTCGTTCCCAACCGCGAATTCCCCCATTTCGAGGAGAAGGCATGAAAAAGGGACTCATCGCGCTGATCGTCGTCGTGCTGCTGGTCGTGATCGTCTTCGGCTCCTTCATGGGCCGATACAACAGCTTCGTGGGCCTCGAGGAGGCCGTGGAGGGCCAGTGGGGCAACGTGGAGAACGTCTACCAGAGGCGGGCGGATCTCATCCCCAACCTGGTCGAGACGGTGAAGGGCTACGCCGCCCACGAAAAGGAGACCTTCCAGGCGGTCACCGAGGCCCGCGCCAAGGCCACGCAGATCTCGGCGCAGATCACCCCCGAGACCCTGAACGATCCGGCGTTGCTCGGTAAGTTCCAGGCGGCCCAGGGCCAGCTCGGCGCGGCCCTCGGCAAGCTGATGGTGGTGATGGAGAAGTACCCCGACCTGAAGGCCAACCAGGGCTTCCTGGACCTGCAGGCCCAGCTCGAGGGCACGGAGAACCGCATCGCCGTCGAGCGCCGTCGATTCAACGACCTCACCCGCGACTTCAACACCGCGATCCGCCGCTTCCCCGGCAACATCCTGGCCGGCCTGTTCGGCTTCGAGAAGCGGCCCTACTTCGAGGCCGAGGCGGGCGCCGAGCAGGCGCCGGACGTGGAGTTCTAGGTGAACGCGATCGGATCGACGATTCGACGCGCGGCCCTCGCCGCCCTGCTCTGCGCGCTCCTCGCGCCGGGCATGGCGCGGGCCCACCACGTGCTCGACGAGGCGAACGCGCTCCCGCCCGACTACGCGGTGGAGCTGGCCGAGGATCTTCGCGGGTTGGAGTCGCGCACTGGGGTCCGGGTGGGCGTGGCCCTGCTGGGCGGCGAGGGCGACATCCCACTCGCCGAGGCCCGCGAGGCGTTCGGACGCCTGCGGGAGGGTGGGTCCCCCGATCCGCGGGAGGCGCTGGTCGTCATCCACGGCCGCAAGGTGCTGGCCCTCAACCTCGGCGGCGAGCTGCGGGGCAAGATGCACTCTGGCGGCATGCTCGAGCGCCTGCGCCGGATCGATGGCGACGCGGTCGAGGTGGCGCTGCACCGCAGGCTGGCCGCACTCGTCGGCAAGGTGGCGCCGGGCGACCCCCTCGCCGCCGAGCTGAGCGAGGAGAGCGTGCGGCTCGAGGCGGAGCGGCGGCGACTCGCCGCGAGGGCGGCCATGTGGAGTCGCGTCAAGACCTGGGGGCTGGTCGGCCTGATCCTGGCGATCGTCATCGGCACCTTCGCGCGGTGGCGGATTCTCAAGAGGCGCGCCCATGTCTGAACTCACACGCTATCAGGAGAGGACCCTATGAGATCGATACGGCTGGTAATCCTGGTGGCCCTCTTGGCGACCCTCTTGACAACAGCGTGGGCGGAGACGTTGCCGCCCGCCCCCGCCAAGCACTTCCACGACCAGGTGGGGCTGGTGAGCGGCGGCGATGCCCGTCGGCTGACGGCGGCTCTCGAGGGCTTCGAGCAGCGCACGGGCATCCAGTTCGTCATGGCCGCGCTGCCGGAACTCCAGGGCGACCTGGCGGACACCGCCGCGCGCATCTACGAGCACTGGGGGCTGGGAAACACCGACACCCATCGCGGCGTGCTCTTTCTCGTCTATCCGCGCCAGGGCAAGAGCCGCATCGAGGTGGGCTACGGGCTCGAGGAGAACCTGCCCGACGTGAAGGCCTCGCGGATCCTCCGCGAGATGATGCAGGTGCCCTCCGATCCGGCGGCGGCGCGTTTCGAACTGGTGATGATACGGGTGGCCCAGGCCGTGGCCCCCGACGACCCGCTCGCCGCCGGCCAGGTGCCGCAGACGAGGCGGAAACGCGGCGACGAGGACGGCGGCTTCCCCCTGGCGCCCATCATCGTGATGCTGATCGTGCTGTTCGGCGGCGGCGGCCGCTACGGACGGCGACGCTGGCTGGCCCCCTTCATCATCGGCTCCGCCCTCGGCGGACGGCGCGGTGGCGGTTTCGGCGGCGGCGGCTTCGGTGGTGGCGGCGGATTCAGCGGCGGCGGCGGATTCTCAGGTGGCGGCGGCGCCAGTGGAGGTTGGTAGCATGAGCAAGCGCAGCGACAGGCCCCGCAAGTTCTTCAGCGAAGCCGAGCAGAAGCTCATCGTGGAAGCGATCCGGCAGGCCGAGCTCAAGACCAGCGGCGAGATCCGACTTCACGTGGAGCGCGACATCCCGAAAAAGGCACCGGCCGAGGGCGACCCCTACCAGCGCGCCCGCCAGCTCTTCGCCGAGCTCGGCATGCACGCCACCGAGGCGCGCAACGGCGTGCTCTTCTACCTGGCCACGCGCTCCCACCGCTTCACGGTGCTGGGCGACGAGGAACTTCACCAGAAGGTCGGTGAGGGTTTCTGGGAGGACGTGGTGGCCCGCATGGCCGAGCACTTCGCCGACGACCGCTTCGGCGACGGCATGGCCGCCGGCATCGAGTGGGTGGGCG
This sequence comes from uncultured bacterium, assembly GCA_964399495.1. Classification (GTDB taxonomy): domain Bacteria; phylum Krumholzibacteriota; class Krumholzibacteriia; order JACNKJ01; family JACNKJ01; genus CAYNQX01. The sequence goes on from CAYNQX010000016.1 coordinate 25,189, forward strand.
AGCAGCTCGCCCGGCACTTCCCCTACCAGGACGACGACGTCAACGAGCTGCCCGACGAGATCTCTTTTTCGGACTGACTGGTTTCCAGGATCTGCAATAATATCATAGAGTTGCCAATTATCGAAACAAGGACAGCCTTGCTCGCCTTAATCTTGCTAAGAATGTCCGAATTTCCCACAATAGGTCATGTGACGAGTGCATGACATGCCCGTAGCACTCTCCTATCGCACGGGAACCCGTAAGGAGGACGGAAATGAAAGCCCGCTGGATCATCCTGGTAATTGCATTGATTCCCCTGCTGGCCATGATCGGCTGCAAGGGAGACACGGGGCCCACCGGACCCGCCGGCAATGATGGCACCGACGGCACCGATGGCGTCGACGGAAATGTCACCTGCTTGGCCTGCCACGGCACGGACGCCCAGAACTCGATCAGCCTGCAGTACGACCGTTCGGGTCACGCGGTCGGCGAGAACGTGGACTACGCGGGGGGACGCGCCTCCTGCGCACGCTGTCACAGCCATGAGGGCTTCGTGGAGACCATGAACACCGGCGGCGTGGACGCCGACTTCACCAACCCCTCGCCGATCAACTGCGGCACCTGCCACGGTATCCACGACACCTTCGAGGAGGACGACTACGCGCTCCGGCTCACCGACGCCGTGGCCTGGGAGTTCGACGAGGACTACGGCGGCACCAGCGTGGACCTCGGCGACAACAGCAACATGTGCGCCTACTGCCACCAGACGCGCCGCGCCGAACCCGCCATCACGAATCCGGGCGAGGAGACCTTCTACATCGCCTATCCGTACTGGGGTCCCCACCACGGTCCCCAGGCCAACGTGATGGAAGGTTTGGGCATGGCCGAGATCGCCGGCACCATCGCCTATCCGGATCTGGCGGGCAGCTACCCGCACAAGAGCCTGACCTGCGTGGACTGCCACATGGATGAGTACGCCGAGGGCACCGGCGGTCATACCTGGGAGGCCAGCCTCGGATCCTGCGTCGACTGTCACGGCACCCTCGAGGACTTCGACTACAACGGTGTCCAGACCGAGATGGAGGCCGACCTCGAAACGCTGCGCTTCAGCCTGGAGATGCTGGGCGTCATCGAGTATGACGAGGAAGATGCGGAGTGGCATCCGGTGGTGGGCACCCACGACGCCGACCACGCGCGCGCCTTCTTCAACTGGATCGGACTCGTGGAGGACCGCAGCCTCGGTGTTCACAACCCGCGCTACTTCAACGCGCTGGTGAAGAACTCGATCGAGGCCACGCCGCACTAGACCGGTCGACCGAACGCCTTACGATCGCGACAAAGAAGGGGCCGGGATCCGATGGATCCCGGCCCTTTCTCATGGATGCTCGAAGCGAGGGAGCGCTTCCGCCGGGTATCCTGTGAGCGAGCCCTTAAGGCCGGAAGGTATCCAGCAGCTCCTGCATGGAGGGCTCCCGACCGCGGCTGGCCCGCGAGCGATCCTTGACCGCGTCGGACTCCTCGTCGTAGGTGCCGCGACGGGCCTTGTAGAGCAGGCCCAGGTTGATCTGACCCGCGAACTCCTCCTCGCGCGCGAAGGCCGCGGCCTTGCTGGCGAGCTCGTCGTCCGTGGGCTCCACGTAGTTCACCGAACCGCGCACGCGCTTGAACTCGTTCATGCCGCGGAAGGTCGGGCAGGGGCTGACCGCGTGCACGAAGGAGAAGCCGCGGTGCTCGATGGCCTGCTTCACCATCTGCGTCATGTGCTTCAGGTCGCCGGCGAAGGCGCGGGCGATGAAGGACACGTTGAAGGAGAGCGCCAGCTTCACGGGATCCAGCGGCGAATCGACCGAGGCGTAGGGCGTGCTCACCGTGACGTCGCCCTTGGGCGTGGTGGGCGAGACCTGACCCTTGGTGAGGCCGTAGATGAAGTTGTCCATCATGATGTAGGTCATGTCCACGTTGCGCCTCGCCGCGTGGGGAAAGTGACCCATGCCGATGGAGATGCCGTCGCCGTCGCCGCCGACGGCCAGCACGGTGACGTCCGGCCGCGCCAGCTTCAGGCCCTGGGCGATCGGCAGCGCGCGACCGTGGACGGAGTTGAAGCCGTAGGCGTTCACGTAGCCGGGCAGGCGCGAGGAGCAGCCGATGCCGGAGATCACGCCCACGTTCTCGGGCTCGATGTCCTGCTCGTTCAGCGCGCGGTAGACGGCCTGCAGCACGCCGAAGTCGCCGCAGCCGGTGCACCAGACCGGCTTCAGGTCGCGCTTGTAGTCGGCGACCTTGAACTTTTTCTCATCCTGCGAGGGGTTCTTCTTGTTGGCATCGACGGCCATCAGACGACCTCCTTGAGAGCGTCGTAAAGCTCGCGCACGGAGAAAGGCCTCCCGCCGACCCGGGCGATGTGATGAAGCTCCGCGTCGATCTCGCAACGGGAGCGGATGAACTGCAGGAACTGGCCGCGGAAGCTGAGCTCCGCCACCACCAGTTTCTTCTTGCCGCCGAGGAAGTCGTCGAAGGCCTCCGCGGGGAAGGGGTGGAGGAGCTGAGGGATCATCGCCCCCACCTTGTGACCCTCGTCCCGCAGCTTCGCGACGGCCTCCTTGATGACGCCCTTGGTCGAGCCCCATCCGAGGATGCCCACCTCGGCGTCCTCGTCGCCGTAGCGGCGCACGAAGCTGTACTTGCTGACGATGTGCTTGTACTTGCGGTAGCGCTTCTCGGTCATGTCGACGTGCAGGTCGACGCGGCTGGTGGGATCGCCCACCTCGGTGTGCTCGATGCCGCCCGCGGGATACTGGCCGCCGGCCATGCCCGGGGCCGACATCGGCGAGATGCCGGTATCGGTGTCGAGGCGGTAGCGCTTGTAGTCCACCAGCTCCTCGGCCGTGGGCGCGATGCGGTCGTAGACCTTGCGACGGCTCACGTCGAAGGGACGCACCGTCTCCTTGCGCTGGCCGATGAACTGATCGGAGAGCAGCACCACGGGGATCTGGAACTCCTCGGCGATGCCGAAGGCCTGGACCGCGGTGTCGAAGCAGTCCTCCACGTCGGTCGGCGCGATCACCACGCGCGGACTGTCGCCGTGGCTGCCGTAGACGGCCTGCATCAGGTCGCTCTGCTCGTTCTTCGTGGGGATGCCGGTGCTCGGGCCGCCGCGCTGGACGTCCACGATCACCATGGGCACCTCGGCCATGGCGGCCAGGCCCATGATCTCGCTCTTCAGCGTGAAGCCGGGGCCGCTGGTGGCGGTCATGGCCTTCTCGCCGCCGAAGGAGGCTCCCACCACCATGCCGGCGGCGGAGATCTCGTCCTCGGCCTGCACCACGGTGCCGCCGACGGCGGGCAGGTGATGCGCCATCCAGTGCATCACCTCGCTCGCGGGGGTGATGGGATAGCCGGCGAAGAAGCGACAGCCCGCGACGGTGGCGCCTAAGGCGATGGCGGCGTTGCCCTCCATCACCAGCTTGGGCTCGCTCTGCGTGAACTCGAGGAAGTAGTCGTCCTTCTTCGTGATGTTCTCGGCGACGTAGTTCTTGCCGCAGTCGAGGGCCTCGAGGTTCTTCGACACGACGCCCGCCGACTTCTTCTCGAACTTCTTCTCGATGGCGTGGCGGATCCCCTTGTCGGGAAGACCGAAGAGCTCGATGAGGGAGCCGAGCATGATGATGTTCTTGGTGAGGACCGTCTGCATCTCCTCCTTCGCCAGGCGCTTGAAGGGGATGCTGTAGGTGGGGCGATCGGCCCAGCGGGCGGCGTGCTCCTCCGGCATGGGATCGTCCTCGTCGTGGACGATGGCCGTGGCGCCATGGATGTCGATCTCGTGCTCGAACTTGATGAAGTCGGCCCAGCTGAGCACGACGAGCGCGTCGAGCTCGTCGCCCTGGGACTGCACGGGATTCTGGGAGACCCTCACCCGGCAGGACGACTCGCCGCCGCGGATCTGAGGACCGTAGCTTTTCAGCAGGAAGGAGTAGAGCCCTTCGTTCGAGACGGCGGAGACGATGAACTCGCCCGCCGTGATGACGCCGTCGCCGCCACTGCCCACGATTCCGATGATGATGTCGTTGGAAGCCATGGCCTGAAAGCTTCGCCCCCTCGCGCCGGCTCCGATGCGGGCCGGCCAATTTCGCGGCGGCTGACGTCGCCTCTCCTCCTGGCCCCCGGAAAGTCGGGGAACCGGACAGCGACGGTCCGCCACATCCCGGCTAAACTAGCAACTGCGTTCCCGGTCCGCCACCGGTGAAGGACGTTTAAAGCGCCCCACCGGCCGGTCCCAGAACGATCTCCTCGGCCAGCGCCTCGGGGGGGAGCCGCAGCGCCCCCAGAGCGGCCTCGGCCACCGTCTCGGGACGGAGCATCCGGCTCCGGTCCCACTCCCCGTCGATGCCGTCCCAGAAGGGCGTGTCCACGGCGCCCGGCAGCAGGTTGATCACCCGCAGCCCGCGCCCCCGATACTCCTCCCGGATCGACTCGGCGAGGCCCAGCATTCCGAACTTGCTCGCGCAGTAGGCGCTGCTGCCCGGAAAGGCCTTCCGCCCCGCGACCGAGATGACGTTCAGGATCGCTCCCGCCTTACCGGCCAGCAGCAGCGGGAGCGCCCTTCGGGTCACCCGCCAGGTACCGGTGAGATTGGTGCCGATCATCGCCTCCCAGTCGGCCTCCTCCGTGTCCTCGACGGAGAGGAATCGGCCCACGCCGGCGTTGTTCACCAGCAGATCGAGGCGACCGAACTCCTTTTCCAACAAGGAGAAAGCCGCCTCCACCGCCTTCGGGTCGCGCAGGTCGCAGACGAGTTCGAGGGACGCCCCGGTTTCGGCCACGGCCTCCGCCAGTCGCTCCTCGTGACGCCCGCAGATGGCGACTCGATACCCTTCATCCCCCAACGCGGATGCAAGGGCCCTGCCGATTCCGGCGCTGCCTCCGGTGATCAGGGCGCATGGGCTGTCGTTTCGGTGGGACATGGCAGCGATATAAGCTCCTATGGACAGGAACATCCAGTGCTTTCGCCGGAAATACCGCTCCGGGGCTCCGGCCTAGGTTCGCTGGCTGATGCCGCGGATCAGGACGAGGAATTCCTCCCGGGTCCGGGGATTGGATTCGAAGATTCCCCGCATGGCGCTGGTGGTCATCCAGGCGTTGCGCTTCTCGACGCCCCGCATGGCCATGCACATGTGGAAGCCCTCCACCACCACGGCCACGCCCTGAGGGGCGAGCTGCTCCACGAGGGTCTCGGCGATCTGCTGGGTCATCCGCTCCTGCACCTGGAGCCGGCGGGCGAACACGTCCACCAGTCGCGGGATCTTGCTGAGTCCCACGATCTTGCCGTCGGGCACGTAGGCCACGTGCGCCTTGCCGTAGAAAGGGAGCAGGTGGTGTTCGCAGAGGCTGTAGAAATCGATGTCCCGCACCACGACCATCTCGTCGTACTTCTCGTGAAAGATCGCCTTGCCGACCACCGTGGCCGGGTCCATGCGGTAACCGCGGGTGAGGTTGTGGTAGGCGCGATGCACGCGGTCGGGCGTGTCCCTGAGCCCCTCGCGATCGGGATCCTCGCCGATGTGCTCCAGGATCGAGCGGATCTCCTTTTCCATGCTCACTCCTTCTCGCCGCGGTAGATGCACCAGTTGCGCGGGTTCTCCTGCACGCGGATCTCGGTGAGCAGCTCCCCGAAGTGGGGCGCGAGACGCTCCCAGAAGGCCACGGCCAGGTTCTCGGTGGTGGGGTTCACGCCGCGCAGAAAGTCGACGTCGTGGTTGAGGTGCTTGTGGTCGCACTTCTTCACTATCTCGGAACGCGTGATCCGGTCCACCTCGTTCAGGTTGACGATCATGCCGGTCTCGGGATCGGCCGGCCCGCGCAGGGTCACCCGCACCTCGTAGTCGTGGCCGTGCCCGTAGAAGTTGTTGCAGAGGCCGAAGACCTCCCGGTTCTTCTCGTCCGGCCATTCCGGATTGTAGAGGCGGTGCGCCGCCGCGAAGCTGAGCACGCGCGTGATCTCGACGATGGGTCGCTGAGCCATGGCCACTCCTATTTCACCGCCAGCAGTTCGATCTCGAAGATCAGGGTGGCGTCGGGGGGAATCGGGGCGCGGCCCGCCGATCCGTAGCCCAGCTCCGAGGGCACGGCCAGCCGCCTCGTGCCGCCGGGCAGCATGGTGGAGACGCCCTCGTCCCAACCGGCGATCACGCCGCCGCCGCCGAGGACGAAGTCGAAGGCGTCGCCGCCGTCACGCGAACTCCAGACCTTCGTGCCGTCCAGCAGCCAGAGGGTGGCGTGGGTCGAGCAGGTCTGACCGGGCTGGGGCGATTCGCCCTCTCCGGCGCTCAGCTCCACGTAGCTCAGGCCGCTGGCGGTGGTGACCACCTCGCGCCCTTCGCCCGGGCCCTCCAGCAGTTTCTCGATGGCCAGCGAGGCATCGTTGCTCATCTCGTCACTCTCCGTCTTGTCGGCATCCTCGCCGCCGCATCCGGCCACCGCGATGGCCAGGACCAGCAACGCGATGACCGCCCGAGGCTTCAATCGTTTCGACATGAATCATCCTCCGCGAAAATTCCCAGACAAGATAACCCAGGAGGTAAGCTCCTCGCACCCCTCCCCATGCATTCCGGCGGATAAATTCCCCTGGTGGCCACGCGCCGCTCTACTTACAATGCCCGCCGTCGGGTTCCGGGCTTTCCGGGGCGAAATGTCCAGAACCGCTGCCGAGGAGGCGGGGTGCAGATCGTCATTGTTGGTGCCGGTACGGTGGGCTTCGAGCTCGCCATCCACCTGCAGCGATCCGGCCACGACGTGGCCCTGGTGGAAGAGAAGTCCGATCGCTGCAAGGAGATCTGCGAGAAGCTCGACATCCTCGTCGTGGAGGGCGCGGGCAGCAGTCCGCGCGCCCTGGAGCAGGCCGGCATCGCCGAGGCCGAGATGGTGCTGGCGGTGACCTCGGTGGACGAGGTGAACATCCTCGTCTGCGGGCTGGCCGCGCAGTACGGCGTGGGCACACGCATCGCCCGTATCCGCAGCGGCGAGTTCCGCAGCAAGAGCGCCCAGGTGAGCCTGGAGGCCCTCGGCGTGACCCGCGTGATCGACCCCGAGCACATCATGGTGCGCGTGATCGACCAGATCGCCCGCCTCCCCGACGCCATCGAGGTGTTCAGCTACCACGAGGGCGAGATCATCCTGGCCCGCCACATCATGACCGAGGGCATGCCGATCACCGGCAAGCGCCTCATCGACGTGGTGCAGATGGCCGGCGAGCACCAGTTCCTGGCCGTGGCCCTCCGGCGCGAGGACACGGGGAAAACCTGGATCCCCACCGGCGACGACACGATCCAGGCCGGCGACGACATCACCACCACCTTCACCCGCGACTCCCTGAATCGCTACCTCGAGCTGTTGGGCCTGGAGAACCGCCGCGTGCGCAAGGCGATCGTGGCCGGCGACGGGCTCACGGCGATCCAGCTCTGCGAGGAGCTGGGTAGCTGGGTCGAGGACGTCACCCTGGTGAGCGGCGACGCCGCTCACGCGGAGCGCGCCGCGATGCGGCTCAACAACGCCGAGGTGATTCAAGGCGACCCCACCGACCGCGGCATCCTGCACGAGGTGGCCGTGGGGCGCGCCGACCTCTTCGTGGGCGCCGGGCGCGAGACGAGCCCCAACGTCATGAGCGCCCTGCTGGCGCGCTCCGAGGGCGCCACCCGCGTGATCGCCGTGTCCTACGAGCCCGAGAGCAACCAGCTCTTCCGCGAGATCGGCGTCGAGCACGTGCTCAGCCCGCGCCGCGCGATGGCGCAGGAGATCATGGACGTCATCGCCCGCGGCCGCCACACCGTCGAGCTGCAGCTGCGCAACCTCGAACTGGAGGCCGTCGAGCTGATGGCCGGCGACAACAGCAAGATCACCAAGGGGCCGCTCCAGAAGATCTGGACCCCCTACAAGCGCCAGGCGATCGTGGGCGCGGTCTATCGCGACGGCGAGGCGATCATTCCCCGGGGCGACACGACCATCGAGACCGGCGACGAGGTGGTGCTGATCATCAAGCCCAAGCACGTGCACAAGATTCGCGGGCTCTTCAAGGAACGGCGCGCGTGAATCATCGAGCGGTCCTCTACGCCCTCGGCCGTCTTCTGCAGGTGATGGCCGGCATCATGGCGGTGCCGCTCGGCCTCTCCGCCTGGGACGCCATCACCGCCGACGGGGGGGGGTTGGGCGCCAGCAGGGAGACCCTCGCCTTCGCGGGCGCCATCGTCGTCTCGCTGCTCGCCGGCAGCCTGCTCAGCTTCTTCACCCGCGCGGACCGCGAGGACCAGGGCGTGAAGGAGGGCTTCGCCATCGTCACCCTGGGCTGGGTGACCCTGGCCCTCGTGGGCAGCATCCCCTTCACCTTCTGGTTCCTGGGCCGAGAGACCGGCCTCACCCCCGTGGGCTTCCTGAGCGCGTTCACGGACGCCTACTTCGAGGTGATGAGCGGCTTCACCACCACCGGCTCGACGATCCTCACCGACATCGAGGCCCTGCCGCGGGGGCTGCTGTTCTGGCGCGCCCTCACCCACTGGCTGGGCGGCATGGGCATCATCACCCTGGCCCTGGCGATCTTCCCGGCCATGGGCGTGGGCGGCTACCAGATGTTCCGGGGCGAGGTGCCCGGACCCAGCGCCGACCGGCTGCGGCCGCGGCTGCGCGAGACGGCGGCGATTCTCTGGGGCGTCTACATGCTGCTCACGGCCCTGGAGACCGTGCTGCTGATGTTCGGCGGCATGAACCTGTTCGACAGCCTCTGCCACTCCTTCGCCACGCTGGCCACCGGCGGATTCTCCACGCGCAACGCCTCCATCGGCGCGTACGACAGCGCCTATATCGACTGGGTGGTCACGCTGTTCATGTTCCTGGCGGGCACGAACTTCCTGCTCCACTACCGGGTGATGTTCCGCCGCGACTGGCGCGCCCTGCGCGAGAACCGGGAGTTCCACTTCTACTTCGGCACCGTGGCCCTCGCCGTCGTGGTCTTCACGCTGCTCCTCTGGCTCGGCGGTCTGCCGGAGCCCGGCGATACCCACCCGCATTTCCAGGTGGAGCCGCGCGGTCACGCAGCGCAGATCGAGCACGCGGCCTCCGAGGCGGACAAGGTGAACAGCCTGCCCGGAGCGCTGCGCATGGCCGCCTTCCAGGTGGTGGCGATCGTCACCACCACCGGCTTCGGCACGGCGGACTTCGACGTGTGGCCCCGCGCCCTCGGCCTGGCGCTGGTGGTGCTGATGTTCTGGGGCGGCTGCGCCGGCTCCACCGGCGGCGGCATGAAGATGATTCGCGTGCTGGTTACCCTGAAGGCGTCCTGGCGCGAGCTCAAGAAGGTCGTGCGGCCGCGGCTGGTGTCGCCCGTCAAGGTGAGGCGGGAGCCGGTGGGCGAGGCGATGGTGTCGAATATCGTCGGCTTCTTCGTGCTCTTCGTGGGGCTGTTCGTCGTGTGCTCCGTGCTGATGAGCTTCATCATTCCCGACGTCACCACGGCCGTCACGAGCGTCATCGCCTGCATCGGAAACATCGGCCCCGGGCTCTCGGGGGTCGGCTCCACCCAGAACTTCGGCTGGATCCCCCTGCCCGGGAAATGGCTGCTCATTCTCTGCATGCTGCTCGGCCGACTCGAGATCTTCACGGTTCTCGTCGTCCTGCGTCCTTCCTTCTGGCGTCGCTAGACTCCCAATTCTTCTCAAGTTTGACATCCCCCCGGCCGATGACCGGTGTGAAATCGGTGCTCCGGAACACCGGATGCGCCTTGCGTCTACGTTTCACTCCCGGGGAGGAGAACATGAAGAGAATCGTGATGACGGCGTTCTGCGCCTTCTTCCTGCTGGCGCCCGCGCTGGCGCAGGCCGACGACAGCTTTCCGCTGCGCGAGAAGTATCCCGAGGTGAAGTGGATGGGCACCGAGGAGCTGTACGGCTCCCTCGAGAACACGATCGTGGTCGACGCCCGCAACGCCATGGAATTCAACGTCATTCACATCGTCGGCGCGAAGAACCACCTGGTGGGCAAGATGAAGAAGGACGACCTGCTCCAGCTCCGCGAGCTGTCGAGCGAGACCCCCTTCGTCTTCTATTGTAATGGCCACACCTGCAGCAAGAGCTACAAGGCCGCCGAGAAGGCCCGCTTCTGGGGCTTCGACAACATCTATGCCTACGATGCGGGCATCTTCGACTGGTCCGAGGCCCACCCGGACAAGGTGGAGTTCTTCGACGAGGTCCTGAGCCCCGCCGACCTGCAGGCGAGGCTCATCGGCAAGAGCGACTTCACCTCGGCCTGCCTCGAGCCCGGTGAGTTCATGTCCAAGGTGAACTCGGGCAGCTACCGCCTGTTCGACGTCCGCGACCGCAAGGAGCGGGGCGAGAACCCCATGCGACTGGCCGGCACCACGAAGCTGACCGTCGACGAGATGGTGGGCTTCCTGGCCAAACCGGGCGCGCTGCCCGAAAGCGGTCTGCTGGTTTTCGACAACGTGGGCAAGCAGGTCCGCTGGATGCAGTACTACTTCGAGAAGCACGGCATCACGGACTATCATTTCCTGAAAGGTGGCGTCGCCCACTGGCAGGAGATGGGCTGGAGCCCCGAAGGAAAACAGGTCGGCAGCGGATCCTGACCGGACCGGATCGACGTTCTCACCCGCGAAGGCCGACTTCGCGGGTGATTTGCATTGACCACTAAAGGTTTCACACATCGCGCCGATGAAATGTATGGGCTCATATCAGGGCGAACTGCCCTCGTGGAGGTGTGAACTATGAAGCGCATGATTCTCATGACGATCCTTGCCGCTCTCATCCTGACCGGCACCGCGCAAGCGAACGAAGTGGTTCTGAAGTGGACCGGCTGCGGCATCACCAAGAAGGCCTTCATGGCCGAAGCCGCCACGGCCTACGAGGCCAAGACGGGCGTCAAGATCGCCCTGTCCGGCGGCGGCGCCACCAAGGGCATCCGCTTCACCAACAAGGGCGCCGCGGAGCTGGGCGGCTGCTGCCGTCCCGCGCTTCCGGCGACCTTCGTGAGTGAAGAGGGCGAGACCTACCTGACCGTGGCGGGCTGGGACGCGATCGTGCCGATCGTCAATCCCCAGAATCCCGTGAACGACATCAGCACCGAGCAGTGCAAGCAGATCCTCACCGGCGCCATCACCAACTGGTCCGAGCTCGGCGGCCCCGATCAGCCGATCGTTCTCGTGGTCCGCAAAGGCGGCGAGTACAGCGGCGTGGGCTACATGGCCCGCAAGATCCTGTTCGAAGGCGAGACGATCGCCAGCCCCGCGAGCGCCGTGAAGGCCAAGAGCAGCGGCCCCCTGGAGAAGAAGGTCGAGGCGCACCCCTGGGCCTTCGGCGTCACGGGCATCAGCAGCGCCCGCAAGCGGAACGTGAAGATCCTCTCCATGGACGGCGCCGAGGCCACGACGGCCAAGATCGCCGCCGGCGATTATCCGACCTTCCGTCCGCTCTACCTGGCCACCAAGGGCGCGCCCACGGGCGAGACGGCCAAGTTCCTCGCCTGGTTGCTGAGCGACGAGGGCCAGGATGTCGTCGAGAAGGCGGGCACGGTGTCGGTGCGGATGGGCGTGGGCCTCAAGGACAAGTTCCAGTACTGGGACGACACGAGCCGAGTGCTGAACTTCGACACGCTCTCCTGATCTCGGAGAGAACTGAACAACCAAGGAGCGACCATGATTCGGTCCATCCAGATGAAAATCGCAATCGCCTCGGGAGCGAGTCTGCTTGTCACCCTTCTCGTGGTGATCGGGTTCTCCGCGCGCTCCGTTCATGTCACCTCCATGAACTCGGCGACTGCCCAGGTGAGAACTCTCGTCCAAATGGAGGCGAAGAGCGTCAGCGGTGAGATGACTTCGGTCCTGGAGTCCGCTCGCACCCTCGCTCTCACCTATTCCGGCATCAAGGACTACGAGAACACGCTTGATATCGGGCGGGAGGAAGCCACCAACATGCTGGCCAGCCTGCTCGGTCACAACCCCGCCATCGCGGGTGTTTTCACGCTCTGGGAGCCGGACGCCTTCGATGGCATGGATCTCGGATTCGCCGACACCGCCGGGCACGATGCCTCCGGGCGATTCGCCCCCTATTGGTATCTGAACGACGACGGCGCGGCCATCGCGATTCCGTTCCTCGACTCCGAGGAACATGCTCCCGAGGGGCGACCCGCGGCCTGGTACGACCGAGCCAGGGAGAGCCGGACACCCCAGCTCGGAGAGCCCGTCTGGACCGAACAGAACGGCGCCCAGCGGCTGATTTCGAGCATCTGCGTGCCGATCATCGCGAACGACATCTTCTACGGAGTGGTGGGCGTGGACCTCGACCTCGACTACGCACAGGATCTCGTGACCGTGGACGACATCTTCGACCGATTCGGCGGAGAGGGCGAGATCGTGGTGTTCAGTCATGGCGGGACCATCGTTGCCCATCGGACCCGCCCCGAACTTCGTGGTCAGTTCATCGACAAGGTCCACCCCGACTGGGAGGAAGACCTCGAGGCGATCCAGAACGGTGTGGATGAGTACGAGCTGATGGAGAGCGATCTCGAGTTCTTCACGCCGGTTCTGGCCATGGGATCCGAGCTCCCCTGGTCCGTGAACATCGTCATTGCGGAAGCCTCCATCTCCCCGGCGGCGATGGCGCTCACGTGGAAGCTGATCAGCGTCGGCGCATTGCTCCTGCTCTGCTCCCTGGGCGCGATCTGGTACCTTGCCGGCCGCATCAGCAAACCTCTCCGGACGATCAGCGGCATCGCGCGAGAGATCGCGCAGGGCAACCTGGATCAAAGCGTGGACGTGAACGATGCGACCGAGGTGGGACAGCTCGCCGACTCCTTCCGTCACATGCAGGAAGCGCTGAAGGCGAAAGTCGAAGCGGCCCGCGAGATCGCCGGCGGAAACCTCGACGTCGACATCGACATCAGTTCCGACCATGACGTCCTGGGCCAGGCCATGCAGACCGTGAAGGAAAACCTGGACTCCATGGACTCCGATCTGCGGGAAACCATCGGCGCGATGAAGTCCGGACAACTCGACGAGCGGTGCGAGCCCAGCAACCTGCAGGGAAGCTACCGCGATCTGCTGGCGGGCGTGAACGAGGCGCTCGATGCGGTCATCGTCCCTCTGCGCATGGCCGGCGAACATGTCGACAGCCTGAGCAAGGGCTGCATGCCGCCTCAGATCGACGAGACCTACGCCGGCGAGTACGACACCATCAAGGACAACCTCAACTCCTGCGTCGCCGCCATGCAGGCCATGAGCATGGACGTGGGCCAGCTCGCGCAGGCATGTCAGAACGGTCAGCTCGACAGCAGGGCGGACGCGAACCGCCACCAGGGCGACTATCGCAAGATCATCCAGGGCTTCAACGGCACCCTCGACGCCGTCGTGACTCCCCTGAAACGCAACGCGGACGTCATGGCCCAGATCGCCATCGGGCAGGTTCCCGACACGATGGACGAGGCCTATCAGGGCGACTTCGAGGCCATCAAGCAGAGTCTCAACGAGTGCATCGGCGCCATCAACCAGCTCGCTGAGGACAGCCAGGAACTGATGGAAAGCGCCGCGCTGGGTCACCTCGAAAAGCGCGCCGAAGCGAACCGCCACAAGGGCGATTTCCGCACGATCATCGCCGGCTTCAACGAAACCCTGGACGCGGTGATCCATCCCTTCAACGAGGCGGCCTTCATCCTGGAACGAGTCTCGCAGCGCGACCTCATCGCCCGCATGGACGGCGAGTACATGGGCGACTTCTCCAAGTTCAAGGAGATGCTCAACTCCGCCGTCGAGAACCTCGACCAGAGCATGCTCCAGGTCGAGATGGCCAGCGTGCAGATCGACACGGCCACCCAGAGCCTCGCTCAGGGCGCGTCGACGCAGGCGGCCTCGCTCCAGGAGATCAGCCACAACCTCAAGGAGCTCACCAGTTCCTCCCAGCAGAACACGTCCAACGCCCAGGAGGCGCAGAACATCGCCAAGAGCGCGGTGAACAGCACCCAGACCGGCGTGTCGAGCATGGAGCGTCTCTCGCAGGCGATCGATCGCATCAAGGCCTCCTCGGACGAGACGGCCAAGATCGTGAAGACCATCGACGAGATCGCCTTCCAGACCAACCTGCTGGCCCTCAACGCGGCCGTCGAGGCGGCCCGCGCCGGCGAGGCCGGCAAGGGCTTCGCCGTCGTCGCCGAGGAGGTGCGCAACCTGGCCATCCGCAGCGCCGAGGCGGCGAAGAACACCTCGGCGATGATCGAGGAGGCCGAGCGCAACGCCGAGGACGGCGTGAAGATCAACAAAGAGGTTCTCGACAACCTCGGCGAGATCGACGATCAGATCTCCCGGGTGGGTGAGATGATGTCGGAGATCGCCGTCTCCTCGGAGTCCCAGAGCGAGGACGTGGCGATGATCACCGGCGCCATCGATCAGTTCAACAGCATCACCCAGGAGAACGCCGCCAGCTCCGAGGAATCGGCGAGCGCGGCGCAGGAACTCGCGGCCCAGGCCGCGGAGATGCGCAAGATGGTGGCCGAGTTCGAGATCACGAAGCATGACAGCGAGGTTCCGTTGCCGGCGCCGCAACCTGCGTTCGACCCGAGCAACGAGGCGACGTCGACGGTGGATCCCGGTATGAACTTCGAAGCGCCCTCACTTCCGGCGCCCCAGCCCGAACCGGCCCAGAGTCCCGCGAGCGAGGACGACCCTCGCATTGCGATCCCGCTGGACGACGACGACATGAAGTTGCTGTCGGATTTCTAGCAGGCGGAGAGCGATAGCGAAAAGGCCGGGCGTCCTCGACGCCCGGCCTTTTTATTGCCGCTCCCTCTCCGGATCCTCCCGACTCAGATCTCCTCCACCGGCTCCGTCTCGGCGCCCTGCTCTCCCGACCAGAGCGGCAGGCTGCCCGGCAGGTAGCGGCCGACACCCGGCTTGGCGTAGAGCTGCCCGCCCTCCACCAGACGCTCGCCGCGCAGGTAGACCGACCGGATCTCTCCCCGCACCTCGAACTCCTCGAAGGGGCTCCAGTCGCCGCCGCCGTGGAGGTCCACGGCGCGGATGTGCCGGATCGGATTGGGATCGAAAATCATGAAGTCCGCGTCCGCGCCCTCGCGCAGCGCGCCCTTCGAGGCGGCGAGCCCGAAGAGCCGCGCCGGGTTCTCGGCCAGCACGCGGGAGAGCAGGAGCAGCGACGCGTTGCTCCGCGGCGTGAGGCCGCCGTCGCCCAGGGCCACCAGGTGGCTGAACATCAGCGGGAACAGCGTCTCCACGCCGGGCAGTCCGCCGGGCGTGCGGCTGAAGTCGGCGGAGGTGGCGTCCTTCTGGGCGTTGCGGAAGGGACAGTGATCCGTCGCCACCACCTGAATCTCCCCGCCGGCAACGGCCTCGGTGAGCACCTGGCGGTCGAGAGGTCGCCGCATCGGAGGGCAGGCGATGAAGCGATGCCCCTCGTCGCCCTCGTAGCAACCGGTGTCGAGCACCAGGTATTGCGGGCAGGTCTCGGCGTGGATGCGCCAGCCCTCCTCGCGGAAGCGGCGGATCACGTCGAGCCCGCGCGCGGAGCTCAGATGCACGATATAGAGCGGGCAGTCGGCGAGACGGGCGAGGGTGGCGACCCGGTAGATCGCCTCGGCTTCCGCCAGGTCGGGGCGACTGGGCTCGTGCCACTCGGCGCCGGTCTTGCCTTCCCGCCGATGCCGCTCGCGCAGGTAGTCGACGGCGGCCCCGTTCTCGGCGTGGAGCATCAGCAGGCCGCCCGCCTGCCCCACGGCCTCGGCCACCCGGATGATGGCGTCGTCGGCGAGCTGCATCCCCGCTTCCGCGTAGGCCGTGAATATCTTGAAGCTCGGAGCGCCCCGCTCCACGAGCTGGGGTACCTGGGCCAGGTTCGCCTCGCTGAAGTCGGTGAAGTTCACGTGCAGACCGACATCCACGTAGGCCTTGCCGGCGATACCGGCGCGCCGCCGTTCGAAGCTGTCCAGGAGGCTCTCGCCCGGCTCCTGCACGGTGAAGTCCACCACCGTGGTGACCCCGCCGAACACCGCCGCGCGGGTGCCGCTCTCGACGTCGTCGGCGGAGAGCATGTCGCCCACCGGCACGCCCAGGTGCACGTGGGCGTCCACGATGCCCGGAAAGACCACGCGCCCGGTGGCGTCGATCTCCTTCTCGCCGGCCTCGATGCCCTGGTCGATGGCGGCCACCTTGCCGCCGATCACGCCCAGGTCGCCCATCACCACGCCGGCCGGCGTGACGATACGCGCCGAGCGGACCACCAGATCGTATTTCACGTTCGCTCCTCGGCGCCGCACTCCGCGGCGCGGGTCGATGTCGGGGCGCCCCGCCGATAGGCCACCAGCTCGGCGGCCGCGGCCAGGGCGATCTCCTCGGCGCTGACGGCGCCGATGGCAAGGCCTACCGGGCAACGGAGACGTCGCTCCAGCGCTTCCGGATCCGCGCCCTCCCGGACGAGCGCGTCGACGAGCATGGCCCGCTTGCGCACGCTGCCGAGCAGGCCCAGGTAGCCGGCTTTTCGGCTCACCGCCCAGCGGAGCGCCTCCAGGTCGAAACGGTGGCCGCGCGTGGCGACGAGAATCGCGTCGCCGGCCTCGGGCGCGGGCCAGCGGTTCGCGACCTCCACGGGGCCGAAGTCGCGCGCGACGGCAAAGGGGAACCGGGAGTCGCTCGCGTAGTCCGCGCGGTCGTCGTGCACGAGCACGCCGAAGCCCACGGCGTCGGCGAAGCGGGCCGCGGCCAGGCCCACGTGGCCGCCGCCGAACAGGTAGAGGCGAGGCGGGCGCAGGCCGGGGTCGGCCAGGAGCGCGTCGATCCGCGCCAGGTCCCGTTCGCCCGGTTCGAAGCGTTCGGCCTCCAGTTCGAGGCTGCCGCCGCAGAGCAGGCCGCTCTCCTCGGCGTCTTCACCGTCCAGGTGGTGGGTCTCGCGCAGCGGGGAATCCGATGCGAAGGCGCGCCGCGCCATGGTGAGCGCGAAACCGTCCACGCAGCCGCCGCCCACGGTGCCGAGACACTCGCCGCCCTCCATGTGGAGCTGGCGGGGATGGTCCTTGCGGGGAACGGAGCCCTGGAACGCGATCACGGATACCAGGACGGCGGAACGGCCGGCCAGCAGCTCGTCCCGGAGGCGGGTGAGGATCTTCTCGCTCATGGCTTCCGGTTCATCGCCTCGAGCAGGGCGGTCATGACCCCCGCGGCCAGGGTGCGGCCCTTGTCCGAGAGGGTGGTCGGGTCGATGAGTTCGCCCCGCGGGTCGACGTCGGCCAGCTTGGTGCCGGCCGCCACCGTCTCGCCGTCGGCGATGAGGCCGCGCACCCGCCCGGGAATCCGGCTCACCACGGTCCGCGGTTCGCCGTCGCCCTCGACGACGCCCAGCAGGTCGCCCTTGCGCACGATCCGACCCATCTCGACATGCGCCCAGAAACGGCCCTCGGTCGGGGCGAAGTAGACGCGGTTGATGCTCTCGCCCGCGATCTCGCCGGGCACGGAGGTGTCGTGGGCCGCCTGGCCCTCGGTGATGATGCGCCCGAGGTCGTGCCCGCGCTCGGTCTCCACGACCACGTCCACCTGTTCGCCGGCGACGACGCCCGGTCCGATCGCCAGCGTGAAGGGCACCTTGCCGCGGATCGGCGTGACCGCGGTCTTCTGCATGCGCGCGTCGATGATCGCGAAAAAATCGATGTGCTCGAGCAGAGCGAGTCCCGCGTCGATGACGACGGCGATCTCACCATCGCCCCAGGCCTGCTTCACGCGCTCGGCCATGGCGGCGTCCACCGGAGGAGTCGGCGCATCGCCAGGCTCGCCGTGACTGTCCAGGTGCAGGCACTCCTCGCAGAGGCGGGCGGTGACGCCCTCCACGGTCCAGGTTCCCTTGCGCGTGGCGCGGGAGAAGGCCACGGCGCGGCGCACGGCCAGCGGCTCGGGCAGCTCGGTCATGGCGATGCGGAAGCCCGCGCGCCTCAGGTGCCAGGCGATGGCGCTGGCGTGCTCTCCGGCGCCGCGAATCAGAACGGGGGTCGAATCAAACAGCATGAATTTCCGGCTCCTCCGGCAGAAGGGCCGCCAGGGCGGCGGCCTGATCGGGTCGGTCGAGGTCCAGTATGACCCCCGGATCATCGGTATCCAAGGGAAAAGGATTCAGGCCCGGCAGCAGGTTGCGGGCGCCTCGGTCGCCCTCCTGGGAGGCGAGTTCTTCGAGGGCGGTCCGCGGCAGGTAGACGGGATGCCCGGGTTTCCCCTCGAACCTGGGACGCGCCGCGCGGCCGGGATCGGCGGCCACGGCGTCCAGGAGCGCGCTGAGGGTGCCGGGACGGGGAGCCGGCATGTCGGCCAGGGCGAGGAAGGCGCCCGCCGCGTCGTCCGGCAGGGACTCGAGACCGGCCCGCCAGCTTCCCGACAGGCCGGCTTCGGGCTCGGGGTTGTGGGTGACCTGCCAGCCCATCGCCTCCGCCTCGGCGGCGAGATCGGCATCCCGGCTCTCGGGGCCCAGCACCAGGATTCGGCGCAGCAGGGGCAGCCGGCCGTAGACGGAGAGGCTCCAGCGCAGCAGCGAGTGCCCCTTCAGGGAAAAGCGGCGCTTGTCCTCGCCGAAGCGTTCGCCCCGGCCCGCCGCGGCGAGAATCAGGGCGGCGCGCGGCAGGGGCCGGCGGATCTCGCGAAACTGCCGTTGATGGACGGAGCCCACCAGCAGGTTGCCCGCCCAGCGCTCGGCGAGGGACGCGGCCAGCGCTTCGGCGGCGCGCGGATGGGCGTCGGCCTGGTTCACCAGGATCCGCAGCGGTACGCGGCCCGCCTTGCCGAGGTAGCCCCGCGGCGACAGGAGCACCCGGCGAACGGCCTCCGGCGTGAGCGCCTCGTCGATGCGCAGCCCCCAGTGATCCGGCGCGCGATCGGCGCGGTGGAGGGCGTCCCGGCAGCTTCCGGCGGCGAGCGCGGAGGCCCCCACCAGCATGAAGGCGAGCCGGCAGCCGGCCGGGAGTTTCGGGTCGTGGGGCAGGTGGACCTTCAGGGGAAAACCGCGCGCGCCGTCGCACTCGAGGAGCAGCAGGTCGGCGTGGTCTCCGAGCCGGGCCAGGGGCACGTCGTCCGGCGCCGCCAGCTTGCCCTCGGCCACGCGCCGACCCAGGAAGACGGCCGGATGCTCGGCGAACGCGGCCGGAAGATCGTCGACCGATTCCACCAGGGGCAGCCCGGGAAAGGGATAGACCTTGGTGCCGGTGCTCACCAGAACGCGGCGATGATGACGGCTCAGCTCACGCGCGAGATGGCCCAGCAGCGCGGTCTTGCCGCCGCTGCCGAAGACGGCGACCAGCGAGCCGGCCAGGAAACGCGGGTCGCGGCCGAGAAGCGTCTCGAGGGTGTCCATTCTAGAGAAAGACCTTCACGATCATCACGATGAGGAAGATCGGCCACAGCAGGACGATGAGGGGGAACAGCCCCCAGGCGTTGTTGAGGGTGGGATCGGCGCCGGGGGCGGGGTCCGCCCCCGAACCGACCTGCTGGAGGAACAGGGTGGCCACGACGCCACCGATGATGAGATAGCCCAGCACCAGGCTCCAGACCATGCGCGCGCTCGGTCCCCGCTTCTTCTTCCGCTTGCCCATGAATCCTCCCGCTGACTCCGATCAGGGGCGGCGGGCAGGGAATCAGTCGCCCGAGACGCCGCCGAAGCCGGAGCTGATGTCCGAACGACGGTACTCCGTGCGCTTGAAGCGCACCTTGCCCATGCCGGTGCCGCCGCTGACGGTGCCCAGCTCGCAGTCCAGGAACCGGATGCCGCCCATGCCGGTGGCGGTGTCGATCTCCTCGATCTGGGCCTCGAGCACCTTGATGCCGCCCATGCCGGTGGCGAGTTCGGCCATCTCGATGCCCTTGGCCGGGCCCATGCGGATGTCGCCCTTGCCGGTGGCCACCTCGATCTCCTCGACGTCGTCGAGGCCTTCGAGGGTGACATCGCCCAGGCCGGTCTCCGCCACGATGTTGCGGCTGCCCTTCATGCCCTCGATGTCGATGTCGCCGTAGCCGGTCGTCAGCTCGAGATCGACGCCCTCGGGCACCTCGGCCCAGACGGAGCCGACGGCCGTGGCGTGGTCGTCGCGGCTGTGCAGGACCAGGCGACCGCGGTGCAATTCTACCTCAACATCGCCCGGTTCATACTCGTAAATCTCCACGCGCAGGCGGAATTCGTCGCCGGACACGGCGTGGATCTCGAGGTCGCCCATGGCGCTCTCGATCTCGAGCAGATCCTGCCCGCCGCCGCTCAGCTCCACGGTGCGTCGATACTCCAGACGCTCGCCGTCCACCCGGATATGGTCCTTGCCCCAGTCCTCGAAGCTCTTCGAGCCGGCCGTGGCGCCCATGGCAAGTAGGGCCAGCAACGGCAACGCGATCCAGTTTCTCATCGGTTTTCCTTTCGTGGGAGGCTGAGGGTGTACGGGGCTCTCATCCGAGTGTTTCAAGCCGCCGCCGATACGGGTTTGCGTTCCCGCGACATGCGGTTATGATCTCCTGAAGGCCCGGGTGACCGGGCTTCATTCCCGAGGACCGCCCTTGAACGATTCCCCGGACAGAGGATCACCGATCGGACGCCGCCTGCCCCGCGTCGACGCCGACGCCAAGCTGCGCGGCGCCACGCGCTTCCTGCCCGACATCGACTTCCCGGGGCTGCTCCACGCGAAGATGGTGCCGGGCGGCGAGCCCCACGCCCGACTCCTGTCCGTCGATTGCGCCGAGGCTCTGGCCTCCCCCGGCGTGCGCGCCGTGCTCACGCCCGAGAACCTGCCGGGCGAGAATCGCGTGGGCGTGATCATCGACGACCAGCCCCTGCTGGCCGAGGGCCGCCTGCGCTACCGCGGGGACTGCGTGGCGGTGGTGGCGGCCGAAAGCGAGGCGGAGGCCGCCGCCGCGGCGGGCAAGGTGCGCGTGGAGTGCGAGCCGCTGCCGGCGATCTTCGATTTCGACGACCTCGCGCCGGACCCCGAGCACCCCATCCACGAGAGCGGGCCGATCGCGGTGCACCATCGCGTGCGCAAGGGCAACGTGGCCGCGGGCTTCGCAAGCGCCCAGGCCGTCGTCGAGACCGAATATCTCACCGCCGCGCAGGAGCACTACTACCTGGAGCCCCTCGGCTGCGTGGCCGTGCCCGGGGAGCGCGGCGACGTGACGATCCACGGCTCCCTTCAATGCCCCTTCTACGTGCAGAAGGCGGTGGCGCGCGCCTGCGGCCTGTCGCTCGCCCAGGTGCGCGTGATCCAGACCCCCACCGGCGGCGCCTTCGGCGGCAAGGAGGACGTGCCCAACGAACTCTGCGCCCGCGCCGCCGCGCTCGCGCTCATCACCGGGCGGCCCGTGCGCCTGCTCCTGGAGCGGCGCGAGGATATCCGCTACTCCAGCAAGCGCCACCCCTACCGCATCCGACTGCGCCTGGGCGCCACGGCCGACGGGCGCTTCACGGCCATGGAGATCTTCCAGGACGCGCTCGCCGGCCCCTACGCCACCCTCTCGCCGCCGGTGATCTACCGTTCGGCCATGCAGGGAGCGGGGCCCTACCGCATCCCCGCCGTGCACGTGGAGGCGCGGGCCTGGTACAGCAACGGCGCCCCGAGCGGCGCCTTCCGCGGTTTCGGCAGCCCCCAGGCCTGCTTCGCCCACGAGGGCGTCATCGACCTGCTGGCCGCCGAGCTGGGCATGAACCCCATCGAACTGCGCCGCCGGAACCTGCTCGAGGCCGGCGACGAGACCGCCACCGGCCACCGGCTGGAGAGCAGCGTCGGCATGACCGCCTGCTTCGACGCGGCGCTGGAGGCGGTGGAGACGGAGCTCGGCCCCGAGGCGCTCGAGGCCGAACACCGCGCGCCCACCCCGGCCGACATCGCCCTGGCCCCCGAGCTCGCCGACGACCCCGAACGCTGGCGCGTGGGCACGGGCGTGGGCTGCATGATCTACGGCAACTGCCTGGGCAAGGCGGGCTGGCATCTCGACGGCGCGGGCGCCCACCTGCAGCTTCACGCCGACGGCTCGGCCAGCGTGGCCGTGGGCCTCACGGAGATCGGCCAGGGCGCCGAGACGGTAATCACCCAGTTCGTCGCCGAGGGGCTCGGCCTCGATCCGACGCGGGTGACGCTCGTGCCCGTGGACACGGCGCTCGTGCCCGACTGCGGACCCACCGTGGCCAGCCGCAACGTCGTGATGAGCGGCAACGCCATCGCCGACGCGGCGCGGCAGCTCCGCGATCGCCTGACGCCGCTGGCCGCCGAGCTGCTCGATTGCGCGCCCGGGGAGATCCGCTTCGAAGGCGGCGCCGCGCGCGGCCCGGGCGAGAGTGTCCTGGGCATGGCGGAGCTGGCCGCCGCGGCCTGGCGCCGCAACCTGAACATGGCCACCGCCGGATGGTGGCACGTGCCCGACCTCGAGTTCGACGAGACCCGCGGACACGGCCAGGCCTACTTCGCCTACTCCTTCGCCGCCCAGGCGGCGCGCGTGGCCGTGGACCGGCTCAGCGGTCAGGTGAGGGTGCTGGGAGTCTGGGCCGCCCACGATCTCGGCAAGGCCGTGAACCCCGCCGGCGCCGAGGGGCAGGTGGAGGGCGGCGTCGCCCAGGGCATCGGCTTCGCGCTCGGCGAACGCTTCGTCGAGGCGAAGGGCGAGGTCGTCAGCGGCAATCTCTCCTCCTATCCCCTGCCGATCGCCCCCGAGGTGCCGCCGATCCGGACGATCCTCGTCGAGGACCCCCACCCCGACGGCCCCCACGGCGCCAAGAGCCTGGGCGAGCCCGTCATCATTCCCACCGCGGCGGCGCTGGCCGGGGCGCTGCGGCAGGCCACGGGCGCGCCGGTGGAGCGCCTGCCCGTGAAGCCCGAGAGCCTGCTTCCCTTCCTGGAGGTGCCCGTCGATGGCTAGCGTCCTCTACGAGAACTGCCTGCTCACGCGTCCCGCATGCGAGGACGAGGCGATCGCAGGCGCCTGGATGTACGTGGAGGGAGCGATCCTCTCCCGCGCGGGCAAGGGCAAGGTTCCTGCCGACCTGGCCGGCAAGGCCGAACGACGCGTGGACCTGGCGGGCAAGCGGGTCGTGCCCGGCTTCGTGAACGCCCACACCCATCTCTACAGCGCCCTGGCGGGACGCATGCCCTGGCCCAAGCAGAAGCCCGATGGGTTCACGGAGATCCTGAAGCGGATCTGGTGGCGCCTCGACCGCGCCCTCGACGAGCGCGCCGTGCGCCTGAGCGCGCGGCTCGGTCTGGCGGAAGCCCTCAGGCGCGGCTGCACCACCTTGCTCGACCACCACTCCAGCCCCGCGGTGCCGGAGGGCGCGCTGGCGATCATCGCCGACGAGGCGGAGCGCTTCGGGATGAAGGTGGGGCTCGCGATCGAGCTCAGCGACCGGAACGGCGAGGAGATCATGGAGGACGCCCTCGACGAGAACCTCCGCGCCCTCCAGAACTACGCCGACCACGACCACCTGCGCGGCATCTTCGGTCTGCACGCCTCCTTCACGCTGAGCGACGACACCGTCGATCGCTTCATGGAGGTGCTCCCCTTCGAGACGCCCTTCCACCTGCACTGCGCCGAGGCGGTGGACGACCTCGAGCACGCCCGCGCCCAGGGCTACGAGAGCGTGGTCGACCGTCTGGCGGCCCTGGGCCTTCTCCGGCCCGGCAGCATTCTGGCTCACGGTGTCCACCTGGCGCCCGGCGACGCGGAGCTGATCCGCGAGATGGGCGCCTTCCTGGTGCACTGCCCCCAGTCCAACGCCCACAACCGGGTGGGCACCGCCGACGTGGGCGCGCTGCTCGGCAGCGGCGTCAAGGTGGGGCTGGGCACCGACGGATTCGCCAGCGGCATGCTCACCGAGGCGCAGTTCGCGCGGGACACCGGGGTCTCCCACGGCACGCTCACGCCCGGCAAGGTGGGTGAGCTGCTCTTCCTGCACAATCCGTCGATCGCGGGATCGCTGTTCGGACACGCCGTCGGGCGACTGGCCGAGGGCGAGGAGGCGGACTTCCTCGTCTACGAGCCCACAGAGCACCTGCTCGACCCCGAGGCGAAGCTGCTGAGGGTGGTGTGCCGCGGCCGGACCGTTTACAAGGACGGGGAGTTCCTCGACATGGATCTCGCCGAACTCCACTCCGAGGTGGACGACGAGGCGAAGCGAATCTGGAAACGGATCGCGGCGCTCTGATCAGACCCGCAAGCTCTCGGGAGCGGGTTCCGGCGCCGCTTCCTCGGCGCGCGAGATCAGGCGAGAGGCGGGCAGGCTCAGGCGGAGGCAGGAGTCGCTCGGACGGTCGCAGAACATGTCCAGGCGGCCGCCGTGGGCGATCGCCACGAGATGGGTGATGGCGAGGCCGAGGCTGAGATCGACGGCGTGGGGCAGCTCGGTGTCCGCCGCCGTGCCGAAGGGATCGTCCGTCGACAGGTCGCGCCGAGCACTCGAGGCTTCGCCGGTGTCCGACATCGTGAGGTAGAGCTCCCCGTCGAGCCGGCAGTCAACCACCACCTCTCCCGTGCGGGGCGCGTTCTTGACGGCATGGAGCAGCATCCGGACGAGCGCCTGATCGAGAAGCCGGCGGTCGCCGCGAATCCTCACGCCTTCGAGCCTCTCGGACCGAAGCGAGACATCCGCGGCCTTCATCATGGGCTGGCACTTCTCGACCGCCTCGTTCATGAGTTCGGTCAGCTCGACCTCCTGCTCGCGGACCTCCATGGATCCGGTCGTCAGCTGCGTGTAGTCGAGAATGGAGTCGACCATCCAGAGCAGATCGGTGCCCGATTCGTGGATCTTCTCGATGTAGGGCGCGAGGTCGTCGGGGAGGGTCGGTCGGTGCTGTATGATCTGGTTGAAGCCGAGGATCGCGTTCAGAGGCGTTCGCAGCTCGTGGCTCATCTGCGCGAGGAAGCGATCCTTGGCCTCGTTGGCCTGCTGGGCCTCCCGGGCGAGTCGCCGGATCTCGAGCGCGTTCTTCTCCCTCAAGCTCTCCAGCATGTAGGCCGTGAGGCTCGCCAGCACGTAGACGGCGAGGAGCTCGAGCTTCAGGCCGATGTGCATGCCGGCCGGCGCGTCGAACAGGGTGATCATGCCCAGGATGACCAGGCCCCAGAAGGTGGCGAAGACCTTGCCGAAGCGCAGCCCCATGAAGTAGAAGGCCGGAATCGGGATGATGTACACCCAGGCCAGCGCGGCCACGCCAAGGGTGGGCGTCGCCAGCATGACGAAGGCCATCACGATCCCCAAGCCGATGCCCCCCGCGCGGGACGGGTTTCCGATTTTCCTGTAGACGAACAGGTTGGTCAGGAAGGCGACCAGCATCCCCATGTCGACCATGGCGATGTGCGCGATGCCTCTCTTGAGGTTCACGAAGGTGAACAGGACGGAGGAGACGGCCCCCACCCAGGAAAGGACGATGACGGCCCGATGCCGGAACTGCCGCTCCTCCCTGTTCACGCCGTCACCTCCCCGAGGAGCTTCCCCAGATCCCAGGCCGCGGCGGCGAGCGCTTCGGGCTTCAGCCCGACCCGCGCCGCGATCTCCTGCGCCCTGACGAGATCCTCCTCGACGAGACGGCCCTTCACCGAGATGCAGGTGCCGATGACGTTCAGCGTCCAGGCGGAGATGCTCAGATGCGAAGGCGCGGCTTCGGGGTTGCCCGCGTGTCGGATGGCCTCAGCGATATCCTCGCCCAGGTGCCAGTGCAGGAACAGGTCCGCCGTGACGCCGAAGCTGTCCTGGCCCACGTAGCGGCGCTCGAGGGCGCCGACGTCCCGGGTCTCCGACAGGTCCCTGGCGAATGCGTCGCCCTCGCCCGCTTCGTGCAGGTGCTGGGCGACGACGAACTTGCCCGACTCCATCATGAACGAGGCCGTGGTGACGAGGTCCAGGATCTCCGGTCGGGTTCCCGCGATCCATCGATAGGCGAGAGCCCTCTGGGCCTCCGAGATATCCACCAGGTCCTGACCGTTGATGCCGTAGGGCGACATGTCCGCCGGCAGGTGCCGGCGCATGGCGGCGGCGACGACGAAACCTCGGATCATCGCCTTCCCGAACAGATTGACCGCGTGGGTGATCGAGGCGACGTGTCCGGAGAAGCCGTAGAACGGCGAGTTGGCCACCTTGAGAATGTTGGCCATGAGCATGGGGTCGCGGCGGATCACATCCACGATCTTGCCCATGCCCTCGTGGGGATCCTGGCAGAGCCTCTGGATCTCCATGAGGGTCTCGGGCAGGGGCGGCAGGGACCTGATGCGCTTGTCGATCTCGCCGGTCATACCTTCGCTCCGGGACTGTGCTCGACGTTCAGGACCTGGCAGATGATCTGGATGTCGTCCTTGCTGAAGATCCCCTCCACGCACTCGCAGGGCGGCAGCTCCTCGATGATCCGGGAGTCGTCCTCGGCCGTGATGATGATGGTGGGCGTTTCGATGCCCTGCTCCTCCATGAACTCGAGGATCTCCGCGCTGACGCCGTCCACGAGGAAGTAGTCGAGCACGAGGTAGTAGTAGCTCTCCTTCGCCAGCAGCGCCTTCGCGTTGGCGACCGAGTTGGTCAGGGTCAGCCGGTACTGATCCTGAAGCGCCTCGCCGAGAATCCCGAGGTACTCCTCGGAGTCCTCCACCACCAGGATGCTCTTCGCGTCGGAGTCGCACTCCTCGATGCTCCGGATGAAGTGCTCCATCCTGCGGATCGGCAGGGTAAAGTAGAAGGTGCTGCCCTCGCCTGGGCGGCTCCGCACGCCGACGCCGCCGCCGTGGAGGTTCTCCACGATCCGCTTGACGATGGACAGCCCCAGGCCCGTCCCCCGCGTCGCCTTCTGAAGGGAGCTGTCGACCTGCTTGAAGGGCGAGAACAGCTCCACCTGATCCTCGAGGCTGATGCCGACGCCCGTGTCGATGACACGGAACTCGAACGCCGAGTCCTCGCCGAGGTAGCTCATCTCCAGGGAGACCTTGCCTCCGGCGGGCGTGAACTTGATGGCGTTGGAGAACAGGTTCAGCAGCACCTGCTTGATGAGCTCGGGATCCATGATGAGTTTCGCGGAGGCGACCTGGGTCAACTCCAGTTCGATCCCCTGCTCCTGGGCCAACGGGTCGACGATCTGCTCGACCTCGCGCAGCACGTCGCCCACCACGGTGGGGACGGGCTTGAAGGAGTACTCGCCCGCCTCGAGCTTGGCGAAATCCAGGATCGTGTTCACCTGCCGGAGCAGGTTGTCCCCCGAGACGGCGATCTTGCCGATGTAGGGCTTGAAGTCCTCGGGCAGATCCGGACGCGCCTGGAGAATCTGGGAGAAACCGATGATGGCGTTCAGAGGCGTGCGCAGCTCGTGGCTCATGTTGGCGAGGAAGCTGTCCTTGGAGCGGTTGGCCTGCTCCGCCTTGTCGGCGAGCTCCACGAGCGCGACCTCGCGCTCCTTGCTCATCAGGTTGATCTTCACCAGCTCGAGCATCATCCTCACGAGCTCGTCCAGATAGAGACGGTTGGGAAGATCCTTGAGCGTCACGCCGATCTGGATGCGGGTGGCCTTGAGAGGGATCTTCGTGATGATCTCGAACTCCCCGAGCTTCATCTGCTCGGTGGTGACCGTGAAGCCCTGGATGCACCAGCCCAGGGTGCTGTCGATCATTCCCGGCAGCTCCCGCTCCACCAGTTCGACCAGCTCCAACTGCTCGCTCCAGTCGCTGCCCTGTCCGAACAGCCTGCGCGAGACGAGCTGGATGAACCGGAAACCCGAGTTCACGGCCAGGAAGGAGATCGAGGTGATGTCCTGCAGCGGCTTGCCGATGATCCGGAGAAAGGCCTTGGACGCCGACTGGACGTCGTTGTACGCCGCGGATCGATCTTCCATCGATTCCTGCGTCTGGACGATCCTCGCGAAGTCGCCCAGCGCGGACAGATAGTCCCGGTAGTACGACCGGGACGCGTGCAGGTCGAGCTGCAGCGTGGTCGTCGATTTCAGGCCGATCTCCAGCTGTTCGAAGATCTCCCGCATGGGACACATGGAGTCCTCGCCCAGGGCGCAGTCGAGAAGGTTGACGATGACCTCGGGCGGCCGCTCCCCTCCCCAGACCAACTCCACCTGCTGCTGCATCGAGGAGTGGAGCGTGTAGGCGCGGAACAGGCCGTCGAAGGCCTCCATCATCGGATTGTCCAGCTCCGGGCCTTTCGAGAACTTCGAGACCTCCTGGTGGTAGGACTCGACCATCACGAACTCGGCCACCTTCAGGATGCGCATGATGGTGCCGAGGCTCTCGCGGATGCTCTCGTTGACCTTGCTCAGCTTCCAGATGATCTCCTGGAGAATGTCGAAGCCCCGGGCCACGTAGATCGGCTCGATGTGGATGGAGTAGTGGACGGTGCCCACGTAGACCGTGCGCTCCACCAGCTTCGTGTCGAAGGGAT
Source organism: uncultured bacterium (assembly GCA_964399495.1). Taxonomy (GTDB): domain Bacteria; phylum Krumholzibacteriota; class Krumholzibacteriia; order JACNKJ01; family JACNKJ01; genus CAYNQX01. Next base: position 53,577 of record CAYNQX010000016.1, read on the forward strand.
CCTCGAAGAGGGAGATCAGATACTCGCGCAGGGTCCGCTTGAGACGCGGCGTGTCGGCCTTCTTGATGTAGGCCTGGTAGCGGGGGTCGACCAGCAGGTAGTCGTCGTAGAAGGAGTCGACGATCATCGCCGAGAAGGAGCGAACGTAGACGGCCACCTTCGCGCGCTCCTCGAGAACCTCCTCGTCGATGGCGAAGATATCCAGCAGGTTGTCGACCGAGAGGCTAGGCACCTTCCACCACTCCCAGCAGGGTGGTCTTGTTGAGCACCTTGACCTCCTCGTAGCCGATGTTCGTGATCTCGCCGATGCTCGTCACGCCGAAGATCTTCAGGTCCGGGTTCCCGGAACCGTCGAAGACGCCCTCCACCTCTTTGCTGAAGGCCTCGCCGAGAAAGAGCACCCGCGAGATGCAGTCGAAGAGAATCGCGCTGGTGCCCGTGGCGTAGGCGAAGGTTTCGCGGGACAGCGAGCTCGAGGAGTCGATGAGCTCGGCCTCCTCGCCCTTCATGATGTAGAGCGAGTCCATCTCCTTCACGCTGCTCACGATCGTGAGCGAGCCGTCGTCGCCCGCCATGATGGGATCGCGGATGACGATCTCGCCGCCGAGGAAGGAGGAGATGCCGAAGGGGTAGGACTTGGCGACGTCGAAGAAGTGCTGCTGATCGATCGCCACGCCCTCGAGATCGGCCAGGACCTCGCGATAGACCTCGAAGGCCGGCTTGTTGTTGAGCTCGTACAGCACGTTGTTCTCGGCGCGGGTCACCACCAGCGGGCCGTGGATGGTCCGCCAGCCGTGCTTCGCGCCCACCTGCATGCGGACGTCCGTTCCGAGCATCAGCGCCCAGTCCCGGTGGAAACCGTCGCGGTCGAAGATGACGGGGCGGGGCGTGAGATCCTTGTAGCCGACGCCCGTGCCGAGCACGCCGATCTTGCCGACGTTGTCGTTGAGGGCGCCGATGTAGCGGTCCATGTGGGGCGAGAGTCCGTCCAGGAACAGCACCAGCGAGCGGTAGTTCTCGGTGGAGCCGAGAGCCCGTTTCATCTCGGCCGGCGACGTCTCCATGCTCGTCGTGAACGCGTGGTCGCGCCCGGCGGTCAGGGGCAGCACCGCCACGCCCTTCTCCACGATCTCCTTGCCGGCGATGAGGTAGGGCACCACGGCGCCGAGAACCTCGCCGTCCAGCTTGGCGGTGATGGCGTCGATCTCGTCGATGAACTCCTCGGTGATGAGAACCACGTAGGTGGAGGCGGGATCCACCTGGATCGCATCCACGGAATCGAATCGTTTGACATCGAGCATCAGCTGACCTCCTTGCCCAGGTATCTGCCCAGGACTTCACGCATGTGATCGAGCATGATCGGCTTCGAGATGTAGTCGTCGAAGCCCTTGAGTAGCAGTTTCTCCCGATCACCGACGATCGCGAACGCGGTCACGCTGATGATGGGAATCGTAAGGCCCAGTTCCCCTCTCGCCTTCTCCACGAACTCGTAGCCGTTCATGTTCGGCATCTGGATGTCCGAGAGGATGATGTCGAACTCCGCCCGGGAGAGGATCTCGAGACCCTCGACGCCGTCGCCGGCGACCGTCACCTCGCAGCCCGGCGAGATGATTCCCAGCATGTCGGTGGCGACGGCCTGGTTCAGCGGGTCGTCTTCGAGAAGAAGGATTCTCGGCATCGGTCACCTCTCGATGAGGGTCATGAGTTCCTGGAGTTCGTCGGACGAATCGGTGAACTGCTCGCGGATCGTGAGAAAGGCGTCCAGATGATCCAGGAGCAGGTCGATCAGCGCCGGATCGAACTGACGGCCCTTCTCCTCGGCCATGATCGCGAGCACCTTCTCCATGCTGAAGGCGTCCTTGTAGACCCGGCGGTGCTGAGGGCGTCGAAGACGTCGGCGACGGCGGCGATCCTGCCGTGCAGGTGGATCTGTTCCCCGACCAGCCCCTCGGGATAGCCCTTGCCGTCGAAGCGCTCGTGGTGCTGCAGCGCGATGGTGCGTCCGCAGGAGATGAGCGGGTAGGAGTTCGCCCCCTGCAGCATCTTCCCGCCGATCACGGTGTGGAGCTTCATCACCTCGTACTCCTCGTCCGTGAGCTTTCCCGGCTTCTGCAGGATGCGGTCGGGAATGCCGATCTTGCCGATGTCGTGAAGCGGCGCCGCGTGGAAGATGGTGTCGACTTCCTCGTCGGGCAGCCCGGAGAGGTTCGCGAGCAGGGCGCAGTAGGTGCTCATGCGCCTGATGTGCGCCCCGGTCTCCCTGTCCCGGAACTCCGCGGCCCGGCCCAGGCGGAAGGCGATCTCCGACTCGGCGTTCCGCGCCAGGTTCAGGGCCTCGTTCAGGTGGCGCGTCTTCTGGAACACCCGCTCCTCGAGCTCGGCGTTGCTGTTCGCGAGCATGTCGTGGTAGCGCTTGATCTTGGCGTGATTGAAGGTGCGCAGCTTCATCTCGTTCACGTTCACGGGCTTCACGAGGAAGTCGTTGGCGCCCGCCGCCAGGGCGTTGTGGTTCTGCTCGGGATTGGCCGTCACCACGATCACGGGAATGTTCTCGTATCGCGAGTCGGCCTTCAGCACGCCGAGCATCTCGATGCCGGTCATCACCGGCATGGCGAGGTCGAGCAGGATCACCGAGGGGTCGTGCTCCTCGAGCATGTCCAGGCCCACGCGGCCGTTCTCGGCGCGGAGCACCGTGACATCGCTCTCATCGCCGAACGCGAACTCGATCAGGTCGAGGTTCATCGGTTCGTCGTCCACCGCCAGAATCTTGATCTCGGCGGAGTCGTAGCTGTTTTCGGCCAAACCTCGTCACCTCCGGGTGATGTCCAACCGTATCTCGTATCCGTAACATCGGCAGGAAAAGGGGCCGGGTTCAGGGAAAAATCGGGCCTCGGAGGGGAGCGAGGGATCGATGAAGAGAGCCGCCCGACCTCCGTCGAGCGGCTCTCCAGGTAACCTGATTCGAACGATTTGCGAAACCATGGCGGGGCCGTCATCCGCCGTCCTTCCGGGCGCGGATCACTTGATGAGGGTGAGCTTGCCCCTGCGCTCCTCGCCGCCGGCCCTGAGCCGCACGAAGTAGTTCCCCGAGGGTTGCTCGCGGCCCTGATCGTCGCGGCCGAACCAGGTCACGCCGTGACGGCCCGCGTCGAATCTCCGGTTCGCGAGCTCCGCGATGCGTCGCCCGGTGGCGTCATGGATGGTGAGACGCACATCCGCGGGCTCCGACAGGGCGAAGGCGATCTCGGTCTTCGGATTGAAGGGGTTCGGGAAGCTGTGCTCCAGCCGGACGCCGGCCTCGATCGGCATGTCTTCCGGCGCGGGAGTCGCGTAGGAGATCTTGAACAGGTAGTCCTCGGTCTCGCCGTCGCCGAAGGTTCCCTGGCCGTCCCAGCCGTCGACGCCCACCGGCATGTCCGACAGCGTGAAGCGCGTCCAGACGTAGCCCTCGTCCTGAACCTGCGCCTGGAAGCCTCCGGCGCCAAGGGCCGACATCGGACCGACGTAGCCTCCGGGCACGGGCAGATCGATGACGACATGCTCGTTGTCCGGATTGCTGATGGTGCAGAGCGTCCAGTCGCCCCAGCGCCCGTTCATGTTCCAGTCGAACACCACGTTCATGTAGCGGGTCTGGTTCGTGTGATTCTCGATCCACATGTCGATGTCGGTGCCCCAGTCGAGGAAGTCGCAGGGATTGCCGAGGGGCCGCCCCTGGCCGGGGAAGCACATCTGGATGACGCCGCCGTCTATCGTGAAGGGCTCCGCGATCCGGATTCCCGCGTCGCCGCCCCACTGATCGCACTCGTCGTTGTCGTACTGGGTGAAGCCGCAGAGATCCGCGTTGCCCTGGGCCTCCATGTCGACGCCCGCGCCGAGCCAGGCGCCCGCGTTGCCGGTGTGCAGCACGTGGCCGTTGGTCCCGCCCATGCAGGTCGGGAACCGGCCGATGATGCCCAGCGGCGGGTAGGCGACGACGTCCTCGGGCGCGTCGCCCAGGTCGCCCGCGATCAGGTTCTCGCCCACGGAGAGCAGGTAGTCCTCCGTCTCGCCGAACTCGAACTCCTGCGCGCCGGACCAGTCCGCCGGTACCGGCTCCCAGTGGGAGGCGATCGTGAAGCGCGCCCAGAAGTAGCCGCGGTCCGGACCGACCTGGAAGGGCGGCGCCCCGAGGCCGGCGAGCGTGCCGGTGTATCCGTTCGGCACGAGGAAGTTCTGAACGACGTGCTCCTCGGCGATCGCGCCGCCCGGACAGGCGACCCCTCCGCCCCACATGCCGTCGCGGTTCCAGTCGAACAGCACGTTCACGAGGCAGTCCTGGCCCGAAGTATTCGAAAGGAAGATGTCGATGCCCGCCCCGCCCCACTGCACGATGTCGCAGGAGTCGCCGATGTGGTCGAGCCCGTGAGACCCGCACATGTCGACGTTGCCGCTCACGGGATCGATGGTGTAGGTGGACACGTTCTGGATGCCGGCGTCCATGTCCGCGGGCCCGGAGCACTCGTCGAGCTCGTAGGGAGGAAAGGCGCAGATACCCGCGTTCCCGTCCGACTCGAAATCCACGCTCGCGCCGAAGAAGGCCAGGGGCGGATGCGGACCGTGGCTCACGTAGGGGCCGCCGATGCAGGTGGGGAAGGCGCCCATCACCCCGAGGCCGGGGTAGGCCATGCCGAAGCTCGGCGCGTCGCCGTATTCGCCGGGGTCGGGCTGGGCGCCGACAACGGCCGGCACGAGAAGCGCGAAGATCGCCAGAGCGGCGAAGACCTTCGAGGATCGAGGGGAGAGGGTTCGAGGGCGCATGGCGGTCCTCCTGGGTCGAGGGGCTGAATCCGTCGTCGTTCGACTTCTCGTAAATAATACGACTTCCCCGACACCCCTCTCCATGGCCGCGAACGGCGGTCGGTATCATCCCTTACGAAGGGCTCCGCAAACTCTCCCGGACGCTTCGCACGGACGTGAAAGCTCCGCAAACTCTCCCGGACGCTTCGCACGGACGTGAGGCGCTTTCCGGGAGAGTTTGCTCCGCAGGTAGGTACGGCAAAGCCCCCGCCAACGTTGGCGGGGGCTTTGAAGAACCGGGGGTATCTAGGCGTTGTCCACCCGGGTGGACGCCGCCGGCGAGGGAGGGCTTCTGTCGAGCGCCTTAGAAGCGGAAGGTGTACATCGCCTGCCAGTTGAACTGGCTGTGCTTGCTGCTGACGGTGGTGTTGCTGTTCTCCTGCTCGACCTCGGGAGCGACGGCGAAGGACAGGTCGATGCCCTGGTTCCCCGCGAAGGTGAGCCCCAGGCCGCCCGTGAAGTGGTTCTCCTCGATGGCCGGGAAGAGCGGGTTCATGAAGCCGTCGGGAATCGGGTTACCGGCGATCACGGCGCCCGCGCGGACGGCCGCCATCTCATGCGCCTGGAAAGCCGCGCCGAGCTGGATGATGCTCTGGTCGTCCCAGTTCTGGAACATGGTCATGTCGAGGGTCTCGCCCTCCAGGCCCATGGAGTCGTCGGTCACCTCGAACTTCATCGTGAAGTTCTCCATGGTGCCGGACCACTGCACCAGGCGGTAGTCGGCGGCCAGGAGCAGACGCTCGCAGTGCTGGTAGGCGATGCCGAAGGCGATGGTGGCGGGCCACTGGAAGTCGACCACGGTCATCTTGCCCTCGAGGGGCGCGCCGATCATGTCGCCGGCGTCCGCGCCGGCCATGCCCTGGAAGAAGGTCATCGAGGCCGCGTCGGCCTCCCAGTCCCCCATCATGGTCTTCAGGTGGTAGGCGCCGCCCAGGGTCACCTTTTCGTGCGCCTTGTACAGGAAGCCGAGCTTCGCGCCGAAGCCGGAGCCGGCGGCGGCTCCCGTGAAGTCGCTGTCGTCGGCGAAGGAGATGAGCGCCATGTCGTCGTTGGTCAGCCCCATCCCGCCCATGGCGCCGCCGAGGCCCGCGCTGGGCGTGGCCGATCCCAGAACGCCGTCCGGGCTCATGAAGTCGGAAAGGGTGCCCGGCTCGCCGGCGCCGTACTGCATCGCCATCTTGATGTCCATGCCGCCCCAGACGTAGTCCAGGGTCGCGCCCACGGTGAGCTGCTCGTTGATCGCATAGGCCACGGGCACCATGGCCCGGCCCACGCTCACCTGGGAGAAGGCGTTCTCGCCGGTGGTGCCGGCCATGAAGCTGTCGTCGGGGTAGTCGGTGCCCATGCCGCCCTGGCCGAACACGCCCACGCCGTAGGTTAGCTGGCCGCCGCGGCGGATGTAGGCGGCCGCCGGCATGTAGAAGGCGGTGGCGGCGGAGGTGGCGGACATGTCCATGGCCGCGAACTCGCTGGTGACGTCGGGTCCGAGGAAGCCGAGGCCCAGGTTCAGGTAGGAACCGCCGTCCTCGAGCAGGCCGATCGTGGCCGGGTTGTTCATGAGGGCCGCGCCGCCGTTGTCGAAGGCCATGGAGGTGCCGCCCATGGCCTGGGACACCGGGCCGTAGCCTTCGAGGTTCATGCCGGTGGTGGCCATGGCGGCCGGGGCCAGCAGGGCCAGGAGCGCGATCAACATCATCGTTCTCTTCATCGGGGGACTCCTTGTCGAGAGGACTAGCGGACAGGGTTCGAGAACTATTTCACTACTCTACCCAGTAATAACATTCGTTTACCTTAATTCAAGGTCTAGCTATCTTGTTTCGTGATTCGGCAAGAACGAAACCGTAGGGCTCGAGCTGTCGGACGGCTCCGACAAGGATGTCGGTGGGATGCAATTGAGGTCTCAGACCCGCGGTCGAATCTCTTGATCGGCGGCCGCGAGTGTCTCCGTCGAGGCGGAATCTCGGAGCGCTACTGCAGCGGCACCATCTTGCGCGTCTCGACGAAGCCGGGCACCGTCAGGCGATAGAAGTAGATCCCCGACGCGACGGGGCGTCCCCCGTCGTCGCGGCCCGACCACGTTGCGGCCCTTCGCCCGCCGGCCTGTCGTTCGTCGACCAGGGTGCTCACGAGCCGTCCCGCCACATCGAAAACCTGTAAGGACACCGCGCCGCCACCTGCCGGCACCGTGTAGCGAATCTCGGTGGTGGGGTTGAACGGGTTGGGCACGTTCTGCTCCAGGCGGGCGAACGTCGCCCCGGGCGCGTCATCGCCCTCCACTCCGGTGAGCACCAGATTCCTCGCCATGGAGGGATCGCCGTAGAGATCGAAGTTGAACTGATTGGCGAACTCGGCGTAGTGCTGCCAGCCGTAGTTCAGGTAGCAGTAGAACTTGCCGTCGTACATCGCTTCGCCCAGGCGCCTGCCTTCGACGACCCCGAAGTGATTGAACATATAGGCGATGATCTCGGCCCCGGCGGGATTGGTGACGTAGTTGGCCGAGACGTAGGCCGGCCGGCTGGAGCACACGATCCCCGCGGCCGCGCCGAAGCCGGGCATGGTCATGAGGTCGATGCCGAGGTTGCCCAGGTCGTTGGGCTCCGGATAACCGACATTGCAGGAAAGGGCGAACACGATCGACGGGTAGTCGTCGTCCAGGTTGCTGGTCAGGTCGATGAGGTAGGGCTGGCTGATCCCGTCCGAGCCGTCGGTTTCCATGACGCCGTCGCCGTCGTCCCAGTTCCAGACGGTTCGCCTCACGTTGGAAGGCAGGCCGTGCCCCGCCCAGTTCACGACGCCGTACCGCCCCGTTCTCCAGTCGTCGGCGAAGGCCGCCATGCTCACGGCCGGCCACAGGTAGGACGAGGAGCCCAGACCCTCGCGCTCGGAGTAGTGGCTCACGGTCCAGCCGCCCATCATGTCCGTTTCGATGTGATCGAGCAGCCTCGATCCGTCGATCTCGGGGACGCCCGTGTAGTCCTGGTTCTCGAAGAATAGCATCGACCCCGGATGGAGGGCGTTGTCCTTCCACGACCCGCCGTCCTGTTCGAACGCGACCATCTTGTCGAGGGCGTAGGTGATCCGGGAGGGAATGGAGGTGGGTATGCGGCCCACGTACACCTCGGCCAGAAGGTCGGGGCTGTCGTGCTGGTATTCGCCGTGGTATCCGTCGCCGTCGGAGTCCCAGGAGAGGGCATCGGACTGGGAGAGATCGGCGTAGTAGTAGTCGGTCGGCACGGATCCGCCCAGGTAGTGGTAGTTGCCGGGGTCGTGGGTGTGGTCGCTGGGATCCGGGAAGCAGTAGCGCATCGGCACCGTGACGTAGTCCCCGACGAACAGCACGTACTGGATTCCCCAGGATCCGTAGCGGCTTCTCAGGAAGTTGCGGATCCGCTCGGCCAGATCGACGCCCGATTGGGAGGAGATCTCGGGATCCGAGGTCAGGACGGTCCGGACGCTGAAGCCCAGCGAGGTCTTCCAGGCCGTGAAGCCGGATGCGGATACCGCGCCCGCGAGAGCATCCGTGGTGACGATCACGTAGTCGTACAGCTCGGCGCCGCTGCGGCCCGCCGATCCCCCTGACCGATACCGGCCCTTCATCTCATCATGATTGACGAACAGACGCGCGGCCCTGTCGTCGGCCGAAAGGTCGGCCATGAGCGCTTCGAACTCCCGGACGGCGTCACCGGACAGGGAGATCTCCTCGAAATGGACGACGATCCTCACGGCGTCGTACACCGCCAACCTGCCGGACGACGGAGAGTATCGGACGGGGCTCAGGGACACGGCGGCGTAGGCGTACTTGCGCAGAGATCCCGCGCCGACGATTCGCGCCATCTCCCGCGGGAACAGACCCTCCGCGGCAAAGGCCGCTCGAGTTTGCGCTTCCCATTCCGCTCTCAGCTTCACGGGATCCCCACCGGAGAGCGGCAGGATCGCCGGCGCCGGCTCGATTTGTCCGACCTCGCGCATCGAGGGAACACCGATACCGCTCGCCGTGATGCCGGTCACTCTCGTCGCGGGAGGCAGGGCTATCATCACGCGCTTCTCGGGAAGCATCGGCTTCCCCGGGTCGGCGCCGAGCTCGAAACCGTCCATGACGACCCTGGCTCCCAGCTTGCCAGACTCCAGGTGAAAATCTCCGGACGGAACGACGATCTCCAGCGAGTTCGCCGACGAGGTGGCGGCAAGAACGCTCCCGGGTACCAGGCAGACTCCCACGGCCAGCAGTACGAGCATCTTCAACATCTTCATTTCGATACCTCGGCTTCGGTGGCGGTTCTGCCGCGAGTGCGGTCCACAAGACCTGGATTTCAAGTATACGACCTCTTGGGTAGAAATAGTACGGGACTATGAAATACCGATCGGACCCGCGGCCTTCCTCTGCGGGACGCAAGCTGCTATGAATCACCCTGTTTCGTGGATCAATCCCAGGAGTGACATGCGCCGACTGATTCCGATCCTCATTCTCCTCGCCGCTCCGGCCCGGGCGGAAATGCCGGAGGTCATGGGCGACCTGCTCGCCGCCGACCTCTCCCTGCCCCGCCACGCCGAGGCCTACTACCATCCCCTGGGCCGCAATCCGGTCACCGACGCCGTCCTGGGCGATCCGCTCTACCTGCCGGTCTACGGGCGACAGGTGTCGAAGGCCCTGCGCGCGCCGGCCGCCCGGGACGACCTGCTCGGCCTGCTCGAAGCCGCCCAGCGAGGCGCCGCTCTGCCCGTGACGACGCCGGACTATCGCGCCTGGCTGCGCGATGCCGAGCTCGATTCGATCGAGATTCCCGGCCTCGACGCGGCCCTCGATCTTCAGGACGCCCGCAGCATCACCCGGGCCTGGCAGCTCTTCCTGCTGGCCCGCCGCATCGCCGCGGACGAGCTGGCGAAGCTCGACGAATCCGAGCGCGCGTGGATCCTGGAGAACCGCGAGCGCCTGTTCTTCGACGAGGAGGGCGCCTACGCCTACTTCACCCACGACACCGCCGTCGCCCTGAAGCTGTTCCGACTCGCCTCGCGCCTCGACCGGGTCGAGCTCGCCCGCGCCCAGCGCTGCCTCGCCCTGGCCGGCGAACTCATCGCGGCTCGCCGCGAGAGCCTCGCGAGGGTGGTGCGCCCCTTCGAGCATCGTCACGGCGAGACGCTCCTGCGCATCACGGGCCGCGGGGCCGACCTGCACACCGAGGACGCGGACTTTCTCATCGACTGCGGCGGCGAGGACATCTACCGCAACAACGCCGGCGGCAACGGCGCGCGCCTGCCGGCGGCGTTCTGCGTGGACCTGGGCGGCGACGACATCTACGAGGGCGCCCTCGCGACGCAGGGCGCCGGCCTCCTCGGCCTCGGCATGCTCGCCGACCTTGGCGGCGACGACCTCTACCTGGCCGACGGCTTCAGCCAGGGCGCGGCCTTCCTCGGTGGTGGGCTGCTCTGGGACCTGTCCGGCGATGATGAATACCGCGCCGCCTTCTTCGCGCAGTCGGCGGCCGCCCACGGCTTCAGCCTGCTCTGGGACCGGGCGGGTCACGACCGCTACACGGCCGAGGGTTTCGCCCAGGCGGCCGCCACCACCGGCGGTTCGGCCTTCATGGTGGAGTCGACCGGCGACGACGTCCTGCGCTGCGGCCTCCCCGCCGCCGAGTTCTGGACCCGCGCCATGGGCATCGGCCAGGGAGGCGCCGTGGGTCTGCGCGACTACCCCTGGAAGCGCAAGCCCGCCTTCTACGGCGGCCTCGCCTTCCTCGACGACGCCGCGGGCGACGACGACCTCTGGTCCGTGGCCTTCTGCCAGGGCGGCGCCTACTGCCTCGGCACGGGCGTCATGGTGAACGGCGCCGGCGACGACCGCTACGTGAACCGCAGCAATGGCCACGGCGCGGTGGTGCATCTGGCGGCGGGACTGATGATCGACGAGAGCGGCGACGACCGCTACGACGGCGCCTGGGGCAGCACGGGCGTGGGCGGCGATCGCGGCGTGGGCGTGTGCATCGACATGGCGGGCGACGACCGCTACCGCGGCGGCGCCCACAACCTGGGCAGCGCCAGGAAGCCGCTGGCCCTGGGCCTCTTCGCCGACCTGTCCGGGAACGACATCTACCGCTTCGAGGGCGAGAGCTGCGCGAAGGTGCAGCGGCCCCGCGATCCCGGCGAGTGGCCGCGGGCGCTCTTCATCGACCTGAGCGGCAAGGACCTCTACGCCCCCGCGATCCCGGACGGGCTCGTCCGCGGCGACACCCTCGCCTGGAGCTTCGAGGGCCACGGCGTCGGCCTCGACGCCGAACTGCCGATCTCGCCGACCGCCTTCCTGGACTTCCTGCCCACGCGGCCGAGGGTGACCTTTCCCTTCGACCCGATCGCGGGCTGGCCCGGCAACGTCCAGGGAACGCCCCTGGCCGCCGACAGCGCGACGGCGACCCTGCGCGACTGGCCCGCCGAGCTCTCGGCCGCCGGCTTCGACGAACGGCGGCGTCTGTACGAGGAACTGGATCTCGCGCGCTGGGCCGGCGCGGTACCGGACGCCGCCCTGCTGCCCGCCCTCATCGCGGGCGACCCCGACGCTCCGTCCGACCGCCTCGCCTACGCGGCCGTCTGGGCCGAGCTGGACAGCCTGACCGAGGCCGGCCCCGCGCTCGCCCGGGCGCTGCGGCGAGACGATGCCGACGCGGACGCCGCCCGCCGCCTGCTGCTGCGCGCGCTGGGCCATGTGGGCGGATCCGAGGCCGACACGCTCCTGGCCCGCGTGCTGCTGCACGATTTCGATCCCGGCTGCCGCCGCGAGGCCGCCCGCGCCCTGGGCATCCGCGGCGGCCGGGACAACCTGACCTCCCTGCGGGATGCCCTGGAGGACCCGAGCCCCCTCGTGCGGATCTCCCTCTGTCGTGGATTGCGGGACAGCGAGACCCGGGGCGCGCTCTCGCTGGTGCGCCCCCTGTTCGCGGATTCGGTGCTGCAGGTGAAGCGCCAGGCCCTGCTGACGGCCGTGTCGGTGGGACACAAGCCCGCCGTCGGCGCGCTGCTGGAGAGCCTGGCCGTGGCCACGCTCGACACCGGCGAGAACTACGGACAGAACCTGTTCGCCGATCTGGCGCGCTATCTGGGCGAGGAGCACTACGAACGCATGGGCACCGACCTCGCCGCCTGGCGGGCCTGGTGGCGGGAGGCCCAGCGCTCAGGGACGACTACCGCTCCAGAATGAAGTCCAGCACGTCCATGAGGTGGCTCGAGCCCTCGATGACGCGGGGGTCGTAGACCTCCGTGAAGCCGCAGTGCTTGCAGCTCACGGCCAGGAACACGTTGTGCTGGATATCGATGAAGCGGGAGAAGCCGGCGCCGGTGGCGGCGAAGCGGCGGGTCTTGGCCCCCTGATGTTTGCACTTGGGGCACTTGAAGCGGGTTTGAAGTTGTTCGTCGAGTTTCATCGGGCCTCCTGTTCTTGACACGGCGCCTCCTACCGCCGTCCTCTGCGCCTATTCGACCGAAAGGGATGCCGTGGACCTGCTGCTCTGGCCCGCGCTGCTCGTGGGCGGCTTTCTCTGCGGAGTGATCAACGCCGCCGCCGGCGGGGGATCCTTCGTCACCCTGCCCCTGCTCATGGCGCTGGGCCTGCCGCCCCAGGTGGCCAACGCCACGAACCGCGTGGCGATCACCCTGCAGTGCGCGGCGGGGGTGGGCACCTATCACGCCCACGGGCAGAGGCCCTGGCGGCATCTGGCCCCCATCGCCGTCACCGCCGTGCTGGGATCGCTCATGGGGGCGTATGTCGCGGCCCATGTGGACGAGGCGCTGTTCCGCAAGCTCGCGGCGGGGGTGATGGTGGTGATGGCGGCGACGGTCTTCGTCAATCCCGGCCGCTGGAACCTGCCGCCGGGCGAAGGACGTCTGCGCTGGTTCCACCCCGTGATCTTCTTCTTCATCGGCATCTACGGCGGCTTTCTCCAGGCGGGCGTGGGCGTGCTGATGATCACCACCCTGGTGCTCACCGCGCGCTTCGACGTGGTGAGCGGCAACGCGCTCAAGTTCGGCGTGGCGCTGAGCTTCACCGCCGCGGCGCTGCTGCTCTTCGCGCAGGCGGGCCTGGTGCGCTGGCTGCCGGGGCTGGTGCTGGCGGCGGGCACGATCACGGGCGGCATCGTCGGCGCGAAGCTGGTCATGCTGAAGGGCGCCGGCTGGGTGCGGGGACTCGTGCTGATGGCCGCCGCGGCGGCCGTGTACAAGCTGCTGCGCCCTTGAGTCGGCGCGGCGAAACCGGCGGCGATCCCGCCCGTAGGTCAGCGGTCCCCGACGAGACAATGGAGGAAGTCATGCGAGGCAAAGCACTCATCACGGCCGGTACGATCGCGATCGCGCTCCTGGCCTTCGGCATCACCGGCGCGGAGGCGGGATTCAAGGTGAAAAGGGTCAAGGGCTCCGGCCACCTGAGCAGCGAAGTGCACGAATTCAAGAACCTGCGCGGGGTGGTGAACGGCACCTGGGGCGACATCGAGTTGACCCTCGGCGACGAGAACCGCCTCGAGGTGACCATGGAGGACAACTTCCACGAGTACCTCGATCTCGATGTCCGCGGCGGCGTCCTGAAGATCCGCTTCGAGAAGGGCGTCCGCATCAAGTCGCGCAAACCCATGACCATGAAGCTCACGCTCTCCTCCCTGGAGACCGCCGTCCTCTCGGGCTCCGGCGACCTGGAGGCCGAGGATCTCGTCTGCGAGGATCTCGAGCTCAAGCTCTCCGGATCCGGCGACGTGGCCATCGAAGGCCTTCGCGCCCGCTCCCTCGACGCCACGCTCACGGGCTCGGGCGATCTCGCCCTGAGACGCGCCGACCTGGGCGACGCGAGTCTGTCGCTCACGGGCTCCGGCGATCTCGTGGCGCGGAAGCTCGAGGCCGGAAACTGCGAGGTGAGCATCACCGGTTCCGGCGACATCCGGGTGGGCGGAAAGGCCGACGCGCTCCGGCTCAGGCTCTCCGGCTCCGGCGACGCGGACGCCGGCAAGCTGCGCTGCGGCAGCGCGCAGGTGCGGATTACCGGCAGCGGCAGCGGACATGTCCAGGTGACCGACCGCCTGAAGGCCACGCTCACCGGCAGCGGCGACCTGCGCTACAGCGGCGACCCCAGGGTGAGCAGACAGGTCACCGGCTCCGGCGACCTGATCCACCGCTGATCACCTGCAAGCAGAAGCGGGCGCTCCCGGATCGGGGGCGCCCGCTTTTTCGTTTCCGTCGATGCCCTCCGGTCAGGGCGTCTCGGGCAGCAGTTCCTCGCGGCTCTTGAAGATGCGGTCGGGCAGGCGATCGTAAACCAGGTACACGGCCTCGTCGCCGTAGATCCGCATCGGCACCCCGGCCTCGGGACTCTCCACCTTCGCGCCGAACTCGATGACGTGGCTGTCGCCGCCCGCCATGTGCAGCTCGACGCGTCGGGCGGCGTCGGTGAAGCCGTAGTCGCCGGCGGGATCGAGCAGGTCCCGCGCGTGCACGCTGACCAGGGCGCCCAGCACGCCGTCCACCTTGGCCTTGTCCAGCGCCGCGCCGGCCGTTTGCCACTCGTACTTGCTTCGATCCACCGCCACCGTGTCCGCCGGAGGCGCCTCGAAGCGCTTGGCCAGTTCCAGTTCGCCGTCCGTGGCGATGACGCGGATGCGGTCGACCTGCTGGCGATCGACCTCGAAGGCCTTCAGGTCGAGGAAGGTCTTCGCCTTGGGCTCCCGCTCCTCGCCGTAGATGCCCAGGCCGCCCAGCAGGTTGCCCCGGGCGGCGAAGGCCACGTCCTCGCCCGCGCGGCGGGCGAAGAAGCCCGCGGCGCCGGTCATGCGGTCGCCCAGGAGCAGGTGTCCCAGCTCCGCGCCGGACAGATCGAACACGCGCAGGTGCAGGGCGCGGTTGTCGTCGAGGGAGTAGTCGGCCAGCACGGCCTCCTTCTCGGAGCGGTACTCGCCGCGCAGGCCGGTGAGATCGCCCAGGAGATTCTCCACCCGGTCGGCCACGGCGGGGTGCCCGTAGCTGCTCTCCACGCGCCAGCTCTCGCCGTCGCGCAGCAAGATCACTTCGGTGCCGCCCGGGCCGGCAATCGCCAGCTTGCCGATCTCGCTCGTGGCCATGGCGGGGAACAGCTCCTCGAGGCCGCTGCGTGTGAGCCGCTCGTCGTGCTTGCTGTTCTGCCAGAACTTCAGTCCCACCAGCACCACGAGCATCGCGGCGAGGATGAACAGGGGTCTCGTCTTCATCGCAACCTCCTAGTGTTGCAGGCCGGCCTGGTAGTCCGCGCTCTCCTTGCGGCGCATCACCAGGCGCAGGATTCCGAACAGGGCGAAGAGCAGCGGCAGCAGCGCCACCACGAAGATGCGGTAGGCGAGCTTCTGGCCGGCCTCGACCGGCTTGATGCTGCGCTGCGTGATGAGCTTGGAGCGGATGCCGATGAGCTCTCCGCCCAGCGCCAGGGCGTCCACGCTGTTCAACAGCAGCATGGCGTTCTGCCCGAACTGCACGAAGGGCGCCTCGAAGAGCTTCGACGACCCCACCAGCACGAGCTGGCCGGGCGCCGGCGCGAGCTGCGGCGGGGCCTCCGCCGCGGCGGCGCTGTCGCTCATGGCGGGCCAGGACGGGCGCGCGCTCTCGGGCGCGGGGAACTGCCCGTCGACGAGGAAGGCCAGGGGCAGCGCCTTCTCCATTTCGCGGCCGCGCGGGGAGACGTCCGCCTGGGTCAGGGGCTCGGGGCTGAACTCCTTGCGCCAGGTGCGCTGGCTGCTGGTGAAGAGCGTGCGGCAACCCAGGTTCAGGCCCGCCATGCGCGCCGGATCCCGGACCAGGTCGGTGCCCCAGGGATAGAACAGGGACTCGATGCGGTTGGTCATGGGCACGTCGCGGTTCATCTGGTCGCCGCGCACGGCGATCTGCATGGGCGCGCGCACCGGCTCCTGCATGCGCATCTGCATGCCCATCACGTTCTGGGTGCGCGGGATCGAGAGCACCTCGCTCTCGGCGTCGAAGAGCTGCTCGCCGCGCACGGCCAGGCCGAGACCCTGGAGCATTCCCTCCAGACCCGAGCTGCGCTGCTGGGCCGTGATGCGGAAGCCCCCACTGGGCTCGGCGCCGTAGTTGTACACGTGGTTCTGCACGGCGACGAGCGTGTTCACGCCCTCGTGCAGCGCTCGACCGATCTCCCAGGACTGCCGCTCGTTCAGGTTCTCCGGGCCGAGCACCAGCAGGGCGTCGGCGTCGTCGGGCAGAGGCGAGGCGGCGCTCAGGTCGACGCGGCGCACGTCGTAGTGCTCCTCCTGGAGAAGCTGCAGCACGGGCTCCCAGGTGTCGGGCAGCTCGGGGGGCTGCATGCCCATCTGGGCGTACATGCCCGCCGTCTGCGGATCGAGCTGCGGCTTCGGCGCGTAGACCGCCAGCACCGGCTTGCTCTCCTGCGTCAGACGGAAGACGCGGCTCACCAGCTCGTACTCGAGCGTGGCCAGGCTGCCGGGCAGCACCTGGGGAAGGATCTCCTCCTGCTCCTCCTTGTAGGCGATGGTGATCGCGGAGTAGATCAGCTTCACGCCGATCTCGTCCTTCTCCACCGACTGCACCTGGAAGGGCCGCACGCCCTTGCCGCCGAGCAGCTCCTTGAGCTCCTCGTCGTCGCTCGGGTCGTGCACGCTGAACTGCAGCATGCCGGCCGAGGCGTTGGAGTAGTCCTGCAGCTTGTCGGTGATGTCCCGCTCCAGGGTCTTGAGCCCGGTGGGCATCTTGTCCTGACGGGTGACGTAGTACTTCACCTGCACCGGCACGGCCAGGCGCCCGAGCACGCTCTGGGCCGATTCGGACAGCGTGAAGAGGCCGTCCTCCGTGAGGTCGATGCGGGTGCCGCGCAGGTCGCCGAGCAGGCTGCTCAGGAACACCGCGACGGCCAGGAGCAGCACGGTCGCAAGGCCGAATCCGAGTCTGAAGTTCATCCGTTTCATCCGTGCTTCCTCCCTTCGAGCCAGTAGGCGTTGAGAATCAGGAACACCGCCGACAGCACGACGAAGTAGCTCAGGTCGCCGAGCAGGATCACGCCGCGCTGCATCGAGTCATAGTGAGGCAGCAGTCCGAAGGCGCCCTGGATGAAGGAACCGAGGCCGGCGATCCATCCGTCGATCGTCGCGGCCACCGACTCGATGCCGGCCAGGAACAGGAAGAAGCAGGCGATCATGCCCAGGATGAAGGCGGTGATCTGGTCGCGCACGAGGCCCGACACGAAGATCCCCACCGACAGGTAGAGCCCGCCCAGCAGCACCGCGCCCAGGTAGCCCGTGACGATGGCGCCGCCGTCGGGGTCGCCCAGGATCCCCAGCATGATGGGAATCGGCAGCGTGCCCGCCAGCGCGATCAGATAGAACACCAGCGCGGCGAAGTACTTGCCCATCATCACCTGGCTGGCGCGCAGGGGCAGGGTCATGAGCAGCTCGAAGGTGCCGGAGCGCTTGTCCTCGGCCCAGAGCCGCATGCTCACGGCGGGAATGAAGAAGATCAGGAACAGCGGCAGGTTGCCGAAGAACCCGCGCATGTCCGCCTGGCCGCCGAGGAAGAAGGAGGTCATGTAGAGACCGCCCGTCAGCACCAGGAACACGATGATGAAGATGTACGCGATCGGGCTGTCGAAGTAGGCCCGCAGCTCGCGCCGGAACACATTGAAGCCGCCGGTCATGCCCGCACCCCCTTGTCTCCGCTCGGGGCGCCGGGCAGATGGATCTCCTCCGCGCCGCCCGCCTGCTTGGTGAGGGCGATGAAGGTGTCCTCCAGGCTGAAGCGGTTCTCGTGGAGTTCGCGCAGGCGCCAGCTCTTCTCGCGGGCGATGTCGGCGACGCTGCCGGCGAGGTCGCCGTCCCAGCCGCCGCGCAGCTCGTAGCGGCCCGGCTCACCGTCCCCCACCGCGAGCAGGGCCTCGAAGCCGGGAATCGCGGCCATGGCCGCGTCGAGATCGGCGGGCACCTCGTCGAAACCCAGATAGACGCGGTTGCTGCCCATGGCCCGTCGCTGGAGCTCGGGAATCACGCCCTCGGCGATGACCTCGCCCTGGTTGATGATGACCACGCGGTCGGTGACCGGCTCGACTTCCTGCAGGATGTGCGTGCTGAAGATGATGGTCTTCGTGCGCCCCATCTCCTCGATGAGCTCGCGGATGCCGATGATCTGCAGCGGATCGAGGCCGGTGGTGGGCTCGTCGAGGATCAGGATCTCGGGGTCGTGCAGCAGGGCCTGCGCGAGGCCGGTGCGCTGGCGGTAGCCCTTGGAGAGCTCGCGGATGGTCTGCTTGTACACCCGCGTGATGCCGCAGGCCTCGCGCACCCAGCCGAGGCGGCTCTTCAGGTCGCCGCCGGCGAGGCCGCGGGAGCGGCCGACGAAATCCAGGTATTCGTGCACCCGCATGTCGGGATACAGGGGAACGTTCTCGGGCAGGTAGCCGATCTTGCGGCGCACCGCCAGGGGCTGCTCGCTCACGTCCAGGCCGTCCACGGTCACGCTTCCCGAGTCGGGGGCCAGGAAGGTCGTCACGATCTTCATGGCCGTGCTCTTGCCGGCGCCGTTGGGGCCGAGAAAGCCGAGGACGGACCCGCGTTCGACTTGCATGGACACCCCGCTCAGGGCGACCGTGCTGCCGAAGCGCTTGGACACATCGCGCATTTCGATCATGGCCGAAATCACCTCGTCGCTTCTGGGTCATCAGTTTGATAAGGATAGGGCTCGAATGGATGGAAACCGGATTCCATCGCGATTCGAACCGGCACTATACCCGAATTTCCAGGCCGAGTTCCAGAGGTGCAGGCATTTTCCCCGCGCCCTTGATGTGGCCGGCGGGGACGACTACCTTGATCGGTTGACGAACGCGAAAGGAAATGGCGCATGAGCAACAACAAGATCGACTGGGGCGCGAACGCCCGCATCGCCGAGCACATCTTCGACACCATCGGCCGCACGCCCCTGGTGCGCCTGGGCCGCGTCACGGCCGGCACGGACCTGACGATCCTGGGCAAGCTGGAGTACTTCAGCCCTTCCGGCAGCCTCAAGGACCGCATCTACCGCCGCATGTTCCGCGAGGCGGAGGCCGCGGGCGAGCTGAAGCCCGGCATGACCGTGCTCGAGTGCTCCACCGGCAACGCCGGCATCGCCTGCAGCTTCGTGGCTGCCGCGCTGGGCTACGAGTGCGTGATCGTGATGCCCGAGGGCATGAGCGAGGAGCGCAAGAAGCTGGACATCGCCTACGGCAGCCAGATGGTCTACACGCCCGGCGGCGAGAGCGACGTCGATCTGGCCCTCGAGAAGCTCGAGGCGATCCGCGCCGAGGATCCCGAGCGCTACTGGGTGCCCGCCCAGTTCGAGAACGCGAAGAACATCGCCGCCCACGCCGACACCACCGGCCCCGAGCTCTGGGAGCAGACCGGGGGCGAGTTCGACGCCTTCGTGGCCACCCAGGGCACCGGCGGCACGATTACCGGCATCGCCCGCCACATGAAGGACCAGGGCAGCGCCGCGCGTTTCTTCGCGGCCGAGCCCGAGGAGTGCCCGCTGCTCGCGCGCCGCGAGTGGGGCCCCCACGGCATCGAGGGGATCGGCGACGGCTTCGTGCCCGCCAACCTGCACCTGGAGTACCTGGACGGCATCGTCACGGTGACCACGGGCGAGGCCCTCGCCATGGCCAAGCGCATGGCCCGCGAGGAGGCGATCTTCTGCGGCATCTCGAGCGGCGCCAACATCGCCGCCGCGCTCAAGATGCACGCCCGCTTTCCCGAGCTGAAGCGCATCGTCACCATGATCAACGACACGGGCCAGCGCTACTTCTCCACGCCGCTCTGCGACGCCGAGAAGCACGTGGAGGTGCCCGAGCGCGAGCACCCCATGGACGACTACACCGCGAGCGAGCTCGACAAGTATCAGGCGGGCTGGGACATCATCGACGAGGCCCTGGACCCGAAGCACACGAGCTGAGGTGGCGACATGACCGACCGCGAGATCATCCAGAAGCGCGCCCGCGACATCCTGCCCGAGGCCGCCTACTTCCTGCGCGAGATCATCGCCATTCCCTCCATGAGCGGGGACGAGGAGAACGTGGCCCGCCGCATCGCCCGCGAGATGATGCAGCGGGGCTTCGACGAGGTGAACATCGACAGCTTCGGCTCCGTGATCGGCCGCATGGGCGACGGGCCGCGCAAGATCCTGTACGACGCGCACATCGACACGGTGGGCGTGGGCGACCCCGAGGCCTGGGATCACGACCCCTTCCTCGGCAAGCAGGAGGACGGCCAGATCTGGGGCCGCGGCGCCAGCGACAACAAGGGCGGCCTGGCGAGCATCCTCTTCGGCGCGGTGCTGGCCAAGGAGACCCTGCCCGAGGACGTGACCCTGTACGTGGTGGGCAGCGCCATGGAGGAGGACTGCGACGGCATCGCCTTCAAGACCCTGCTCGGCCAGGGCGAGGACGAGGAGGGCCTCGACCCCGACGTCGTGCTGCTGTCGGAGTGCACGGGCCTGGCGGTATACCGCGGTCATCGCGGACGCATGGAGATTCAGGTGACCGTGCGCGGCGAGAGCTGCCACGCCAGCGCGCCCGAACGCGGCGTGAACGCCATCTACGCCATGAACTGCATCGTGGCCGGCATCGCGAAGTTGAACGAGCGCCTGGCCGACGACCCCTTCCTGGGCAAGGGCACCGTGTCGGTGACCAAGATCGCCGGCGACGGCCCCAGCCTCAACGCCGTGCCCGACCGCTGCGAGATCTTCCTCGACCGCCGCCTCACGGCGGGCGAGACGAAGGAGAGCGCCGTCGCGGAGATCGAGGCCGTGGTGGCCGAGTGCGGCGCCGACGCCGAGGTGTCGGTGCTGGTGCACCGCGCCGAGGGCTGGACGGGCAAGGAGGTGGAGATGGAGAAGTACTATCCCACCTGGACGCTGCCCGCCGAGCACCCCGCCTTCGCGGCGGGCCTGGCCGCGGCCACGAAGGCGCTCGACCGCGAAAGCGAGGGCGGCCGCTGGGTGTTCTCCACCAACGGCGTCTACACGGCGGGCCTGGCGGGTATCCCCACCCTGGGTTTCGGCCCGGCGGAAGAGGAGTACGCGCACTCCGTGGGCGATCGCGTGAGCGAGGAGGACCTGTACCGGTCCATCCTGTTCTACGCGCTGTATCCGGAAGCCTACGTGGAGAAGGGCTAGCCGCCGAGCTCGGTCAACTCCGACAGCGTTCGCACCTCGAAGCCCCGTGCCCTGAGCGCGGGCAGCACCCGTTCGAGCACGCGCAGGGTGCGCTCGGGGTCGCCGTCGCCGTCGTGGAGAATCAGCACCGAGCCGGCGAAGGCGCGGCGCAGCACGAACTCCGCAATGAGCCGCGGGCTCCTGAGCAGCAGGTCGTGGGGATACACCGAGCCCAGCGCCACGCGATAGCCGTGCGCCGCGACCTGATCCACCATGCGATCGTTGAACCAGCCCGAACCGGGGCGCATCCACCGGCCGCCACCCGTTCCCGCGCCGCCCGCCGCCGTCAGCAGCGAGTCGGTGCGAACGAGCTGGCGCTCGAAGTCCACGGCGCTGAGCCCGATGGCGGGCTCGTCCTGGCAAAGATGGTTGGCGAGTTCGTGGCCGCCGGCGCGCATCCGCTCGAGCAGGGCCTCGTTGCCCGGCACGCGATCCCCGATCAGGAAGAAGGTGGCGCGAGCGTCGTGTTCGGCGAGCAGGTCGAGGATCCTGGGCGTCACGGAGGGGTCGGGACCGTCGTCGAGGGTCAGGGCCACGACGGGCCTGTCGGTGTCCACGTAGAAGAGCACGTCGGGGTGCGCCGAGGCGAGGGCGTCCAGCAGCGGCCGGGGCGGGAAGAGCACCAGCAGGGGCAGGGCCGCCATGAGCAGAAGCAGCGCGGCGGCGGCGGATTTGAGCCGTCGTGACAAGGCGTGAGACCTCTCGGCGGGGAGTGTGGCCAGATTCTGACCGGATTCCCGGCAAGATGGGGTGTCTCGCTCTGAAATGCAAGTGATATACCGGGTTACGGGAGTTGACGGTCAAGTACCTGCGATTAGCTAGGGCAACACCTCGCGCCGGCGCAGGGTCTGGTCGATCATGAGCGCCGCGATGTTCCCCGTGCCGAAGGACACGGCCACCTGCTGGCTCATCGGCCGCAGGTCGCCGGCGATCCAGACGCCGGGCACGCGGGTGTCGCCCCGCTGGGAGGCGGGCTGGGCGTGCGCGCCCGTGGCGGCGAGCTCCACGCCGAGCTGCTCGGCGAGGTCCGTGCGGCCGTGGGCCGGCGCGGCGACGAAGAAGGCCTCGGCGCTCAGCTCGCGACCGCCGGCCAGCACCACCGTCTCGAGCGTGCGACCCGTGCCGCGCAGGTCGGCGATGTCCCCGGCCAGGAAATCGATGCCCTTGGATTCCAGCAGCGCGCGGCGCTCCGGGGAGGGCTCGTCGCCGCGGGTGGCCAGCACGCGCAGCTTCGAGGTGTAGCGGGAGAGGCCGACGGACATCATCGCGCCGCCGTCGGCGGGGCCCGCGGCGATCACCAACGTGTCGCGATCCTGGATCTCCGGCGCCTCGCAGTCGGGGCAGTAGTACAGGTTGCCCTTGCCGGCGTAGGGAAAGCAGCGGGTGAAGTCGCCGTCGACCGTGGGATGGCGCCGCGCGACGCCGGTGGCCAGCAGGACGGTCTCGGTCTCCCAGCGCTCGCCCTCGCCGCCGGTCAGGGTGAAGGCGCCCATCTCGCCCTCGGCCGTCACCACGTCGGCCCGCAGGATCTCGGCGCCCAGGGACCCGGCCTGCTCGCGCAGGGCCTTCAGGATCGCCGTGCCCTTCATCGCCGGCATCCCCGGCACGTTGTGGAGCTTCTCCAACGTGAAGTTCAGCGGACCCGTGCCGCGATCGATCACCAGCACCCGCCGCCCGTGCCAGCCCAGATGAATGGCCGCCGACAGCCCCGCCGGCCCGCCGCCCACGATGATGCACTCGTACTTCATGACATGACCTCCCGGGTTCCGCGAATACGGAGAGCATAGCGTTCATGTCCCCCCGGGGGGACACGAAAAACCCCCGCCGGATTCGGCGGGGGTTCGAAACTGCCAGCGGAGGTGAGCGATCGCTCGGGCGCCTCTGAGGGCTCGCTTCGCGGGCTCGAAGTGAAGCCCGACGACACTCACCGGAGCGTTATTTCGTGAGCACGACCTTGCGGGTGCTCTCGAAGTTCTCGCCGATCATCTTCACGAAGTAGACGCCGGATCCGAGGTCGCTGGCATCCCAGTTCACCTCGTGCTCGCCCGCGTCCTTCACGCCCTCGAAGATCTCCGCCACCAGGCGACCCTGGAGGTCGAAGGCGGTCAGCTTCACGACGCCGGTCTCGGCGACGGCGAAGCGGATCGTGGTCTTCGGGTTGAAGGGGTTCGGGAAGTTGCCGGCGATACGGCTGGCCACTACCTGCGCGCTGGCCTGCACGTTCTCGCTGCGCATCAGCATCCACTCCTCGCCCGCCAGGCGGCCGTGGAGCAGGTACTCGCGCTGACCGCTCTCGCTCACCGCGTCGGAGGCCGTGTAGCGACCCTCGGCGCCGGCGTCGAACTCGACCTGGCTGCTCATGCCGTCCACCACGCGGGTGAGACGGAACTCGGCGTTCGTGTCAGCACTGGTCCAGCCGATCTCGACGCTGCCCGGCGTGGCGGCCACGTCGAAGTTGCTCACCGCGACCGGGGTCACGTCGTTGATGTTCGCCAGGAAGTCGGTGCCGGATTCGATGATGTCGCGGAAGGCGACCTGACCGCGATCCTGCACGTAGACGGTGCCGCGGAGTTCGGAGAACACCCAGCCGGCATCCAGGGGCATGTCGATCACGTAGGTGTAGGTGCCGGGCGTCACGTCGATGGGCATTCCGTCATAGTCCGGATAGGCGTAACGGAAGGCCTGGTTGTGGATCGGCTCTCCGTTGCCGCCGCTGTGGACGATGTTGTCCTCGGTGATGCAGCTCACGAGGCGGTAGTCGCTGTCGGGCAGGGCGCCGAAGATCTCGACCTCGACGGTGAGCTGATCGGTGGCCATGTTCCAGAGCACCGGCGTCACGCTCATCGGACTCGGATCCAGACGCGCCGCCTCGGCCGCCGCGATCGAGTTGGGGCCGCTGGTGCCGAAGCCGGTGGAGCCGTCGAGCCAGATGTCGGGCACGCCGCCCACGCCGAACTCGTTGATGTAGGCATCGTTCTGCATCGTATTGGCCGTGTACATGATGTCGTTCGGGTTCGGCCACCACGCGTGGATGCGCATGAGCGCCACGGTGTTGCCGAGTCCCGGCATGGCCGCGTCCCAGGCCTGGTTCGGAGCCACGCAGGGGCCGCAGCCGCTGTTCGTGAACAGGAACACCATCGGCACGTGGCCGAGCAGGTAGGTGTCGAAGCCGCCGGTGAAGCTGTCGTTCGAGGTGTCCTCGTCTCCGGCCAACAGCGTCGTCACGACGGTGGTGTAGTAGAGGCCCTCGGTCGGCGTGTAGTCCGGGAAATCCACGGTGGCCTCGGCGTCCACGGCCAGGCCGGCGACGTTCGCCGTCTCGGAGTAGACCAGCGTGCCGCCATCGAAGATCTCGTACTGCACGTCGAAGCTCTCGGCGTTGAGGCCTACGTTCTTCACGACACCCTGGGGCGTCATGGGCACGCCGCCGTCGGTGTGGCCGATAGGCAGGGCCTCGATGGCCGCGACGTCGTGAGCGCTGGGCTCGTAGAAGCGGACGTCGTCGATGAACCAGTCGTCGGCCCAGTCACCCTCGTAGCGGAAGGCGAAGTAGACGGTGCTGTTGCCGATGTAGGCGCTCAGGTCGACGTTGGCCTCCTGGAACGTGCTGCCGATCGGATGGCCGGCCGGAGTCCAGATGATCGCGGGCGTGAAGGCCGCGGGATCGGTCTGGCTGGTGGTGCTCACCATGATGGAGTGGCGCAGGCCGTAGCCGTCCCACCAGTTGGCCGCTTCGAAGAAATCGAGGTAGCAGGCGCTGGCGGCGCTCAGGTCGAGAGCCGGCGTGACCAGCCACTCATCCTGGAAGGCACCCTGGGGGCCATAGAACACGGCGGCGCTGTACTGGCCGGTGTTCGCGGCGGTGTCGGTCTGCTCCCAGGGAGTGGCAGCGCCCGAAGTCATCGAGTGCCAGCCCGCGGGAAGGAAGGCGCCTTCGAAGCCCTCGGTGAGGTAGCTGAGGCGGTTATCGATTTTCAGGGGCGTGTAGGTGGCCTTCAGATCGGGATTCGGCACGTACTCGTCGTGAGCCAGCGCCGAGCCGGTACAGAGGCAAAGCGCAACCAACGCCATCAAGGCGGCGGACCGCTTGAGCAAGGAATTCATCATGACCTCCAGATGAGAGTGCAGGGACAGGGGATGCTCGATGCGCAAATTGTATCAAAGGAGGGATTCCGTGATCAACGATAACAGGGCAGGGATAGCGGAAATCCGCACTCTGTAAGGCCCATCACAGTCCATTCACGGGTTCCGGGCGATAATTAGCCTACCGGGCCAGGCCCGGACGGCGCACAGCGCGAACCCCTGCCCGCGGCGCGACCGCGGGCTCCGCAAAGGAAGGACATGATGAGACACTACCCCGCTTTCAGAATCCCGATGACGCTCCTGAGCGTCGCCCTGCTCACGGCGGCCCTGGCCGGGCCCGTCGCGGCGAACACCGTGACCTTCGACTTCGAGCCCCTCGGCACGACCTGGGGCGGCTCGGTGGGCAACAGCCCTGGAGACTTGGTGTTGAATGAGGACGGCATCGACATGACCGTGGAGGAATTCCACCTCGGTGCCTTTACCGGCTTCAATTTCTGCCGCATCGAGCCGGCGCCGGCCGTGTTCGGCAGCGGCCAGGTGCTTGCGATGAACAACATCTCCGCGATGTTCGAGTTCAGCGGCGTGCCCTGCGCCCCCGCCACAGTGACCTTCGAATTCCTGGACTACGGCGGCGACGAGAACCTGCAGGTCAACGGCGGCCCGCTCTGGGAGGTGCCCGACCTCGTCGCGCTCGACGGCGTCTGGGTGGCTCCGAACGTGTACTGCACCGTCAACGCCGTCGGCGTGGGCGGCGGCATCAAGGGCACGGTGATCCTGGAGGGCCCGGTGGACAAGATGCTCACCGGCGGCCAGGAGTACATGATCGACAACGTCACCATGGACTGCGACGAACCCAACCCCTGCGACTTCCTGGTGAGCCACGACTACGAGCCGCTGGGAATCTGCTGGGGAAGCAGCTACGGCAACACCCCTGGTGACCTGGCATTCAGCGAGGACGGCATCCCCGTGACCCTGGACGAGTTCCATATCGGCACCTACACGGGCTTTGGCGCCGCGTGCATCGTGCCGACCTTCTGCGCCATGGGCCCGCCGCAGATGCTGAACCTGAACAACATCAGCGCGGTCTATCAGATCCACGCCCTCGGCATCGCCACCAGCGCGGTCACCTTCGAATACATCGACCAGGGCGGCGACGAGAACCTGCAGATCAACGGTGAGACCTGGTACGAGGTGCCCAGCTTCATGTCGCTGAACGGTGTCATGGTGGCGACCGGTGTGCTCTGCACCGTGACCCCGCTCTCCTGCGACTCCGGCGAGCGCGGCCTCGTAACGCTGACCGGCGACGTGCAGCGCCTGCTGGTGGGCGGCCAGGAGTTCTACGTGGACGAGGTCTGCGTGTACGCCGGCGAGCCCGGCGGTTGCGATCTGATGGTCGACAACGAATCGCAGGCGGTCGGATCGGCCTGGGGCGCCCCCTACGGCGACGTCCCCGGCGACTTCATGTTCGCCGAGGACGGCATCCCGCTGCGCATCTGGGAGATGGTGTACGCCACCGGCGGCACCGGCTTCAACTTCGCGCGCATCGAGACCGCCTTCACGGGCTGCCTCGACAGCAACACGCTGAACCTGAACAACGTCGCGGTGGAATACGACATCGCGGCGACCGGCGTCACCACGGACGCGGTGATCTTCGACTACCTGGACATGGGCGGCGAGGAGAACCTGCAGGTGAACGGCGGGCCGCTGTACATCGGCGACCTGCACCTGGCGCCCGTGAACATCGCGCCCGGCGTCACCTGCAGCGTGTCCTGGGCCGGCGTGGGCGGCGGCATCTGCGGCCGGGTCACCCTGACGGGCGACGTGCAGGAACTGCGCATCGCCGGCCAGGAGTTCTGGACGGACGACCTCTGCGTGATCGTCCACTCCACGGACGTCGCCGACGCTCCCGCGGCCACGCGGCGCATCGAGCTGGATCCGGCCTGGCCGAACCCCTTCAACCCCAAGACGAACCTGCGCTTCACCCTGAACGCGGACGGCCCCGTGCGCCTGACCGTGCACGACGTGCTCGGCCGCGAACTGACGACGCTGGTGAACGGCCCCCTGCCGGCCGGCAGTCACGAGGTGGAATGGAACGGACGCGACGCCCAGGGACGCCCCGCGGCCTCGGGCATCTACTTCGCCAAGATCAGCGCGGCGGGCGAGGA
>CAYNQX010000017.1:0-79601 GCA_964399495.1 uncultured bacterium
TCTCCCGAACGCTTCGCACGGACGTGAGGCGCTTTTCGGGAGAGTTTGCTCCGCCCGGGGGGGGTGGGTGTGCCAGGGGCCGGGCCCGCGAGCGAGGGAGGGCTTCGGTCGAGCGCCTCTGAGGCGAGTCCGCGAGCCGAGGTGAAGCGAGACGAAGTCCGACCGAGCGCCTAGGGCCAGGGCAGGTCCAGGGCCTCGGCGGGGACGCTGTAGACGGTGGGATAGTCGGGCCGACGCACGGCGATGCGGCCGTCGCGGTCGCGGCCGATCTCCACTTCCAGCTTCCCGCCGCCCTCGAGCTCGAGTCGATAGGCGCGAACCGGCGGCGCGAGTCCCCACTCCTCGAGCTGATCGCGTCGCGGCAGCAGGGCCTCGACCCTGCCCGTGGGCAGGCGGAGCAGTCGGGTCAGCGTCACGGAGATCTCGCCGGCCGGCAGTATGGCGCCCGACGCGTCCTTCCATTGCCAATCGGGTCCATCCACCTTGACGGCATGAGCGCCGTCCCGCGTGCCGATCTCCAGCACGCGGCCGGGCAGGAAGCTCACGAGCACGGTGGACATGAAGGCGGAGAAGGACTCGAGCAGGGGCGTGACCGTGGTGGAATCCAGGAGGAAGGCGTGGTCGCGATCCCCATTGCGCGCGTAGTTCAGTTCGAACTGCTTGCGACCCAGCTCCAGTACCCGAGGATGGGTCTCGCCGCGCATGTTCACCCGCATCACGGCGCGCGGTCGATTGAAGCCCATGATCGACGCGTTGCTGTCGGCATCGTCCTCGAGATCGATGATGCTCTCGCCCCAGAGGCGGTCGAGCATGCGCCGGACGGTCCGGTCGTCGGCGCGGTAGGACTCGGGTCGCTGAATCTCCCATCCGCGCTTGCCCTTGGCCAGGGTGAACCGGCCCCGGGCGTTGTGGATCTCGAGGCTCTCGATACCCGATCGCGGCAGGTCGCCCATGGGACGTTTCTCCGCCAGCTGGTATCGCCCCTTCATGGCGTGGGTGCGCAGAAGCGTCGGCACCAGGGCCAGGGAATCCCGCCAGCTGCACTGAACCCAGAGCTTCTTCTCCACGGGATTCAGGTCGCCGAAGCGCAGCGTGTCCCAACCCGTCCGGGTTTCGAGCCGCATCTCGAGGTTGGGCGCATCCAGGCCGAACTCGGCCAGTCCCTCTCCCGTCACGGGCGGCAGCCAGCGCGCGACCTCCTGGATACCCAGCGTGGCCAGCATCCGCCCTATCACCACGCTGTCCCCCGAGTCCTCCACCGGCGCCGTCAGCCACCAGCGCTCCCGACCGCCATCCTCCCGCAGCTCCAGACGCAGGGTGCGCTCGGGGTAGGCCAGTTCGACGCGGCGGATGGATTCGGCCGGGTGGGGGTAGAGAAGCCCCGCGGCCAGACGGGCCCGGCTCTCGCCGTCGTGGCCGCCCTCGCGACCCAGCACGTAGATCAGGATGAGCAGCAATACGATGAGCGGCGGAAGGGTGCGTTTCCAGGTCATGATCTCCTTCGGGGAACGGCTTTGGTGGCGGCCCGGCGGCGCCGGACCCAGAGAACACGCAGGGGCCAGACGAGCAGCACGGCCAGGGGCAGCCCCACCAGCGAAAGCAGCGCATAGGCCCGCCGCCCCGCTCGCGTGATGGGCAGCAGACGGGCCGGCGGCGGCGGGAGGCCGAGCTCGGGGCGCAGTCCCTCGCGTCCCAGCCAGGCCACGCCGCCCAGGAGCAGCTGGGCGTTGCCGTACCAGTCGATCTGACCGTTGCTGGCGAAGTGGCTGTCGCCGATCACCAGCAGCGGCCCGCCACCCGTGACGCTGCTGTCGGAGGCCGCGGCGATGACGAAGGGTCCCTTGCGGTCGACGCCCTCGTCCAGGTGGGCGTTGCCGTCGAAGGCGCCCCGCTCCTCGAAGCTCTTCGCGTCGGTGAGCAGCAGGCCCTGGGGTTGCACGAGATGGTTCTCCACCGGGTCGAGGGCCCGCGCCAGCGGGAAACAGGTGGGCGCGGGTCGCTGCGTGAGACGCCGTGTCGTCGGATGCGGCGCGTAACGGCTCACCACCGGCACCTCGAAGCCCCGGCCCAGGTTGATGTTCTCCTCGCCCAGATCCACGACGAATCCGCGGCCCGGCCGGATCCCGCGCGACGCGAGCAGGCCGCCCAGGCCGGCGTCGAGGCTGGAATCGGCCATCTCGGCGGCCGGGTCGAGCATGAGGAAGAGGCCGCCGCCACCCGCGAGGTAGTCGTCGAGCATGTTCAGGAGCGCGGACGGAAGCCGCAGGTGCGGACCGGGCAGGATCAGCACCTCCGTTTCCGCGGGCACCCGCGCGCCGCCCTGACGCAGGGGCCACCAGGCCTCGACGACATGCCCCTCACTTGCCAACACCGCCTTCATGGCCGAATAGCCGCCCGCCCCCTCGAGCGGCGGGATCCCCGGACCCTGCACCACCCGGACGAGCGCGCCGCCGCCCCGGGCCAGGGCCAGGAGGCCGCGGGTCAGCTCGAGCTCGTTCAGGACATATTCTCCGGCCTCGCTCCGCGTCAGCTCGAAGCGCTCCCTCGCTTCACCCATCTCCACCAGCACGGCGCCGGGCTCCTGCACTCCCTCCGCCAGCGCGCGGGCGGGCTCGCGACCGGGATCGACGATCTCCCACGCGAGTCCGGGGCGGCGCGCGCGACAGGCGCCGAGCAGGGCCGCCACGCGGCCGCGCTCCGGCTCCCGGTCGGGAATGAACAGGGTGATGCCGGGCGCCTCGGGCAGGGCGTCGAGAACGCGCACCGTCTCGGCCGACAGGCTGTGGCGGGCGCCGCGGCTGAAGTCGTGGCGCCAGCGATGGCGCTCCGCGAAGAACAGCAGCAGGCCCGCGGCCAGCAGCAGCACCAGGGCGCGGACGAGAATCTGCAGCCTCTCGCTGCGCGCGGCGCTCATCGGCCGCTCCCGCGCAGGGCCTGGAGGCCGCGACGGCTCAGCTCGAGACCGATCACGGTCACGAGGACGAAGTAGAGCAGGTCCCAGCTGTCCAGCAGGCCGCCGAGCAGGGGCTCGAGGTGACCGGTCGCCGAGGCCGCGGTCAGGAAGCCGCCGGGAAAGCCCGCCGCGCCGGGCTCGACGAAACCGCCCAGGATCCAGAGCAGCAGGATCACCGCGAATCCGCCCGCCGCCGCGATGAGCGGGCTGCGCGTCAGGCTGCCCAGGAAGAGCGCGATCGCGAGGAAGGCGCCGCTCATGAGGGAGATCCCCGCCAGGCCCACGATCAGCGTGGCCCAGGGAAGTTCGGCGAAGGCGAGGAACACCAGCTTGGGCAGCATGGCCAGCAGCAGCAGGCCGACGAACTGGATCTGCGCCGCCAGCCACTTGCCGAACACGAGGCGGCCGTCGCCGACCGGGCTGGTCATGAGCAGCTCCAGCGTGCCGCTGCGGCGCTCCTCGGCGAGCAGGTTCATCGCCAACAGGGGCAGGTAGAGCAGCACCAGCAGCGCCAGCCCGCCCAGATCCTGCCGCAGCAGATTCTCGCCGTAGTCCAGCACGATCGGGTCGCGCCCCATGCCGCGCATGCGCACGGCGATCTGAGCGCTGGCCCGCAGGTAGGCGTCCAGGTTGAACAGACTCAGGGCGCCGGCCAGGAACAGGAAGCAGCTGCCCATGATCCCCGCCTGGGGAGACCGGAAACTCGCCCGCCACTCGCGGCGCAGAATCGCGACGAGCACCCTCACGATTCCAGCTCCTCGCCGACGACCTTCAGGAAGACCTCCTCGAGGCCGGTCCCGCGGGGCTTCAGCTCGTAGAGACTGCCCCCCCGCTCGTGGAGCCAGGCGGTCAGCCGCGCCGGCGCCTCGGGATCCGGCTCCAGTTCCACGAACCAGCGGTGGGGATCTTCCCCCTCGGCAAGCGTCGCGGAGCGCAGGCCGGGCGCGCCCTCCCAGCCGCCCGGGTCCGGCAGCGCGGCCCGCAGCTCGAAGGCCCCCGCCTCGCCGAAGCGGTGGCCCAGTTCGTCCAGCGTGCCCTGGAGCACGGTGCGGCCCCGCGCCAGGATCAGCACGCGATCGCAGACCGCCTCCACCTCCGAGAGCACGTGGGTGCACAGCACCACGGTCTTCTCGCCGGCGAACTCGCGGATCATCTCACGCAGCTCCCGCACGTGAATGGGGTCGAGGCCCGCCGTGGGCTCGTCCAGGAACACGATCTCCGGATCGTGCACCAGGGCCTGCGCCAGGCCCAGCCGCTGCCGGTAGCCCTTCGAGAGCTCCCGCAGGGGACGCTCCTCCATGCCGGCCAGTCCGCAGGACGCCACCGCGCGTTCCACGGCCTCGCCCAACCCGGCGTCAGAGAGCCCGTAGAGGGCGGCCCAGAACTCCAGGTTGCCGCGAACCGTGAGCTCGGGGTAGTGGGGATTGGATTCGGGAAGATAGCCGCTGCGCCGCCGGAGCCCGTCGCCGAGATCGCGAAGATCGGTGCCGTCGATGGTCACCTGGCCCGCGTCCGGGGGCATGAAGCCGGTGAGCAGCCGCAGGGTGGTGGTCTTGCCGGCGCCGTTGGGGCCGAGCAGACCGAGAATCTCCCCGCGCCCCAGCTCGAAGTCGAGCCGGTCGAGGGCGAGGAGCTCGCCGTAGCGTTTGCTGAGTTCTGTTACCCTGATCACCCTTGCGAATTAGCCTTTCCGCACGGTCATGTCAACCGTCAAGGCGCAGGCCCGCCGCGGTCAGCAGCGCGGGCAGCCCCCCGGGGCCGGCATCCGCGGTGGCGAGCCGGCGTGGGAAGGGAAGGGTCCAGGACCAGGGTCCGTTCACCAGGATCGCGGGGGCCTCGCCCCGCGCCTGCAGTTGCTCGAGCTGGTTCCGGCGGCCCTCCGGGGGCTCGACGCGCCCCAGGTACAGGTAGACCGGGGCGCGCGGCGCCTCGCCCCGCGGAAGCCGGCGAACCCGCGGGCCCTCGAGCCGGGACAGGTACTCTCCCTCCCACCAGGAACCGAGCGGGCCGAACTCCAGGTCGATCTCCACATCCCCGCGCGCGACCGGCTCGACCCGGCCGCCGCCGGGCATGAAGACGGCCGCGCGCCGAATCGACGCCAGGTCGGGCATCGGCGCGGGCTGGGCGTTCGCGCCGGCGCTCGCCTCCAGGAACCTTCGCCATCGTTCACGGGACTCGTCGAGATGGGCTTCCTCGATCCGCCCGGCCGACAGGGCCCTGGCGCATCCCTCGAGCATGAGCTCGGCGCCGGGCTCCCAGCGGCCGAGGGTGAGCAGATGGTTGCCCGCCGCCAGAGCCGCGGCGCCGCGTTCGTCGACGGGAATCTGTTCGGCGCCCCCCATCTCGAGGGCGTCGGTGATCACGAGGCCCGTGAAGCCCAGCTCGCCTCGGAGACGGTCGCACATGAGGTCGGGGCGGAAGGTCGCGGGGCGCGTGTCGTCGTCGCCCTCGAGCTTCAGGTGCGCGCTCATGATGGCGTCGGCTCCGGCCTCCACGCCGGCGCGGAAGGGAATCATCGCGCGGCGGCGGTCGGCGGGCACGGTGGGCAGCGTGAGGTGGCTGTCCTCGACGCTGTCGCCGTGCCCGGGGTAGTGCTTGAGAACGCTGCGCACGCCCGCGGCGGCCAGGCCCGTCACCGCCGCCGCGACGCAGGCGGCGGCGTGCTCGGGATCGTCGCCGAAGCCGCGGCTGCCGATGACGGGGTTCGCGCCGCCGTCGTCCAGGTCGGCGACGGGGGCGGCCGTCGCCTCCACGCCGAGGGCCGCGAGCGCGCCGGCCATGGCTTGGTGACAGGCGCGCACCGATTTCTCGCCCGCCAGGGCCTGGGCCCGCGGCGACGGCCAGGCCGGTTCGGGAAGTTGCTGGATCCAGCCCCCCTCCTCGTCGAGGAACAGGGCGAGGGGGCCGTCGGCGGCCTCCTCCAGTCGACGGCGCAGGGGCGCGATGGAGGCGGGTCCGTCCGGAAGGTTGTCGCGAAAGAAGATCAGGGCCGAGGGGCGGTAGCGATCGATCATGCGGAGGAAGTCGTCCGCCGGACGCGCGCCCGCGAAACCCACCATCCACCGGGCGCCGGCGACGCGCCCGGCGACGGGGTCCATCAGGATTCCCGTTCGACCACGACGGCCGTGCCGTAGGCCAGGAGCTCCGAGGCGCTCTGCATGATTTCCGATGTCACGAAGCGAATGCCGAGCACCGCGTCGGCGCCCAGCTCGTTCGCCTCGGCGCTGAGGCGATCGAGGGACTGCTCGCGGCATTCGGCCATCATCTTCGTGTACTCCATCACCTCGCCCCCGACGACGTTCTTCAGGTGAGCCATGATGTCGTGCCCCATGTGCCTGGTGCGGACGGTGTTGCCGCGCACGAGGCCGAGCACCTTCACGATGCGGTAGCCGGGCAGTGATTCGGTGGTGGCGAGAATCACGGAATCCTCCGATCAGCGGATGACATGCCGGTAAGGGTCGTGCTGCCTCTCCAGCAGCCTCTCCTTCACCTTCACGGCGAAGAGGAGGGCCAGGCCCAGCAGCAGACCGGCCGCCGAGGCGCGGAAGAACAGGGAGAGGTGAGGGTTCAGGAGCACGCTCACGACGGCGAAGCCGAAGAGCAGCAGCGCGGCGCCCCCCACGAAGAACCAGCCCACGTGGAGGCCGGTCTGGGCCATGACGCTGCGCTCGATCGCCTCGAGCACCTCGTCGGCGGGGTCCTTGAGGCGGAAGCCGGCGAGCTGGCGGCCGAGATCCTCCCAGCGGGCCAGCTCCCGACGAAGCTCGGGCGAGGCGGTCATGGCGGCCTCGAGTTCGCGGTGCTCCTCGTCGGTGATCTCGCCGTCCATGTGGGCCATGAGCAGCTCTCGGGCGCGGTCCTGTTCCATGTCAGTTCGCCTCCCGGGCATCGGCGAGTCGGTATGCCTGGCCGTCCAGCAACGAGTCGAGTTCCTTCGCGAGGGCGCCCCGGGCGTAGTAGAGGCGGCTCATGACCGTTCCCCGGGGAATATCGAGCGTGTCCGCGATCTCCTGGTAGCTGCAGTCGCGGAAGTGCCTGAGCAGGATGATCTCCCGGTGATCCTCGCTCAGCGCGCAGAGCGCCTCCCAGAGGAACTCGGCGCGCTCCGAGGCGGCCAGGTTCTGGAAGGGATCGTCGCCCTTGCCGCGGGGATCGATGCCGCCGTCGCGCTCGAGCTTCAGGGGACATTCGCCGTGGCGGCCGCGCTTGGCGATGTGATTGAAGCAGAGATTGCGGAGGATCTTGTAGAACCAGGGGAAGAAGGGTCGCTCCACGTCGAAGCGATGGATGTGGCTCAGCGCTCGCAAGAAGGCCTCCTGGGTGAGATCCCTGGCGTCCTCCTCGTTGCCGAGAAAGCCCAAGGCGATCTGCATGGCCGCGGTTCGATGGGTCCTGACGAGGCCGGCGAAGGCCTCGCGATCACCGTCCCGAGCACGACGGAGCAGTTGTTTTTCGGGCTCCTGGCCGCGGGACCCCATCGCTACCTCCCTTGCTTGCACAGATTCGAAGTGTACTGGAAGTTTCGCGTTTGGGCACAAAAAAAAGAGCGGGTTGCTCAGGCCCGCTCAATATCTCACTTGGGGGGAGATCCTCGTCTCTCGCCCGAGTAATAACAAGCGGCGTGCCAGGAGTTCCAAACAGATCGAAATCCCCGAAGATCCGCGCCCCGCCTGGCGTTCGGGCATCTCGGCGCCCTTGACGGCGACGGGATCGGCGCCCGCCGCTGACCACTCACGGAGGCAAGGGGCGCGCGACCTGTCCTGGAAAGGAGACTGGCCCAAACGAACGAGGCCGCCCCGATGGGCGGCCTCGACTCGGTGTACGATGGCTGGGAATCCGCTCTAGAGCAGGTCCTTCAGCGCGGTGGCCGGCTTGAACCCGACGGTCTTGCTGGCCTTGATCTTGATCTGCTCGCCGGTCTGGGGGTTGCGGCCGGTGCGGGCCTTGCGCTTGCGCACGGTCCAGGTGCCGAAACCGGGGTAGGAGAAACGCTTCTCCTTCTTGATGTTCTTGCCCATCACCTCGAAGCAGGTGTCGATCACTTCGCCGCAGGCCTTCTTGGTGATCTCGGAGGTCACGCTCTTGTGATTCCAGACAGCATCGATCAGTTCAGCCTTGGTCATTTTCGTCTACCACCTTTCGGATGGAGTTCGATGTGCGGTATGGGATCGTCCCGGGGCTGTATTTAGGCCAAGGCTCGAAAACTGACAAGTAAAATTTTCGGAAATCCGCGAAAAACATGGGCCGGAGGCAACGCGGGTGCCTCTCACGCACTACTTCTGGGTGTTTGAGCTACCCGGATCCTTCAGATCCCCGAGTTCATGGGAGTAATCCACGTCCGTCGGTTCGGCCGTCAGGTCGACGTAGCGGCGGTCGCGTTTCCATCGAACCAGTTTGTCCCGTTCGAAGAAAAGGTGCGTGATGGTCTTCGGCTGGGAATCCGGAGAGCCGTCGTCGCTGAACTCGTAGATCCACATCTCCTTGTCCTTCTGGGGAAAGCTGTGGATCGGGCGGCCCCAGGAAGCCAGGACCTGACGGGGACTCATGCCCTTGCGGATCGCCTGGGCCTCGATCAGCTCGAGGTGGGGATCGTCGGGGTAGTGGGTGGCGTAGGCCGTGCGGTAGTTGGCGTGATCGGTGTCCGGCTCGATCGGTGAATGCAGCATCTGGCTGCAACCGACCAGAACGAGCGCCATCAGTGCGAGGATCGGCATCGCGAGACGGTGATAACGAGTCATGAATCTCCCCCAGTGCTTCGGCCTAGCGGCGTCGATTGATTCTAATGCCTATTCCTCGATTAGCAAACCCAAAGTTGCCCGCTCCAAGTCGAGGTATCGTCGGGCCGCGTCGGCGACGTCCTCCTTGGATGTTGCGAGCAGGCTGCGCTCGAACGGAACGCGCCAGCGTCGGAAATGGAGACCGTGCCGCAGCACCTGCTGCCCCCAGCTCAGCAGGGTGTTGACGTCGGAGTCCCGGGGCCCCTCGCCGCGTCCGGCGGCGACGTCCATCTGCTGGAAGAGGATGTCCTTGGCGGTGATCACCTTGTACTCGGAAAAGTCCTCGGCGGCGATCCGCTCGAAGATTCGCAGGAGCATCGTCTTCACCTCTTCGCCGCGTTCGCCCGGGAAGTCGCGCACCCGCACCTCGAGGGGCTGAGGGCCCATGGCGGTGTAGTCGTACCAGGCAGAGGCCGTCCAGGCGAGGCCCGCCCTGGGCAGTTCCTCCTTCATGTACATGCGCAGGACTCCGGCGAGCACGGCCGTGGAGGCCGCGGCGTCGACGTCGCCCGCGGGCACGGGGAACTGGAGCAGCATGAGATTGCGGCCGTCCGCGGCGTGGCGAAACTCTCCGCCGCCGCCGACCTCGCCGGTCGATTCCGGAACGAGAAGGATGCGGCCGGGGAGGGCGTCGAGACGGTCTTGCCAGCGATCGAGCAGGGCGGCGGGCTCGAGGTCGCCGGCCACGAGCAGCTGCATGGCGCCCGCCTGATAGCGTTCGCCGACGAATGCGCGCAGGGCCTCGAGATCCGGCCGGGCGGCGCTCTCGGGGCGGCGGCGCCCGAGGTCGACGGCGTAGGGATGCTCACCGTAGTGCCGCCGCGCCATGTCGGCCCTCAGGTTCACCTCCGGCGCCCGCGACCAGCGCTCCCAGTCCGCCTCGAGAGAGCTCCAGGCGCGGTCCAGGTCGTCCTGCGTGATGGGCTCGGCCGACTCCAGTCGGCGCAGCACACGCCCCAGGACGGGCTCGAGGGATCGCTTCGGGCCGGCCAGGAACACGCCGGCGCCGTCGAGATCGCAACGGACGCGCCGCTTCCAGCCGATCGCGGCGAGGTCGGCGTCGAGCAGACCGCCCGCGTCCAGCCCCTCGGGGCCCAGGAACACGCGGGAAGCCAGCAGGGGCAGCAGCGGCGCGTCCGGGCGCACCGCCGTTCCCGCCGGAAAGTAGACGCTGACGCTGGCGAGGTCGGGACTCAGGCCACCCGCAAAGTAGAAGCGCCCCCCCGCGGGGATGCCGTACTCCTCCCAGGTCGGCGCCGCGGAGGCCGGAGACGAAAGACTCAGCCCGATGAGCAGCAGCAGCAGCAGGATGCGGACCCGGTTCGCCGGGCGGATTCGTCGGGACATTCTCACTCCAGGGATCACGCGTTCGGAGGCCCGGGATCGTCCAGGGCGTCCTCGATCATGTCGAAGAAGGGCAGGAGCCAGGGTCGCAGGCCGTCCCTGGGCTCGCTTTGATAATCGGGTCTGACGGCCCTCAGGGCAAGGTAGTAGGCGGGACCTGCCCGTTTCACGGCCGGCGCCAGGTAGAATCCGTCGCCCCGCCAGCCGCGCCGGGCCAGCGCCGTGGAGAGCAGGCGCCCCATGCGGCCGTTGCCGTCGGCGAAGGGATGGATGGACTGGAACTCGTAGTGGAAGCGGCCCGACTGGAGGAAGGGGTCCTCATCCGGATCCAGTCGCTCCAGCAACTTGCCGAGGAGTTCCGGCACCCGCAGCGCGTGGGGCGGCTCGAACACCGTCTTGCCGCGATCGGGCCCCGACTCCCTGACGATCTTCACCTCGTGGCTCCGAAAGCGCCCCCCCTCGCGCCCCAGGCCGGTCATGAGCAGCTCGTGCAGGTGACGCACCATGGCGGGGCGCCAGGGCAGGGGCAGGCCCTCGTCCATGAACTCCAGGGCGGCGAGGCAGCCGCGCAGCTCCAGTACCGCCTTCGACTCGCGCCGGGCGGCGGGGCCGCCTTCGCGCGACAGCAACTCACGGGATTCGGGCCAGGAGAGGGGATTGCCTTCGATCCCCGCATTGGCCCACGCCGCGTGGTGGCGCCTGTCGCTTCGCTCACCCTCGTCGGTCGGGGGGCGCCAGGCGGCCCGCTTCTCGGCGAGCGACGCGATCCTCGCATCCAGGTCCATGGTCCTCTTCGCGGTGGGGATGATTCGCCGCGACCCCGCCGGCGGGGTTCGCCGGCGGGGTCCCTGTGCGCCCGAATCTAAACCATGGGGAGCCTTCTGACCAGCGGGGATGGCGCCCGCGTCAGCAGGCCAGGCGCTGGAGGCCGTCGGGGGCGGCGATGGTGATCTGGCGCCTTTCCATGTCGATGAGGCGGCTGCGCTTGAACTGGTTCAGGGTGGCCGTGGTGGTCTCGCGCGTGGATCCGATGAGGCTCGCCAGGTCCTGGTGCGTGATGCGCGCTG
Source organism: uncultured bacterium (assembly GCA_964399495.1). GTDB lineage: Bacteria > Krumholzibacteriota > Krumholzibacteriia > JACNKJ01 > JACNKJ01 > CAYNQX01. Next base: position 11,142 of record CAYNQX010000017.1, read on the forward strand.
CCAGACGGATCCCGTTGTCCGCGGGCTGTCCGCAGCGCCGGGCGAGGTCCAGCAGCAGGGCGGCGAGGCGCGCCTTGACGTCCTTGAGCAGGAGTCGCTCGATCACCTGCTGGGAGGAACGGAGCTTCTCGCCCATCACCTGCAGCAGGACGAAGCTGAGCTCCGGCTGCTCGCGGAGCAGATCCTGGAGCCGCTCCTTGCTGATGAGCATGATCCGGCACTCCTCCATGGCCTGGGCCGTGGATTCGCGGCTCTTCAGCCCCTGGATGCACTCGATGCCGAAGATCTCCCCGGCCTCCACCATGCCCAGGGTCGACTCCCTGCCGCTTTCCTGCAGGCGGCTGATCTTGATCCGGCCGGAAACCACCACGTAGACACCTTCGCAGTCGTCACCGGGCATGTAGAGGAAAGCGCCACGAGCCAAGCCGCGCTGGGGGGAGTCCATGCTCAGTTTCAGTCGCTGTTTCGCCGTCAGGGCGGCGAGGAATCCGTTGTGTGTCGTCCGGGTCATGATTTCACCTCGCGGTGGAAGGAGCGTCGGTCTCGTCTCGAACACCCTGGACATTGCATCGGGCGTACCTTCCGACCCGATTGAGGGAAAACGCCATAACAAGTGCCCATGACATGAGTTACAGGATGCCCCGTTGCGTCGCTCCGAATGCGGGCAGGCAAGACGTCTCCATATCACGGAGACACCTCCGGGAACTGGAGACTTTTCCGGGCATTTTTTAGGAACTTTCCCCGGCTTCGGGGTTTCGCGCGGGAAGGTCGATCCTTACCTTATTGATAGCGTGAACATTCCCCCCTCCTTGACAATATTTTCGGGATCAGGTAAGGACTTGTTTCACGATTCGTGAACCAGGAGGAATCATGGATTTTGCTCAGGAAGAATTCGTTGTCTACCCGCGCTACGGGGTCGGACGCGTCCTGGGAGTCACGAAGAAGGAGTTCGCCGGGACGACCGAGCGCTGCCTCGGCATCACCTTCGACGAGCAGAACCTGTCCCTCTTCATTCCCGTCCACCGGCTCGAAGACGTGAAGCTGCGCAAGGTCATGTCCCGCAGCATGAGCACCAAGGTGATGGGCGCCATGAAGGCGCGGGCCCGGTTCAACACCGGCGCCACCCACAAGGAGCGGGTGAAGAAGTACCAGGAAAAGTTCAACAGCGGCGACCCCGTCGAGATGGCCGAAGTGGCCCGTGATCTCGCGCGTCTGTCGAAGCGCCAGGATCTGTCCATGGAAGAGGAGGGCCTCTGCCGCGACTCCATCAACCTGCTGGCCCAGGAGATCTCCATCAGCAGGGACAAGGAGATCGGCGTGGTCAAGAAGGACATCGAGCAGGTGCTCTACCGCTAGACGAACCACGACTACCGACGACGACGGCCTCCCCGATTCACGGGGAGGCCGTTTTTATGGAAACGCGATCCGGATTATCCTAGGATGCCCCCATGACACCCAAGGTCCGACTCGTCGACCTCAGTCGGCAATCCTACAACTTCATGGTGGCGGCAGCCCGCACCTGCTACTCCGGCAAGGGAATCGTCACTCCCGAGCGTGTGGCGGTCGGACGCCCGTCGGCGCCCGACGCCGAACGCCACGCCGGCCGCGAGCGGATCGCCCGCAGCATCTACCAGGCGGGACACCACACCACGCTCCAGCACGGCCAGGTTCAGTTCGCCCTGGAGGGCGTGAGCCGGCTCTTCATCTGGAGCTTCCTCCACGGACACCCCTTCTACAACTCCGAGCAGGTGAGCCAGCGCTACGTGCCGGTGGCCGACGAGAGCTACCACGTGCCGGAGCTCACGGCTGCGGCGGCGAACGCCTATCGGGAAACCGTGGCCCTGGCCACCGACGCCTACTGGCGGCTGGCGAAACGCCTCGAGCCCCGCTGCGAGGCCCTCTACCTGGAGCGCTTCCCCGGCCGCAAGGGCACCGCGAACACGGCCCGCGAGGTGAGCAAGCTGGCCCTGGAGACCGCCCGCTACGTGCTGCCGCTCGCCACCACCGCCTACCTCTACCACACGGTGAGCGTGCTCACCCTGTTCCGCTACCGCCGCCTGGCCGAGCAGCGGGACGCCGGCGCCGAGACCCGCGCCGTCCTGGACGCCATGGTCGAAGAGCTCCTGCGCGCCGAGCCCGAGTACGCCGCCCTGCTCCAGGAGCCGATTCCCCTCGACGAGACCCCCGAGGCCGCCTTCCTCGACGCCCGCGAGGCCGCGCCGGGCGAGGGCGCGCGCTTCCGCCGAGCCTTCGACGACTCCCTGGCCGGCCGCGGCAGCCGCCTCGTCTCGGCCTCTGAGAACGCCGAACAGCTCGTGGCGAGCGCCGTCCGCGAGGTGCTCGGCCTGCCGCCCGACGCCCTGTCCGACGAGGAAGCGCTCGCCCTCAGCCTCGACCCGGGCCGCAACCGGCTCTGGGGCGAGACCCTCAACCTGTCCACCCTCGACCGCCTGGCGCGCCCGCTGCATCACGTCCACTACAGCTTCCGGCGGCGCCTGAGCCACACGGCCGACAGCCAGGACCAGCGCCACCGCATGACCCCCGCCAGCCGCCCCTCGCTGCTGAGCCAGGAGGACGGCGAGCCGGACTACGTCGTCCCCACCCTCGTGGCGGAGACGCCGGGGGCCGAGGAGCTCTACCGGGAAACCATGGAGCGAATCTGGGAGGGGATCGGCCGATTCCGAGCGGCCGGCGGCAGCGCCCAGGACGCCCTCTACCTGCTGCCCAACGCCAAGTGCGTCCGCTACACCGAGAGCGCCGACCTGCTGAACTACCGGCACAAGGCCGCCATGCGGCTCTGCTACAACGCCCAGGAGGAGATCTGGCGGCTCACCCGCGAGGAGGTGCTGCAGATCGCCGAGCGGCATCCGCGCATCGGCGCCTACCTGCTGCCGCCCTGCGGCGCGCGCAAGCTGGCCGCGTCGAGCCCCCTCTGCCCCGAGGGTGACCGCTACTGCGGCGTGCCGGTGTGGCGGATGGAGACGTCCGAGACCGCGCGCGTTCTCTGATATCCGTCCTGCGGCTCCGCTCTGCCGAACTCAGACCGAATCCCCCTCCGACTCCGCTCCCCGCACCGCCTCCGCAAGCAGCTCCGCCGGGTGCATCACCCGAGCCGAGCCGCGACGAGCCGACAGGCTCGCCTCCCACTGCAGTCGGCAGCCGGTGTTGGCCGTAAGCAGCACATCGGCGCCGGTGGCGTCGAAATCGGCGAGGCGGCTCTCGATCATGCCCCGGGAGAGCTCGGGCTGACGCAGGAAATAGGTGCCCCCCGCGCCGCAGCAGCGGTCGGCGTGGGGAAGCTCCACGCGCTCCAGGTTTCCCACGGCGTCCAGCAGCGCTCGCGGTTCCGCGGCGATGCCCTGCACGTGGACAGCATGGCAGGGATCGTCGTAGGCCACGCGACGGGTCGCCGGCAGCGAAGCGCCCTCGAACAGGTCAGGGGTCAACACCTCGCCGAGGTCCCGCACCCGCGCGCTGAACTCGCGGGCGCGGTCGGCCCAGTCCGGGTCGTCCGCGAGCCAATCGCCGTACTCCTTCAGGGCCGCGCCGCAGCCGGCGGCCTCGGTCACCACCGGCAGTTCGCCCTCCAGGGCCTCGATGTTCCTGCGCGCCAGCCCGCAAGCCCCCTCCAGATCGCCCAGGTGTCGATGCACCGCGCCGCAGCAGGTCCAGTCGTCGGGCAGGGCGTAGCCGCCGGCCCTCTCGAGAAGGGTCAGGCTGGCCGCCTCCTCGTCGGGGAACAGCAGGCCGCCCACGCAGCCGGGGAAGTAGAGGAACGAGGGTTCGGCGCGGGGCGACGGCGGCGTCTTCCGGCGACCCACCGACGGCAGCCAGGCGAGGCCCCGCATCCACGAGAGCCCCGGCAACCGATGCAGACGCAGCAGCCGCAACCCCCGATGCAGACGCAGCCACGTGAACAGCCGCAGCGCCCATCGCCACTTGCGCAGCCGATCGGGCCGCGTGACCAGGTTCTCCAGGGCCCAGCGGCCGAGGCGGCTCCCCTCGCCCCGCGTCGCCGCCAGCCGTTCGCGGGCATGGTCGAGCATGCCGCCGAAGGGCGCCCCGGCGGGACAGCGCGCCTGGCAGGCCAGGCAGCCCACGCACTCGTCGAGATGATGGACCCAGCTCGCCCGCCCCTCCTCGTCCCGGCCGAGCGCCTCCATGAGACGGATCCGCCCGCGGGGACCGGACGCCTCGTCGCGCCTCAGGTCGTAGGTGGGACAGACCTCCAGGCAGAGCCCGCAGTTCACGCACTCCAGCAGGTCGAAGGGCCGGGTGAATTCAGCCAAAGAGCCACCTCCCGGCCGCGAGGCGTCCCTCGGGATCCAGGCTCCGCGCCACTCTCTCGAGGAAAGGTCGTCCCGCGATGCCCTCGAATTCCGCGGGGCTCTCCGTCCCCCGGCAGTTGATCCAGCAGCTGCGAACGAGCACCAGGCTCCCGGGCGAGAGGGGCTGCGCGACGTCGCCGGCCGGCGCGGCGTGGCGCAGGCGGCGCCCCGGCAGGTCGAGGGCCCATTCGCCGCCGAGATCGTCCAGCTGGGCCATGAGGCGCAGCAGCTCGCCCCTCAGCTCTCGCAGCTTGCGTCGCTCCCCGTGGGCCGGCGCGCAGGGGAAGTCGCGAATCGCGGTGTGCCAGGGCCCCCGCTCGCCCTCCTCCCGGGCCGTCTCCCGCGGCAGCAGGGCCTCCCGGCTCAGGATCTCGAGCAACCGCCGCTCCTGACTCTCGACGCTCTCCTCGCGTCCCTCGAGCGACACGGCCACCTGGGTCGCCCGCTGCAGACCGTCGAGAGCCAGGTCCGGCCCCAGCATGAGCAGGCCGGCGGGGAAATCGCAATGACGGAAGATCCGTAGCGCCGCCTCCCTCGCGCGGGCCGGATCCGCGTAGCCGAGAAGCAGCAGACGTCGATGCTCCACGCGCGGCCGCGTGCGCAGGCGCAGCTCGGTCACCAGCGCCAGGGCGCCGCGACTGCCCGCGAGGAGACGGCAGAGATCGTAGCCCGTGACGTTCTTCACCACCCGGCCGCCGGCCGTGAAGGGACTGCCGTCGGCGAGCAGGCCCGAGAGCCCGAGCAGACGATCCCGCGGACTGCGCTGTCCGCCCCGCCAGGGCCAGGACTCGTCGGCGGCCACCACCCCGCCGACGCTGCGCTGATCGGGATGGGACAGGGTCCAGTCGAGTTCGCGATCCGCCCCGGCCAGGAACTCCCGCAGCTCCTCCCAGGGCGTGCCGGCCTGCACGGTCACGTGGAAATCGTCGGGCTGGTGGTCGACGATGCCGCGCAGCGAGGCGGTGGACAGCACCCACTGCACGGGCCCCGGCAGCTGGGGCAACTCGTCCAGGAGTCGAACGCCGCTCGGGAAGATGAGCTTCCCCTGCCCCTGCCGGTCCTCGAGGATCTCCTCGAGTTCGTCCACGCTCTCGGGCCGGAAGAAGCGCGGCTCCTCGGTCTCGCTGCTGCCCTCGGGCGTCGTGACGACTCGCAGGGGCGTGCCGCCCGGCCTGAGATCCGCCGGCGGGAAGATCTTCCCGGGATTGAGGATCCCGTGGGAATCGAGCCCCTTCTTCAGGCGCAGGAGCGGCTCCCTGTCCTCCGGGCTCAGGGCCCGGGGCAGGAAGGCCGACTTCTCGATGCCGATGCCGTGCTCGCCGCTGAGCGTGCCGTCCAGCTCCACCGCGAGATCCATGATCCCTTCGGTGAGCTCGTGGAGGCGGCGCATCTGCCTGGGATCCTCGCGGTCGAAGCCGATGTTGGGGTGCAGGTTGCCGTCGCCGGCGTGGAACACGTTGGCCACCGGGAGATCGTGCTCCAGCGCCATTTCGCCCACGCGCCGGATCGCCTCGGACAGGCGGCTGATCGGCACGCAGATGTCCTGAACGCAGATGTCGCGGTAGAGGCGGCCGAGCGCTCCGAAGGCGCCCTTGCGGCCGCGCCAGAGCAGGCGGCGCTGCTCCGGGTCTTCCGCCTCCTTCACCCAGAGCGCGCCCTGGTCCGCGAGCAGGGGCCGCAGCTCCTCGCGCGCCCGGACCACCTCGGGGTCGAGACCGTCCAGCTCCAGCAGCAGCACGGCCTCGGCCGTGGCGGGATAGCCCGCCCGGAACACCGATCCCTCGACGGCCCGGATCGCCTCCCGGTCGAGGATCTCCACCGCCGCGGGCCGATGCCCGCGCGCGAGGATCTCCGCCACCACCGCGCAGGCGCTCTCCAGGCTCGCGAAGGGGGCGAGCAGGGTCGCCACCGCCTCCGGCAGCGGGGTGAGCTGGAGTTCGAGGGCGGTCACCAGGGACAGGGTGCCCTCGCTGCCCGTGACGAGACCCGCCGCGTCGAGGGGATCGCCTCCCGGCGAGCCGCTGCCCAGGCGATGGATCTCGCCGTGCTCGTCCACGATCTCCATGCCCAGCAGGTGCTGGGTCGTCACGCCGATCTTGAAGCAGTGGGGACCGCCGGCGTTCTCCGCCACGTTGCCCCCCAGGGTCGAGACGGTCTGGCTGCTGGGATCCGGGGCGAAGTGGAGGCCGGCCGGCGCGACGAGCTCCTGCAGCTCGAGGTTCACCAGACCCGGTTCGACCCAGGCCCGCCGCGCCTGGGCGCTCCAGTCGAGCACCCGACGCATGCGGGTGAAGGAGATCAGCAGCCCGCCCTCCAGCGGCACGGCGCCGCCGGACAGTCCGGTGCCCGCGCCGCGGGCGGTCACGGGCACGTTCTCCGCGGCGGCCAGCTTCATGATGGCCGCGCAGTCCTCGCTGCTTCTCGGGAAGAGCACGAGATCGGGTGGACGCCGGAACACCCGCTGGCTGTCGCACTCGTAGAGCGCTCTCAGGGCCGGGGCCTCCAGGATGTCCTCCGCCGCGAGGATCCTGCTCAGCTCTCTGCGGAGCCGTTCGATCATAGTCCCCCAGGTTCCGGGCTCACGGGGTCCCGCCGGTCGTCGCCGGCGCTCATGGCGACTCGCTCAGTCGAGGAGGTCTTCGTCCAGGAGCCGTCCGTAGGAGTCGTAGACCTCCAGCCTCACACCTTCCGCGCTGTAGTCGATGATGCAGAAGTGCTGCACCGTACTGAAGGCCGACAGCTTGTCCGCCCATGGCAGGTCGAGTTCCTGCGCGTAGAAGGGCGCGCCCACGCCGCCGCTCACGATCTGCCACACCGGCACGGTGTAGTTCGGTCCCATGCGCGAGTCGACGCGGAGCCGGCTGTAGTTGTGCTCGTCGCCGAAGCCCACGACGCGCACGCGGTGGTCCATGAGGATCCGCCAGAAGCGGGCGCGCATCTCGAGCACGTCGGGCAGACGTCCGCTCCAGTACATGCCGTCGCCGCTGTGGCCGCCGCAGGGGAAGGCCGGTTCGTGGGCGTAGACGAACACCTCCTGCTGGCCGGCGGCGCGCGCGGCGGCAAGGTCGTCGTTCAGCCAGGCCAGCTCCTCGTCGGGCAGCCAGCCCTCGCGGTAGCCGCCGAAGCGATCCGGATGGCTCGACACGTCGTAGGTGTTGTTCATGGCGACCACGTGCACGGGCCCGATGTCGAAGGAGTAGACGTTTTCGCCGTAGGGCTGGACGCCCTCGCCGGGAGGCTGCGCCGGCCCGTTCTCCGGCGACACGAAGGCCTCGGCGAAGAGCGTCTCGCTGCTCTCGGCGCCGGCGCGATCGCGGTAGGCGCTCGTGAGCCCACGGTCCGGATCGGAGAAGTCGTCGGCCAGCATCTCGTGGTTGCCCATGCCCTCGTAGATCGGCAGGCGCGGGCCGACGCACTCGGCGGCCTTCTTCCAGGCGGCGAGCTGGGCGGCGTAGTGGGCGGGCTTGTCGGTGTAGCCGTCGATGAGGTCGCCGCCGAAGCAGATCAGGTCGGCGCCCGCGCGCTCGGCCTGCACGAACAGGCGGCGGATCATCTTGCGGTTGGTGCCCTCGACGGCCTGGAGCGCGCCGGCGGCGGCCCCGCGGCTGTCGCTGAGAAAGGCGAGGCGCAGGTGGCCGTCCGCGGGCCAGGCGCCGACGGGGGGCGCGGTGGTGAACTCCCACCGGCGCGGCGTGACGTGGCGCCCCGCGTCGTCCATCACCACGACGGTGTAGGCGTACCGGCGTTCGGGCTCGAGGCCGGTGAGCTCCTGCTCGGAGTGGCCGTCGCACCAGAGGATCTCCTCCCGCCAGAGCTCGGGATCCACGTCGGCGGGGCCGTAGCGCAGGCGCACCTCGGCGGGCAGGTCGAGACTCCAGCTGATCCAGGCGGTCTCCGGCCCGACGCGGTCGAGCCAGGGACCCGAGGTGAGGCAGGGAAGCCGCCACCAGGAGTCGCCGTCGCGCAGGTAGGCGAAGCGGAAGTAGCGGTATTCCAGCTTGCGGCTGGCGGGCACGAAGAGCTCGAGCCGTCCGCGCACGACTCCGCCGCCGGCGTCGATCTGCAGGTTCGCGTCCACTCTCGGATGCTGGACCCTGTCCAGGCGCACCGAGGCCTCGTGGAGGTCGCGAGGCTCGTCGCCCTTCTCGCGGGACGAGAAGCGGAAGCGGGGATCGCGGTAGGGATCGTCGGCCATGTCGACGCCGTAGACGAGCCGGCCGGGCGGCAGCGGCTCGACGCTTCGCCAGCGCACCGTCACGCGCCCCTCGTCCTCGAACACCAGTTCGGGATCGTCGAGGAAGACGTGACGGGCGGCCTCGGCCGTCGTAACCGGAGCGAGGATACCCGTAATCAGGATGAGGGCGCACAGGGCGCCGAGCGTGGCGGTCTTGTTGTGGTTGTTCATGCTTCCAGATAAGCGCATCGACGGGTTCGGGTCAACGAATCCCGCACCCCGCGCCCTTGCGGGTACGAAGGGGAGCGCCTATCCTGGCCCGGACTCCGATCGGCGAGGAAACATGAGCCCGAAGCAGAAACCGCTGCGCCGCCCCGACTGGCTCAAGGTGAAGCTGGACACCGGCGACGACTACCGCGAACTCAAGCGCCTCGTGGGCGCCTCCGCGCTCAACACCGTGTGCGAGGAGGCGCGTTGCCCCAACCTGCACGAGTGCTGGAACGCGCGCACGGCGACCTTCCTGCTTCTGGGCGAGACCTGCACCCGCCACTGCAGCTTCTGCAGCGTGGGCAAGGGCAAGCCGGCGCCGCCCGATCCGGACGAGCCGCGCCGCGTGGCCGAGGCCGTGGCCGCCATGGGCTGCCGGCACGCGGTGCTGACCAGCGTCGACCGCGACGACCTGCCCGACCTGGGCGCCGGCCACTGGGCCGCGACTCTGTCGGCGCTGCGCGAGCGGAACCCAGGCGTGACCGTGGAAACCCTGATCCCCGACTTCCAGGGCGAACGCGATGCGCTGGCCCTGGTGATGGAGGGGCGCCCCGAGGTGCTGAGCCACAACGTGGAGACGGTGCCGGAGCTCTACAAGCCGGTGCGCACCGACTCGAGCTGGGAGCGTTCGCTCTCGGTGCTGCGCATGGCCGCCGAGTGGCGCCAGGAATACGGCGTGCGCACGAAAACGGGGATGATGCTGGGCCTCGGCGAGACCCGCGAACAGGTGATCGCCGCCATGGAGAGCGTGCTCGCGACCGGTTGCGAGATTATCACGCTCGGCCAGTACCTTCCGCCCACGCGCGCCCACCTGCCGGTTAAGCGATTCGTGACGCCCGAGGAGTTCGCGGAGCTCAAGGCGCTGGGCGAGAAGCTGGGCTTCCGCCACGTCGAGTCCGGTCCCTTCGTGCGGTCGAGCTACCGCGCGGAGACGCACATTCACGTCTGAGGCTCCTACTTCAGCAGCACAAGGCTCCGGCACTCGCTGCCGGTGGCCGACTCCAACCGCGCCAGGAAGAAGCCGCTCGCGAGCCCCTCGGGGCGCCAGGTGATCTCCACCGGTCCCCCCGGGTGGACTCCCTCGAACAGACTCGCGACCTCACGCCCGCGGACGTCGTAGACGCGCAGTGTCGCCGGACCCGGTTCGGCGAGATCGAAGCGGAGCGTCGTGGTCGGGTTGAAGGGATTGGGCCAGGCGTGAAGCTCGGGACCGGTCGCCACGGGTGTCGCCTCGCTGTTCGTGGCGCCGCTCGGCATCACGACGTCGTAGGGCGGCAGGCCCATGTCGATCGGCCCGCCCAGCAGCGCGCCGTTCGCGGCGTCGAACACGAGCAGGCCGTCGGCGCCCGCGCTCATGTCGCCGAGGAACAGTTCGCCCGCGCCGTCGAGCTCCATGTCGTTGAAGACGAAGCCGGCGCCCGCCCTCACTGTCGATACGCCACCGCCCGTCGAGGGATCGAAGCGCTTCACGTGCGTGTCGAAGCTCGCGTCGGCGACGATCGCGTAGGCGAGCGTGTCGCCGATCCAGACGACGTCGCCGAGATCGCCGCCGAGCGCGCTCTCGCCGATGACCGCGCCGAGACTCGTGAGCGATACGGGGTCCACCAGTTCGACGTCGCCGTCCTGAAGACCGAAGCTGCCCACGCAGGAAACGTGAATCGCCTCGCCGGCCATGCCCAGTTCCCAGGTGGGATTGGTGCCGACCAGCGGGATCGCCTGCACGCCCGGCTGGCCGGGGTTGGCGTCGATCAGCGTGTCGCTGTTCATGTCGATGACGGCCAGGTAGCTGTCCCCCACCGGCGACCAGTAGAAGTTGCGGTCGAGGCGGCCCACGGCCACGAAGAGCCGGTCGCCCACGGCGAGGCACTGGCCGAGCTCGCAGGAGCCGTCGGCGTCGTTCCAGCCGCTCAGGTCGACGGCATCCAGCCACGCGCCGGTGGCCGGGTCGACCACGAGCACGTCGTCCTCGTTCTGTCGCGGCAGGTAGGCCTTCGTACCGTCGGCGGAGAAAGCGATGTTCTGGGGGTTGCTCCCGGAACCCACCGAGAACTCCAGCACCGTGGCGAAGTCCTGCTCGGGGTCGAGCACCTGCACGTTGTCCGCGCCGAGACGGTTGACGATGTAGACGAGCCCGTCGTGTTCGCGGCCCACGGCGTCGGAGTGGATGGTGGCCACGTCGGGCGTGGCGATCCACGCCGCGTTCGACTCGCAGACGCTGAACTTGCCGGTGACGTAGTCGGTGCACACCGCCCCCACGAAGGGCTGGGCGGAGGCCGCGAAGGCGATGGCGAGAAGAGTCAGAGCGAAGAGGATGCGCATGTCGAACCTTCCTAGTGGGTGCGATGGCGGCCCGCCCACTCGAGACCCAGGGTCCAGTGGCGGCCGGGGAGGGGATAGCCGAGGCGATCGCCGACGCGGGCGTCGCCGAGGTTGCGTCCCTCAACCGTGAGTCTTGTGTTCGTAAGCCGCGGCAACCGCCAGCTCAGGCCGGCGGCGTAGAGCGTCGCGGCGGGCTGGCGGTGGTCCGGGTCGTTGTAGCGGTCATAGTGGGTGGCCGAGCGGTGGTCGAGCTCGACGTCCAGGTCGAGTCCCTTCCATCCGTGTCCCATGCGCAGGAAGCGCCGGCGGGGCGTGCGGAAGGGGAGCCGCTTGCCGTCGTAGTTGGGGTCGCCCCCGCGGTCGCGGGCGTCGAGACGGGTCTCGGCGGCGGAGAGCCGCCAACGGCCCCAGGCGAGACGCAGGGAGAGCTCGTGGCCCGTGATGCGGCTCGCGTTCAGGTTTTCCGCCCGCACCGAGTACTGGCTGTTGTGCAGGAAGAGAATCTGGTCCTCGAGATCGCGGCGGAAACCGACCAGGTCGACCTCGAAGCGCAGGTCCCCCGCCGCGCCGCGCCAGGCGAGGCCCAGGTCGCGCTCCACGCCGGACTCGGGACGCAGCTCGAGGTTGGGCGACACGGAGACGTCCTGGCCGAAGAGCTCCAGCAAGGAGGGCGGGCGGTAGCTGTCGCCGACGTTCGCGCGGAGCAGCATCTCGCCCACGACGAAACCCCGTTCGCGATTCAGCAGCCGCAGCCGCAGGCCGGCGCGACGGAAGTGCGCGCGCGTGACGTGCTCGGGCTGCGGCACCGGCGGCAGCCAGGGCAGCGGCGGCGGGCCGTAGAAGTTGTCCGTGAGTTTTTCCTCGGCGTAGGAGCCGGTGGCGAGAAGGGCGTCGCCCGCCAGGAGCAGGCGCGTTTCGACCTCTCCGCGACGGCCCGAGCGCTGCCGTTCGAAGCCCTTGCCCTTGAGCGGATTCAGATTCTCGGGGAGAAAGCGGTCCTTGCGCCGCTCGGCCCGCAGCAGCAGGTGGAAGGGCGGCAGGTAGAAGTCGGCGCGACCCTGGAGGCCCAGCGTGACCAGGTGGTCGCGGGTCTCGTCGGACACGAGGAAGCTGCCGGTCTCCCCGTCGGGGTTGAGGAAGCGGGTCCAGCCGTCGCGCGCGTAGGCGTCGGCCCGCAGCACGAGGAAGCCGGGCAGCAGCGGACTCTCCCAGGCGAGGCGCATGTCGTGACCGCTGCGCAGCGAGCGGGTGGACTCGGTGGGCAGGCTCTCGGTGCCGGGCACGCCGTTCTCGCGGCGCAGGTAGCGATAGAAGAGCTCCCAGCGACCGCCGAGGCGTCCCCGCGCCGGCTCCCAGCGCAAGCGCGCGAGGAGGTCGCGGGCGTCCACGTCGGCGTTGCGGCGCAGCCGCAGCGTGTCGTCCGATGCGTTGCTCACGGTGGTGCCGTTGCGGTCGAGGTAGAGATAGTCCGACCGGGTGCGCAGCGTGCCGGCGGCGAGGAACCAGTCGAGGCCCCAGGGACCTTCGCCCCCCGAGGAGAGGCCGGCCCAGCGCGTGCCGAAGCTGCCGGCTCCCGCGCGGACGCGGAGCCGATCGTCGCCGCCGGTGACGACGTTCACCGCGCCGGAAGCGCCGCCGCCCAGTTCGCCGGGGACGCCGCCGCGGTAGACCTCGAGGCGCTCGACCCCCGCCAGGGGCAGTTCGTCCAGCAGGGCCATGCCGGTGAAGGGACTGCGCAGGTCGACGCCGTCCAGGAACACCGCGACCTCCTGCTGCCCCGAGCCGCGGATGCTCGCCGTGCTGAAACCGCCCATGCCGCCGAGGCTGCGCAGCTCGACGCCCGGCAGCTCGGCCATGAGCTCGGCCACGGTCGCGTTCCGGCGCGGGTGTTCCGCGGGCAGGATCACGTCGCCGACCAGCGCGCCCCGTTCCTCGCGGCGGAAGCGTCGCAGTCGATCGCCGCTCACCTCGACGGGCGGCAGCGTGAAGATGGAGTCGATGGGAGACCAGGCCTCCGGCGCCGGTCCGGGGTCGTCGCCTGGAGATGATTCCGGTTCAGCGCCGAGCGTCCCCATGGGCGACGCGAAGAGCAGCGCCGCCAGGAGATACCCGAACGCATGAGCCGGCCCACCGCGCGCGCGGTGTCCGCTCGAAAGTCGTTTCATGGATTTGTAGAAGATCGTGCCCGTGCACGCTCCCCACCCCTTTCAGCGAAAGAGTGACAGAGAGTGAGTCGGGGCAGGTCTCCTGACTTACGGGGGGGCTTTCGCCCGATGACCGCCGCCTTCCCGGAACGTGTCCAGTGGCTCCCTTGGCGGTCTCCCGATCACAGTGGCGCGACCGTGGCGGATTCTCACCGCGCTTCCCTATTCTACCCTCGGGACGAAACCCTCGGGTCACCTCCGACCGATGAGGCGCAAAGCATACAGCCATTGCGCCCGGCCCGCAAGGCGCATTCCTTGAGGCATGGTCGCACTGCTCTCGAAACGCCAGGATCCCTGGTCCGTCACCGCGGCGCTCATCACGGTGCAGTTGCTCTTCGGCGTGCACTACATCGTCGCGAAGTGGATCGTGAGCGAGATGAGTCCCGCGGCCTGGGCCTTTCTCCGCTCCATCTCCGCCTTCGGCGTGCTCCTGCTGCTCGTGGCGCTGCGCTCGCGGCGGAAGCCCTTCGAGATGCCGGGGCCGCGGCGATTCGCGGCTCTGGGCCTCTGCGCCATCTTCGGCGTCATCCTGAATCAGGCGCTCTTCCTGGAGGGGCTTGCCCGCACCACGGCGAGCCACGCGGCCGTGATGAACAGCCAGATTCCCACCTTCGCCCTGCTGGCCGCGATTCTCTTGGGCCAGGAGAGGCTGAGCGCGCGCAAGGTTCTCAGCTTCCTGGTGGGGCTGGCGGGCGTACTCGTGCTGCTCGAGGCCGACCGCTTCGAGTTCGATTCCCAGTACCTCGTCGGCGATCTGCTCAACCTCGCCAACGCGGCCAGCTACGGCATCTTCATCGCTCTGGGCCGCAAGTTCATGAATCGGGAAGATTCGCTCACCGCCACCACGATTCTCTTCTTTTTCGCTTCGCTTGGGCTGGGGATCTATGGTATCAATGATCTTACGCTTTCCAGCCTTGATACATTGTCGGGTAAAGTCATCGGTGGAATGGTGTTCGCCGTTCTCGGGGCGACCGTTCTGACCTACTTCCTGAACATCTGGGCGGTGAGACGCACCCATGCGAGCCACGTCGCGCTGTACATTTTCCTGCAGCCGGTGGTGGCGGCCCTGCTCGGAGTGACAGTGCTGGGAGAGCGGATCGGTCCCCGTCTTCTCCTTGCCATGGCGCTCGTGTTCATCGCGCTGTTCTTGCGCGACGCCGAGCGATCGGGCAAGATGGATCCTGATACCGAGCCCGGGCAGGCTTGACTGTTTCAAGTAGTCGTTACAGACTTGAATCATACACTTACCCGCGAGGCTGGGCACATGGAACCACATGAGATGCTGAAGGATCCGAAGCTGGTCGAACTTCAGTCGGCTGTCTGCAAGATCATGAGCAATCCACGGCGCGTGCAGATTCTCCACCTGCTCGACAGCGGCGAGAAGAGCGTCGGTGAGCTCGTTGAGCTTACGGGCCTCCGCAAGGCGGCGGTGAGCCAGAATCTCGGTCTCATGCGCGACCGGAACCTCGTCGCGGCGCGACGGGACGGCCAGAAGGTCTACTACTCGCTCAGGAGCCAGAAACTCCTCGCCGCGTGCAACAGCATGGAATCCCTGCTCAAGGAACTCGTCGAGCTGGGCCGGGAGTCGAATCCGTCGAACTGAGAGGCTTTTCGATATCGCGGACAAGAAAAGCCAGTTCTAGTCTTTTACATCATCAATGCTCATCGTACATTGTAGGGGCTCGGTCGATAGTACGGCTGAGCCCCTCATTCGTCGTGACTTCCGCATTCTCAAGCCCGGGGGTGCAGCGTGGGCTACAAGATCCTCGAGAAACGCGAACTGGCGCCGAAGACCGTGCTCTTCGAGATCGAGGCGCCTCAGATCGCCAAGAAGGCGAAGGCCGGCCAGTTCATCATCCTGCGAGTTCAGGACAGGGGTGAGCGGATTCCGCTGACCATCGCCCAGGCCGACCCCGAGCGGGGCAGCGTGACGATCGTGGTGCAGGAACTCGGCAAGACCACCTTCGACCTGAACCGCCTGAAGCAGGGCGAGGAGATCCTGGATTTCGTCGGTCCCCTGGGCAAGCCCACCCACATCGAGGAAAACCGCACCGTGGTCTGCGTCGGCGGCGGCGTCGGCAACGCGGTCGTCTGGGCCATGGTGCAGGGCTTCAAGAAGGCGGGCAACCGGGTCGTCTCCATCATCGGCGCCCGCAGCAAGGAGCTGCTGATTCTCGAGCGGGAGATCGGCATGCTGAGCGACGAGCTCATCGTCACCACCGACGACGGCACCTACGGCCGCAAGGGCGTCGTCACGGAGCCCCTCGACGAGCTTCTCGCCAAGGAGAAGGTCGACGAGGTCGTGACCATCGGCCCGGTGATCATGATGAAGTTCGTCTGCAAGACCACCGAGAAGCACGACGTGCCGACCCAGGCCAGCCTCAATCCGATCATGGTGGACGGCACGGGCATGTGCGGCGCCTGCCGCGTCACGGTGGGCGGCGAAACGAGATTCGCCTGCGTCGACGGCCCCGAGTTCGACGGCCACAAGGTCGACTTCGACGAGTTGATGAGCCGGCTCTCGTTCTACAAGGAGCTCGAGACGGCGGCCTACGAGCGAGCCAAGGACCACGAATGCAACCTGCTGAAGCAGGGTTCGGGGGTGAACGATGACTGATCCCAAGGGCAACGGAAACAAGGACAAGCCCAAGCGCGTGATCAACCGGCAAAAGGAGAAGACTCCGATGCCGGAACAGGCCCCCGAGGAGCGCATCAAGAACTTCAGGGAAGTGCCCCTGGGCTACGACCCCGAGCAGGCGATCAGCGAGGCGGCGCGCTGCCTGCAGTGCAAGAAGGAGCCCTGCAGCCTGGGCTGCCCCGTGGACGTGGACATCCCCCGCGCCCTCGGCCTCATCGCCAGGGGCGAGTTCGAGGCGGCCTACCAGTCCATCAAGGAGACCAACTTCCTGCCCGCCATCTGCGGACGCGTCTGCCCGCAGGAGGACCAGTGCGAGATGCACTGCGTCCTGGGCAAGAAGGGCGAGCCCGGCGGCATCGGCCGCCTGGAGCGCTTCGTGGCCGACTGGCACATGAGCCAGCCCGACCTGGAGACCCTGCCCGTGACCGCGGAGTCGACGGGCAAGAAGATCGCCATCGTCGGCAGCGGGCCCGCCGGACTCACGGCGGCCAGCGATCTGATCCAGCTGGGCCACGAGGTGCACGTGTTCGAGGCGCTGCACAAGCCCGGCGGCGTGCTCTTCTACGGCATCCCCGAGTTCCGCCTGCCCAAGGCGATCCTCGTCAAGGAGATCGACGGCCTCGCCGAGATGGGCGTGCAGTTCCACATGAACTACGTGGTGGGCGCCACCGAGACCCTGAGCGAACTCAAGGCGCGCTTCGACGCGGTGTTCCTCGGCGTCGGCGCCGGCCTGCCCTGGTTCCTGGAGATCCCCGGCGAGAACCTGAACGGTGTCTACAGCGCCAACGAGTTCCTCACCCGCGTGAATCTCATGGGCGCCTACGACTTCCCCGACAACGACACGCCGGTGCGCGCCGGCGAGCATATCGTCGTCGTGGGAGCGGGCAACACCGCCATGGATTCGGCCCGCACGGCCAAGCGCCTCCAGCCCGAAAAGGTGACGGTGCTCTACCGCCGCAGCCGCAACGAGATGCCGGCCCGCGAGGAGGAGATCCACCACGCCGAGGAGGAGCAGATCGACTTCAAGCTGCTCCACACCCCGCTCGAGGTTCTGGGCGACGAAGAAGGTAAAGTGCGCGGCGTGCGCGTGCAGAAGATGGAGCTCGGCGAGCCGGACGACAGCGGCCGCCGGCGCCCCGTGCCGGTGGAGGGCAGCGAGTTCGAGTTGCCCTGCGACAGCGTGGTGATCGCGCTGGGGTGCAGCCCCAACCCGCTCATGAGCAAGGTCGAGCCCGACCTCGAGCTGACCCGTCGCGACACCGTGGTCGTGAACGAGGCCACCATGGAAACCAGCATCCCCGGCGTGTTCGCGGGAGGCGACATCGTGACCGGCGGCGCCACGGTCATCCTGGCCATGGGAGCCGGCAGACTGGCGGCGAACGCGATGCATCGCTATGTTACCACTGGATCGGCCGCGGAACCGGAGACGGAAGAAGTGAGCTGATCCGCCACACTTCTCTTAGTGTTGAACTGGCCGGCGTCCCGGAAACGGGGCGCCGGTTTTACTTGCGCCTTAGCGCCGGCAGCAGGAACAGGTTGCTGAGCAGGCGCCCGCCCATCAGGGAGAAGCTGGCCGCGAGCGCGCCGGCGAGATGCAGGCCCTTGATGGTGAGCAGCAATCCCGCCAGCGTCCCCCCCACTTCGAGGAACGTCGCCCAGGTGATGGGGTTGGTCTTGCGCTTGTGCATGAGGAATGCCCGCTGCAGGGAGAGCATCACCGACAGGCCCGGCATCAGCGCCAGGGCCTGGAGCGCGGGCCTCGCGAAGGTCGACAGTTCCGGCGTGAGCCCCGAGACCCCCTCGAACCAGAGCCGCGAGAGCGGCGTGAAGGCGATGAGGGTGAGCAGACCCGCGGCCCCGAACGAGAGCAGGACGGCGAAGCGGAACACCGGTCGGCGATTCTGCTCGCCCCGCCCCAGCATGGTGATGGCCACCTCCTGGTAGCTCAGCCCCGGCGTCCGGAAGATGAACACCAGCGCCCCGATCACCGGCAGCACCGCCAGCGACTCCAGGGAGGCCGGCGCCTGTCCCATGAAGAAGGTCACCATGGGGTGCACGGCCAGCGCGATGGTGGTCGTGAAGGCGAGCGGCGCGTAGAAGCGCAAGATCTCGCGGTAGCTCGGCGCGTCGTCGTCCGCCTCGGGCGGCAGCTCGCGCAGTTCCCTGAGCGCGTCCGCCACCATGAAGCGACTCGCGACGGCCTCCACGCAGACGCCGACCGACAGCGCGATCGCGCCGAGCCAGGCCCCGGGCAGATCGGCGAGACGGTAGAGCGCGAAGGCCGTGCCCAGCATCGCCGCCAGGCGCGTGACGGTGCCGTAGGCCACGCGGCGCGTGCGTCCACTGCGGATCAGGATGCCCTGATAGAAACGACGGTAGCCGATGGCCGCCGGCCAGGGCAGCAGGATCAGCAGCGCGCGATGCGTGAGTCGCAGCACCTCGGGCTCGAGCCCGATCAGACGTCGGAACAGCTGGTCGAACACCGGCGGCAGCAGGATCAGCACCATCGCTCCGCTGATGAACACGTTCAGCGCCATGGCGAAACGTCGCAAGCGCCGACAGGCTTCCTGGGAGTTCACCAGGGCCGTGGACGCGCTCATCATCATGATCACCGGCGCCTCGACGATGATCGCGAAGGCGAAGGCGACGCCGTGGGCGGCCAGGTTGTACTTGGGCTCGGCGAGACGCGCGATGAGGGCGGCGAGAGTGGGCCCCTCCACGGCCATCATCAGCCAGGTCGCCGCGAGCGGCAGCCAGAAGCGGAAGATCGTGGTGAAGCGCACGGGCTGGTCGGTGTGCATTGGCCCAAGATAGCGCACGTTGGCGATCCCGCCAGCGTCATTACCCCAGGGCGTCGAGCAGCTGCTTAAGCGCGCGGCGCAGCGCTGGCGACATCGCGAGCGAGTAGTGCGCCCTGGGCGGCCGGCCGTCGTCGACGTGACGGTCGATCAGATCCGCCGCCTCCAGGTGGCGCAGGGCCAGTGCCAGCGCACGGGGCGCGGGGTTGATCAGAACACGCGCCAGGTCGCCGAAGCGCTGGGGGCCGTTCATCAGCGCGGCGAGCACGGGCAAGCTCCACTTCCTGGCGAGCAGCGGCTCCAGCCCTTCGTCCTCGCCGCGGCGTCTCAGCAGGGCGGCCGCGGCGGCGAGGCGCTCTCCCGAGGCGGCGACGAGATACTCGGGCCGGAGAGGATGCCCGTAGCCTCCCTTGCGCCGGACGATTCCCGCCTCGACGAGATCCAGGAGGGCGTCGCGAAGCGGCTGCCGGCTCGCGGGCAGTGCCACCTGCAGCTCGGCGAAGCGGAGGCCGGGGCGGTCGTCGAAAGCCGCCAGCACGGCCAGGGCCCAGCGGCGGTGGCAGAGGGAGACGAGGCGTGTCAGGGGCGAGGCGGGGATGGCGGCGCTCCGGGGTTGACTTGTTTTTATAGTTAGTATATTATCGCATGCATCGACCCGGCCCGCAAGGGCCGATCCCTCTCACCACACTCAGGAGAAGCAATGAGCCAGGAGATCAAGTACAGGGGCGACGTCACCCTGACCTTCGAGGTCAGCGACATCGACGCCTCGATCGAGTGGTACACCAGCCGTCTGGGCTTCGAGCTCATCTACAAGGTCGACGCCATGGCCTGGTGCGAGATGAAGGCCCCGACCGATTCCATCACCGTGGGCCTCTCCCAGCGCGAAGAGGTGAACACCGGTGGCGGCGGAGGCTGCGTGCCCGTGTGGGGCGTGGAGGACATCGACGCCGCGCGCGCGAGCCTGGAGGCGAAGGACGTGAAGTTCGACGGCGAGACCCAGGTGATTCCGGACATGGTCAAGCTGGCCACGTTCTACGACCCGGACGGCAACGCGCTCATGCTGTTCCAGCCCCTGAAGGAGGGCTAGGCCGGCGTCTCGTCGCCCGGATTGGGGGCCGGATCCGCCGCCGCGGGTCCGGCCTTCTCCTTGCGCGGCGTGAGGAAGGGAATCATGAGGATCGGGATGAACGCGATCCAGGCGTCCAGGCGCAGCGTGGCGAAGTAGCCGTGGGCGTCGGCGAACTGCCCCTGCCACGCGGAGGAGTAGCTGTACATGAGGTTGCGCAGTGCCATGTAGCCCGAGAACTGCGTCGCCGCCACCAGCGGCGAGGTGAGTCCCATGAACACGGCCGCGGAGGTGCCGGCGATCAGCCCGGAGAACAGGCTGTAGGCCACCGCGACATTGCGATAGCTCTCCAGCGTCACGCCCTCCATGCCCGCGGCTCCCGTGAACTGGCCCGAGAGCCAGAAGGTCGGCAGGGTCGTGGCGGCGTACCAGATCGCGAGCATCTTGCGGTGACCCAGCCGGTCGGACACCCAGCCGCCGACCACGCAGCCGATCGCCGCGGCCACGGTGGAGTAGACGCCCAGCGCGGCGATCTGCTCCTCGGTCATGCCGAGATCCACCTGCATGGTGCTGCCGAGCGCGAGCCCCAGGGCGAGCGCGCCGTTGGGCACCACGGCGAAGATCACGCCGAGCAGCGGACCCTTGCCGGAGCGGAAGAAGCCGCGACCCAGTTCGATCACGTAGGTCTTGAACTGGAGCCAGATGGCGTGAACCAGCTCCGCGCCGCTCTTCACCGCCTCGCCCGTCGCCACCAGGGCGCGCTGGGGTTCCTCGAGGCGCATCGACACGGCGAAGAGAATCAGAGCCAGCATGCCGCAGACGAAGGGGTAGCTGGCGCTGAAACCGAAGGTGCCCGCGATCCACAGCGCTCCGCTGCCGCCGATGGCCTGGCCCAGGTAGCTCGCGCCGAACATGAAGCCGTTGGCCACCCCCCGCTCCTTCTCGGGCAGCACGTTCACCGCCAGCGCGTCGATGGCGATGTCCTGGGTGGCCGCGAACACGTTGTGCACGATGATGAGCAGGGTGAGCAGCTTCAGGTTCGCGCCGGGGTCGATGAACCAGACCAGCAGCAGCGTGAGGATCATCATCGTCTGGGCCGAGACGATCCAGAAGCGGA
Organism: uncultured bacterium; assembly: GCA_964399495.1. Classification (GTDB taxonomy): domain Bacteria; phylum Krumholzibacteriota; class Krumholzibacteriia; order JACNKJ01; family JACNKJ01; genus CAYNQX01. Next base: position 32,053 of record CAYNQX010000017.1, read on the forward strand.
AGTGTCCGAAGCGACGCAGGTTCACCAGGTCGACGATCGGCGCCCACAGCGGCTTGAAGGCCCAGGGAGCGTAGAGGCTGCCGATGAACAGGCCGATCTCCGTCAGGCCCACGCCTGACTGCCGCAGGTAGGTGGCGAGCGCGGTGGCGCTGAAGCCGAAGGGGATCCCCTCGGTGAGGTAGAGCAGGCTGAAGGCCGTCAGGCGGCCGCGGCGGCTGGCGAGTACGTTCTTGGGCAGCATCCGGGGAATCTAGCCCATGGGCGTCCGAAGTCGGAAGCACAATCCCCGCGGGCTCAGGCCCGCGTGTTCACGAAGTTGCCCAGGGAGCCCATGCGCGCGCCCAGGTCGCGCAGCGCCTGGTCGATCACCGCCCGCATCTCCGTCAGGCTTCCCTCGCCCCCGCCCTCGCCCTGCACCATCGTGACGAGACGCTGCGTGCCCTCGTGGCTCGAGAGTTCGCGGGCGAGCCGCCCGCGGTCGAGGCTCAGGCGCGGCCGGTCGCCCGGCAGGCCCGCGCTCGTCCTGATGGTGTTGCCGACGCCGGTCCGCATCAGGGATCGGATGCTGGACTGCACCATTCCCATGAGGTCGGCGCTCGCGCCCCAGGAACTCGAGCCGAGCTCGCTGAGCGGCTCGAGCGCCGCCGAGAGCGACGAGGCGATGCGGGACGAGGCCGCGGGCGGCAGGCGCCCGGCCCGCAGATCGCCGCGGGGCCGATGGCGCCCCTCCTCGATGTGCAGCGCGGTGAACAGGCCCGTCCCCTGGCTGTCGAGGTCCAGGTTCTCGCCGGCGTCCCCCCCCACGATCCGGATGCGCTGCCCGTCGGCGCTCCAGCTCGCGATGACGTCCGCGCTCGAGGCGTTGATGCGGTCGACCAGGTCGACGAGGCTGTCGGCGTTCACGTCGAGCGCGATACTCTCCCCGTTCACCAGGAAGGCCCCCGAGCTGACCCCCGCGAACATGGGCAGCTCGGCCAGAGCCTGATCCTGGCTGCCGTCCTGCCCGGGAATGGCGACGGCCGTGGTGAGCTTCATGGCGGCGAGGAAGCCGGAGCTGTCGCCGGCGAGTACGATGTCGTGGCTCGAGCCCATGGACTCGTGGGTGAAGAACACCGTCTCGGTGAACGCGTCGAAGGCCGCGATGACGTTCGCGTCGGCCAGATTGATGCGGCCCAGCACGTCGTGGATGCTGTCGGAGGCGCTCACCGCGATCTCGACGCCGTTCACGAAGAAGGAGCCGTCCGCGACGGCAAGGCCGTCCTGGAGGAGCGCATCCTCCGAGCCCACGCCGTCCATCGCCCGGGTGGGATCGACCTGGGTGGCCGAGCTCGCGTCGACGTCGAGCGTGAAGGAGGATCCCTCGGCGAGGGAGCCCGCGCCGAGCTGGAAGGTGATGCCGTTGTCCAGGGTGTAGACCGCGTCGATGGCGTCGCCGGCGTTCACGTTGATCGTGTCGATCCGGGTGGAGGCGCCGTCGTAGACGTAGAGCCGCAGGTTGTCCGCGCCGTGCTCGCCGCCCGTGTCCACCTCGATGCGCAGGGTGTCCGTGCCGTTCGTGCCGTCGTAGACGCCGTCGAGAACCGCCGCGGCGGTGTTGCCCTGCCACGCCGGAGCGAGCGGCGTGGTGGCGCCGGGATCGGTCGCGTCCACGCTCACCTTGAACAGATCGCCCTCCAGCATGTCACCCGCGCCGAAGGTGAGTTCGAGGCCGTTGCCCAGCGTGTAGACGCGATCGATCGCGTGATTCCGGTGCACGACGATCTGCTCGACGAAGGCCATGCCGGGATCGTAGACGTCGATGCGGATGTTCGCCGAACCGTGGGTGCCGCCCTGGTCCACCTGGAACGTGAGATCCCCGGTGCCGTCGGAGCCGTCGTAGTTGCCGCCGACCGCGACCGACGCCGTCGACCCGCTCCAGTCCGGCCCCCGATCGCCCATGGAGGTGGCCTCCATGTTGATCTCCTCGGTCGACCGCAGGGTCGTGGCCCGGGTGACGGAGCCGAGCCCGAGATCCATGGCGGACGAAACCCTGGCCGGCTTCGACGCGCTCCCGGAACGCGGTGCGGTGTCCCGCACGATCCGGTCGAGAGAGGCGAGCCGCAGGGAGAGTTCGCCCAGAGTGCCGCGCGCGCGGATCAGGCTCGACCAGTCCTGCCCCACCGCGGTCGCGTCCACCTGCCGGGACGACGCGTAGGGAGCCGGGGGCTTCACCTGGATGAATCCCCTCGAGAAGGGCGACACCGTGTCGGTGAGAAACCTCATCGCGGAACCCGCTCCTTCCCGGTTCGGGGTCGATTCTTCCGCTCTCCCACCCGCGCCCGCGACTCCCGGTGGCTTCGAGTCGCGGTTCGACCTGTCCGGCAAGGGCCGGAGCAGAGCGGGTTTCGCACCGGTGGGAAGGATTTGCCTCGCAGAGCACGTACCCGGGAACCCGGTTCCTCCTGGCGTCGCCTGATGGCGGAGCGCGGCCCCGGCGCGGGCAAGCTGCAATCGCATCTGATGCTAAAGGCATGGGCGCCGGACAATGATTACATTTATTTAATATACCCGGGTCCAGGGCAGACGTACGGACTGGCAACGAACGCGATCCGGGATCAGTCCTCGCTCGGGGCGATGACCTCCAGCTTGATCCGGTCGGGATCCTCGCAGAACAGGGCGTAGTAGTCCGGGGCGGTGGCGAAGGGGTAGCGATCGTCGTAGAGCAGCGTGTGGCCGGACTCCGCCACCCACTTCCTCATCTCGTCGACGTGCTCGCGCGACCTCGCCCTGAAGGCCAGGTGGTTCATCCCCACGCGCTTCCGGTGGTAACCGGCTGCGAGATGCTCGTCCGGCGCCTGAAGCAAGCAGAGGTAGGGACCCTCCTCCCCCGCGAAGTAGTTGATGCCGCCCGACCATCGCTCGGCCGTGTAGCCGAGCCGCTCCAGGAACGGCGACCAGAACGCGACGGCGCGCTCCAGGTCGCTCACGTAAAGCTCGACGTGATGCAGCATCTAGGACCTCCGCTCCTCGCCGGTTCGGCACCTTGTACACGAAGGGCCGCGTCTCACGGCGCGGCCCTTCGCGGATAGTTCACGGGATGCCGCTAGGGCTTGGCGGTGAGATGCGCGGGCAGCTCCGCCTCGGCGGGCCAGTCCGCGGGCAGGTTCTGGTCGGGCGTCTCCCCCAGCTTCTCCTTTTTCCTGGCCAGGCCGGGCCGGCCGAACTTCGGATGGCCCTCCTTCAGCGTCCGACCGTTGATCGGCGCCTCGGCGCGGGTGCGGAAGCCGACGGTCTTGTCCATCTGGCGGCCGAGCTTCAGGATCTTGTCCACGTCCCAGCCGTGCTCGATGCCCATCTCGTCGATCTGCACGAGCAGGTCCTCGGTGCAGATCAGGCCGACGTAGCGCGGGTCGTCGTAGTAGTACTCGCCGGTGCCGGGCACGGGGCTGTCGTCGAGGAAGTTGGCCGGCTGTCCGCCGAGGCCGCCGATCGTCGACTCGAAGTGGTTGATGCCCGCCTGCAGCGCCGCCAGCACGGAGGCGGAGGCCACGCGCTTCGTCTCGTGGAAATGCGCGATGTGCAGCGCGGGGTCGGGCAGGGCGTCCAGGGTCATGGCGAAGTAGCGGTAGACGTCCGGCGCCGAGGCGCTGCCGTCGTGGTCGGCATGCTCGATGTCGGTGGCGCCGATCGACAGCCAGCGCTTGGTGAACTCGACCGCATCGGCGAGTTCCGTCGCTCCACCAATGGGGCTGCCCCAGATCGTGCTCACGGTGCCGCACATCTGCATGCCGGCGTCGCGGCACTTCTTGATGCTGCGCTCGCACTCCTTCCAGTACTCGGGCAGGGTGCAGCCGCTGTTGGCGAAGTGGTGCTGCTCCTCGGTGGACACCATCATCAGCAGGCGGTCGGGGCCGATGCCCTTCTCCTTCAGCTCGATGGCGCGGTCCACGGCGGTCTCGCGGATCGTGATGCAGGTCATCACCACATCGTCGATGTTGATGCCGCGCTTCTCGCAGCGCTTCCGGAAGCGGTCGCTCTTCAGGTGCGTCAGCAGCTCCTCCGCGTCCTCGAACTGCGGCATGAGGTAGGGATTGCCGAGGTTGGTGACCTCGAGGTTCCTGCAGCCGGCGAAGATGAGCTGCTCGAGGTAGTACTTCTTCGCCCGCGTGGAGATGAAGGTCTCCAGGTGCTGAAAGCCGTCGCGCACGGTGATGTCGCCGATGGTGACCCGCTTCGGCATGCGGGGGAAAACCTTCCAGAAATCGTACTCGGTGCTCATGTCCTCTCCTTGTCCCTTCTTGTCCCTACCCCGCGTGGTTTCGCGCCGGGGAAGAGCATTTTAATCACTGCGCGGGCGCAGGTCAATCGGGTGCGAAAGACTACCAGCGCGCATCGACGCGCAGCCCCAGGGCTCCCGGCTCCACGAACGGCATGAGAGCGAGATCGTGATGCCGGTCCGCCAGCAGCATGCTGCACAGGACGCCCAAGGCGGCGCCGGCCAGGACGTCCTCCACGTAGTGCTTCTCGGCGTCGACCCGGCTGTAACCGGTGAAGGCCGCGCCCAGATACAGGGGCCCGGCGTACATCAGGCCGTAGCGGATATGAACGAAGGAAGCGCCCTGGAAGGACACCGAGGTGTGGCCCGAGGGGAAGGAGTAGGGCTCGCCGTTCGGCCGCTCCTTGTTCACGGCGTATTTCAGGGCGTAGGTCGCGGCCATGTTGGCGGCGAAGGAGAAGTAGAGCTGGCGGCGGCCCTCGGCGTCGTCCGCGAGGAAGGTCGCCCCGTAGGCGGCGGCGGGAATGGCGATGCGCAGGGCGTCGCCGGTGGTCTCGACGCCGCTCTTCGCCGCGGCGCTCCCCGCCGGCGTCAGGAAGAGGGCGAGCGCCAGGAGGAGAGTCAGTCGCAAGCCTTGCATCCCCTGTCGAAGATCACGCGCCAGGCGCCGTCGGGCTCGAGACGCCAGATCGAGTTGAATATGGCGATCACCTCGCCCTCGGCGTTGCGCACGGGGCCGGAACTCAGCGCGAGGGTGCCGGAGTCCAGCACCTCCACGACCTCCGGCTCCCAGGAGAAAGGTGCCTCCTCGCCCTCGTACAGACTCCTCCAGGCCTCGGCCACCCGCTCCCTGCCGCGCAGCGGCGCATCGCCGGAGAAGAAGATCGTCTCCTCGGCGAGGAATGAACGGAAGGCCTCGTGGTCGCGGTCGGCCATCGTCTTCGCGAAGGCCCGTTCCGTTTCGCGCACCTGCCGGGCGAGGTCGTCGATATCCAGTCTGGGGGTCATGGATGCACATCCCGTGAGTGTGAACAGGCCGACAATCGCACAGATGACAGCCAGACGCATGAGCATTCCTCCTCCTCGGGTGATGACCAGGGCTCAGTCCTCGTGCTCCCGCCGGATCTTCTGGATCATCTGGTCGAGCTGCTGCAGGAACATCGAGCGGTCCTGCTTCTTCAGGGGCGGCGGGCCGCTCGTCTTCTCGCCCATGTCACGGAGCCCCGTCATCAGGTCGCGCAGCGCCAGCGCCGTGCTGATGTTCTCCTCCGTGAATGGCCGGCCGCTCGTGCCGAGGGCCTGCGCGCCCGCCTTGATGCAGCGATCGGCCAAGGGGATGTCCGCCGTGATGACGATGTCGTTCGTCTCCACCTGCTCGGCGATCCAGTCGTCGGCCGCGTCCGCGCCCTTCTCCACCACCTCCAGCTTGAGCCAGGGCTCACGCGGCGTGCGCATCCAGGAGTTGGCCACCAGGGTGACCTGCAGCCCGTAGCGCGCCGCGACGCGGTAGACCTCGTCCTTCACGGGGCAGGCGTCGGCGTCGATGTAGATGTGCAGCATCTTCGAGGGTCTCCCTCAGGGCGAGGAACGAGGTTTCCAGGTCTTCGGTCGCGCCGAGCCCGGCTGATAGAGCGGATGCGCCGGCTCGCCCGACTTGTTCATCTTCAGGCATCTCATCTCGGGAATCGCCGCACCCACGATCCGCGAGCGATCCAGAAACGCGCCGTCGTTGCCCCAGGCGGCCACGACGAGCTCCGCCTCCGCGGCAAGCTTTCCCAACCAGCGATCGTTCTCGGGGCCGACCGGATCGGCCGCGGCCTTCAGGTCCGCAGGGTAGGTGGCGCGAAAGGCGAAGAGGTTCGCCACGGTGACGCCCCCGTAGCCCCAGTCGCGGGCGAAGCCGATGCAGCGGCGGATCGTGGGGTCGTCCCGCGCCTCGTCGGCGGTCGAGGGATTGAGACCGATGAACAGCGCCCGGGGGAGCGCCTCGTCCCAGACCCGCCAGAGGGCGTAGCGGTAGGTCCTGCAATTCGAAAACGCGGCGTCGGTGCGCATCGTCCTCCCGGGTGGATCCGAGTACCGGAGGGCGAAGGTATCAGGAATCGCGAGGCCGGCGGAAGCCATGAAACGAAAACGACCCCGCCACTCCGAACATGACCGGGGCCGAATCCTCACATCGGTCATGCGATCGACGGGAAAAAAAAGGAACCCGACCCACCGGGGGAAAACGGCGTGACGCGAGCGGTCCATCGTCGCGACGTGGTCGGGAACCTTGTGTAGAGGATGGCGGAAATCCGGCCCGCCGACCATTCGGCAGATGACCTATTCGCTCAGATGAGGCGGTGACGCGAGGCCTTCTTCACGGCCCGCATCTTGTTGTTCACCTGCAGCTTCCGGTAGATGTTCTCGATGTGCTTGCGCACGGTGGAGGGCGAGATGAAGAGGTTCGCCGCGATCTCCTTGTACTCGAGGCCCTGGCTGAGCTGCTCGAGCACCTCGATCTCCCGCGGGCTGAGGCCGAACTCCTCGCCCTCGGCCTCCTTCTGCGCCTCGGCGCGCGTGGGATCCCGGAGCAGATCCAGGGACTTCGCGGCGATGGTGGGAGACATCGGCGCGCCGCCCTCCATGAGCAGGCGCAGGCCGTCGCGGATCGCCTCGGGCGGCTCGTCCTTGAGCAGGTAGCCCATGGCCCCCGCCTGGATGGCCTGCAGGATCCGCTGGTCGTCGTCGAAGACCGTGAGCATCATCACCTTCACGTGGGGGAAGCGCTCGGTCACGGCGGCGGTGGCGGCGATGCCGTCGACGTCGGGCATCTCGATGTCCATCAGGATCGCGTCCACGCCCGCGTGCTCCTCCAGGCGCTCGAGCAGCTCCCGGCCGTTGCCGGCATGGAAGCGGAACTCGATCTCGTCCGCGAAGAGCGCGAGCTTCTCCTTGATGGCGCGGGCGAGAAACGACTTGTCCTCGGCGAGGGCGACGCGCAACTTCATCCTGGGCTCCTTCATGCTTCCCCCAAGTGTAGGCGAAGACGCGAGACCGGGCCATCCGGCAGATGGCCTATTCCAGCGGGATTCGGCACTGCACGGCCGTTCCCCGCGCGAGACGTTTCACCGAGAAGGCGCCGCCCAGCTCCTCGCAGCGGTGCCGCATGTTCGCGACTCCGCTGCCATCCCCGCCCTCGATCTCGCCCAGGCCCCGGCCGTCGTCCTCGACGCGAAGGCGCAGCGCGTCGGCTCCGGCTTCCAGGCGCAGGGTGATCCGCTCCGCGCCCGCGTGCTTGAGGGCGTTCTGCACCGCCTCCTGGGCGATGCGGTAGATGTTCAGCATGCGCACGGAGCCGAGAACCGGCTCCGCGTCCCCTTGCCGCGTCACGTCCAGCTCCACCGCGACGCCGGCACCGGCGCACTGGCGCTTGAGCTGACTCAACCTCAGCTCCAGTGCGTCGAACCCCGCCTCCTCGCTCTTGAGCGCCCAGACCGTCTGGCGCAGCTCGCCGAGGGTATCGCGGCCGAAGTCCCCGAGAGCCGAGAGCTTCGTCCCGGATTCGCCCGCCCACGTCCCGTGTGCGAGGTTGTCGAGGGAGCTGATCAGGAAGGTGAGCTGCGCGCCGATGTTGTCGTGCAGCTCGCGGGAGATCCTGAGCTTCTCGCCGGAGAGTCGCTGCTCCACCTCGACCCGCCGCAGCCGATCGCGAAGCTCCAGCTCCCGCCTGAGCTGCCGCCGCTTCAGGTGCTGGTAGCGGACGATGCCGAAGCCCACGACCAGCAGGACGAGCAACACGCCCACGAGCAGCAGCACCAGGCGTGTGCGGGCCTCGATCTCCAGACGGTTCTCGGCCAGCTCGCGATCCTTCTTCTCCGTCTCGTACTCGATCTCCAGAGCGGCGATGCGGGAGTTGGTTTCCACGTTGACGAGGCTGTCCCGGAACGTGCTCATCAGTCCCCGCATGGCGAAGGCGCGCCGGAAGTCGCCCCTCTCCTCGTAGATCGCGACGAGCTGCTCGTAGCAGTAGCTCTTCAGGTAGTTCTGCTCGGCCGCGCCGGGCAGCTCCAGGCTCCGCCGGTAGCGGCGCTCCGCGGCCTCCAGATCACCCCTGCCCAGGTGGAAGTCCCCCCACTGCACGCTGTTCACGAGCAACCCGTAGGCGTCGCCGAGGTTTTCGCGGTAGGCGTCGGACCGGATCAGCAGCGACTCGGCCGCCGCGTACTCCTGCGCGGCGAGATGGAGGCCGGCCAGGTTGTTGAGGCTGTAGGGAATCCCGATCGAGTCGTTCCGCGCCCTCTTCATGTCGAGGGCCTTCCGGTAGTAGAAAGCGGCGCTGTCGGGAGCGGAGTTCATCTCCATGAGCACGCCGTACTTGTCGTAGAGGCCGCCCGGATCCGCGACGTCGACGCCGCTCTCGACGAGCCCGATCCCCTGCCGCATGTACTCGAGAGCCCTGGGCAGATCTCGCCGCTTGAGCTGATAGCCGAGGTCCCCGTAGGCGATCGCCAGCTCCTCGCGCATTCCGATCCGCTCATAGATGCGAATGGCCTCGTACTGCGCCTCGGCGCTCTCGTCGTATCGGCCCCGGAGATAGAGCGCGATCCCCAGGTTCTGCAGCGCCCGCGCCTCGCCCCGCGCATACCCGAGCCCCCGCGCCTCGCCGGCCAGGTCGCGGTAGACCAGGGCCGAGCGCGTCACGTTCGAGAAGATGAACTCGTGGCCGATCGCGTTCACGGAATCCACCCGCGCGATATCCGCGACGGCGGGGCCCGCCAGCAGCATCAGCAGCAGGGGCAGATGCCGGGCAGCGCCCGCGTTCATGCCGCGGATCCACTTCATCGGCGGAAACGATCGTCCAGGGGAAGCGGCGATTCGCCGGTGCGATGCGCGAGCCACCAGACGCGGGCGGCCTTCTCCAGCATCTCCAGGCGGTCCAGGGCCTCGCCGAGGGTCGCGCCGGCGGTCATGGCGCCGTGGTGCTGCCATATCACCGCGTCCGCCTCGCGCATGGCGGCCCCGCTGGCCCAGGCCAGCTCCTCGCCGCCGGGATCGGCGAAGGGCAAGCGCCTCACCCCTCCGGGCAGGAAGGCGCGGATCTCCGGCATGTGGTCCATGAGCACCGACTCGAGCGCGCCCTCCGCGCGCAGGCCGGGCAGCAGGCTGAGGGCCACCAGGAAGTCCGTGTGGGCATGAACGAGCGCGCCGGGTCCGCCGCGGGTCATGTGCACCGCGAGATGGCAGGGCAGCTCGCTGCTGGGTGGCCCGCCGCCCGTGGAGTGGCCGTCGCGCAGCAGGAACAGACCGTCACGTCCGCGGCCGATCAGGCGCATGCCGGCGGCCGGATTCTCGGCGAGATCGCGCATGCGCACGCCGCGCGCGGTGATGAGCAGGTAGCGCCCCTCGTCGAGCTGGCCGGGAAAGGCGACCGACAGCCCCAGCTCCAGCGCCTCGCCGCCGAACACGGGGCGCTGCAGAGAGGAGGCGTCGAGCATCAGCGACAGGTTGCCCGCCCCCGCTTCCGCCCAGCCCAGGGCGTCGATGCGCGCGGCGGTGGCGGCCAGCTCGTCGAGCACTTTGCCGTGAACGGGAAGCTGCAAGGAATCTCCTAGGGCCAACGTCTCACGATGCGAAAGCCGGTGCGGTCATCCGCCACCTCGGGGATCTCGCGATCTCGGTTCCAGGCGCGCAGGTGGCCATAGGGCCCCCACCAGCTCCCGCCGCGCGCGCTGCGCTCGTGTTCGATCTCCACGCCGATGTCCCAGGGGTCGACCAGCGGCTCGAAGTTCTCCCATTCACCGTACCAGTCCTGGCACCACTCGCGCAGGTTGCCGGCCAGGTGCGCGAATCCATAGTAGGAGTCGCCGACCGGCGAGTGGGAGCCGGCGGGGAGCGGCCCGGCCTCGCAGGGACTGCCGCCCTCTTCGTCGAGGCCGTTGGCGAGCGAGCAGTCCGGGCTCAGATCGCCCCAGGGGTAGACCCGCTGGTCCGGAGCCCGGGCGGCGCACTCCCACTCGGCCTCGGTGGGCAGGCGCCAGCCGACGGCATCGTAGGGATTGCCCAGGGGACCGCACTCCCAGTCATGCGCGCTGCGAAAGTAGCTCTCGGGCAGGTCCTCCGCGCGATTGCGCCAGTCGCAGTAGAGCGCCGCGCCGAACCAGCTCACGTGCCGCAGGGGATCGAACGACGAGGCGCCGGGCGCGAGCGCGAAGGAGTCGGCGGGCAGATCGTGGCGCAGTTCGTCGCAGGCATCCAGATGCAGCAGGTTGGCTCCGCTGAGATCGTCCCAGATCCAGCCGTCCTCCACGGACAGCTCCCCGGCGCGCCAGGCCTCGTTCAACAGGGGCAGGTACTCGCCCAGGCCGAGTTCGCCGTGGGCCATGATCAGCGGGCGCGTCAGCTCCACGCGCCGGCCGCCCGGAGGATCCCAGATGTCGGGCTCGCCCATGTGGAAAGTCGCGGAGTAGACGAGATGGAAGCCGCTCGGGGCCTGAGGCAGGGCGCCGTCGCCGTCGCCGAAGCAGCTCAGGGAGCTTGCGGCGAGGGCGAAAAGGAGAGCCAACTGTCTGATAGCGCGGAACATCCACCACCTCGGGTCTTTCACCAGTCCCATTCGATTGGTATGTTAGCAGCCACTCCGTCCCAGGGAAAGATCCATGAAGCCCTCCGGTCACCCCTACGGTGATTTCATCGACCATGTTCTGCGCCCCGGCCGCTATCTCGGCGGGGAGCAGAATCAGGTCGTGAAGGATCCCGCGCGCTTGCGCGCGCGCGTGGCCCTGGCCTATCCGGACGTCTACGAGATCGGCATGAGCCACATGGGGCTCAAGATCCTCTACGGCGTCGTGAACTCCCGCGAGGGCCTGGCCGCCGAGCGCGTGTTCGCGCCCTGGCCCGACATGGAGTCGCGGCTGCGCGAGCGTGGCCTGCCCCTGCTCAGCCTCGAGACGGCCACGCCGCTCTCCGAGTTCGACCTCGTCGGTTTCTCGCTGCAGTACGAGCTCACCTACTCGAACATCCTGCTCATGCTGGAACTCGGCGGCATCGCCCTGCGCGCGGCCGATCGCGCGGACGACGCGCCCCTGATCGTGGCCGGCGGCCCCACGGCCTTCGAGCCGGAGCCCCTCGCCCCCTTCATCGACTGCTTCGTGATCGGCGACGGCGAGGAGGCCCTCACCGAACTCATGGAGGACTGGGCGGCCCTGCGCGACAGCGGCCTGCCCCGCGCCGAGCGGCTACGCCGACTGGCCGGCAAGCCCGGACGCTACCTGCCCGCTCTGTACGGAACGCGAGTCGCTGAAGACACCGGTCTCACGATCGTGGAGCGGCCCGACGACGCCGCGATCCCCTTTCCCGTAGAGCGCGCCCAGGTGGCCGACATCGACCGCTTCCCCTTTCCCGCCGACGCCCCCATCGCCGAGGCCCACGCCATCTTCGACCGCCACGGCATCGAACTCGCCCGCGGCTGCACCGAGGGCTGCCGCTTCTGCCAGGCGGGCATGATCTACCGCCCCGTGCGCGAGCGCAGCCCCGACTCGGTGGTGGACACCGTGCTGCGCGGCCTGCGGGAGAGCGGCTACGACGAGGTGAGCCTGACCAGCCTGTCGACGGCCGACTACAGCGCCATCGTGCCGCTCGTTCGCGAGCTGATGGCGCGGCTCGAGGGCGAGCAGGTGAGCCTGGCCGTCTCCAGCCTCCGCGCCTACGGGCTGCCCGAGGAGCTGCTCGACGACATCGCGAAGGTGCGCGCCACCAGCCTCACCTTCGCGCCCGAGGCCGGCAGCCAGCGCATGCGGGATGTCATCAACAAGAACATCGCCGAGGAACATATCCTCGAAAGCGCCCGCCGGGTGTTCAGCCGCCGCTGGGACAACATGAAGCTCTACTTCATGATCGGCCTGCCCACCGAGACCATGGACGACGTGCGCGCGATCGTCGACACCGGCGTCCGCTGCCGCGAGGTGGCGAAGGAGATCGAAGGCCGCAAGCGCGACGCCCAGGTGACCTGCTCGGTGAGCAGCTTCGTGCCCAAGCCCCACACGCCCTTCCAGTGGTGCGCCATGGACGACATGGCCCACCTGTCCGGAAAGCAGCACGAGCTGCTGCAGCTCTCGCGCCGGCACAAGATCCGCCTGAAATGGCACGAGGCCGAGGTGAGCTATCTCGAGGGGATCCTCAGTCGCGGCGACCGCCGCCTCGGCGATCTGATCGAGCGCGCCTACCGCAAGGGCTGCCGCTTCGACGGCTGGGACGAGCACTTCCGCTTCGATCTGTGGATGGAGGCGCTCGCCGAGCTCGGCATCGACGAATCGATCTACCTGGGCACGCTGCCCGTGGACGCGCCGCTGCCCTGGGACCACATCGATCCCGGCGTCACCAAGGAGTTCCTCGCCCTCGAGTATCGGCGCAGCCTGAAGGACCGGCTGTCGGCGCCCTGCGGCAAGCCGAAGGGGGCGGTGGTTCACCCGCCGACCCTCGCCGAGGCCGAGGCGGAGGGCTACCGGAACCGGCAGCTGGTCTGCTACCACTGCGGCGTCGCCTGCGACCTGTCGGCCATGAAGGACGAGCGGGTGGAGTACCACCGCCAGCTCGAGAAGCTCGGCGAGAAGCGCCCCGAGCATCGGAAGCTCGCGCCCCGCGCCTATCGCTTCGCCTACGCCAAGGAGGGCGCGGCGCTCACCCTGAGCCACCTCGACCTGCTGCGCAGCTGGCCCCGCGCCCTGCGCCGCGCCGGCCTGCCCGTGGCCTACTCCCAGGGCTACCATCCCCACCCGCGGCTCAGCTTCACGCCGGCCCTGCCCATGGGCATGCCGAGTCTGGGCGAGCAGGTGGAGATCATGCTGAAGAGCGAACTGCCTCCCGCCGAGGTGATGGCGCGCCTGGGCGGGGTGCTGCCCGAGGGCGTGCGGCTGCTGGAATCCTTCGCCGACGAATCGCCGCGCATGTCCCTGCGCCTGCGCAGCCTGCGCATGCTCGTGCGCTTCGCCGGCGCGGGCGAGGATCTCGCCGCGCGCTGCGAGGCGCTGACGGCGCGGAAGTCGATCGAGGTGGAGCGCGAACGCAAGCGCAAGCTGCGCCGCCTGGAGGTTCGGCCCACACTGCTGACCCTGCGGCCCGCGGCACCGGGCGAGTTCCCCGAAGCGGAGGGCGCGCTGGGCGATGAGGAGCCGGGCGAGGGCACGGTGCTGGTGGAGCTGCAGCTCCAGGGCGGAGCCCTGAAGGCCGCAGAGCTGGTGGAACTGCTGGGCGGCGAGTCCGAAAGCCTGCGTGGAGTTCGGCTCGGCTTCGAGCTGGAGGAGGCGACACGTGACGTCGAGGCCTGATCTCAAGCTTCTGATATCGACCCTGCCCGAACGCGATGTCGCCGAGCGGATCGCCGAGATCATGGTGGAGGAGCGCCTGGCCGCCTGCGTGCAGGTGCTGCCCGGGCTCACGAGCATCTACCGCTGGGAGGGAAAGATCGAGCGGGGCGAGGAACTGCTGCTGCTCGTCAAGACGACACGGCCGGGAGCCTGCATGGCGCGGCTGGAAACACTTCATCCCTACGACGTACCCGAGATCCTGGTGGTCGACGTCGATGGCGGGTTGACCGCCTACCTCGACTGGGCCTCCTCGGAGTGCGACCCGGAAAAGCACTGATTCCCGACTGGCCCCGCCCCCTCGAATTCCCTACCATGTCCCCTGCCCGAGCTTGGAGGTGAGGACATGGAAACCCGGAAGCACGAACTGGCGATCATCGGCGCCGGCCCCGGCGGCTACGTGGCCGCCCTGCGCGCCGCCCAGCTCGGCATCGACGTGGCCTGCGTCGACGAGAACCCGCAGCTCGGCGGCACCTGCCTGCGCGTGGGCTGCATCCCCAGCAAGGCGCTGCTCGAATCGAGCCACCTCTATGAAGAGGCGAGCCACGGCTTCGCGGAGCACGGCATCGGCTTGGGCGCACCGGAGCTCGACCTCGCCGCCCTCATGGCCCGCAAGACGAAGATCGTCGACGATCTCACCGCCGGTATCGGCATGCTCTTCAAGCGCAAGAAGGTGACTCGCTACGAGGGCAAGGCGCGCTTCACCGCGCCCGGCAAGGTGACGATCGAGGGCGTGGACACCCTCGAGGTCGAGGCGAAGAACGTGATCCTCGCCACCGGCAGCCGCGCGGGCTCCCTGCCCGGCATCGAGCTGGATGGCGAGCGGGTCGGCGGCAGCAGCGAGGCGCTCTCCTGGGACTCGGTGCCTTCGCGGCTGGTGGTGATCGGCGCGGGGGCGATCGGCCTGGAGCTGGGTAGCGTCTGGCGCCGCCTGGGCAGCCAGGTGACGGTGCTGGAGTACCTGGACCGCGTCCTCCCCGGCATGGATGGCGAGATCGCCAAGGAGACCGGCCGCCTGCTCAAGAAGCAGGGCATGAAGTTCAAGCTCGGCGCGCGGGTCACGGAAGCACGAGCGACCGACGAAGGAGCGGTCGTCACGATGGAGGGCGGCGAGACGATCGAGTGCGACCGCGTGCTGCTGTCCGTGGGCCGCAAGCCCAACACCGAGAACCTGGGCCTGGAGTCGATCAATCTCGAATCCGACGCCGCGGGCCGCATTCCCGTGGACGAACGCTTCGCCACCGTCGTGCCGGGCCACTTCGCCATCGGCGATCTCGTCGCCGGCCCCATGCTCGCCCACAAGGCCGAGGAGGAGGCGATCGCCTGCGTGAACCTGATCGCGGGCCAGGCGGGACACGCGCCCGCGCACAACCACATTCCCGGCGTCGTCTACACCGACCCCGAGGTGGCCGGCGTCGGCGTCACCGAGGAGATGCTCAAGGAGGCGGGGATCGGTTACGCCAAGGGCGTGTTCCACTTCCGCGCAAACAGCCGCGCGCGCTCGGTGAGCCGCATCGACGGCCGCGTGAAGGTGCTGGCCTGCGCCGACACCGACACGCTGGTCGGCGTGCACATCGTGGGCGCCCAGGCCGGCGAGCTCATCGCCGAGGCGGCGATCGCGCTGTCGAAGGGCATGACCGCCCTGGAGCTGGGCGAGAGCTGCCACGCGCATCCGACCCTGGCCGAAGCGCTCAAGGAAGCGGCTCTGGCCGTCCACGGCCGGGCGATTCACGCTTGAGCGGCCCGGCCCGCAGAGATCACACCGAGGGCAGCGTCATCGGCGCCGTGACGCGGATGGGCCTGCCCTCGATGATCGGCTTCGGCGCGGCCTCGATCTACGACATCGTCGACATGCTCTGGGTGAGCCGCTTGGGCGGCGCGCCCGTGGCCGCGCTCACCTTCTTCTTTCCCTTTCTCTGGGTCATCACCAGCGTCAACCAGATCGCCGGCTCGGGCTCGGTGGCGGTGATAAGCCGTCGCTACGGCGAAAAGGACAAGGCGGGCAGCGAGGCGGCGATCAAGGAGGCGATTCTCCTCAAGCTCATGCTCGCGTTCCTGGTGGGCGGCCTCGGCTACCTGATCCTCGAGCCGGGCCTGAAGCTCATCGGCACCACGCCGGACGCCTGGGACCAGGCCGTGGCCTACGGACGCATCTCCCTGCTCGGTCTCGGCGCGAGCTTCTCGAGCTACACGGTGTTCACGGCCCTGCGCGGCGTGGGCGACCCCAACCGCGCCATGGCCCTGATGCTCGCCGGCAACCTGCTCAACATGCTGCTCGATCCGCTGCTGATCTTCGGCGTCGGCCCCCTGCCTGCCCTCGGCGTGCAGGGCGCGGCGCTGGCTTCGGTGATCGCCTACGGCTTCACCTTCGCCGTGGGGCTCTGGATCTTCTTCACGGGTCGCACGAACGTGCGGCTGCGCCTGCGCGGATCGCTGGGCATCTCCGCGAAACGGATGTGGACGATGCTCCGCATCGGCGCGCCCTCGGGCATGAGCTCCCTCTCCTTCTCCCTGGGCCGCACGGTCATCATGCCCTGGATCGCCACTTACGGCACCGAGGTCGTGGCCGCCTACGGCATGGCGCAACGGGTGATCGGATTCGGGATCATGCTGATCGTGGGCATGGGCCTCGGCCTGTCGGCCCTCATCGGCCAGACCCTCGGCGCGCGCAAGCTCGAACGGGCCTGGGAGACGGCGATCCGCAGCCTGCAGTTCAGCGGCGTTTCCATGGGCCTCTACTCGGCGGCGCTGCTGCTGGCGGCCCCGCTCATCGCCCGCGCCTTCTTCGGCGTGGGTCCCGAGGTGGAGCCGGCCGTCATGACCCTGCGCATCATCGCGCTGGCGCTGCCCTTCACCGGCGTGGGGATCATGCTGGACATGACCTGCTCCGGCGCCGGCGAGACGCGCGTGCCCCTGGCCTTCAGCGTCTTCCACACCTGGGTGCTGCAGGTGCCGGGCGTGTTCATCGCCGCCCGCTGGCTGGAGCTGCCCTACTCGGCGCTCTGGTGGGTGTTCGTCATCGCCGCGGCGATACCGCCGATGATCTTCGGCTTCTACTTCCGCACCCGGCACTGGATGCGGTGCTCGGTCTGATCCCCGCCGTTTCGGCCCCATTCCCCTGTTTCCTGCCAGGTTTAAGCGCTTCGGGTCCTTTCCTCCGGTTCCTGGATCATCCCCGAGTGGTACGGGCGTTGCTGTTCCCCCACGGATCGGGAATGGAACGATTGCGGCATTGGCCACAATGCCGCCAATCCCCGATCCGAATCGGCGATACCCCGGCTCTCGCTGGGGGGACAAGCCCTCTACGATCGAGCGTAAAGAACGGAAGGTTCGATGCTCAAGAGCACCCCCACACTGGGCAACCTCTTGATTCAGGCGGATTTGGTCACCGAGGAGCAGGTTCAGACGGCCCTTGCCGAGCAGGCGAGGACCCATGAGCGCATCGGTGAGATACTGAGCCGCCTGACATCTCTGAGCACGGATCAGATCCAGGATGCCCTGGGTCGACAGCTTGGCCTCAAACGGTTCAATCCGGCAAAAAAACAGTCAGATCCTGCCGCCCTGGAACTCATCCCGGTAGAATTTTCCCGTCGCCACAACCTTCTGCCCATCCACCTGGGTCCGGAAACCCTCATCGTGGCGATGGCGGACCCGCTCGATGTGGAGGCCCGAGACCAGCTCGAGCAGATCGCGAAGCAGCATCAGGTGATGCTGGAGATCTAGATCGCCACCGCCAAGGAGCTGGCCGAGGCCTGCGAAACGCGCTACGCGCAGGTCAGCGGCAGCCGCCAGGTGAACCAGCTCATCGAGCTCGTCGTGGACGAACTCGGCGACGAGGGCGACGAGGAGGAAGCCGGCGACGAGGACGAGGCGCAGAAGCGCGCCGAGGACGCGGGCATCGTCAACCTGGTGAACCGGATCTTCGCGCAGGCCATTCAGGAGCGGGCGACGGACATCCATATCGAGCCCCTCGAACACGGGCTCGTGATCCGCTTCCGCGTGGACGGCATTCTCCAGGACGCCCTGAGCCCGCCCCTGGCGGTGTACACGGGCGTGGTTAGCCGCATCAAGATCCTGGCGCACATGGACATCGCCGAGCGGCGGATGACGCAGGACGGGCGCCTCACCCACCGCGGCGCTGGCCGCGAAATCGATATCCGCGTTTCGGCGATACCCACCATTCATGGCGAAAAGCTGGTCCTGCGACTCCTGGACAAGTCCAACTTCGACTACAAGCTGGTGGATCTCGGCTTCTCCGAGGACGACTACCGCACCATCACGGAGGCGATCCACCACCCCCACGGCATGATTCTCCTGTCGGGCCCCACCGGCTCCGGCAAGACCACCACGCTCTACGCGAGCCTCCTCGAGCTGCACGACAACTCGCTGAACATCACGACCGTCGAGGACCCCGTGGAGTACCAGATCGACCGGATCAACCAGGTCCAGCTGAACCCGCGGAAAAAGGTCACCTTCGCCTCGGCATTGCGCGCCTTCCTGCGTCAGGACCCGGACGTAATCATGCTCGGCGAGATCCGCGATCAGGAGACGGCCGAGATCTCGATACGCGCCGCCCTGACCGGTCACCTGGTCTTCAGCACGATTCACGCGAACGACGCGCCCTCGACGGCCGTCCGGCTCATCGCCATGGGCGTCGAGCCCTTCATGTCGGCGAGCGCGCTCACGCTGGTGGCGGCCCAGCGCCTGATCCGGCGCAACTGCCCGCACTGCCTCGAGGAGTACCGGCCCACGGACGAGGTGCTCGCGGCCATCGAAGATCCCAGTTTCGGCGACGAGAGCGCGCCCGTGTTTCGACGCGGAGCGGGCTGCGCGGCCTGCAAGGACCGCGGCTACCTGGGCCGGGTCGCCATCGTGGAACTGATGTCGCTCACCGCGCCGTTGCGCCAGGCGATCGCCAGCGGAGAGCCGGCATCGTCGATCCGGCGACTCGCGATGGCCGACGGCATGGTTCCCCTGCGCCAGGCCGGTCTGCGGAAGGTGCGCGAGGGCGTCAGCACGGTCGAAGAAGTATTGAGGGTATGCCTGAGCGACGACTGATCGCTCGGCCAATGAACGGTGGAGAGAATGACGACCGTCTCCTACATCGCCAAGGATGAACGCGGCGAGGAAATCATCGGACAGAAGTCCGGGAGCAGCATGGACGAGATCATCGCCGAGCTCCACGGTCAGGGACTCGCGATCCTGCACGTCAGCGAGGATCGCGGCGGCGTCCACGGCGGGTGGCGCGAGCGCCTCAAGGCGGGAATGCTCGGCACGGCCAAGACGCGCGACCTCGCGCTCTTCAGCCGGCAGTTCGCCACGATCCTGGAGGCGGGCATTCCCCTCAACCGGGGACTGCGCGGCCTGGCCACCGATTCCACGAACCGTATTCTCGGTCGCGCCGTGGGCGACATCGCGGATCGCATCGAGAAGGGCGAATCGCTTTCGGACGCCATGGAGGCCCACCCCGAGGCCTTCAACAAGATGTACCTGAGCATGATTCGCGCGGGCGAGCAGGCGGGCACGCTGGATCAGATGATCGAGCAGGTCGCCGTCTACCTGGAGAAAGTGGACACGATCAAGACCAAGGTGCGGGGCGCCATGTCCTACCCGGTCTTCACCCTGGGCTTCGCGATCCTCGCCGTGCTGTTCCTGCTGCTCAAGATCGTCCCGACCTTCGCGGAGATCTACGCGGACATGAATCAGCAGTTGCCCGCGCTCACGCGGAGCATCATCGCCGTCTCCAACGCCATCACCAGCAACTTCCTCATGGCCGTGATGGTGACCGTGACGGTGACCGCCGGCTTCATCTTCTGGGGTCAGACCCAGTCCGGCAGGTACCTGCGGGACAGGATGGTCCTGCGATTGCCGGTGTTCGGGCCGATCGTGCGCAAGGCGGTCATGAGCCGTTTCGCCCGCACCTTCGGCGTGCTGCTGAAGAGCGGCCTGCCGATTCTCGAGAGCCTCACCCTGGTGGGCGCGGCCTCGGGCAATCTCGTGGTGTCCAGGGCTCTGGACAAGGTGAAGGAGCAGATCGGCAGCGGCAAGGAGATCACGCAGTCGTTCCGCAACACCGGGAAGTTCCCCGAGATGGTGCTGCAGCTCATGGCCACCGGCGAGGAATCCGGCGAGATGGACGGCATGCTGATCAAGGCCTCGGACTTCTACGACCGCCAGGTCGAGGCGTCCGTGAACGGAATCGCATCGCTGATCGAACCCCTGATGATCGTGATCGTGGGCGCCCTGATCGGCGTCATCGTGGTGAGCGTCTTCCTGCCGGTGTTCTACCTGGGCGACGCGGTCATGAAGGGCGGATTCAATCTTTGAGTTTCGTCGGCGGCGAACGTCGCGGACGAACGAGAGGCAGTGTTTGGTTTGGTTCGTTGTTAGTTAGCGGAATCCACAAGGAGGTCACGACAATGGCTTGGTTCCGTAGGAAGTCCGATCAGAAGGGCTTCACCATGATTGAGTTGATGGTCGTCGTAGTGATCGTCGGCGTGCTCGCCGCGATCGCCATCCCGCTGTACGGGAGCTACATCAAGAACGCCAGGATCACGGAGGCCACCGCCCGCATCGGCGAGGTCATCACGGCATCCAAGGCCTGGGCGCTCGAGAACCCGAACGCGACCGGCGACCCGATGTGGCCCGCCGCCGCGGGCGGCATCGTCGACCTGGGGGCTTCGGACAACTTCACCTACGCGATCACCGCGGGTGGAGGCGCGAACGCGACGACGTCGCCCTACACCATCACGGCCACCGGCGCCGCCGGCGGCAAGCTGGCCGGCGTCACCGTCGCTGTGACGGTGCAGTCGATCAACCAGAACGGGAGCCCGCCGCTCGTGAGCGGTCTCTAGAGTCTCGCGGCACGGGACGGGAGCCGGCATGACGCCGGCTCCCTCTCCGGCCACCGAGAAAGGCGATTCGATGCGGCACGAAGCGAGGAAAGTGGTTCGGCGGAACCGGGCGTTCGACTCGGCGGGGTTCACCCTGCTCGAGGTCGTCGTCGCGGCCACGCTCATCCTGATCCTCTTCTTCGGCCTCGCGCAGATCTACACGCGCGGACGCGCCCAGATCGACATGGAGGAGAGCCGGCGCAAGGCGACGGCCCTCGTCCAGTCCCGCCTGGAGGGTATCCGCAGCGACTTCACCTTCGACACCCTCACCGGTGTCGGCAACGCGGACGGCCAGACGGTCGTCGACAACCGCAGCTTCCAGATCAGCCACACGGCCACGCCCCTGCCCTCCGGGGAAGAGGCGGCGACCGTCACCGTGGTCGTTTCCTGGGTCGTTCCCGTGAACGGCGGCGTGACGCGATCGGTGAGCGGCACGACCGTGCTGGCCAGGGGGATGCCGTGAACGAACGCGCACGCGGCATTCCACCCGGCCGCGGAGGCTTCGCCCTCCTCGAGTTGATGATCGCCCTGGTCCTCGGCCTCGTCGTCGTGCTGGCCATGGGGCGGATCATCCTCGTCAATCAGTCATCCTGGAACATGGGTCGCGACAAGGCCGTGCTCCAGCAGAACGTGAGCGAATCGATGGAGTGGATGCTCCGGTCGATCCGGGAAGCGGGATCGATCGATCTCGTGAGCAACCAGGAGTTCCGCACCTACGACCGCCAGGCGAACCTGCTCCATGTCTACCGGCTGGACACGGGCGCCGCGCCCCCCATGCTGCTGCGAGACGGCACCGCGCTGATCGATCGCCGCTGCACCCAGTTCAACGTGGCCGCGAACTCGGACACCACCTGTCTCACCATCGATCTCGAGTTCGCCGACGCAACGGACACGCGAGTGGCCGCGTCCGTTCGCGGCACCCTTCGCAATGCGACCCTGGAGTTCTAGCATGGGAACCCGACTTCGCTTCGCATCGCGCATCACCCGCTGGCCGCGGGAGGGCTACGCCCTGCTCACCGCCATGATCTTCGCGCTCGTCATCACCCTGGCCGGGTTGGCCTTCTTCAGCATCGCCACCTACGAGACGCGCAGCTCGATCAACGCCCATCGCTCGCAGCAGGCCTTCCATATCGCCGACGGCGCCATCGAACGCGCCAGGGCCATGCTGCTCGATGACATCACCTGGCAGGCCGGCTGGACCGCCGAAGCCCTGGGCCAGGGAGAGTTCGATCTCACCGTCACGCCGACCACCCACCTCGGCCAGCCCGCCCTGAACATGGTGGCCGAAGGCCGGATCGCGAACGCCGCGCGCAGCATCGAGGCGGTGGTGCGCGCCACGCCGAGCGCATTCGGCCTGAACGTCCTGGTGGCTGGAGACGCCGACGTGAACGGAAACCTCTGCCTCACCGGCGCGGTGCACGTGGGCGGCGACGGCGATTTCGGCCCCGGCGACGTCCACCTGGCCTGCGGCGAATACACGGAGGGGTTCGAGGTGTCCCCGCCCCCGGTCCGCACGGAAGCGGGTCAGTACCCCGACGCCACCTACTACGAGGTCCGGGGCACGAAGATCGGCAACCAGTATCAGGCCCGCATCTTCGACGGCAACGGCGTCGACATCACCTCCGCCCTGGGCGACAGCCTCGTGGGCGTGACCTCCTATCACAACGGCTCGAAGAGCTTCACCTTCGACTTCGGCAACAACGCCACCATCCGGAACTACTTCGACGAATCCACCGGCATCTTCCGGCGGGCGCCCGGCGACCTGGGCGTGGTCGTCAACTTCGGCAGCCCGCCGGTGACGGATCCGCCCGGCATCCTGGGCGTGAGCAACGTCATCCTGGACGGCAACGCATCGACCACGGTCACCAGCACCCTCATCAACACACGCTTCACCGGCATCACGGCGGAGCAGCGCCTCGATGCTGCCTTCTGGCAGGGCGGACTGACGACGGTGAAGCAGATCACCTTCGAGCCGAGCATGGGCATCGCGCTCATCACCAAGGAGTTCATGAAGTCCGGCGGCTCGCAGGTGGATATCGGCACCTCGGACTATCCCGCCCTCGTCTACACCACGGGAGACGTGGTCTCCCTGAACTCGAACTTCGAGCTCTCCGGCAGCCTGATCTGCCTGGGAGACTGGAACAGCTCCGGGGGTCCGAATCTGTTCTTCGACCCGAGTTTCCAGGCCAACCTGCCCGGCTACCTCGCGTCCTCCTGGAACGCGGGCGTGTCGGGCACCATGCACATTCTCTCCTGGCGCGAGATCGCCAGCGCGGGGAACTGACGGGAGGAACCGTTGCGCGGTTCACGAAACATCAGGACGGGCATCGACATCGGGTCGCACAGCGTCAAGCTGGTGCGCGGCCTCGGCGACCGCGGCCTCGAATCCCTCACCCACCACGGCATCGAGACCTGGGAGGGCGGACGCGACGTCGATCGCGCCGCCGCCGCGCTCGCATCGCTCATGGAGCGCCTGGAGCTCGACCGACGCAAGCTCGGCCGCCTGGCCACGGCCGTCGACGGCTGGGACGGCAGCTGCCGGGAGGTAGTGACTCAGGCTCTCGAGGACGAGGAGTTCGCGCGCGCGCTTCCCTACGAGGCCAGGCGGCACCTGAATCTCGAGGGCATGGAGCACCCGGTGATCGCGGGCCAGGTTCTGGGCCCCGTGGTCGGCGGTCAGGCCGAGGAGGGCAATCGCAACCGCGTGCTGTTGGCCGCCGTGCCGAGGGCCCGCAGGGAGTACGCGCTCTCGGTGCTCGAACGGATCGGGCTCGAGCCCGAGCTGGTCGATCTCGAGCCGCTGGCGGGACTCAACGCGCTCTTCGCCTCGGGCATCGAGGACGATGGGGGCAAGGAGGCCATCGGCCTCCTCGATCTCGGCGCGGGGGCCGTCGGCTTCGCCGTGGGTTGCCGCAGCGGCGGCCTGATGAGCCGGGTCGTGGGTTCCGGTCTCGGGGGGCTGTCGGAGCCCGAGCGTCAGACCTTCATCGCGGCGCTCGTGGATCGCGTCGCGGAGACGATCACCTACTTCCGGGGCCGCTTTCACCGCAAGGTGCGGTCCGTCGTCCTGTCCGGCAACGGAGCCGGGCTGACCGAGCTCGTGGACAACCTGTCGACCGCGCTGGACTGCGGGGTGCAGGTCGCCGATCCGCTCGCGCCCTTCGGGTTCGTCCCCGACACCGAGGGCGAGGGCGCGCTCTACGTCACCGCCTGCGGTCTGTGTCAGCGGGGAGGCGCCGCGAATGTATGAGATCAACCTCTACCCCGAGTACGAGCGCAAGCTGAGGGAGTCCCGCCACCAGCGGATCCATGGGGCGATCTTCGGCGCGAGCTTCGGCGTCTCGGCGCTGATTCTCCTCGTTCTGTTCCTGAGCTCCCACCTGCTTCGCGAGCGCGTGGAGATTCTGCGCGAGTCTACCGCCAGGATGGCCGCGCTCGTCGAGGGCAGCGCGCAGAACGAGCCCGAACTGCCCGCGGCCAAGGAGCTCCTGAGGCTCCGCCAGCGGAGGATCGACTGGTCGCCCAAGCTTGCGGCACTGGCCGAGGTCACGGATCCCACCATCACGCTGACCCGCGTGGACGGGCGACTGCCGGCCAAGGGAATCTCCGCCTCCCTCGAACTGATGGGCGAGCTGGGACCCAGGGCCACGCATCTCGAACAGGTCTCCGCGTTCATGAACTCATTGGCCAGCGACCAGCGCGTCTCGCTGCAGTTGCCCGCCGTCGAACTCGGCAACCTCAAGGGTTCAGAGGACGGACGGTTCATGGTCACCTGCGCCCCCGGCGAAGGGGGTTCCTGATGAATCCGCTCGGCAAGGACAGGCTGCTCTTCGCGGGAACGGGCCTGCTGCTGCTTCTGGGTCTCGTCGTCGATCTGGCCCTGAACCAGCCGGCGGTCAAGGAGATCCGCCGACTGGAGGCCTATCAGGGGCAACTCATGGGCCAGATGGCCCAACTCGGCGACCAGCACCATTCGAATCGTGACCTGGCGAAAGCGCTCAAGATCAGCACCCTCGCCGACCTCTCCTCGGAGGGCATGAACGAGGACCCGGTAGCCTACATCGGCCGATTGCTGGAGCGGTCCGGACTCGAGCGCCTGGAGCTGACGGCCCGGGGCGTCGCCGAAACCGATGTCCTGCGCCTTCATCGATTCACGCTGCGAACCCTCGGCGGGTACTCGGCCGTGCAGGGATTCGTGCGCGACCTGGAACTCGGAGAACGACTGGCGACGGTGGACGCGTTCAGCATCGAAGGCACGGACCGCAGGGAGCGGCTGGAAGGCCGATTCAACCTGACCCTCTACAGCATGATCTCGAAGGGGACGCCATGAAGCAGAAGACGCACGGCGACCGCTTCTTCTGGCTGGGCTGCGGTCTGGTGGGAATCGTCCTGCTGATCCTCGTGTTCCGCTGCGAGCGCGCCGTCACATCGGTGGTCAGCACGCACTCCGCCGCGGAGCAGCAGGCGCTTGCGCCCGCCTCCAGCGGAGGAACGATCTACGCCATGGTGGCGATGAAGGACAGCCTCATCGCCAGCGCGGGATCCGTGGAGAGGGATCCCTTCCTGGTGGTCGAGGCGCCGAAACCGAAGCCGGCGCCACGCAAGGCCAGACCGGCCAAGAAACGTCGACTTCCCGCACCTCCGCGGTTAACGGCGATCCTGTTCGAGGAAGCCGATCCCATGGTGAAGATCACCGTGGGCTCCACCGTCTCGGGCTGGCTGAGAAACGGAGAAGTCTACAAGGGCTGGACGATCGTGAAGATCGAGGAGACGACCGTCGAGGTCCACGACAAACACCGCACTGTGAACCTCAGTGCACGTTAGGAGGGCAAGAAATGAAATCTCTGCGCGATAGGGGACGTCATGCCGCCACCACGGCGCTGGCGATCGGTTTGACCCTGGCGGTGCTGCCGCTGTGGGTCTCGGCGTCGGACGCGACCGAACCCGGACTGATCTCCCTGCACGCCAACAATACCCAGGTGAGCGAGATCCTGGAGATCCTGGCCGACCGCAGCGGGCTGAATATCGTGGCCGGTCCGGCGATCCAGAATCAGATGATCTCGATCCGGCTCCAGGACACTCCCTTCGAGGAGGCGTTGAACCTGGTGGTGAGGACCATGGGCCTCGGTTACGAGCGGGTGGGCAACTCGATTCTCGTTACCGACATCCAGTCGCTCGCCGTCAAGACCGGTTTGATCGTCCGCATCTTCGACCTGCAATTCGCCTCCGCGACGAAGGTCGCCGAGATCCTCGAGATCCTCAGCCGCGACGTCTCCGCGGAAGCCAAGGGCAACCACGTCATCTTCCGCGGCCCCCAGGCGGCGATCCAGCAGGCCGAGGTCATCGTGGCGCAGCTCGACCGGAAACCCGGCCAGGTGATTCTCGAGGCGCGCCTGATCGAGGTGAACACCACGGCGCTGCTCGAAGCCGGTATCGACTGGGAGTCGATCACCGACTGGAGCACCATCATCACCGAGGGCGACCACGGAGCCTCTCCGAAGGGCACCTTCCCCACGGAGATCGCCTACGGCCCCGTCGATGACGGAGTGCAGCTTCACCGGCAGCTCACGGCTTTCGAACTGGCCGTCGAGGCCCTGATCGCCGACGGCAACGCGCGCCTGCTCTCCAACACGAAGGTCGTGACCCTCGACGGTGAACCGGCCGAGATCTTCGCGG
Source organism: uncultured bacterium (assembly GCA_964399495.1). Lineage (GTDB taxonomy): Bacteria > Krumholzibacteriota > Krumholzibacteriia > JACNKJ01 > JACNKJ01 > CAYNQX01. The sequence continues at coordinate 58,218 of CAYNQX010000017.1, forward strand.
GCGACACCGTGCCCGTGGTCATCTCCTCCGTGCAGTCGCCGCAGTCGGCCGGCGCGTCGTTCCAGACCGTCCAGGTCGAGAAGATCGACGTGGGCGTGCGCCTCGCGATCACGCCGCGCATCAGCGACGACGGCACGGTCACGATGCTCGTCGAGCCCGAGGTCTCCCGCATCGTCGGCTACGTCGGCCAGTACGAGGATCTGCCCCAGACCTCCACCCGTCGGGCGCGCACCCTGCTGCGCACCGGAGACGGCGAGAAGATCTACATGGGCGGGCTGATCATCGACGAGGAGCGGGAGACCATCCGAAAGGTGCCCCTGCTCGGCGACATTCCCGTTCTGGGCCACCTGTTCCGTCACGTGAAGCGCGACGTGAATCGCTTCGACCTGGTCATCGAGATCACCCCGAAGATCGTCGGCGACATGGGCAGCCTGCTGCCCGTGGCTCCCGATATCCTCGGTGGAGAATGAGCCGACCCGGACGATCGCGTCCGGCCCGGCCAAGGAAGGAAGCACAGGCATGAAGATCGACGACATTCTACGTGAAAGCGTGCGCCAGGACGCCTCGGACATCATCATCTCCGCGGGCGCGCCGGTCACCTATCACGTGCACGGCGCGCTGGTGCAGTACGAGCCGGGGAACATCCTCTCGCCGGAGATGAGCCGGGATCTGGTGTACAGCCTGCTCGACGAGAAGCAGAGACGCCAGTTCGAGGAAGACCTCGAACTCGACATGTCCTACGAGATGGAGCACGTGGCGCGATTCCGCCTGGCGGTGTACCACCAGCGAGGCACCATCGCGGCGGTGCTGCGGGTGATTCCCATCCAGATCCCCCACTACACCGACGTCGGGCTCAGCACCAACCTGATGAGCCGGCTGGCGCATATCCCCAACGGACTCGTCCTGGTGACGGGCCCCACGGGCGCCGGCAAGTCCACGACCATCGCGAGCTGGCTCCAGTACCTGAACACCGAAGGCGAGCGGGCGAAGCACATCATCACCATCGAGGACCCGGTCGAGTACGACTTCGACTCGGAGGTCTGCGTCATCGACCAGCGGGAGCTGGGCACCGACACGAAGAGCTACGTCGCGGGGTTGAGGAGCGCCCTCCGCCAGATGCCCCACATCATCTTCGTCGGCGAGATGCGCGACCGCGAGACGATGGAGGTGGCCCCGACGGCCGCCGAGACGGGCAACCTCGTCATCAGCACGCTCTCGACCCAGTCGTCGGCGAAGACGATCAATCGCATCATCGACGTCTTCCCCCTGAACGACCAGGCGGAGATACGCACACGGCTCGCCCTCAGCCTCCGCTGCGTCATCTCCCAGGTGCTGCTCGGCCGACAGGACGAGCCCGGCCGCGTCGCGGCGCGGGAACTCCTGTTCGTGACGAACTCGGTGGCCAATCTCATCCGTGAGGGAAAGATCCATCAGATCAACAACGTCATTTCCAGCAGCGCGAAGGACGGAATGGTTCTCCTGGACGACTCGATGATCGAGCTCCAGCGCCTGGGCTTCGTGGCCCGGGCGGACATCCTCCCTCGCTTCCAGGACGCGGACAAGGCCCGCACCCTGCTGGAGGTTTGAACACTTCGACGAGGTGAAGCCATGCTGGCGAATTTCAAGAAACGATATCAGGTGAAGTCGTTCATCCGTTCCTGGCTGGAATATCGGGCCATCGTGACCCAGGCCATGCAGGATACGGTGACGACGCCGGAGGCGGAGATGCGCTTCCTCAAGCTCAAGGGACGCCTGGCGACGCAGCTGCAGGTGCTGGCCGAGTCGGCTCCGCCCTCGCTGGCCGCCGAGAATCACCAGGCCTATCGCGAGATCACCGCGATGTTGAGCGCGCAGCGAAGCGTGACGGGCGACGAAAGCCGCAAGGAGTTCGACGAGGAGGAGTTCGTGCGCACCTGGCACGAGCACTACATCTTCCTGAACAAGCTCCTGGGGGCGCTCCGGATGCAGCGCGAGGCGGACCACCGCCCCCTGCCCGACGCCCTGCCGACCTGGATGGGCAAGAAGCGGGGACGCTTCCTGTTCAGGCTGGGCAGCCCCGTTCGCAACCTGCTCGTGGCCGCGGTGCTGATCACCGTGGTCGCCCTGCTCGGCCTGGGCCTCGCGACGCGCTGGGACCCCGGACACGGCCACTTCGTCGCGAAGAGCGACTCCCCGGTGGCCGAGGCCTACACCGCCGCCTTCAACAGCACCTACGATCTCTGGCAGGGCGTGGTCGGACTCATGGATCCCGTCGTCACGACCTACGGCGCGGCATGGACGATGACGCTGCTCATCCTGCTCGCGGCGAGCAGCACGTTCTATCTGATTCTCAAGGTCTAACCGAGATCCCGGTCGGGATCTCGGGAGGATACGGGCGCACGACGGATTCCGCCGCGCGCCCGTTTTCCGTTCCGGTTCAGCCCGTCTTCTTCTCGGGCAGCGGCCGCACGCTGTTGCTGTGACAGCCCGGGCAGCTCCGCTCCACCGGTTTCCGGCTGTCGTAGGAACCGGCGTACTCGTGCCCGCAGCGCAGGCAGCGGAAGGTCACCGTCTTCTCAGCCAAGGGGCACCTCCCTCCTGCTTGACTCGGCCCGGTCCGCGAGCATCTTCGCGCGCTGTTTCTCGCGGCGCTCGTTGATACGCTGGAACTCGGTCGCCACGATCTCCCGCGTCTCATCGGTCTCCTCGCGCCGGACCGACTTCAGCATCGTCTCGAGCTCCTTCATCACCTTGGCGAACTTGGCGCCCTGGGCGGCGCTGATCCATTCGAGCTGCAGGCGCTCGGGGCGGATGCCCAGCTTCTCGAGGCGGTTCCACAGCTTCTCGACGCGCTTCTGGGTCCACTGCACCGCGTTGATGTAGTGGCAATCGGCGAAGTGGCAGCCGCTCACCAGCACCATGCCCGCCCCCTTGCCGAAGGCCTCGAGGACGAAGTCCTCGTCCACGCGGCCGCTGCACATGGTGCGGATGAGCCGCGAGTGGGCCGGGTACTGGCTGCGGTTCGTGCCGGCCAGGTCGGCGCCCGGATAGGAGCACCAGTTGCAGGCGAAGGTGACCACCTTCTCCCAGGGCTTCTCCTCGCAGATGGCGTCGATCTGGGCCATGATCTGCTCGTCGGTGTAGTGGCGCATGGCCACCATGTCCGTCGGGCACTCCGCCGCGCAGGTGCCGCAGCCGGAGCAGGCCGCCTCGATCACCTCGGGGAACCTGCCGGCCTTGCGGTCCGGATCGGTGATGGCGCCGTAGGGGCAGACCTTGCTGCAGATGCCGCACTGGGTGCAGAACTCGGTGTCGATGATCGACGTGATCGCCTCGATCTGCACCATGCCCGCGTTCAGCAGGATGCTGGCGCGGCTGGCCGCGGCTCCGGCCTGGGTGACCGAGTCCTTCACGTCCTTGGGGAACTCGTTGCAGCCGGCGAAGAAAACGCCCCGCGTGGGCGCGTCCACCGGTTTGAGCTTCGGATGGCTCTCCATGTAGAAGCCGTCGGAGGTGTTGCTCAGGTTGAGCAGCTTCTTCACGATGCCGCCGTCCCGCCGCGGAATCATGCCGCAGGCCAGCACCACCATGTCGAGTTCGTACTTGCCGAGCGCGTTGGTGGCCGTGTTCTCCACGTCGAGCCACAGGTTCCCCGTGTTCGGATCCTCCCTCACCTCGCCGGGCAGGCCGCGCACGTAGCGCACACCCTCCTCCTTGCTGCGGCGGTAGAGGTCCTCGAAGCCCTTGCCGAAGGCGCGCATATCCATGTAGAACACCGTGCTCTCGACATCGGGGTAGTGGTCGGCGAGCAGCAGCGTGCTCTTGACCGTGTTCATGCAGCAGATGTTGCTGCAGTAGGGGTTGCCCTTCTCACTGAGGGAACGGGAGCCGACGCACTGGATGAAGCCGATGCGCAGCGGCCGCTCCATGTCGCCCGGCCGCACGAAGTGACCCTCGGTGGGTCCGCCGGCGCAGATGAGCCGCTCGAACTCCATGCTCGTGATCACGTTGGGAAAACGCGTGTAGCCGTACTCGTCGTACTCGGTGGGGTCGTACACCTCCGCCCCCGTCGCCACGACCACCGCCCCCACCTCCACGTTCACGAACTCGTCCTTGGCGTCGTAGTCGATGCAGCGTTTCTCGCACACCTCCTTGCACTTGCCGCAGGCGATCGGGTTGTTGCCGAGGCAGGCGTCCATGTCGATGAGGAAGCTCGACGGCACCGCCTGCGGGAAGGGCATGTAGATCGCCTTGCGGCTGGAGAAGCCCTGCTGGTAGGCGTCGGGCACCGCGACCGGGCACACCTCGGCGCAATCCCCGCAGGCGTTGCAGGCGGTCTCGTCGACGTACTTCGCCCGCCTGCGCACGGTCACGTGGAAGTTGCCCACGAAACCCGTGACGTTCTCGACCTCGCTATTCGTGAAGAGCTGAATCCGGGGATGTCGACCGACATCCATCATTTTGGGTCCCAGGATTCATATAGAGCAGTCCATCGTCGGGTAGGTCTTGTCCAGTGCGGCCATGACCCCGCCGATGCTCGCCTCCTTCTCCACGAGATAGACCTGATGGCCCGCGTCGGCCAGATCCAGCGCGGACTGGATGCCGGCCACTCCACCGCCGATCACCAGCGCCGCCTTCGTCACCGGCACGCGGGTCTCGGTCTGGGGCTCCAGAAGACGAACGCGGGCGACGCCCGAGGCCACCAGATCCTTGGCCTTCTGCGTGGCGTCCTCCTTCTGGTCCTGATGCACCCAGCTCACGTGCTCCCGGATGTTCACCATCTCCAGGAGGTAGGGATTGAGCCCCGCTTCGGAGAGACAGTTCCGGAAGGTGGGCTCGTGGATCTTGGGCGTGCACGACGCCACCACGACGCGGTTGAGCTTGTACTCCTCGATCGCGGACTGGATCTCCATCTGACCCGGATCCGCGCAGGTGTACTTGCTCTGCTTCACCACCACCACGTCGGGCAGGGTGGCGGCGAACTCGCTCACCGCTCCGCAGTCCACCGTGCCGGCGATGTTCTTTCCGCATTCGCAGACGAACACGCCGACGCTGAGATCTCGCATCTTCACCACGGGTTCTCACCTCCATCCATGGCCTCGGCCGCAACCGTCGCAAGGTCGCGGACCTTGAGGCCTTTCAGTTCATCGTCCGCGTCGCCCTCCTGGGCGCAGCGGAAATGGAGCTGGCACTTGGGGCAGGCGGTGACGAGGGTCTCGGCCCCCCGCTCCACCGCCTCCTTGAGTCTTGTCTCCTGCAAATGTCGGCTCACCGCGTCGCAGTGCAGCCAGCCGTTGGTTCCGCAGCAGGGCGCCTCCTCGCCGTGCCGCTCGAACTCGCGAAAATCGTCACCGTAGATCCTGTTCAGCACGGCGCGCGCCGCGTCGCCGGCTCGGAGCTGGCGGCTCAGGCGGCAGGAGTCGTGGAAGCTCACCGTTTCCGCCAGAGGTCTCAGGCTCAGCTCACCGGTCTCGAGTTTGCCCGCCAGGTACTCGCTGAGGTGCATGACCTCGACGTCCAGCGAGACGCCGAGCGTGGGGTAGACGTCGCGGAGCATGTGCGCGCACTCGGGGCAGGAGGCCACGAGACGGGTCGCGCCCGTGGCGGCGATCGACTCGGCGTTGCGGCGGGCCAGCTCGGCGGCGGTGGCCTCGTCGCCGCTCCAGTAGAGGTCGTGTCCGCAGCAGCGTTCGCGGGACATCAACGCCGGCGTCTCGCCGAGGCCGGACAGCAGACGCAGGCTGCTTCTCGCGATCGCGCTGCTGTCGGACTCGAGGTGCGTGAAGTAGGCGTCGAAGAAAGGCAAGCAGCCGCTGAAGTAGACGAGATCCCCCGTCTCGGCCGCGGGCGCGCCCTTCGGCACCCAGTCGAGCCGACGCTGACCCTTGCCGTCCCGCGCCATCAGCCGGTGCAGGCTCTCGAGGGCGCCGCCGTGAGAGCAGGGAAAGGGAGTACCGGCGCCCGCAAACTCCTCGCCGCGGCTAAGGCGAGCGAAGCCGTTGTAGTCCACGTCCGAGGGGCAACGACGCGTGCAGAGCCCGCAGGTCAGACACTGTGCGAGTCGATGGGGAGCCTTCTCCGCCGCCTCGCCGCGGTCCGCCTGTCCGCTCACCCGGGTGTAGACCAGCAGGCGCGGCGAGAAGTTCTCGTCGTGAAGGGCCACGGGACAGACCGCGGTGCACTTGCCGCAATCGAGGCAGTAGTAGGCGCGGCTTTCGCGGATACTCGGCGCGAGGCTCACGAGGACACCTCCTGCTCTGCCGGAGCGGGATCGAGGTCGAGGCGTCCCCGACCGCGCACGCCTTCGATGAAGTCGCCGAGGATCTCGGGCAGCACGTGGATCTCGCCGCGGTGGAAGAGCCTCATGTCGAATCGCTCGGAGTCAACACCCAGCAGGCCGAGGATCCCCTGGAGCCTGGCGACGTGTCCGAGGAAGGTCTGGTTGCCCGTGCGATAGTGGCACTCCCCCTCGGCGCAGCCGGTGACGAAGACCCCGTCGGCCCCCGCCTCGAAGGCCGAGAGGATGAAGGCCGGGTGGATCCGACCGGTGCAGAGCGTGTCCATGATTCGCAGGGAGGGCGGCATCTCGTCCAGACGAGACGCGGCCAGCGGGAAGCACCAGTTGCAGGAGAGCAGGAGAATGCGCGAGGCGCCCAGGGGCGGATCGGGTGCGAGCAGCGCGGAGATCTCGTCGATCATGCCCTGGTGACCGTAGTGGTCCGCGATCATGGCGCCGGTCGGGCAGACCGACGCGCAGCTGCCGCAGCTCTTGCAGAACTCGGGGAACACCCTCGCCGCCGAACCTCCACCGGTGCCCTCCATGATCCGGATGGCGTCGTAGGGACAGGCGGTCACGCAATCCCCGCAGGCGCGGCAGAGCCGTTCGTCCACCTTGCACAGCAGGGGCGAGAGCTCCCACTCGCTGCGGTGATCGCCGCCGGCGGCCAGGCCCTGCCCCGGCCAGGTGAGGCTCACCGGACGCGGCTCGAGGGCCAGGGGGAACTCCTCGGGGTCGTTGGGCACGCGCACCAGCGTAGGTCCCATGGGATGGCCGTTCGTCTCGCCGGCGGGACGCAGGAGCGCGATGCGGTGGCGGCACTCGTCGGCGCAGCTGCCGCACTCCTGGCAGGGCCCGCAGCGGAGGCAGCGCAGGGCCTCCTCCCTGGCCGCATCCTCGTGGTAGCCGAGCTCCACCTCCCGGAACCCTTTGCGCTCCTCGACCGGCAGCACCTGCTGCTGCCTGCGCAGTCGTTTCCGGGGCGAGCGGGGCAGGATGCCCAGTTCCATCGGTCGCGGCGGCGAGGGCCCCAGCAGAGGACGCCCACGCAGGTAGGCATGAATCGACTCCGCGGCGCGATGGCCCTGAGCGATGGCGCCGATGACGGTGTCGGGGCCGAGCACGAGGTCGCCGGCGGCGAACACCCCCTCCACGCCGGTGGCCAGCGTGTCCTCGTCGGCCACCAGGGTTCCCCACTTGCTGCGCTCGAAACCGTCGCCCTTGGGCAGCAGCGAGAAGTCCGCCTCCTGGCTGATGGCGGTGACGATGAGGTCGGCCTTCAGGTCGAAGAACTCGCCTCGGATCGGCACGGGGCGCGGCCGCCCGCTCTCGTCGGCGGCCACCAGCTTCATGGCCTGGCAGCGCAGGCCCTTGACGCGACCGCCCTTGCCCAGGACCTCCGTGGGCGCGGCGAGGAAGCGGAACTTCACGCCCTCGCGCTCGGCGTCCTGCACCTCGTCGATGACAGCCGGCATCTCCGAGCGCGTGCGGCGGTAGACCACCGTCACTTTGAGCCCGAGACGCTTGCCCGTGCGGGCCGCGTCCATGGCGCTCATGCCGCCGCCCACCACGAGCAGGCTCTTGCCCGAAGGCAGGGGCAGCTTGCGCTCGATCATCCGGAGAAACTGCACGCAGTCGAAGACACCCAGATTCTCCCGCTCGCCGTCCACGCCCAGGCGCTTGCCGAGCTGGGCGCCCACCGCCAGAAGCACGGCGCCGAAGCCCTCGTCGTGGAGGTCGTCCAGGCTCAGATCGCGACCGAAGGTGACGCCCGTGCGGAACTCGACGCCGAGCTGCGCGATGTGGTTCACCTCTTTGTGAATCACCCTGCGCGGCAGACGGAACGACGGGATACACTGGTTGAGCATGCCGCCCGGCTCGTCGGCCATCTCGAACAGGGTGACGCCGTAGCCCTCGCGCACGAGGTCGAAGGCCGCCGCCAGGCCCGCGGGACCGCCGCCCACCACCGCCACGCGCTCTTCGTGGTGGCGAGGCGCCGGGCGCGGAGGCACGCTGGGGTGTTCGTCCTCCCAGTCGGAGACGAAGCGCTTGAGCAGGCGGATCGCCACGGCCTCGTCCTGTTCGGAGCGCTGGCAGGCCAGCTCGCAGGGGTGGGTGCAGACCCGGCCGCAGATGCCGGGCAGAGGGCAGCGCTCCCGCACCAGATCCACCGCCTCCTGCATGCGGCCCTGGGCGATGAGTCCGATGTAGCCCTTCACGTCCACGCCGGCGGGGCAGGCCGCGTGGCAGGGCGAGTCGGCGAGACGGTGCAGCGAGTAGTTGTGGCCGCCGCCGGGGAACTCGAGCTTCACCGCGCCGGCGTCCAGGGCATCCCCGAACCCTCCTCGCGACATCGATGTTCCCGCTCCGCCGTACACTGCGCACCTCCCCGGCGCTCGTGGTCAGACCACGGCCGTCATCTGGGCCCGGCCGTGGGCCAGGCCGGCCTCGAAGGCCTTCAGGTTGAGTTCCTCGGTGCCCGACGGCACCGACGCCGCCACCGCCTTCCTGGCCGCCTCCTCGTCGACGATCCCGGTGACGGCCGTGAAGAAGCCCACCATCACGATGTTCTGGATCAACTTGCGGCCCAGCTCTTCGGCCATCCGCGTGGAGGGAATGCGGAACACGTGAACGCCGGCCGGCGGGTCGTCGACCTGCACGAGCTCCTCCTCGATGAGCAGCAGACCGCCCTCCTTCAGCTCGGGGCTGAACTTGCTGTACGCCTCCTGGCTCATGCAGATGAGCACGTTCGGCGCGCTGACGTAGGGGTAGAGGATCGGATCCGTGTTCACGACGAGCTGCGCGCTGCAGGCGCTGCCCCGCGCCTCGGGCCCGAAGCTCTGCGTGAGCGTGGCGTGACCCTCGTCGAAGATGGACGCGGCCTTGCCGATGATGATGCCCATCAGGATCACGCCCTGGCCGCCGAAGCCGCCGATCTTAACTTCGCTGGTCTGCACAGCAGCAACCTCCGTACTCCTCGTACGCGTCGCCGAACCGCGACCGGTACTGGTCGTTCATCCGCTCCAGGAAAGTGGGACGGCTCTTCTCCACGAACTCGCCGCAGATGATCTTCTGCTGGTAGTCGATGTCCACGTCCCGCGTGTTCGCCCCGTGCTTGATCTCCGTGGAGTCCTGGTAGAATTTCAGCAGGCTGCGTCCGTCGCCGAGCTTGTTCCGGCGTCCGTAGAGCGTGGCGCAGGGAGCGATGACCTCGAGAAAGGTGAAGCCGGGCAGCGTCAGGGCCTTCACCATCGAGTCGATGAGGCGCCGGAAGTGCAGCACCGTCCAGCGCGCCACGTACACCGCCCCGCAGGACTCGGCGAGGAAGGGCAGGTTGAAGGGCGCGTCGTAGCTGCCGAAGGGCGCCGTGGAGGCGATGGCCGTCGTGGGCGTGGTCGGCCCCTGCTGGCCGCCGGTCATCGCATAGGTGAAGTTGTTCACGCAGATGCAGACGAGATCCTGGTTGCGCCTCGCGGCATGGATGAAGTGGTTGCCGCCGATCGCCGTGAGATCGCCGTCGCCGCTGAACACCACCACCTTGAGCTCCGGCCGCGACAGCTTGAGCCCCGTGGCGAAGGGGATCGGACGGCCGTGGGTGGTGTGGTAGGAATCCAGGTTCATGTAACCCGCCACGCGCCCCGTGCAGCCGATTCCCGACACGATGGATACCATGTCGGGATCGAGCCCCGCCTTCTCGACGGCCGCCGCGAAACAGTTCACCGCGGTGCCGATGCCGCAGGAGGGGCACCAGATGTGCGGCATCCGGTCCATGCGCAGCATGGATTCCATGGGATGCTCGGGACTCGCCTCGATTTCGCTCAGGATGTCTGTCGACACGCGTTCGCCTCCCTGATTTGCTCGAGGATCTGCTCCGGCTCGTGCACGGTGCCGCCGCCGTGACCGGCGAGGAAGGTCTTCGCCCGCCCGGCGGCGCAGCGCTCCACCTCGTAGAAGATCTGTCCGTAGTTGAGTTCGGCGACGACGAAGGCGTCGACCCGTTCGGCGAGCTCGGCGATGCGGCGTTCGGGGAAGGGCCACAGGGTGACGAGCCGCAGGGTCCCCACGCGGATCCCCTCCTCCTTCGCGAGCTGCACGGCCCTCTCGGTGACGCGGCTCGTGATGCCGTAGGACAGCACCACGACGTCGGCGTCCTCGACCTCCCGCTCCTCGATCCGGATGATCTCCTCGGCGCTCAGGCGGATCTTGTCCACCAGGCGCCGCACCAGTTTCTCCTGGGCCTCGGGCGTCACCACCGGGTAGCCGCGCTCGTCGTGGGTGAGGCCGGTCACGTGCATGCGGTGGCCGTCGCCGGCCTTGCCCATGGGCGGCACCATGTCCGCGTCCGCCGCAAAGGGCAGGTAGTCCTTGCCCTTCTTGTCCGTCCAGCGGCGGGGCTCCACCGTGAGCGTTTCCGCCTCGGGAATCACGACCTTCTCGGTCATGTGGCCGACGCACTCGTCCATCATGAACATCACCGGCACGCGATAGCGCTCCGACAGATTGAAGGCGTCGATCATCAGGTCGAAGCACTCCTGAGGCGAGCTGGGCGAGATCGCGATGATCTCGTAGTCGCCGTGGCTGCCCCAGCGCGCCTGCATGACGTCGGCCTGGCCCGTGAGCGTGGGCAGGCCGGTCGACGGCCCGCCGCGCTGCACGTTGACGAACACGCAGGGCGTCTCGGTCATCACCGCCAGGCCGATGTGCTCCATCATCAGGGAGAAGCCGGGGCCGCTGGTGACGGTCATCGCCTTCGCCCCGCCCCACACCGCGCCCTGGATGGCGATGGAGCTGGCGAGCTCGTCCTCCATCTGGATGAACATCGCGCCCACCTCGGGGGCGCGGGCGCTGTAGCGTTCCACGACCTCGGTGGAGGGCGTGATGGGATAGCCGGCCACGAAGCGGCAGCCCGCGGCCAGCGCGCCCTCGCAGGCGGCGTGGTCGCCGTCGAGGAAGTGGATGCCGGTGAGCACGCCCTTGGGGTCCGCCTTCATCGCGCCACCTCCTCGGCCGCCGCGTCGGGGGCGGGATCGCAGAAGATCGCGAACTCCGGGCAGATCATCTCGCAGAGATCGCAGTTGACGCAGAGTTCGGCCTGTTTGGTGAAGGGCGGGTGATAGCCCTTGGCGTTGAACTCCTCGGAGAGCTCGAGGACGTCTCGCGGGCAGTAGTCGACGCAGAAGCCGCAGCCCTTGCATCGCTCGCGGATGATCGTGACCTCGCCTCGCGGCAGGTTCAGCTTGTCGCTGTCGAAGGGCTCTCGCCAGAGTTTCATGCAGGACCTCCGCGCACTTCCAGGCATGAAAAAACCCCGGGGTGGCCCGGGGTCAGAACACGTCTGCCTTGGTTTCGGTCTTCTCCTCGACCACACCGACACGACCCGAATAGGCCGATCGATAGCCGGGACAGGCAAGGAGCAGCAGTCGTTTCATCGTATTCCGCTCGGTGATGCGTACTGCGTTCGTCCAGGGTTTTCCTTCATTCAGGATAATCTTGCCTTTATTCGGAGGATCTGGCAAGGGGCCCACGCGGTATTTTGAGGAGTTTCGGGAAACGTAAAACCCTCCCCGGGAGACGGGGAGGGCGAATAGGGTCGGCATCGGTGACGTTGGGTTTCCCCCGGCGGGGTGATCCCAAGTCAGCGTCAGACGACGCTTGGGAGATATCCCCTATGGGGACGTCACCTCCACCAAGCCAAATCTGTCTGAACTCACTTGATCACCTCCTCTCCGGGCGTACCGACGATTGGTGAGACCCAACTCACCCGGCCTCTTATCCGCCCGAGCCTTCGAGGCCGCCGCACTGGCGTGCGAACGAAGTCCCGAGAATGATGAGTGATTCCTCGGAAGCTGTACAGCGAAAAAGATCAGTCCTCGCTGGGCCGACCGCGCAGCCGCTTGCGCTCGCCCTTGCGACGCTTGGCCTCCAGGCGCCGGTGCCGCGCCGCCGCGGTGACCTTCGTGGGCTTGCGCCGCTTCGGTTTGCGATTGAGAAGACGGAGCCGCTCGATGAGCCGTTCCATGGCGAGCTTGCGGTTGCGCAGCTGGGAGCGATGGTCGGCCGCGATCACCGTGACGCCGCTGGGCGGGTGGTGCAGGCGCACCGCGCTGTCGCTGGTGTTGCGATGCTGCCCGCCTGGGCCGGACGCGCGGTACACGGTGACCTCCACCTCGCGGGCGAGCTGGTCGGGATCGGTGCTGTAGGGCGGTGCTTGATGGGACATGGCGACCGGCACAGGCTGAAGGTCCGAAACGGCGAAGGCGCCGCCCGATCCGGGCGACGCCCCGCAGCTTATCCGGCCCGCCGAAAGCGCGCAAGCGCTCGGGCGGGAAGGCGATCAGAGCAGGTAGAGGGAGTCCAGGGCGTCGAAGAGCTCGTCCTTCTCGGCCTCGAGTTCCCTCAGCTTGGCCAGGGCCGTGCGCTCGTCGCCCTGATTGTGCGCCTGCACGATCTCGCGGGCGATTCCGTGCACCTTCTCGTGGTGACGTCCCACCGTGGCGAATACTTTGGATTCGGAGAGCGGATCGCCGAGGAGGCCGTCGTACCACTTGCCGAAGTCGCACTCGTGATGGGACTTCAGTTCGCCCTCATGCATGGCGCCGACGCCCTGGAGGAGCTTCGTCAGGCGAACCCACCAGGCGTTGTGGGCCTGCTTCACCATGTTGATGTCGAAGCGCCCTTCGGCCAGTTCGTACTGATCGAGGATCTCCTCGAGGCGCCCGGAGATGCGCGACAGCTCGACGGCGAAACGGTGGGTCTCCCCGGCGCCGACCGCCGTGTTCGCGGCGCCCTGATTGACCTCGGCGATGCTGGCGGAGATCTCCTCCACGCCGGCGGTGACTGTCTGCACCGTCGTCGCGATCTGCTCCGCGGCGTCCGATACCGTCGAGATGCTGCGCGTGATCTCGTTCGTCGTGGCGGCCTGCTCCTCCACCGCGCTGGCGATGGACTGGGAGGCCACGTTCACCTCGCCGATCGTCCCGGAGATCGTGTTGATGGATTCCAGCACCTTGCGGGTGTTGGACTGCATGTTCTCGATGCGGTGCGCGATCTCCTCGGTGGCCTGCGCGGTCTGCCGCGAGAGTTCCTTGACCTCGTTGGCCACCACCGTGAAGCCCTTGCCGGCGTCACCCGCGCTGGCGGCTTCGATGGTGGCGTTCAGGGCGAGCAGATTCGTCTGGTCGGCGATGTTCTTGATGGTGTCGAGAACGATGCCGATATCACTGGAGGATGCATCCAGTTCGGACATGGCCTCTCGGGTTTCGTTTACCTGGGACTCCGCGGCGTTGGACACCATTGAAGCGTGATTGCAGTTCTTGGCCACCTCGGCGAGCGAGGTGTCCATTTCCTCGATGGCGGTCGCGATGGTGGCGACCGACCCCGACATCTCGTCGGCGGAACCGGCCACGGTGATCATGCTGTTGCTGATGCCCTCGGAGGATTCACGGACGGCGTGGGTCTGGCTCTTGGATTGATCGGCCAGAGCCACCATCTCGGTGGATGTGGAGGAGAGCCTGTCCGAGGCCTCTCCGAGCGTGGCGCGGGTGTTCACCAGTTCCCTGAACACCAGGTTCAGGCTGCCGGTCATGGTGCCCATCGCCTTGCTGAACTCGCTCTTCTCCGATGCCAGATCCTCTTCCAGTGAGGCGGCCGTGGAGAAGCGTCCTTCCGACAGGATCTGGAGCATGCGCGTGCCCTCCATGAACGATCGGTTGTGGATCCTGGAAAGCCAGGCCATCACACCGAACGCGAGGACGATGCAGACGCCTCCCATCGCAAGGGAGTTGCGCGCTCGCGCGCCCTGGTCGCTCATCATCTCGGCCAGCGCCGCGTCATCGCCGTGGGAATGCGCCGCGAACTCCGCGCGCGTCTGCCGGTGCGCCCACTCGACCGTGACGACGCCCCCCACCAACAGCAGACAGAGAACGCCGATGCCCATCCACATCCGGGTCTTGATACTCAGTTCGATCCTCATCTCCAACCTCGTGCCAGTTGAGCTGGTGTGGTTCATGGCGAACCGGGGCCGTCCGCGGTGGTCTCGATGCCACCCAAGAGGAATCGGCCACTCGGCCGTTGCGGTTGAGTGATTTCAGCCCGTTATATATCCGTTTTACAACAATTTGCGTCGATGTGTCGCTTGTGGATGCCCGATTCCGGCGCTACGGATCCACTAGTCTATTATGCAATTAGATTTGCATTCCCTCGGCCCGGCAAGTTCGGTAGGATTCTTTGTGCTGCTCTGCGGAAACAAGGGGAGGTCCGCAATGAAACACGCCGCACTGGCCCTCGCGCTCCTGACCTTCATCTCGCCATCAGTTCTCGCACTCTGGGAACCGGTACCCGATCCGGGCGAGTTCGACGGCATCGAGCTCTTCCTGCCGGCCGACGACGCCCTCTACGCGGGCACCTTCATGGGCCAGGTCTACTCCAGCATCGATCATGGCGACAGCTGGCAGACCGTCGGCACCGGCCTGCCGGAGGAGTACGCACCGATCGCGAGCATGATCTTCGTCGGCGACCACCTGGTCGCGAGCCGGATGGTGGGTCCGACCCACAACTACCGCTGCCTTCGCGTGAACGGCGCCTGGACCACCTGGGAACCGCTCCCCTATCAGGAGGGTCAGATCGACGCCTTCACGGTGATCGGCGAAACGCTCTTCGCGAGCCTCGCGGGCATCGTCCATCGCAGTGACGACCACGGCACGAGCTGGGTGGAGGTCACGCAACCCGCGAGCGACCCGCTCTGGCAGATCTTCTCCACCGAGGGACGGCTCTTCGCCTCCGAGATGGAGACGAACGACGGCATGATCTACCGATCGGACGATCTCGGCGAAAGCTGGACGCCGGTCGGCGCGGGCCTGGGCTCGTCCTATCTCTGCTCCTGGATCCACTTCCGGGGCACGCTCTACGTCTGCGTCTATCACATGGGCGGCGACGGCACCTTCTGGGCCTCGAGCGACTTCGGCGACGGCTGGGAACTCGTCACGAACCTGCCGAGCACCTACAACATCAACGGGCTGGCCATCGCGGGCAACCAGCTCGTGTTCGGTGCATCGAGCGGTTACGCGGGGCCGCTGGGCAGCGTGTTCATGACCGATGACTTCGTGGACTACGAAACCTACACCTACGATCTGCCCCAGGCCGCCCAGTCGGTGAACGATCTGTGGGTCCAGGACGGTTGGCTCTTCAAGAGCGGCGGCACCACCACCAAGTATCGCGCGGAGCTGCCATCGATGACCGCGGCGCCCGCTCTCCCCGCGGCGGGTATCGCGCTCGTCTCTCACCCCAATCCCTTCAATCCGAAGACACGGATCCGTTTCACGCTCGATGAACCGGGCGTCGTCGAGCTCATGATCTTCGACGTCTCCGGGCGCGCCGTCGCCACCCTGATCGATGGCGAGCGTGCGGCCGGCGAGCATGCCGTCGACTGGTCGGCAAAGGACGAGTTCGGCCAAGCACTGGCCGGCGGGGTCTACCTGGCGCGGATTCTCACGCACGAGGGAGCCTCGAGTCGTAAGCTCGTTCTGCTGGAGTAGTGATTCAAAGCGGCCTCATGGCCGCCCATCTCGTTGCATTCATGCAACATATCGCCAATTCGACTTGGAGTTCGTCTTGGTGATTTTTTTTCCACTCGGGACTTGGTTCGGCAGCCGAACATAGTGTATACTCTGGTGCATCGGAATCCGCTCTCGAGCCGTGCTCGGAATGCTCAAGATCATGCGAGGGAGGATTCGTAAAATCGACACCTCCCGAAGCACACAACAAGGAGTCTCACTATGAAGATTCGTGCTATCGCTCTCCTGGTCGCGCTGCTGATCCCGGTCGCGGCTCTCGCCCAGGCCCCCTACATGCAGGACTTCGAGTCCCTCCTCCCGGTCGACGGCCAGATGGCCGGCGACGGCTGGCTCGCCTATCACCACCTCTTCGATGACGGCGGCAACTGGGTTGCCGGTTGGGGACATCCCACGCCCAACAACACCGGCGCCATCTGCGACATCGTCTCCGGCGAGGGCGGCCCGGATCAGGGCGCCCAGCAGCTCGTCGCTTACAGCAACTACGGTGTCGCCGAGCACGGCAATCCCGGCTGGGTCCTCGAGACCAACCTGTACAAGGAGTGGCCCGTCGCCGCCGGCGAGGGCTACTGGTACTTCGCCTTCGACGCCAAGATGGGCAACCTAGAGGGCTCCAGCGAGGCCTACGCCTTCATCAAGGTCCTCGATCCGGGCGCCGGCTGGGCCACCACCCAGTTCATCACGGCCGACATGACCAGCACGCCGTCCACCTGGACGCGCTACGGCCTCGAAGTGGACCTGTCCGGCAGCGCCGGCCAGATCGTCCAGATCGGCTTCATGAACCTGGCCGGCGGCTACGAGGGCTCCGGCATCTTCTACGACAACCTCGACTTCGGCGACGACCCCGCGGTCGCCACCGAGGACAACAGCATGAGCTCGATCAAGGCGCTGTACTAGGAACTGCCTCCGATGATCACGTCTCCATGCGTACGTGGACAGTGATCCGATTGATAAGCTGTCACGAAACCCCTCCACGAGATCTCGCGGAGGGGTGTTTCGTTTGCCGGTGTTGGCGAAGGTCGATGCTGTCCGCCTAGCCTTCGCCGAGCGCCGCGAGGGCCCCATCGACGCTCTCCGCCTTCTTCACGAGATCCCAGAGCATGATGACCGACAGACCCTCCCGCAGCCTGTCGCCCGCGCCGACGATCGTCACCGTACCTTCCGCGGTCTTGGCGAAGTTGTACATCGAGGCGAGGATGCCCATGCCGCTGCTGTTGGCGAACTCCAGACCGCCGAGATCGAGCACGACGTGACGCCGGCCCTCATCGATGTCGACCTCCACGCGTTCGAGAAGGCCGTAGCCCTCCGGGGTTCCCAGGAGACGGCCGGCCAGGCGGTGGACGCCCACGGCGAGATCCTCGGGGTACTCACTCTCGATTTTCAGGAGGGGACGCTTCGCCATTGGAGGGTTCCTTTGCGGAGAGATGGGTTGGTGAAGGGAACGAAACGCGCGAGTCCCGGCCCGGGAACCCGCCCGGGTCGGATCGAGAGGTTAACAGGTGGCAGGCGTCGCGCCAAGCTCATCCTACGCAGCGGACGGTACGAGTTCGTGCCGCTCGAACCCCCGTGCTGCCGTTCTGATGGAAGACCGAGGCGAGGCAGGCTCGGAGCAGGATGTGGAGAGTCAGCCGCCCATCTCCGCGATCATGTCGGTCACCCTCTCGCAATCGGGTCCGGCGTTCAGTTCGCTGAAGGTCTTGTGAGCCGCGAGGAGTTGCATCCTGGCGTCCTCCTCGTTACCGGAGGCGCGGTAGGCTTTCGCGAGCAGGATTCGCGCTTGAGCGGCGTCGTAGATGAAGCCCAGCTTCATGAAGCTCGACAGGGCCTTTCGCAGGGACGCCGCGGCCGACTCGCAGTCGCCCAGTTCGATCGCCAGGGCACCCTGCCCCATCAGCGCATGGGCCGTGAAGCACAGGCTGTCGAAATCGCGGGCGATCTCGTCCAATTCGGCAGCGGCGGCGTTCGCCGTCGTCCGGGCCCCGTTGGCCAGAGCGATGGGAACGATCGCCACCAGGAGCCTTGCCCGGCCCAGGCGGTCGTCCCGCATCTCTCCGAGGGCGCGCTCGATCATTCGAAGGGCGGCCTCGGGCTTGCCCTGGGCAAGCTGCAGCAGAGGCAGGCCGGGCACCGGATCGCAGCCGAAGGAGTGCGCCCGCCGAAAAGCCTCTTCGGCCGCCGGGTAATCGCCCTTGCGCAGGGCCAACTCACCGAGCTCGTAGTAGGCATTGCCCGCATGCCCTTCGAGGCCGGAGTGCTCGAAGGTCTCGCAGGCGTCGCGAACGGCGGTCTCCGCCTCCCCCCACTTGCCCACGTGTCGCATCGTCTCGGCGCTGTAGATCCGGCAGAGCCCTGGATAGCCCGATCCTGGGGCATCCGTGGCCTCGCACCAGCGCCATGCGATTTCGCTCCACTCCTGTGAGCGCTTGAAGTCCGCCAGGGAGCGGCACACCACCATGGTTCGGCAGTAGAGATTGCCCAGGGTCGTGGGGTCCAGGTCGCCGCCCATCGCGGCGACCATGGCCTCGTCGATGTGCTCGATCCCCTCGTTCACATCGCCCCGGGCGACGAGGATCTGGCCATGATCATGGCGAGTTTCCGCGACGAGATTCGCGTCCTGGAAACGTTCGGCCAGCTCCAGGCAACGACGGTTTAGCTCGAGGGCCTCCATGAAGTCCTGGCGCCGAAGCGCCGCGATCGTCTGGCGTCTGAGCAGGCGACCGTGCTCGATGGACTCCGGCTGGTCGCGGAGCAGCCGCTCCGCCCGCTTCAGCCAGCCGTTGGCTACCGTTTCCGCGTTCTTCTCGAGGTAGAGACCGGTCAGGCTCAGCGCCAGACGCGCCGCGCCGGCCTGGTCGCCCGCTTTCGTATAAGCTGCGGAGGCTTGCTCCCAAAGCTCGATGTTCTCGACGAAGCGGCCCTGCCATCCGACGCAGTGGCCCAGCGCCTCCACCTCATTCGGGGTCAGCTCGCGTTGATCCATGATCGACCGGAGTTCTCTCTCCGCCTCGGGCCAGTCGCGCCTCTCGTAGGCGGCCAGGGCAAGGGAGGTCGGAGCACCATCGATTGTATCGGCGCCCGCCGCCTCTCGCAGGGCGGTCAGCAGGGCGCCGGCGTTCGCGAAACGATCGCCGGGATCCTTGCACAGGCAGCGTTCGACGATGTCGGCCAGTGCCTCCGGAATCTCCCGGAGCCTGGGGATCGGCTCCGAGGCGATCTTGTGCATCACCTCCGCCGCGTACTCCCCCCGAAACGGACGTACACCCGAGAGGATCTCGTGGAAGACGATCCCCAGGGAGAAGAGATCCGAAGACGGCCCGACCTCGCCGCCCTTGATCTGTTCCGGGGACATGTAAGGCACCGTACCCATGATGCGACCCGCCTCGGTGATCGTCGAGTCCATGCGCAGCGTCTCCTCGGCAAGTGGCGCTTCGGCCCCGCCGAGCTTCGCCAGCCCGAAGTCGAGCACCTTCGGTCGTCGATCCGCCTGCAGCATGATATTGGTGGGCTTCAGATCCCGATGGGCGATGCCCTGCGTGTGGGCGCAGCTCACCGCGTCCACCAGGGGAAGGGCGATCTCGTAGAACTCCTCGTGAGGCATACCGGCGGCGGGAATGAGCTCCGAGAGGGCCTGTCCCTCGACGAGCTCCATGGTGATGAAGCGGAAGCCGCCCTCTTCCTCCACGGAGTAGATCGTCACGATGTTGGGGTGCTGCAATGCCGCGATGGCCCTGGCCTCGCGCTCGAATCGCGCACAGAGCTCCTTATCTCCGGCGGCGGCGGGCGGCAGAATCTTCATCGCCACATCTCGACCGAGCCTCGTGTCACGGGCACGGTAAACCGTGCCCATGCCACCCTCGCCGAGTTTGGCCAACACCGCGTAGTGTCCGAGCTGACTCCCGATCATGAAAACGCCTTCGGCAAAATATCCTGGAGCAAATCCGACATATCAGGGGGCTGCAGTCTATCCCATCCGGCTGACGGGGCCAAGGAACAGATGACGCAGGCGGCTTCGTGGCCCACGGGTTGCTCGCCTCCCGAGCTCCATCAAGGCGCTTTGCCGGATCTGCCTCCCGACGATCACCCTCCGCGACCATCGCGGAGGGGTTTTCGTTGCATCCTCCTTCACGATTCGCCTTCCGCGACTACAATCCAAGCATCCTCACCCCTCGCGAGCTCCGCGCGGCCGGCTACCGTGCCGCCGCGTATCCGATCGACCGCTGCTGGGAGGGTGACCATGCTCAAGCGAATCCTGTCCGTGACCACGCCGATCCTGATCACGCTCCTCCTGCTGGGAGGAACCTGCGAGGACGGATCTCAAGCTCCCGAGACCGAATGCGATGGACCCGTCTACAACCCCGACGAGCTGACGGCTCAGGCGATCGTGGACGAGCCCTTCACCGTGAGCGTCGCACCGCAGGACTGGGAGGGGCTCGACCCGCCCGACGGCGCCGGGCTGACTCTGACGGGGGGCGAACTCCCGCCTGGGCTCGCCCTGGATTCGGAGTGGTTCACCGTGACGGGCACGCCCACGGAGACGGGCACATGGACCGCCAGGCTCCGCGCCCATGTCGAGTGCGACGATGGAGTGACACAGACCGCCTTCTGCGACATCACGATCGAGGTGCTCGACGAGTGCCCGGCCATCGACGCGCCGTTGAGCCTGTTCATCAACGCCGAGGTCGGTGAGAGCTTCGTGCAGAGCATGAACGTCACGGGCGGCCTGGGGACGCTGTATTTCGGTTACAACGGGGCTCTGCCGCCGGGAGTCGAATTCGATTTCGATACCGAGGAGTTCTTCGGCACACCGACGGAGCCGGGTGTCTGGGAGTGCGAGGTCTCGGTCCAGGACGAGTGCCCCGTAGCCCAGTCGGCGGACATCGCCGTGACCTTCACCATCACCGCCCCCGTGCAGACCGTGCCGGTGGGCGTCTACGACTGCTCCATCGCCGGCCTCGAGGAGATCCTTCTCACCACATTCGCTCCCTGCGGGAACGTGGATCCGCCCTACTGCATGGCCGCCGGCGATGGCTGGGGCGCACTGAACCTCGCGGCCCCCTTCTTCTCGACCCTCACCAACATCTATCCCTACATCACTTACTGGGGCGCCATCCCCCTGGCCGGGGGACCGGCGGGCGGAGACGACTTCACGACCCGGGCCGTCTTCGGCTACGGGCAGGGCGGAGCTGAACTGACCGGCTGGAACGAGGATCTCCAGGACTGGGGAATGTCGGGGGTCTGGGCCTTCAATACCGTCACGGACGCCTGCGCCATCGACGGCCCCGCGCCGGACGACCAGTGGTTCTGCTTCACCATCAACAACCCCGGTTCCGTGCGTGGCATCCGCTATGATGAGGGAGCCGACGCCTTCGTCTCCTTCGGCCTCGCCCTCAACAGCGCGCAGCTCGAGGGCCGGCTGCCCCGCGCCGCCTGCCCCGTCTCGCTGACCGGCAGCGGAGTCCTCATCGTCACCGATGCCGCCACGCCGGATCCCGGCAAGCTGTTCTTCGGCGACTTCGACGTCGGCCTGCCGGCCACGCCGATCGCGGACCTCGGGCCGCA
>CAYNQX010000018.1:0-18040 GCA_964399495.1 uncultured bacterium
CTGGCGGGCTTCGGCCTGACCTACCGCTTCTAGCCAAGGAGAGACGCAATGAGAAAGACACGCTTCATCATCGTCGGTCTCCTGGCGCTGGCGCTCGTCCTCGCGGGCTGTTCGCTGTTCGCGCCGGAAGAAACCGAGATTTCCGCTCCCCCCTACACCCTCGATTCGGGTGATGCCGATTTCACCACCTTCGTCTCGCTGGGGAACAGCCTGACCGCCGGGTATCAGTCCGGTGCTCTCTACGAATCCGCACAGGTGAAGGGATTCGCAGCGAGATTGGCATCGGCAATGGCAACGACTTACGAGATGCCTCTGATCGAGGATCCCGGCTACTACGATCCCGCCCTGCCGGTGGGACACCTGGCCGTGAGCTTCGACGAGAACGGCGATGCCTCCATCGCCCCGGTGCCCTGGCCCGGCGGCCCCGCCAGTCCTCCCGCGCTGCTCAATGCGGCGTTGACGGCTCCCTATCACAACCTCGGCATACCCGGCGCGCTGACCTACGACCTGCTCAACGCCCACAACGGCCTGGACGATGCGGATCCTTTCGGAGAGAACCCCTACTTCGACATGATCCTGCGGAATACGGATATCGACTGGACCCTGCTCGGAGGACCCAGCGAGGACATGACCGCCATCGAGCAGGCGATCTTCCTGGATCCCACTTTCCTCAGCCTCTGGATCGGCAACAACGAGATCCTGGGCGCGGCGACGGCCGGCGAGGGTGATCCGCTGGTCGATTCCGCGACCTTCGGCTTGCTCTACGGCCTGCTCGTCGACGGACTCGTGGCCGCCCTGCCCGAAACCGACTTCGTCATCGCGAACATTCCGCCGATCACGGCCGCGGCCTTCTTCACCACGGTGCCCTGGTTCGTCATCGATGCGGATCAGAATCCCGTGGACGGCGATCCCGTGACCGAGGGCGTGCAGCTCATCGGCCTCATCGCCGAGGACGGCGGCGACGACTTCCAGCTGGAGGGCGGAGACCTCGTCACCATCAAGCTGCTCAGCCATGACTCCGACGAGAACGACACTCCCGATCTCGAGGAGGGTTTGGGTATTCCCGATGCGGTCCTGATCGGGTCCCTGATGGCCGCCGGCATGAGCGAAGCGGACGCGATCGCCGCGCTCCCCGTGATGTTCCCCTTCCACAACACCCCGATCCCCGGCGCCCTGACCCTGAGCACTCCCGAGGTGATGGGCATCGTCGACGCCACCCAGGCCTTCAACACCATCATCGCGGCGAAAGCGGACGAGCATGGCATTCCGCTGGTGGACATCCACACCCGTTTCGGCGCGATGGCCGCGGGTGGCGCAGAATGGAGCGGCGCCCACTACACCACGGATTTCGTGACCGGAGGGATCTTCAGCCTCGACGGTGTGCATCCCGCCAACGTCGGGCATGCGATCGCGGCATCCTGGTTCGCGGAGGTGATCAACGATGCCTACGGTTCCAACCTCGTGATTCCCAGTGAGCCCCTGACTCCACGGTCAGCGGTTGAAGGCAACGGGCGTTTGCCCCGTTTCCCGCAGGGATACCCCGCGCTGCCCTAGCGCGCGTACGCATCGTAAACATAAACGGGGGAGAGCATGGCTCTCCCCCGTTTGCTTGTAATGTTCTTTACGCTCGACCGCGGGCACTAGCGCTTGCGCGGCGCCTGCATCATCTCCTCGTCGGTCAGGGTCTCGATGAAGGCCATCATCTGATCGTAGCTCTTCAGGAGCTTGGCGAGATCGGGATTGTCGACGACGCGCAGCCGTCGCATTCCCGGCAGGAAGAACTGCACCGTGAGGGACGAGGTCATCATGCCGTGGGCGTTGGCGTCATCCTTGAGGCGCGGCAGTTCGACGTAGCAGTTCACGAAGTCCTTGCTCGCCTCCACTACCTCGGGTCGGGTGTACATTTGCGGAAGGATGAACAGGCACTCGCTGCAGGTGTGGTCGAAGAGATAGAAGGCGAGGCCCTTGCCGGTTGCGCGGGCGATGTTGACCGCCTGGTAAACGTCATTGTAGAAGTAGACGCGCTCGGGATGCGAGCGAACGCGATCTTCGAGGAAGACGATGCCAGGATCGAGGTTCGAGTTGGTGTCGTCGATATAGTTCTGATCATAGATCCACTGACGGTACTGGTGCCCCAGGTTCCAGATGGAATCGCGGGCAGCACCGGCATGAGTGGCGCTGACGTAGTCCGGAACGTATTCCTTCACCTCGTACTCGCCGGCGAGCAGCAGGCCGGGAACGGCGATGATGATCAGAAGCACCTTGAGCATGCGCATGAAAGACCTCTTCGAAATGGGATTGCGGGGAATCTAGCAGAGGCGCCCCCGACGGGGCAAGGGCCTCAAAACCGTAGCGCCTGACCGCGGAGAGACGCCAGCAGTGTGGTCTCGACGAGCTGGCGTTCCCTGCCCGCTGGGCCTCGCTTCAGGCGGGCGTCCAGCTTCTGCAAATTGAATAGCCAGGCCAGAAGTTCCCTCTTTTTCAGGGTGCGGGCCCTGTCGACGTACTCGCGGGCGCGTCCCCCCCAGAGAGGCAGCGCCGAGGCGGCCTGTCCCGGAGGCAGGCCTTCTTCGAGGAGCAGACGGGCCCTGAGAAGCATGGTGAAGGTGTAGGTGAGGGCGCCGAGGAGCGCGATGGGGTCCGTACCTCCCCCATCGAGGATCTCCTTCAGGCAGCCCATGGCCTCCCGCTCTCGCCCGGGCCTGAGCAGTCCGGCGAGCTTCCAGACGTCCTCGACGCGATGGTGCCCCACCAGCCGCTTCAGGTCTCCCGCATCGAGCTTCTTGCCGGGCGCTGCGACGAGCCGCAGCTTGTCGATTTCGCTGGCCAGCTCCCCCGTGTCCACCGGTAGCGCGGAGACGAGCAGGGCGGGGAAGTCGGCCGAGTGATTGATCCCCAGATTCTTCAGCCGGCGCGAAGTCCAGGCCACGAGAGCCTTCTCGTCCATGGCGTCGAACTTGAGGGCCAGCCCGCCCGCCTTCTCGACGCGGTTCTTGGCGGCGCGAAGCTGATCGAGGCTGGGCGCGCTGAGGCAGAGCGTGTTCTGCCCCGGTTCCTCCTCGAGAAAGGCCGAAAGCGCCTCGCGGGTCTGGGCGGTGAGTTTGCCGGGGACCTCGAGATGAATCAGCTTCTGTCCGCCGAAGAAGCCGTAGCTTCGGAGCTGCGCCTCGACGTCCGCCCAGTCGCTGTGGCTGTCGAGCCGGCGCTCCTCGAAGCCGAACTCCTGGTTCTCCTCCGAGACGAGCGTCTTCTTGAGCATGGCCACGGCCTCGCCGCGCAGCCAGCCGTCCTCGCCCGTCAGCAGGTAGTAGGGTCGCCTGTCGTCGTCCAGATCCTTCTGCAGGACCGCCAGGGGATCGGACACCGCGCTCTTGCCCCTGCCACGAGCGGCCACGACTACCACTCTCCGAAGATCGCGTTGAGGACCCCGTCCACGATCTGCTCGAGGGACTTGTTCTCCGCGCGCTCGCGCGTGAGATCGGCGCCCGCCGTGCTGCCTTCGAGGAAGAAGCTCTCGCTGCCCGTGAACTTGCGATTCTCCCAGAGGTCCTCGCCGAGCTCCTGGTTCCGGAAGCTGAGCTCGATGACGATGGTGAGCTTGTACTCGTCGGCCCCGCCCTCATCGTTGATCGCGAAGGGTGCTTCGCTGTAGCGGATCACGCTGCCGGTGAGAAGGTACTGCTCCTCCCCGAGGTCGACGAGGGTAAGCCCGCCATCGTCCTCGACGGCTTCGATGAGAGCCTCGGTGGCCCGGATCTCCATGTCCGGCTGGCTGGTTCTGTTGTCGAGGAAGGGCAGCGCGAGCGTGCCCGTGAGCGTGCGCCCGCGGCTGGTCGTGTGGTAGAAACCGCAACCGGTGGCAATCAGCAACAGCAGCGCGAGACACAGCAGGATCGCTTTCCGGATCACGTGCGGTTCTCCTCGCGGTCCTGGCCGTCGTCAGCGGCCTCCTCGATCTGCTTCATGCGGTAGCGCAGCTTGTCTCTGCCCAGGCCGAGCATGCCGGCCGCCTGGCTCTGGTTCTCCCCCGCCTGACGGTAGGCCTTCTCGATGAAGCTCCGTTCGACGGATTTCAGCACCTCGAGCAGGTCGACGCCGTCCTCCGGGATCGGCTCCTCGAGCAGCCGCGCCAGACGACGGGGAAAGGTTTCGGGGACATGGTCCCAGTTGCCCGACAGATAGGGACGGAGCTGCTCGGCCACGAGTTCGGGGCCATGTTCCATCAGGACGATTCTCTCCACGACGTTGCGCAGTTCGCGGATGTTGCCGGGCCAGGGGTAGTCCATGAGCAGTCGACGCGCCTCGTCGCCGATCCGGGAGAAGTTCTTGTTGAAGTGCGGATTGAACTCTCCGAAGAAATGTCCGATGAGGGGCAGGATATCCTCGCGGCGGTCGCGCAGCGGCGGGAGGAGAATCGGCACGACGTTGAGGCGGTAGTAGAGGTCTTCGCGGAAGAGCCGGTCGCCCACCATGTCGCGCAGCTCGCGGTTCGTGGCCGAGATGATCCTCACGTCCACGTCGATGTCGCGGGTGCCGCCGACTCGGCGGAAGGTCTTGCGTTCCAGGAAGCGCAGCAGCTTCACCTGGAGGCTCATGCTCATCTCCCCGATCTCGTCGAGGAAGATGGTGCCCTTGTCGGCCACCTCGAACAGACCCGCCTTGCTCTCCTTCGCGTCGGTGAAGGCCCCGGCCTCGTGGCCGAAGAGCTCGCTCTCCAGAAGCTCGGCGGGAATCGCCGCGCAGTTCAGCTCCATGAAGGAGTGGTGATGGCGCGGACTGAGCTGATGGATGAGCGTGGCGATGACTTCCTTACCCGTTCCGCTTTCACCGGTGATCAGCGTGGTGGTGTCGCGGCTCATGGCGACCTGCAGGGCGTCGTCGTACACCTTGCTCATCGACTCGCTGGTGGACTTGTAGAAGTCCTGTCCGTCGCCCATCCGGAACTGGCGCCTGCGCTCGAGAAGCTGCCGCTCCTCGGCGCGCTCGGCCAGGGCCTTTACCACGGATTCGCGAAGCTCCGCGAGGGGTAGCGGTTTGGCGAGGAAGTCGTGGGCGCCGAGGCGGATCGCGGCGACGGCGTCGCCGATCTCGGGCCGGGAGCTGATGAGAATGATCGGCAGGTCGCCCCGCAGCTCGCGGATGCCCGTCACCAGGTCCCCCACCGCCAGCGGCACGCCCGTCGGATCGAGAATCAGGAGCGCGGGATCGATGTCCTGAAGCGCGGCGAGGAGGTTCTCGGGAACCGCCTCGCAGCGCAGGGAGCGATCCTCGCCGCCCAAGGCCTGGGCCAGGAGCTGGCGTACGCCTTCCTGGTCGTCCAGAACGAGAATCAGATCGCTCACGATTGACTCAGTCTCCCGTCAGTGCGGCGGCACGGTACCATTCCACCGTCTCGCGCAGGCCCTCCTCGAAGCTAACCACGGGCTCGTAACCGATCAAGTCCTTCGCGAGGGAGATGTCTGCCTGCGAATGATCCACGTCGCCGAGACGCTTCGGGCCGAAGACGGGTTCGATATCGAGGCCGAGCATCTCGCGCACCTGCTCGAAGAGGTAGATGACGGAGTAGGAGCCGCCGCAGGCGACATTCACGGACTGCCCGGCGGTCTCCGCGGCCTCCATGGCCCTCAGGTTGCCGGCCACGACGTTCGCCACGTAGGTGAAGTCGCGGGTCTGCTTGCCGTCGCCGTCGATGAGCGGGGACTTTCCGTCCAGGAGCTGGCGCGTGAAGATGGGCAGCACCGCCGCGTAGGGCGAATCCGGATCCTGCCGCGGACCGAACACGTTGAAGTAGCGGATGCTGAGGGTCTGCAGGCCGTAGACCTCGGCGAAGGCGCGGCAGTAGTGCTCCCCCACCAGCTTGGTCACCGCGTAGGGCGACAGGGGCTGCGGCACCAGGCCCTCGTGCTTCGGACTCACCTCGGTATTGCCGTAGGCGGAGCTGCTGCCCGCGTAGATCACCCTCTTGACGCCGTTGGCCCTCGCGGCCTGCAGGACGTTCAGGGTGCCGGTCACGTTGACCTCGTTGCTGGTCACGGGGTCCTTCACCGAGCGGGGAACGGAGGCCAAGGCGCCTTCGTGGTACACGTAGTCGCAGCCGACCATCGCCTGGCCCACCGCCTCCGCGTCCCGCAGGTCCGCCTCGACGAACTCCACCTTCTCGCGGAATCCCTCGAGGTTGGAGAGGTGCCCTGTGGAGAGGTTGTCGAGGATGACGACCTCGTTCCCGTCGGCCGACACGGCTTCGGCGATGTGGCTGCCGATGAAGCCGGCGCCGCCTGTGATCATGATCTTGGCCATGGCGCCTCCTACAGCCTGAAGATCTTCGAGGACTCGGTGCCCTTGTAGACGTTCCGGGTATCCACGATGAGGGGTAGACGCTCGAGGAGCGCCGGGTAGTCCACGTTGGAATGATGGGTGATCACGACGGCCACGTCGACATCGGCCAGGCTGCCGTTATCGATGCTGCGACGAGGTACGCCTTCGAGTTCGTGGATCGGGTCGGGCACCCAGTCGTCGTGGATGCTGACCTCCGCGCCCTTGGCCTGGAGCATCTTGATGATGTCCAGCGCGGGGCTCTCGCGGTAGTCGTCGATATCTGCCTTGTAGGCCACGCCCAGCACCAGGACCTTGGCCCCGTTTACGGCCTTCTTCTGCGAGTTGAGCGCCGTCGCCACCACGTCGATGACGTGGTCGGGCATGTGTCCGTTGATCTCGCCGGCCAGTTCGATGAAGCGGGCCTCGAAACCGTGCAGGCGCGCCTTCCAAGAAAGGTAGAAGGGATCGATGGGAATGCAGTGCCCGCCGAGTCCCGGCCCGGGATAGAAGGGCATGAAGCCGAAGGGCTTGGTGCCCGCTGCGTCGATGACGTCCCAGACGTTGATGTTCATGCGGCTGCAGATCAGCGCGATCTCGTTGACCAGGCCGATGTTCACCGAGCGGAAGGTGTTCTCGAGCAGCTTCACCGTCTCGGCCACGCGGCTCGAAGAGACGGGCACCACCGTGTCGATCGCCTTCGAGTAGAGATCGGCGGCCACGTCGGTGCACTCGGGAGTGATGCCCCCCACGACCTTCGGGATGTTCTTCGTCTGGTAGTCCGGATTGCCGGGATCCACCCGCTCGGGGCTGAAGGCCAGGAAGAAACCCTCGCCGACCTTACGGCCCGTCTCCTCGAGCTTGGGCAGGATCACCTCATCGGTGGTGCCCGGATAGGTCGTGCTCTCGAGGATCACCAGGGCGCCGTCCTTCATGTTGGCGGCGATCTCGTCGGTGGCCGCGACGATGTAGGAGATGTCCGGGTCCCGGGTCTTCCCCAAAGGTGTCGGCACGGCGATGTTGATGGTGTCGATGTCGTTCAGCTTCGTGAAGTCGGTAGTGGCCGCGAGCAGCCCCTCCTTCACCAGGGGCGTCACCTCATCGGAGGGGACATCCTGGATGTAGCTCTCGCCACGTTCGATGGACGCCACCTTCTCCGCATCGAGATCGATGCCGAGAACATGGAGGCCATTCTTGGCGAACTCTACGGCCAGGGGCAATCCCACGTAGCCGAGCCCGATCACAGCGCAACGGGCTTCGCCCGAGGCAATCTTTGCCTTCAGAGTTTCGAGATGAGACATGGTCCCTTCCTGCTCGATACCGGTTCGTTTTCGCCGCCTGAGAGGCAGGAATCGGCGATTGGGGAACCTTCAGTGAACATCCTTGTCATTCAACGACTTAGCGCTCCTCCTGAGCTCGTGCCTGAGAGCCCGGACCTCGGTCCAGAGCTTTACCAGGCGGTAGAGCAGAAACATCAGGATGAGTCCGATGATAATCGGCAAGAGCCATGCCTGAGAACCTGATTTTTCGAGGAAATGGGCCCGGATGAGACGCACCGACGTGCTCAGCAGCCAGACGAGCGCCGCGCAGAGTACGGTGAGCGTCACGCTCTGGACGAGCTTGCTGACGTACTCCTCGCGCGGGCGTTGGGCCCTCCGGAAACGACTTCCATCGGAATCGCCCCGCCGCTTGCGCCGGGGCGTGCCGAACCCACCCATCGGGCTCACCGGGGCTCTCCTCCCGCCTCTCGATCCTCGTCCACCTCTTCGTAGTCCGCGTCGTGGATGCTCTGGTTGTCGAAAGGTGAGGGCCCGGAAGATTCAGGCTCCGCGGGGCTCTCCTCGGGTGCGCGCGGCTGCCGCCAGAGGCGCAGGACCTGCCGCACGAGCCAGAGGCCCAGAAGAATGAGAAGCAGTCGTGTAATGAACATCTAGGTACGCCCGGAGGGATTCGAACCCCCGACTTCTTGCTCCGGAGGCAAGCGCTCTATCCAGCTGAGCTACGGGCGCATACGCACATTCGGAAGCCAATCTAGGGAATCGCCACGCCTATTGCCAGGGAATTCTATGCGCCGGAGGCCTCGCCCCTGGACAGCAGGGAGGCCGCCAGCGCACGCGCGCGCTCCTCTCCGCTCTCCCCCAGCATCCTGCTCAGTTCATCCAGACGTTCCTCACCTTCCAGGGTCTGGACGAGGGAGCGGGTCCGCCCATCGCGGTATTCCTTGCGGACACAGAACTGACGATCTGCGGCGGCTGCGAGGGCCGCCTGATGCGTGACGGCCAGCACCTGCCGACGCGAGGCAAGCTCCCTGAGCTGATCCGCGAGCACGCCGGCGAGGTCGGCGCCGATGCCGGCGTCCACCTCGTCCAATACCAGCACGGGTGCGCGATCGCCTCCGGTTTCGACGAGATGCCGCGCGAAGGCGATCCGTGAGAGTTCGCCGCCGCTGGGGACGTCGTTCAGGGATCCCTCGGGCAGGTCCGGATTGGTCCGCACGAGGATCTCGGGACGGTCGATGCCGCGCTCCCCCGCATGGTATCGCTCTCCGTCCACCTCCACCCAGCCCTCGGGATCGCTCGCCCGGCGAAGATCGATGCGAAGCGTCGCGCGATCGAGACCCAGAAGCGAAAGGCGCTCCTGCCAGATTTCTCCGAGGCGCATCGCGGCATCCCCGCGGTTCTCGCTGAGAGCGGCGGCGCGGCGGGACAGCTCTTCCTCGGCCTTTCCGCGGCCCAGGGCGCGCTCGGCGAGCAGGCGGTCCTGATCGGCGAGGTGGTCCAGCAGGGTTCTTTGCTCCTCCGCCCATTCGATGACTTCGTTCAGAGGCATCCCGTGCTTCCGCTCCAGGGCCGTGAGCCGTCCCAGCCTCTCCGCCAGGGCCTCCCCTTCGGTCGCCTCCTGGGCGAGGGCGTGACTCTGCTCGCGAAAGCTCACGGCGAGTTCCATGAGGCGCTCGCTCATCTCGGGCAGATCCGGATCGCCGAAACCGCCCTCGAGGCGCTCGGCGCGATCGAGGACCTTCACCAGCTGCTCCAGCCCGGAAATGAGTCCACCGGGTTCCGCGTCGATCCGCTCGAGGCCCTCGCGGTAGAGCTCCTGCAGGCGCGCGGCGTTGCGAAGCCGCTTTTCCCGATCGGCGAGTTCGTCGCGCTCGCCCGGTGACGGGGAGAGTTCGTCGATCTCGTCGAGCTGGAATCGAAGATACTCCTCGTCCTCGCGCACGGCCTTCAGTCGAGCGGCCAGGGCTTCCTCCTCGCGGCGAAGGCCGCGTACGTGCTCGAGCTGCTCGCGGTAGTCGGCCAGCAGCGCGGCGCTGTTCGCGAAGTCGTCGAGCAGCTCGATTTGGCGCTCGGCGTCGGCCAGGGCCAGTTGGGCGTGCTGATCCTGCCGCTCGAGCAGCCACTCGCCGAGTTCGCGCAGGCGTCTCACGGTGATGGGAAAACCGTCGCTCCAGGCCTGTCCGCGTCCGTCGGGACGGATCTCGCGCTTCAGGTGCAGCTCGCCGTCCGCGCAGTCGAAACCCGCGCTCTCGAGGGCCGCGGCCCGATCGGCATCGATGCGGAAATAGGCCTCCACGACTGCGCGATCCGCTCCGGGACGGATCCACTCGCTGCGTGCCCGCGCACCGGTGACGAGTGCCAGCGCGGCGAGTAGCACGGATTTCCCGGCTCCGGTGCTGCCGCTGAGCACGTTGAGCCCGCTCGAGAACTCGAGCACGGCTTCCTCGACCACGATGAGATCGCGAATGCGCAGATGGGTGAGCACGCCTAGCGACCATCCGGAGTGCCCCAGCCCAGCTTTTCGCTGACGAGGCCGTAGTAGTTGAAATCCAGGGGCAGGATGATGTTCAGCGATCTTGACGAGCGGCGGATCCTGATCTCGTCGTCCTGCTGGAGCCACACGTTGACCATGCCGTCCATCGTCAGGATCGCCTCGCCGCTGCGCCCGCCGATGTTCACGGTGAGCTCCTCCTCGCTGCCGGCCAGGATGGGCCGGATGGAGAGGGCGTGCGGGCAGATCGGCGTGGCCACGAGAGCGTCCATGGTGGGGTGAACGATCGGGCCACCCGCCGAAAGGGAGTAGGCCGTCGATCCGGTGGGTGTGGCGACGATGAGGCCGTCGGAACGATAGCCCCCGAGGTACTGACCCCCCACGGCGATCATGAACTCCACCAGGCGACTGCCGTGGCCCATGTGCATCACGGCGTCGTTGAGCGCGAGATAGCTGCCCTGGGTCTCGCCTTCGCGGTGGAGCGTCGCCCGAAGACGCATGCGCTCCTCGCGGCGATACTTGCCGCCCAGCACCGCCTTCAAGGCCGGTTCCACCTCGCCCAGCTTGAGCAGCGTGAGAAATCCGAGGCTGCCCATGTTGATGCCGAGCAGGGGAACCTCGGTGTCCTCGGTGTAGCGGGCGGCCCTCAGGAAGGTGCCGTCGCCGCCGAACACGAGGACGAGGTCGAGATCGCCGGCGAACTCCTTGAATTTGCCGTTCGTCGGTTTCTCGCCCAGCCAGAGGGCGAGCTTGCGGGCCAGGTGCACCTGTCCGCCCGCCTCGCGCACCACCGAGATGGCATGCTGCACCGCCTCCCGCGCGCCGGGCACTTCGCGGTTGGCGACGATTCCCACTTTCTCGAAGGCAAGCTTCACTCCGCTCCTCCCAACTCGCGGTGGGCCAGGAAAAAGAACTCGCGGTTCTTCTGATCGGGTCCGGGTTCCACGGGTTCCTTGGCCAGTATCGTCCATCCGCAGTCCCGGGCGCAATCCAGGACTGATTCCAAGATCGCCTCGGCCCGGGCGGGATTCCGCAAGCGGCCCGCGGCGGTGAGTTCGCGCGATTCCGCCTCGAACTGCGGTTTCACGAGAGCGATGATTCGCGCCTTCCGAGCGAAGGGCAACCGGATCGACGGCAACACCCGCTTCAGGGAGATGAACGAGAGATCGAGCAGGAGTATCTCGCAGGGAGCATCGAGATCCTCGACGCCCAGGAGATCGCAGTGCTCGCAGGACTCGACGCGGGGTGAGCTACGGAGCTCGCCGTCAAGCTGATCCCGTCCCAGCTCGATGGCGACGACCCTGCTCGCACCCCTCTCCAGAGCCTGCTGCGTGAAGCCCCCCGTGCTCGCGCCACCGTCGACGACGAAACGTCCCTCGAACTCGACAGGGTGCAGGGAGAGAAAACGTCCGAGCTTGTCGTAGCCCCTTCCCACGCGATGGCGGTGGGCGCCTTCGTCGATCTCGATCCGGGAGGCGTCGGATACGGGCTGGGACGGGCGGCGGCAGGCGACTCCATCGAGGAGAACCTGTCCGGACAGGATGAACTCGCGTCCCTGGTTCCGGCTGCGAACAAGCCCCCGCTTCAGGAGGACCTGATCAAGACGGGGGCTCACCGCGGTCGACCGCCGGCCTTCTCGCCGGCGAGGAACTCCCTGTCGGCCAGGGCGGTCATCACTTGACGCGCGATCCCTGCGCCGTCGAGGCCCAGTTCCGCGAGGAGAGCTTCGCGAGTTCCATGGCCCGTGAAGGCGTGGGGAAGGGAGACCGGCAGCACTCGCGGCCCCTGCTGTCGCGTGCGGTAGTGACGGAGAACCGCCTCCCCGAAACTCCCGACGGGGCCGTTCTCCTCGATGGTCACCAGCAACTGGTTCGGATCGGCGAGCAGGTCCAGCGCGGCGGCATCGAGCGGCGCCATGAACCGGGCATCGACGACCTGCGGTGAGAGCCCTTTCGAAGCGAGGATCTCCGCTGCCGCGAGAGCGGGCTGAAGCATCGTGCCAAGAGCCCAGAGGTGGATCCCATCGCCCGGCCTGCGGATGCGCGACCGTCCCAGAGAAAGCGGATCGAGCGGCGCCGAATCGGGAAGACCGAGGGCGGCGCCCCGCGGATACCGCAGCGCGCTGGGTCCCGTCTCGTTGGCGAGAGCCGTGGCGAGCATGCGGCGGAGTTCGTGCTCGTCGGAAGGCGCCATCACGACGAGGTCGGGAACCATGCCGAGGTAGCCGAGATCGAGGACGCCGTGATGCGTGGGCCCGTCTTCCCCCACGAGTCCCGCGCGATCCAGCGCGAAGGTGACGGGCAGCTTCTGCAGCGCGACGTCGTGCACGATCTGGTCGAAGGCGCGCTGCATGAAGGTGGAGTAGATCGCCACCACGGGGCGCAGTCCGTCGGCGGCGAGGCCGGCCGCGAAGGTGACCGCGTGGGGCTCGGCGATGCCCACGTCGAAGAACCGATCGGGGAAGCGCCTGGCGAACTCGGCCAGGCCCGTGCCGTCGGGCATCGCGGCCGAGATGGCCACGACGCGCGGATCGGCCTCGGCCAGATCGATGAGCGCATGGCCGAAGGCCTCCGTGAAGGACACTGGGCCGGGCTGGTCGGCCCCGATCTTGGCGCCCGTCTCGCGGATGAAGGGCGCGAATCCGTGGTACTTGGCGGGATTCGACTCGGCGAAGGAGCAGCCCTTGCCCTTGCGGGTGAGGATATGGAGGAAGATCGGCTCCTCGATCCGGCTCAGCTTCTGGAGCGTCTTGACGAGCTGGGGAATGTCGTGGCCGTCGAGGGGGCCGTAGTACTTGAAGCCGAAGTCCTCGAAGAAGTTGCTGGGCAGGATCATGTGCTTCAGGCCGTACTTCGCGCGGCTGGCGAGAGCTCTGAGCTTGTGGCCGATGCGCGGCACATGCCCCAGGATCTTCCAGGCGCCCTCCTCCAGGGTGAGGAAGGTGCGCGTGGAGGTGAGGCGTGTGAGGATGCGGCTGATCGAGCCGACGTTGCGCGAGATGGACATCTCGTTGTCGTTCAGCACCACGAGCAGCCTGCCGGCGTGGGCCTTGGTGTTGTTGATCGCCTCGTACACCATGCCGCCGGTGGCGGCGCCGTCGCCGAGAATGGCGATGGTCTGACGCTCCTCGCCGCGCAGCACGGCGCCCCTGGAGAAGCCCAGGGCGGCGCTGACGGCCGTGCAGGCGTGTCCGGCGCCGAAGTGGTCATAGGGGCTCTCGGAGCGCTTGAGGAAGCCGCTCACGCCCCCGCTCTGCCTGAGGGTGTCGAATCGATCCTTGCGGCCCGTGAGCAGCTTGTGGGCGTAGGCCTGATGGCCGGTGTCCCACACCATTCGCGTCGTTTCCTCGGGGAATACGTAGTGGAGGGCCACCGCGAGGTCCACGCTGCCCAGGCTGGCGGCGAGATGGCCTCCGTTCTTGGCGCAGACACGGATGATCTCCTCGCGCACCTCGGCGGCGAGTAGAGGGAGATCGTCGATCGGAAGAGCCGCGACGTCCGTGGGTGTCTGTATCTTGTCCAGTAGCATAGTGTTTCTCGGTTCGACTCAGAACCTATCAAGGTCCGGCGAAGAGTGCAAGCCAGCTCCGTTCCACCAGGATGCCCAGCATGGCCCCTGCGAGGATGGCGATCCAGGTGCGGACGGGGCTCTGCCCGAGCAGTTCGCTCAGGCCGTACTCGAGAGATTGCATGCGCCCGATCCGCTTCAGGATACTGGCCTGCCTGCCGGCGGCCCGCTTCATCCCGGAGGTGTCGTAGATGATCACTCCCGTCAGGCCGATGCTGAGCGCTGTCATCGGACTGCCCCATCCCGTGGCATCCCCCACCTGATAGCACAGCCCCCCGGCCACGAGGGGATGGAAGTTGGGGAAGCTCTCGAAGTCCACGATGCTCGATGGACGCCAGCGCCGCTCCCTCACGGAGTGGAAGCAGAACTTCAGGAACTGGCCGATGAGCCCGACGCCGATCACGGGAATCGTTACCATCAGAACCGCCTGTGGACCAGTCGACGGGACAGCTCCCTGAGGCTCTCCGCCTCCTCGCGATCGGGAAGGAGGGAGAGCGCTTGCTCGAGCATCTCCTCCGCCCGCTTCCGCGTGGCCTCCCTGCCGATGGCGCTCGGCAGCGTACGCTTGCCGAGTTCCCGATCTTTCCCCGGAGTCTTGCCGAGCTCTTCCCGACTGGCCTCCTCGTCCAGGAGATCGTCCACGGCCTGGAACGCGAGGCCGAGAAGCAGGCCCGCTTCTGCGAGCGATTCGATCTCCTCTTCGGGAAGCTTGCCGAGCCGCGCACCGAGGACGATGCTGCAGCGGATCAACGCCGCGGTCTTGCGGGCGTGGATCCAGGATACCTGCGCTTCCGGCGTGAGTTCCACCTGGGGCTCGAGGTCTGCGGCCTGACCGCCCACGAGCTCCGCGGGACCGGCCGTGACGGCGAACTCCCGAAGCGCCGACAGGGCGCGGTGGGGATCGATGCCCGCCGCGCTGAATGCATCGATCAGGGTCTCGAAGGCGAGGGCCTGGAGCGCATCGCCCGCGAGTATCGCCATGGCCTCGCCGTAGACCTTGTGACAGGAGGGACGGCCCCGGCGGAAATCGTCGTCGTCCATGGCGGGAAGATCGTCGTGCACCAGGGAGTAGCCGTGAAGCATCTCCAGGGCCGCGCCGGCCTTCATAGCGGAAGCCTCGTCGTAGTCGCCCAGGCGCATGGACGCCGCGAGCAGCATCGGTCGCAAGCGTTTGCCGCCGCCCAGGAGCGCGTGACTCATGGCGGCGCGCAGGGTCGGGTGGGTTCCCTGCTCGGGCGGCAGGGAACTTGCCAGCACCTCCTCCAGGCGGCCGAGGAATGCCGAGTCGGTGTCGGGCGCGGGCATGGACATCAGGCCTCCACCCGGTTCTGCCGCCGCTTGGCGGCCTCCAGAGTGTTCTTGAGCAGCAGGGCCACGGTGAGGGGGCCGACGCCTCCGGGCACGGGAGTGATGGCCGAGGCCTTGGGCTCGATGGCGGCGAAGTCGCAGTCTCCCACCAGGCGATATCCGCGCTTGGCCGCGGGGTCGTCGACGCGGTTGATGCCGACGTCCACCACCACCGCTCCCTCCTTCACCCAGTCGCCCTTCACCAGCTCGGCGCGGCCGACCGCGGCGATGAGGATGTCGGCGCGACGGCAGATCGACGCCAGGTCCTCGCTGGCGCTGTGGCAGACGGTCACCGTCGCGTCCGCGAAAGCGTCCTTGCGCAGGAACAGCAGCGCCGCGGGCTTGCCGACGATGATGCTCCTGCCCACCACGACGACCTCCTTGCCGCGGCTCTCGATGCCCTCGCGCCGCAGCATCTCGACCACGCCGGCCGGCGTGCAGGGCAGGGGCGCGGGAATACCGGCCACGAGGCGGCCGAGATTGAGGGGATGGAACCCGTCGACATCCTTGTCCGGGTCGAGGCGGGCCATGGCGGCGTTCTCGTCGAGATGGGACGGCAGGGGAAGCTGCAGGATCACGCCGTCGACCTCGCCGCGGCTCAGGCCGTCGATCTCGGCCTCGAGGGTGGCCTGGTCCACGTCATCGGGAAGATGTCGGTGTTCGCCGACGATGCCCGTGCGTTCGCAGGCGCGGATCTTGTTGCGGATGTAGACCGCGCTCGCGGGATCCTCGCCCACCTGAACCACCGCCAGGCGCGGCGGTCGCTCCATGTTCTCCACTTCCCCGGCGATCTCCGCCAGGATCTCGTCGCGGACCTTCTTCCCGTCCAGGATCTTCGCCACGCCTCACTCCTCCAGTGCCAGGTCGAAGCGCTCGATGGCCTCGGCCTTGCCAGTGTTCTTGTCGAAATCGATCGTGACGCCCTGCAGGCGGATGCGCCCGCCGGACACCTCGAAGCGAACCGGCGTCTGATGCAGGAAGCGCTTCAGCACCACGTCGGCCTTCATGCCGATCACGCCATCGTGAGGGCCGCTCATGCCGGCGTCGCTCAGGTAGGCCGTGCCGCCCGGCAGGATCTTCTCGTCGGCCGTCTGCACATGGGTGTGGGTGCCGACGACGGCGGTGACGCGACCGTCGAGGTGCAGCGCGAGCGCGACCTTCTCGCTGCTGGCCTCCGCGTGCATGTCCACGAATACCGGCCCCCGATCGCCCCACTCCTCGAGCAGGGCTTCTGCGCAGCGGAACGGGCAATCCACCGGCGGCAGGAACACGCGGCCGATGAGATTGATCACCAGCATCTCTCCACCGCCGGGCAGCGGGAGCGTGGTCTTGCCCGTGCCGGGATTTCCGGGCGGGTAGTTGTGGGGACGCAAGACCCCCTCGCCTCCCCGGGCCAGGTAGCCGACGCCTTCCTTGTTGTCGAAGCTGTGGTTCCCTCCGGTGAGGAGGTCAATGCCCTGATCCCGGAGGCTGTCCAGGATCTTGGGCGTGAAGCCGTTGCCGCCGGCGGCGTTCTCCCCGTTGGCGATGACGAGATCCGGCGAGAGCTCGGCTCGCAGGCGAGGCAGCAACTCCTGCACCGCCCGCCGGCCGGGTCGTCCCATGATGTCACCGATGAACAGAAGTCGCATTGCTGGCTCCACGCTGCCGGACGACGGTCGAGGTCTTCGCAGTGGATTGCGAATCGAGATGCCGGGTCACCGGACCTCAGGGCCGGAGCGGGTATGCATGAAAAATTCCCCACTCACTGCCGTGCGAGAAGACACTGCATGGGCCTTGAGTCCCATGTTGGGAATCCTCACGCTGGTTTCGATTCGCCCGAGGGCCATCTCCACTCGCGGATTCGGATTCCCTAAACGAAAGTGTTGGCTCAAACGTCTTCTTCCCGCTCGCACACGGTAGGGAATTCTGAGCTCCAGTATATCAGCCGGGAACGGGACAGGCAACAGCCCCTTTCCCTCGGCGCTACTCCTTCTGCTCCGGCATCTCCTCGTCGAAAAGCTGGAGCAGACGCGCCGCCTTCTCTTCGCTGACGCCGTCCGTCGGACCGAATTCGCGCACCTGATGAAGCTCGCTGGCGATGTTGAAGGCCGCCAGGATCGCGATCCTCGAAGGCGACACGTGACGCCCTCCCGCGGCGATCTCCTTCATGGTGCGATCGACGTAGGCGGCGACGTTCTGGATGTAGGACTCGTCGGCGTCGCCGCGCACGCGGTAATCGTTGCCGAAGATGCTCACCTTGACGAAGGGTTTGCCTTCCATCTTCACCTCGCGGGCCGCCGGCTAGAGATCGAGTTGTTCGAACTTCGAGAGGATACCGTCAACACGGCCCTTGAGCGCGGCCAGGTCGCTGCCGTTGCTCTTCGCGTCGCCGGCCAGCGTCTCCATCTCCGCCAGACGGCGTTGGAGGCCGTCGCGCTCCTGCTCCGTGGCCTTGAGGCGGGACTTCAGTTCCCGGTTCTCGCTGCCCATCTTCTGCAGCCGCTCGAGGGCCTGACCGATCTTCTTCTCGAGGATGTCCAGATTCGAAATGTCAGACACGCTTCTCCTCTGTTCGTCTACGGGTTCGCTTTCGATCTTGTCACGAACGCAAGGCGATCTTCAAGGTTTTGTTCAGCTGATCCAGCACCCGCCGGAGCTGTTTGTCCACCTGCTTGTCGGTGAGCGTGGCGTCGCTCGACCGGAAGGTGAGACGCACGGCGCAGCTGGACTGCCCGTCGTCGACGCCCTCTCCGCGATAGACGTCGAAGAGTTCGCAGCTCTCCAGCCACTTGCCTCCGGATTTCACGATGCAGTCCCGCACGTTCTCCCAGCGCGCTCCGTCGGGCACCAGGAGCGCGAGATCGCGTCTCGAGGCGGGGTAGGGC
The DNA here is from genome assembly GCA_964399495.1 of uncultured bacterium. Taxonomy (GTDB): domain Bacteria; phylum Krumholzibacteriota; class Krumholzibacteriia; order JACNKJ01; family JACNKJ01; genus CAYNQX01. The sequence goes on from CAYNQX010000018.1 coordinate 17,865, forward strand.
GGCAGGGGACGATAGGAAGAGCGGCGGCCCGGCCCCAGGGGACGGAAGAACTCCAGGAAGAAGACATCCCGCTTCTGCTTGAGATCCTTGAGCAGGGAGCCCTTCAGGAGGCCGCCCTGCCCCACCACCTCATCGCCGATCTTCACGCGGAAGGACTGCTCGCCGGAGTAGTAGGC
>CAYNQX010000018.1:18140-31626 GCA_964399495.1 uncultured bacterium
CCCGGCAGGAGGCTGCTGCGGAGCTTGCTGTTGAAGCTGACGAGGGGGTTGAGCAGCGTGACGATGTTCCGCCGGGGGTCGTCGTCGGCCAGGCCCATGTCGTCGAGATGGCGCTCGTCCATGAAGCTGGAGGTGAGGACCTCCTGGCAACCGAGACCCGTGAGAGTGGCGTGCAACCTCTCCTCCGCCCTCTCCTCGGCGTTCAGCGCGCCGTAGAGCGTGTTGCGAACCCGATTCTCGGTGGGCACGGAGTTGTAGCCGTAGAGCCGGGCGACCTCTTCGATGAGATCGACCTCCAGGAGCAGGTCGCGCCGGAACTCCGGCACCGCGACGTTCAGCGTGAGCCCGTCGGGCAGGGAGGGAATCTGGAAGCGGGCGAGCAGGGCGCGGATCTCGTCGATGGAGAGGTTCGTGCCCATGAGGCCGTTCACCTTCTCGACGCGGAGCGGAATCACCGGGCTCTCGGGTTCGCGGGCCACGCAATCCTCGACGCCGCCGCTCGCCTTGGCCCCCGCGATCTCCACGAGGAGGCGGGTGGCGCGAGCGCTGGCGAAAGCGGCCATGTCGAAGGAGGCGCCCCGCTCAAAGCGGTAGGAGGAATCGGTGGCGAGGTCGTGGCGGCGGCGCGTCGCGCGCACCGTGGCGGGATCGAACCGGGCGCTCTCGAGCACGAGTTCCCGCGTGGACTCCTCCACCTTCGAGCCCTCTCCGCCCATGACGCCCGCGATGGCCACCGTCGATCGCGAGTCGGCGATGACGAGATCGGCGGTGTCCAGTGTGATCGGCTTGCCGTCGAGGGTCGTCGTGGTCTCCTTGGCCTCGGCGCGCCTGACGATGATGCCCCCACCCTCGAGCTTCTCGGCGTCGAAGGCGTGCAGGGGATGGCCGGTCTCGAACAGGACGTAGTTGGTGATGTCCACCACGTTGTTGAGCGGACGCAGTCCGATCGCCTCGAGGCGACGGCAGAGCCAGTCGGGACTGCCCTGCACCGAGACCTCCCGGAGGCGGCGAGCCACGTAGCGCGGGCAGCCGTCGCCGTCGACGATCTCCACGTTCACCGGCGGCATCTCTGCGAGCGCGTCGGCCGGGATCTCGGTCTCGGGCAGCTTCAGTTCGAGTTCGTAGAGCGCGGCGACCTCGCGTGCGATACCCAGGTAGCCGAGCTGGTCGGGGCGGTTGGGCGTCACCTCGATGTCGATGATCCAGTCCTCCTCGCCGAAGTGTTCGGAGAGGGGCGTGCCCGGCGCGGAGCCGTAGTCGAGCTCCATGATGCCGTCCGCGTCGCTGCCGAGGCCGAGCTCGATGGCCGAGCAGATCATGCCCATGGAGAGCGCGCCGCGGATCTTGCCCTTCTTGATGGGCGTCCCGTCGGGCAGGCAGGCGCCGGCGGGAATCACGGCGACCTCGAGTCCTTCGCGCACGTTGGGCGCGCCGCACACGATGTCCCGGGGCGTCTCCTCGCCGATATCCACGGTGCACACCGACAGCTTGTCGGCGTTGGGATGCTTCTCGCAGGTGAGCACCTTGCCGATGCGCAGGTCGACGAATGGATTGGGACGGTGTTCGAGACCCTCGACGTTGAGTCCCAGCATCGTCAGATCGTCGGCGAGCTGGGCGGGGTCCACGTCGATGTCCACGTAATCGCGCAGCCAATCGAGGCTGATCAACATGGCAGGCTCCTAGAACTGGGAGAGGAAACGGACGTCGTTCTCGAGGAACAGGCGGATGTCCTCGATGCCGTGGCGCAGCATGGCGATGCGCTCGATGCCGAAGCCGAACGCGAAACCGGTGACCTTGTCCGCATCGTAGCCGGCCGACCCGAAGACGTTGGGATGCACCATGCCGGCGCCGAGAATCTCGATCCAGCCGGTGTTGCCGCAGATTCTGCACCCGCTGCCCTTGCAGCCGAAGCAGACCATGTCGGCCTCTGCGCTCGGCTCGGTGAAGGGGAAGAAGTGGGGCCGGAACCGCAGCTTGGCCTGGGAGCCGAAGTACTCCTTCGCGAACTGCTGCAGGGTCGTGGTGAGGTCGCCCAGCGTGACGCCCTCGTCGACGTAGAGTCCTTCGAGCTGGTGGAACTCCGCGGCGTGGGACGCGTCGATCGCCTCGTTGCGATAGACGCGGCCGGGGACGACGATCCTCACCGGCGGCGGGTTCTGCTCCATGAAGCGCACCTGCACGGGGCTGGTGTGCGTGCGCAGGACGACATCGTCGGACACGTAGAAGGTGTCCTGCAGATCGCGCGACGGGTGGTCGTCGGGGAAGTTGAGGGCCTGGAAGTTGTAGAAGTCCAGCTCCACCTCGGGTCCCTCCGCCACGGAGAAACCCATGCCGCGGAAGATGCCGATGATCTCGCTGAGGGCGGCGGCCAGCACGTGACGGCGACCCTGCCAGGGCAGACGGCCGGGCAGGCTCGGGTCGAAGCCCGTGGGCGCGGGCTCGTCGGCCGAAGCCATCTTCTCCCTGGCCTTCTCCAGGGCGGCCTCGACCTCCTGCTGGAAGCCGTGGATCACCTTGCCGAGGGCGGGACGCTCATCGCGGGACGCCTCTCCGAGCCGTTTGAACAGCCCGGCCAGGATTCCCTTTCGCCCGAGGTAGCGGATGCGGAAAGCCTCGAGGCTCTTTTCGTCCTCGAGGGCTTCGATCTCCGCGCTCAGTTCGTTTCTCAGTCGCTCGATTTCCTGCTGCAAGGGTTCTCCCCCCCTAGCTGGCCTTGGCGACTTCCGCCTGCACCTTTTCCGCCAGCATCTTGAAGGCCGAGGGATCGTTGACGGCCATCTCGGCGAGCTGCTTGCGATCGAGCTCGACCTCGAGGTTCTTCAGACCGTTCATGAACACGCTGTAGCTCATCCCGTTCTCGTGAGCCGCGGCGTTGATGCGTATGATCCAGAGCCGACGGAACTGACGCTTCCTGTTGCGACGATCGCGATAGGCGTATTGGCCGGCGCGATGGACGGCTTCCTTACCCTGACGAATACTGGTCTTCCGCTTGCCGCGGTAACCCTTGGCCTTGGTGAGGATCTTCTTGCGTCGGGCGCGCGAGGCGACATTGTTGATGGCGCGGGACATGTTTCTTCCTCCTGAAAGGTGGACATTGACGGGTGGCCGAAAACGCGGCCTCGCTTACTCCGAGAGAATCATCCTCTTGATGCGCGGCGTGTCGGCGGTGCTGGCCAGGGCCGCGTCCCGCAGACCACGCTTGCGCTTGGTCGTCTTCTTCGTGAGGATGTGATTGGCGAAGGCTTTCTTCCTGCGAATCTTGCCTTTCCCCGTCGTCCTGAACCGCTTCATGGCGGCCCGGTTGCTCTTCATCTTGGGCATGTTCGTCCTCCTTGCCGGTGGGGATCACCGGTCCAGGTTTTCATCGTGGTGATGGGATCAGCTATCCCCGCTGGCCTCTGTCTCCTGCTCGACCATATCTCTCTCGACCTTCTGGCGCTCCTTCTCGGAGATGGGCGACAGGATCATGACCATGGTCCGCCCCTCCTGCTTCGGACGCTGCTCCACCTTGGCGTGCAGGGCCACGTCCTTGAGCAGTCGATCGAAGGTCTGCATGGCGAAATCCATGTGGCTCATCTCGCGACCCCTGAAGCGGAGGGTGACCTTCACCTTGTCCTTGTGCTCGAGGAACCGGATGATGTTGCGCAGCTTGAAGCCGTAGTCGTGGTCGTCGGTCTTGGGTCGAAACTGGACCTCCTTGACCACCACCTGGTGCTGCTTCTTGCGCGCTTCCTTGGCCTTCTTGCTCTGCTCGTACTTGTACTTGCCGTAATCCATGATCCGGCAGACGGGCGGCCGCGAACCCGGGGAGACCTCCACGAGATCCAGGCCCCTTTCGTTGGCCATCTCCATCGCGACGGATGTCGCGATGACGCCCACCTGAGTGCCCTCTTCGTCGATCAGACGGATTTCGGGGATACGAATCCTCTGATTCACGCGGGGTTCATCGGAGTCTCGGCGGATAGACCTACCTCCTGAAAACGGAAAATGGAGTGAATGCGAGGCATCCACTCCACCATGACGGGAGTCTTGATCTACGCTGATCGACGCACGGCATGGTGGTCATCAGGTGAGAGTTGCCTCTGCTTTCACGTATTCAATTGTGCCTCGCCAAGTTAGCTCTTGGAGGCGATCTCGTCAAGGGCTCTCTGCCGGAAATCCTCCACCGAGCAGGAACCCTCGTCCCCCACCTTTCGGCTGCGGACGGACACCGAACCCGCCTCCATCTCCTTGGATCCCACCACGAGCATGTAGGGCATCTTCTGGAGTTCGGCCTGGCGGATCTTGTAACCGACCTTTTCGTCGCGGGTATCGAGCTCGGCGCGGATGCCGGCGTCCTTGAGCCGACGCACCACCTTGGCTCCGTACTCGCGGAACGGAGCGCTCACGGGCAGGACGATCGCCTGCACCGGCGCCAGCCAGAGCGGAAACTCCCCCCCGTAGTTCTCGGTGAGCATGGCGATGAATCGCTCGATGGAGCCGAACAGCGCCCGGTGGATGATGTAGGGATGCTTGTGCTGGCCGTCCTCGTCGACATACTGCACGTTGAAGCGACGGCCCAGGTTGAAGTCGAACTGGATCGTCGTCGTCTGCCAGTCGCGTCCCAGGGCGTCCTTGAGCTTGATGTCGATCTTGGGGCCGTAGAACACCGCCTCCCCCTCCATCCGCTTCACGGGCAGACCCACCTCGTCGGCCGCCTCGCGCAGGGCGTGCTCGGCCTGCTCCCACTCCTCGTCGGTGCCGATGTACTTCTCGGTGTTCTCCGAATCGCGCACGCTGAGTTCGGCCTTGAACTCGGTAAAGCCGAAGGTGCTCTGGAGCTCCTTGGCGAAGACGATCAGCTTCGTGACCTCCTCGCCGAGTTGATCGGGCGTGCAGAAGATGTGGGCATCATCCTGGGTGAAACCACGCGCCCGCAGCAGGCCGTGCAGTGTGCCGCTGCGCTCGTAGCGATAGACAGTGCCGAGCTCGGCGATCTTCAGGGGCAGGTCGCGGTAGCTCTTGAGGTCGTTCTGGAAGATCAGGATGTGCCCTGGACAGTTCATGGGCTTGATCACGTGGAGCTGGTCGTCCTGCTCGAAGGTGTACATGTCGTCCGCGTAGAAATCGAGATGGCCGCTCGTGCGCCAGAGATCGCCGCGGAACACGTGCGGCGTCATGACGAGCTGGTAGTCCCGCTTCTTGTGCTCGGCCTTCCAGTGATTCTCCACCTCTTCGCGGAGCACCATGCCCTTGGGGTACCAGAAGGCGAGACCGCTGCCGGCCTCCTCCTTGACGCCGAACAGGCCGAGCTGCTGGCCGAGCTTGCGGTGATCGCGCTTCTCCGCCTCCTCGCGCATGTGGAGGTAGGCCGCGAGGTCCTTGGCCTTGAACCAGCTCGTGCCGTAGATCCTCTGGAGCTGCTCGCGGGTCTCGTCGCCGCGCCAGTAGGCGCCGGCCACGCTCATCAGCTTGAAGGCCTTGAGCATGCCCGTGTCGGCGATGTGCGGGCCGCCGCAGAGATCGGTGAAGGAGCCCACTTCGTAGAAGGAGATCTCCTCCTCCTCGGGCAGGGCGCCCACGTGCTCCACCTTGAAGGGCTGTTCCGAATCGTCGAAGTACTTCACGGCGTCGTCGCGGCTCATGATCTTCTTGGTGAAGGAGAGCTTCTGTTTCGCGAGCTCCTTCATCTTGGCCTCGATGGTCACGAGATCGTCGGGCGTGAAGGGCTGATCCACGAGGATGTCGTAGTAGAAGCCGTTCTCGACATCGGGTCCGAAGGCGAACTTCGCGCCGGGAAAGAGTTCCTGGACGGCCCAGGCCATGAGGTGGGCCGTGCTGTGGCGGAGGATCGCGAGGCTCTCCTCGTCGCGATCGGTCAGCACCACCAGTTGCCCGTCGCGCGTGATCTGGCTGTGGAGATCGAGGATCTCACCGTCCAGGGACACGCCCACGGCGCGCCGCAGGAGTCCGGGGCTGATGGCCGAAACCGCCTCGGGCACCGGCACGGGACCATCGAGTTCGAGCACTTTGCCGTCGGGGAGCGTCAGGGAGAGCGTCATGTCGTTCCTCACTACGATAGAGAAGTCGACACCATGTAATAAAGGGCCAGGTGTTAGCCTGGCCCCGGTGTCACGCAATGTAAGGGTGGGCGATACTGGACTTGAACCAGTGACCTCTGCCATGTCAAGGCAGCACTCTAACCAGCTGAGCTAATCGCCCTGGATAGCGTTGGATATATACGCTGTGGGTCCGTTTGTCAAGGCCGCGGCGGCGCTCAGCCGACCGGGATGGCCTCCCCCACGATCTTCAGCTTGGGGGTGCTCTTCTCGAACTCGAGCTCATCCTTGGCGCCGTTCCGATTCACCTTAACATGGTCGCCGTATCGGACCTGTCCGGTGGAGACGAGATTGGCCAGGGGAAAGACGAGGTGCCGCTCGATGGCGCGCTTGATATGCCGTGCGCCGTACTTCCGGTCGACGCCCTCCGCCAGGAGGATGTCCTTGGCGCACTCGGTGAGCTCGAAGGAGAACTTCACGTCTCCCGCCGCTTGCATGATGCGACGCTGGAGATGCTCGAGTTCGATGTTCAGGATCTTGCGGATGTGATCCTCGTTCAGGTTCCGGAACACGACGACGCTGTCGATGCGGTTCATGAACTCCGGCGAGAACTTGCGCCGGGCGGCATCGAGCACCGAGGAGTAGATCTGGTGGTCGAAGCTGGGATCCTCGACGTTCTGAATCGGGTCGTTGAAACCGATGCCGCCGTCGATCAGCTTGTCGATGCGCGAAGCGCCGATGTTGCCCGTCATGAAGATGACCGTGCGGGTCATGTCCACTTCGGTGTTGTCGCCCAGCGTGAGACGTCCCTTGTCGAGGATGCCGAGCAGGAGACTCCAGAGCGTATCGCTCGCCTTCTCGATCTCGTCGAAGAGAATGAAGGTGAAATCCATTTCGGGCGTGCGATATCTCTCCAGGTTCCCCTGTGAGAAGTAGGGCGTGGTTTCACGGTGGCCCAGGTAGCCGGGAGGCGAGCCGATCAGGCGGCTGATCTCGTGGCTGTGCGCGTACTCGGCGCAGTCCACCTTGAGCACGGCGTTCGGCGTGCCGAAGAGGATCTCGCTGGCCGATTCGACGATGCGAGTCTTGCCGCTGCCCGTGGGTCCCAGGAAGAGGAAGTTCCCGATGGGTCGGTTCGGCGGAAAGAGACCGGCGAGAAAGATCTGATAGAGCCTTGAGATTCGTTCGACGGCCCTATCCTGCCCCACGATCCGTTCCAGCAGCTGCTGCTGGAAGCGTTCCGCCGCCATCGACTTCTTGGTGGGATCGAGAGTGCTCTGTGTTGCTGTGCTCACGGTGCGTGACCTCCTGCTTCCGTTCTCGGCGGCAACAGCAAGCAGCCTGCCAAGCCTATCTTTGCCGTGCTCGGCGGGGAAGCAGGGGAAACGCTGAGTAACAAGCGTTTTCAAATTGTTCAGGTGAGCGCTGTTTCCCATCGATCATCGGGGCCGGATCGGAAGACTCCGGCAGGCACGATGTGCCGATTGCCCAGGAGTTCGACGGCGCGATTGATCTCAGTCAATCCGACCTGCAATGCGAGTCCGCAATTTCCAACGAGACCTTTTGGCTTGAGAACCAGTACTCCCGGGAGGCCTCCCTCCTTTAAAACGGCCTCGGCCTGCATCGTCTGGTGAGTCGTTACGAAAACGAGAATACGCATGTCCTCCATTACAGACCTCGCAGGAGTTGCGCGAAGGCCGACAGCGATTCGGAGAGCTCCTCATCGCTGAGCGTGGCGCCGGGACTGAGTCGCAGGGTTCCTTCGGCAAGGGTGCCCAGACGTTCGTGTGCCCAGGGAGCGCAGTGCAGGCCCGAGCGCACCGCCACGGACTTCTCTAAACCAGCGAGGGTTTGCGCGAGCACTGCGGGATCCCAGCCGGAGCTGCGTAGCGAGAATACCGGGAGCTCTTCCGCCCAGATCGTTTCCCACCCCTGCTCCGCGAGCCCATCCGTCAGCACGCGACAGTTTCGCATTGCCCGAACTTCATCGTCGAGTCGTTCGTGCAGGAGACCCAGCGCACTCAGCAGGCCCGCCGCGCCCGGGAGATTCGGCGTGCCGGCTTCGAGACGATCCGGGAACTCCTCGGGCATGCTCGCGGATTCCGAGAAACTCCCCGTGCCGCCCTGTCGTCGCGGACGAGGATGCAGAGAGGTTCCGACGTAGAGCAGGGCGCTGCCCATCGGACCAGCCAGTCCCTTGTGTCCGGGAATGGCGGCCGCGGCGATTCCAGGCTGCGACAGGTCGACCGCCCGATGTCCCGCGCTCTGCGCAAGGTCAACGACCAGAGGAATACCGATATTCTCAGCGGCCCTTGCGATGGCGGGCAGATCCTGAAGAAGACCATGGACGTTGCTGCCGTGATTGAGAACCCACATCGCGGTGTTCCCTCGACTGCGAGCGGTGAATTCAGCCGGATCGATCCGGCCCACGTCGTCACCTGGAATCCGCTCGGATTCGACCCCCATCTCCCCCATGGCATGAAGCACGCGCGCGACGGCGTTGTGTTCGAGATGGCTGCAGAGGACATGATCTCCGGTGTTCAGACAGCCGTGCAGAACCGTGTTGAGTCCTTCCGTGGCGCTGCCGCAGAGCACGATGCGGCTGGAGTCGGCGACACCGAAGGCCGCCCCGGCCGCCTCGCGCAGCGAGTACAGCAGACGGCTGGCATCCAGGGAGGCCGGATAGCCGCCCCGCCCCGGATTCACCAGGGCGTCGTTGGCCGAGGCCATGGCCCGGCTCACGGACCGGGGACGGGGATGGGCGGTGCTTGCCTGGTCGAGATAGAGCATGCCCGATTAAAGAAGGCGCGCACCTGGCTGTCAAGTCGATGAGAAAAGAAGAGGCCGCCCCGGCGGGGACGGCCTCTGCTCAGGAGTTGCGTCGGTGCTGGGAGGATCAGTCGACGACTTCGAAGTCGGCGTCGACCGCCTTGCCGTCGTCCTTGTCCTTGCTCTCGCCCTCGGGGGCTTCCTCAGGGCCAGCTCCGGCCGTCGCTCCGGCGCCGGCCGCTTCCTGGCCAGCGGCGGCTTCCTGGTAGAGCTTCTGGGAGAAGCTGTGGAGAGCCTTGTTGAGGTTCTCGACGCCCTGGTCGATCGCCTCCTTGTCATCGCCCTCGAGGGTCTTCTTCAGCTCTTCCATGGCGTCTTCGATCTCCTGACGCGTGGCGTCGTCGATCTTCTCCTTGTGCTCCTCGAGCTGCTTGCCGGTCTGGTAGATCAGCGACTCCGCGTTGTTTCTCGCGTCGATGAGCTGGCGGCGCTTGCGATCCTCCTCGGCATTGGTCTCGCCGTCCTTGACCATCTGGTCCACCTCGGCGTCGTCGAGACCGCTGGACGCCTGGATCTTGATGGACTGCTCCTTGCCGGTGGCCTTGTCCTTGGCGCTCACGGAGAGGATGCCGTTGGCGTCGATGTCGAAGGTCACCTCGATCTGGGGCATGCCGCGGGGAGCGGACGGGATTCCCGTGAGCTGGAAGCGGCCGATGGACTTGTTGTTCCCGGCCATCTCGCGCTCGCCCTGGAGCACGTGGATGTCGACCGTGTCCTGGTTGTCCGCGGCCGTCGAGAAGATCTGCGACTTGCGCGAGGGGATTGTCGTGTTGCGCTCGATCAGCTTGGTCATGACGCCGCCGAGGGTCTCGATGCCCAGGCTGAGCGGGGTCACGTCGAGCAGCACGATGTCCTGCACGTCGCCGGAGAGGATGCCTCCCTGGATCGCGGCGCCCAGCGACACGACCTCGTCGGGATTCACGCTGTGGTTCGGCTCGCGGCCGAAGATCGACATGACCTTGTCGCGCACCGCAGGGATCCGCGTGGAGCCGCCGACGAGTATCACCTCGTCGATGTCGCCGGCGGTGAGGCCGGCATCGCTGATGGCCCGCTGGCAGGGACCGGCCGTGCGCTCGACGAGCGCGGCGGTGAGCTCGTCGAACTTCGCGCGGGTGAGGCTCACGTTCAGGTGCTTGGGGCCCGTCTGATCCGCGGTGATGAAGGGCAGGTTGATGTCGGTCTGCGTGCGGGTGGAGAGCTCCTTCTTGGCCTGCTCCGAGGCCTCCTTGAGGCGCTGCACGGCCATGGGATCGCTCATGAGATCGATCCCCTCCTTGCCCTTGAACTCGTCGGCCAGCCACTCGATGAGCACCTGGTCGAAGTCGTCGCCGCCCAGGTGCGTGTCGCCGTTGGTCGACTTCACCTCGAACACGCCGTCGCCCAGCTCGAGGATCGAGATGTCGAAGGTGCCGCCGCCGAGGTCGAAGACCGCGATGGTGTGGTCGTCCTTGCGCTCCATGCCGTAGGCCAGCGCCGCCGCGGTGGGCTCGTTGATGATTCGCTTCACGTCGAGACCGGCGATCTTGCCGGCGTCCTTGGTGGCCTGACGCTGGCTGTCGTTGAAGTAGGCCGGAACGGTGATGACGGCCTCGGTGACCTTCTCGCCCAGATACTCCTCGGCGGTTTCCTTGAGCTTGCGCAGCACCATGGCGCCGATCTCCGGCGGGGTGAAGCGCTTGTCGCCGAGCTGCACCGTGGCGTCGCCGTTGTCCGCCTTGCCCACCTCGAAGGGTACCTCTTTGATTTCCTGGCCCACCTCGTTGAACTTGCGACCGACGAAGCGCTTGATCGAGTAGACCGTGTTGGTAGGGTTGGTGACGGCCTGCCGCTTGGCGATGTGGCCGACGAGGCGCTCCCCGTCCTCGGTGATGGCGATGACGCTCGGCGTCGTCCGGTGGCCTTCGCTGTTGGGAATCACCTTGGGCTCGCCGCCCTCGATGACCGAGACGCAGGAATTGGTGGTTCCAAGATCGATTCCGATGACCTTACCCATGGCTTCTCCTATTGAACGGGGAACAGGTTCTCTCTCGCGTCCCCTAAGGAAAGACTCGTGCCACAATGGCGACAGCGAGCCATGCCGACTAACGGACTGTATGGCAGGCAGTTGTGACTCCCGACGGAATCACCGTCAAATCGACTCATCAGGGCGCCTGTCGGCATGGCAGTCCAGGTGCCACCTTGGCTGAAAGCCCTCGAAGCGGTTCAGGCCATTGTGGCAGAGTCCGGGAGACGTAATCGTCGGCCCGAAGTGGCCTTGGCGTAAAAAAGAGAGGCCCCGCCGGAAGCGAGGCCTCGAAGCTTGTCTCTTGTCAGTAGGGGTGCCGGAGCCGGGAATTGAACCCGGACGGCTTGCGCCGGGGGATTTTAAGTCCCCTGCGTCTCCCAGTTCCGCCACTCCGGCAAGATATAGGAGGCGGCACCCGGACTCGAACCGGGGATAACGATTTTGCAGACCGTCGCCTTAGCCACTTGGCTATGCCGCCACTTTGCATCGCCGTCGACGCTGAACTCGCGTCCTTCGGCGCATCAGAATCTAGCGAGATTCAGCGGGACATTCAACTCCGCAGTGCGAAAAACTCGGAGTCGTAGCCTCCCACCTGATGGCTGAAATGCAAGAAGCCTTCCGGCCGCAACCGGAAGGCTTCTGTCGGAGCGGGAAACGAGATTTGAACTCGCGACCCCGACCTTGGCAAGGTCGTGCTCTACCACTGAGCTATTCCCGCGAAAGACCCACTATGAATAGGCGATAAGGCCTGAACTGTCAAGACCCACGGCCCCTTTTCCCCGCTGAAGTCGCCCGTGCTTTCACCAGCCTGGCGTCCGCCGCCTCGGGCTCCCCGCCACGAAGGGCGACGGCGGCGAGGTAGAGGTTTTCGTAGGCCTCGGCGGCCTTTTCCCATGAGAAGTCCTGCTTCATGATGCGCTTCCGGACGGCGTTCATCGCCTCACGATCCGAAAAACAGGCCAGGGCGCGTTTGATCATGCCGAGCATCGCCTCTCCGGAGTAGTTCGAAAAGGTGAAGCCGTTGCCGTGTGCGGGATCCTGCTCGAGGTCGATGACGGTGTCGGCAAGGCCCCCCGTTGCCCGCACCAGGGGCAGGGATCCGTAACGCAGGCTGTAGAGCTGGTTCAGGCCGCAGGGTTCGTAGCGGCTCGGCATCAGGAAGAAGTCGGAGCCCGCCTCGATCCGATGGGCGAGACGGTTGTCATACTTGAGGAAGAGCCCGACCTGATCCTTGTATCTCTTGGCATACTCGGTGAATAGCGCCTCTATCGCCTTCTCGCCGGTGCCCAGGACGACCAGCTGGACGGGCAGCGACATCAGGCGGCGCATGATCGGCTCGAAGAGGTCGAAGCCCTTCTGGCTGACGAGTCGCGAGACGATGCCCACGACGGCGACCTCCGGATCGTAGGTCAGACCGGCCTCGGCGAGCAGGGCGATCTTGTTCACTTCCTTGCCGGGATCCGGGTCTTCGGAGGTGAAGGCGCTCTCGATCAGAGGATCGTCTGCGGGATTCCAGGCCTCGGGGTCGATGCCGTTGAGGATGCCCACCAGCGCGTCTCCCCGCTCCGCCAGCAAGCCCTCGAGCCCGCAACCCTGCTCGGCGCTCTGGGTGATTTCGACGGCGTAGCGCGGGCTCACCGTCGAGAGCAGGTCGGCCTGGCAGATTCCCGCCTTCATGAAGTTCAGCTTTCCCCAGAACTCGAAAGGAGAGCCTGGCTTCGACTCGCTCTCGTGGATGCCGGCCCGATCCAGAAGGCTTGATGGGAACAGCCCCTGGTAGGCGAGATTGTGAATCGAGTAGACCGTGGCGGTTTCAGCGAGAGCCTTCCGGTGCCGGAAGTTCCTCTCCAGAAGCGACGGCACCATGCCGGTGTGGTAGTCGTTGCAGTGGATCAGGTCGATCGGATTCGCTTGATCGCCCAGGGTCTCGAGCACCGCGAGGGAGAAGAAGAGGAAGCGGTCGCCGTCGTCCGAATAGGCGATGCCCGTGTCCGGATCGGTGTAGAGTCCTTCGCGATCGAAGTAGTGAGGAGCGTCGATGAACAGGACACGCAGACGATCGTTGGCCCTGTGTTCGAGGATGCCGAACCGGCTCTCGTCGCCGTCGCCGAAAAAGAGGACGCGCCCTTTGCCGATCTCCGTCAGTGGGAAGCGCTCGCGATCCACGGAGCGGTAGAGGGGCAGGATGAGATCCACGTCGTGGCCGCGCGAGGCGATCTCCGCGGGCAGCGCGCCCGCTACATCGGCGAGACCTCCGGCCTTGACGAAAGGAACCGCCTCTGCGGACAGGAACGCGATCCTCATCGAGTCGGCCACGGCGTCCTCCTATCAGTCAGGACTGTTCGCTCTCCACGGAAATCTTGCGCAGGTACTCGGCGGCATCCTCCGGCGGCGTCGGATTGATGTAGAAGCCACTTCCCCACTCGAAACCGGCCACGCGGGTCAGCTTGGGCATGAGTTCCAGGTGCCAGTGGAAGTACCATTCGCGGCCGTCGTTGATCGGCGCAGTGTGGATGACGAAGTTGTAGGCCGGCTCGTCGAGCGCGATGTTGATCTTCCTGAGAAGTGTCCCGAGCACCTCCGCCATGTCCTTGCGGACGGCATCATCCAGCCG
>CAYNQX010000018.1:31726-76941 GCA_964399495.1 uncultured bacterium
CCCTTGCTGGAAGGGCGGCGATGGGGAAAGTCCATCGGACGTTTCCCCCTTTCGCTGGCGATGATCACCCAGCGACCGATCACGGGGTCTTTACGAAGCTCGGGCATGACGTCCGATCAGTGCTCGAAAATCCAGGCGTCCGGGTAGCCGATCTCCGTGAGGTCTCGTCGCAGGACCACCGCATCGTCCTTGTCGGCGAAGCCCCCCACCAGGACCTTGTAGTAGGGATCGAGGAACAGGATCCGAACGGTCTGGTCGAGTCGGGTATCGGCCTTGAGTGCGATCTCCTCCGCGCTCTTGCGATTGCTGCTCGCGAAGATCTGCACGTAGAATAGCGGACCGCTGTGGATCTCCGTCATCGTGGCCTCGGGCTCCGGCGCGGGAGGCGGTGTGGCGACCACTGTCTCCGCAGGAGCCTCGTCGAGGACGGGCAGATCGGGCTCGGGCGCAACCTCGGCCTCGGCCTCGGCTCCGCTTTCCGTCAGGAAGTCGTAGGTCAGGGTGTCGGCCTCGGCCTCGTAGCTGGCGGGTTCCGTCTTCGTCTCCAGCCACGGGTCGTTCTGAACGGGTTCCTTGGGGCTGCATGCCCCGAAGGCCACCAGTGCCATCATGATGACGGCAAAGCGCTTAATCATGGTTTCTCTCCTCCCATTGCCAACGAGCGGCGGCAGGATAGCAGTCCTGTCGCGAGACTGGCAACATGAAAGGGGAGGTAGAGTTTCAGGATAGAAGGCGTTGGTAGATCTCCACGGTCTGGTCCGTGATCGTGTCCGGGTGGAATCGTCGCCTGGCGTCCTCGTAGGCCGCCTGTCCGCGACGACTCCTCTCGCCCGGAGAGGTGGCCCACTCGTTCAGGACCTTCGCGAGGGCCTTCCGATCCCCGGCGGCGAACAGCCAGCCCGTCTCGCCGTCCCGCAGCATATCCGGGATGCCCCCGATCTCGCTGGCGATCACCGGTCGACCGAGGGCGAGCGATTCGAGCAGGGAGAGCGGCGCGTTCTCGTACCATTCGCTCGGCAGCACGCTCCCGTCGGACTCGGCGAGAAGAACCGGTATCTCCTCCCGTGATCGACGACCGAGCCACTCCACCTTCTCTCCCAGCTCAAGCCTACCGGCGAGTTCGCGCAGGCCGGTCTCCTCGGGGCCGTCTCCGACGAGTCGCAGACGGAGCGGAGCCTCGCAGGCGGCCACGGCCCGCAACAGGGAACCGAGCCCCTTCTCGTGGCTCATGCGCCCCACCCAGATGAGATTCGGCGCGGACGTGCCCGCGGGCGGCTCCCAGGGGCGATCCAGGATATTCCGGGGCATCGGCAGCGCGTTGGGCAGAAAGACGACGCGCTCGGCGGGAGTTCCGCCGGCGATCATCTTGTCGCGCAGGAATCCGCTCGGCGAACTGAAAAGAGCGACTCCCCTGCGATAGCTGCCCAGGACCCGGTGCAGGAGCGCCTCGAGGAAGAGGATCGAGCTGGCGACGGGATCGCCGTCCTTGCACCGTCCCGAAAGCAAAGGCCAGGGCGTCTTGCCGAGACAGCGTTCGCACACTTCTCCATCGCGCAGGAAGGTGTAGACGGGACAGAGCGGTTTGTAGTCGTGCAACGTGAGCAGAACCGGAACACCCATGCGGCGCGCCGGCGAGAGGATCGACGGCGTGAGCTGATGGTAGATGTTGTGGGCATGGATCAGATCCGGTTGGTAACGGCGGAGCATCTCCTCCATGCCCCGTCGCGCCTCGAAGCCGTAGATGGTCCTCAGCGCCTCACCCGCCTTGCGCCCCAGACCACGACTGGCGTGGTAGTCCACATTGGCGGGGTAGCAATCGGCGTCGGGGCTCTCGGGGTTCCTGGAGTCGGCCATGCCGAACAGCCGCACCTCGTGCCCGCGTTCCCTGAGGGCCTCCGTCAGGGAGAGGCACACCACCTCGGCGCCGCCCTTTGGGTAGAGGAACTTGTTCACCTGGAGAATCTTCACGACGCCATCCCCAGGTTGAGGAAGTACCTCTGGTACCTGTCGAGGAAGGCCTCCGGCGAGTGCTGCACCAGGAGTTCGCGACTCCTGGAGCGCAACGCTTCGGAGTCCGGCAGGGCATCGAGATAACCGTGCAGCTGCGTGGCCCAGGCTTCATGATCATCGCCAGCGAAGAGCAGTCCGTGCTTACCCTGTCCAAGCAACGACGGAATGGCGCCGTGAGGCGGGGCCGCCACGGGCAGGCAGGCCGTCAGCGCTTCGAGCACGCTCACCGGTAGTGCCTCCTCGCCGCTGGTGAGCAGGAATAGATCGTAGTCGGGAAGGAGCGCGGGGACGTCCTCGCGTCGGCCCATGAACTCCACGTTCTCGTCGATGCCCAGTTCGGTTCGCAGTGATTCCAGACGACCGCGCTCGGGGCCGTCGCCGATCAGGGTCAGGGTGAACCGCCTCCGCTCGGCAAGCGCCGCGGCCAGACGCAGCATGCGGTCGAGTCGCTTCTCCGGCCGGAGCGCCGCCACGGTGACCAGGCGAACCGGTCCGGAGCGCTTCTCCAGTTCGGATGCGGCCACCGCCGCGGCGGGCGCGGCCACCGGATTGGGCACCGTCACCCAGCAGCCCCTGGGAACCCCCTCTCGCCTCTGAAGCGCCGCCTCCTGCCAGGGGCCCAGCGTCGCCAGGAAGGGGCTCAGGCCCAACACGAGCCGGTTGTAGCCCCGAAAGGCGCGCAGGCGGCCCTGCGCCGAACTGTGTACGGGAGAGACGGCGGGCAGAAAACCCGCCAGGGCGGAGGCGATGCGGCCCCAGAACAGGCAGTCGTGGTGGTCCTGGAGATAGAGGAGATCCGGGGTGTCCCTCTTGAGCTCCCGGAGAAGAGCGAGGAGAACCCGCGGATGACGGGTGTCTTTCAGACCGAGGGTCGTGGCGGGGATGCCCCCATCCACGAGCGCCTCGCCGATGGGACCGGGCTCCTTGAGGAAGAGGATCCTCTGTTTGAATCCTCGATTCGCCAGGCCGGTGAGCAGGGTCTCGAGGACGCGCTCGCCTCCGCCGACGGCGAGTGTGGACGCGAGAGTGAGGAGTCCGCCGCTGTGCGCCATTTCGGCCTCAAGCGGGAGGGTCGTAGGGTCGCTCCCGCAGATCGACGGGACAGTCGAGCTCGTAGATGGAGCGTCCGGGCCTGGCCGGATTGCCGTAGACCACCGTATCGGGCGGTACGTCCTTCGTCACGACCGCACCGCTGCCCACGAGTGCGCGGGCGCCGATCCGCACCATGGGCAGGATCGTCACGTTCACCCCGATCTGCGCGCCGGCTTCGATGATCGGGCCGCGCATGCACTCGGAGGACTGGGGACAGCCGGGGTGGGGATCGTTCGCGATCGTGACACCGGGCGCCATGAAAACGCCGTCGTGGATCTCGGTGAACTGGGCGATGTAGCAGTTGGTGTGGATCTTCACGCCATTGCCGATCTTGCAGCCGTAGTCGATCACCGTGTTGTTCCAGACGGCGAACTCGTCGCCGATCTCGTTCTCCTCGCGGATCACGACGTTGTGGCCGGTCTCGAGTCCCGTGCCGATGCGCGTCCCCTGGTAGATGACGGTGCCGGAGCGCAGAAACGCACCGGCGCCGATGACGAGCTCGAGGGGAACGTCGCGACGGCCGGTGCGATAGCCCAGCAGGACGCCGGCGTCGATGTTCCGGACCTCGCCCAGATTCACGTGATCGGGGATACGCAGGTCACCCTCCATGGTGTCCTCCAGATCTGGCCGGACTAGACGGCGCCGGAGAGATTGTAGTTGATCTCGATGCTGCGTCCATTCTCTACCATGGATGTGCATGCGGACTCCAGCGAACAAACCACCTGGTGGCCATGTTCGAAGCTGGAGCGGCAGGCCGTGCCGTTGCGGACGCAGTCCAGGAAGTGCGCGGTCTCGGACTTGAGCGGTTCGCCGTCTTGGAGCTTGGGAATGTGGATATCGCCGAATCGATAGGCGAGATGGAACTCCCCGAAGGTGTCGTAGTGGCGCTGCACGTCGACGCCCTTGTCGTAGACGCGGATCTTCTCGGTGTTCGAGGTGTCGTCGTACACCAGCATCTTCTTCGAGCCCACCACCGTCGTCTTGCGGATCTTGTTGGGGTCGAGCCAGCTCACGTGGATATGCGCCAGCGCGCCGCTGGGATAGGTGTAGGTGAGGAACGCGACGTCCTCGATGCCGGGCTGGATATAGCTCTGCCCGACTCCCTGAACCTTCTCCGCCTCGGACTCAAGGAGGTAGTTGAAGATGGAGATGTCGTGGGGAGCCAGATCCCAGACCACGTTGATGTCCTCCTGGAACAGGCCCAGGTTCACGCGCGTGGTGCTGATGTAGTGGATGTCGCCCAGCTCGCCGGAATCCAGCAGCTCCTTGATCTTGAGCACGGCGGGCGAGTAGATGAAGGTATGCCCCACCATGCCGACCAGGTTCTTCTCCTTGGCAAGGCGAACGAGCTGCAGGCTGTCGTCGGCGTTACCTGTCAGAGGCTTTTCGGCGAACACGTGCTTGCCCGCCTCGAGGGCCTCCTTGCAGAACTTGAAGTGGGTCGTCACGGGCGTCGCGACGACGATGGCGTCGATGCCCGGATCTTCGAGGAGTTCGGTGTAGTCCTGGGTGGTCTCCAGGAAGGGATAGAGCTGCTTCATGTGCTCGAGGCGATCCCTCGACAGGTCGCAGATCTTGGTGACCCGTGTGTCCGGCTGGTTGATGAAATTCCGAATCAGGTTAGGTCCCCAGTAGCCAACTCCGATAACGCCGATCGAGATCATTTCGCTCTCCTCATTCCCGGGCCGAGCATGGCTTCGCCTTCCTTGGCTAGCGCTTCCATCGGCCGATCAAGGAAATCTAGCAAGAATAGGGCTCAATAGCCCCCAACGCCGAAAAATACCACAGGGATGGTCTTCAAGAGGATCTTCAGGTCCAGCAGCATGGACCAGTGCTCCATGTAGTGGATGTCGAGCATCACCATCTCATCGAAAGGCACCTGGCTGCGTCCGCTAACCTGCCAGAGCCCCGTGATTCCCGGCTTCGCCTCCAGGCGCTGGCGATGCCAGTCCTGGTAGTACTCCACCTCGTAGGCGATGGGTGGCCGAGGACCGACCAGACTCATCTCTCCCTTGAGCACGTTGAAGAGCTGAGGCAGCTCGTCGAGGCTGCTCTTGCGCAGGAAGCGCCCGAGCGGAGTGACCCTGGGGTCGTCCGTCATCTTGTAGCTCGTCCCCTGCCCCTTGCCGGCCCAGCCGTTGATGAGGCGCTGCGAGTAGGCGCGATGAATGGAGTCATCGTTCCTGTGCACCATGGTCCTGAACTTGAAGAACTGGAAGGTCTGTCCGTTCTCGCCGACACGGCGCTGCGTGTAGAGAGCGGGACCCCGCGATCCCAGCCTCACGGCCAGGTACAGGACGATGAACAGGGGGGCAAGCACGATAATGCCCAAGAGAGCGGCCACGAAATCAAGTGTCCGCTTCGCATGGGCACCACGTCGATAGGCGCTCGGTGCGGCAGGTTGGGTGACCAGGGTCAAGTGGGGAACTGAAACCCTGTATGCCTCCGCCGCGGCGTTGGCCATCATGGATGTCTTCTTCAAGCTCGAACTCCTCGATGAACAGCTGAGATGCGATTCAAGCCTAGCAGTGAAACTCGATAGCGATCAGACGATAGGGCCTCCGCCGGTCAGGGATCACTGTCACATGGGGATGTCGCACTGCCGTATTGAGCAGGATTATAGCACAGTTCGAAAATCGGCTGCCAGGGGAAAGCGGCGTATCTGGAGAAGTTCTACGATGTTGCAGTAATGGAAATTATCGGGAATTGCGAATATCCCCGATCGCCGCTTCCCATCGCTCCCCAAGCTGCTGTGTACCGTGTTCAGACATCAGATGCTTCCAGGCCCGCTCGCGTCTGCCCGCAAGACGGGAAGGATCCTCGTCCAAGGTCTCCTGGAGGGCACTGGTGAGCGAGGACAGCGAACAGCCCGCCCTTCCGTACCCCCGCCGGGTGAGCACGCCGTCGGGATCGACGCTGGAAACCACCTGGAGGCCATGGTTCCAGGCCTCCAGAAAGGTGTTGGGGAAGCCCTCCGTTTCGGAGCTGTTGATCAGGACTCCACACTCCTGATAGATCGATGGCAGCGCGGCGGGAGATACGGCCCCCCGGTAGTCGATGTTCTCACGAGCTTCGAACTCGGCCTGGATGCGCCGGGCGTAGTTCTCGTGTCCGCGCGCCGGTCCGCCGAACACGACGAATCGCCGCTCGGGCATGCTGTCGGCGATCGCGATCAGCCACTCCGGGCGCTTGACCGCCCTGAGATTCCCTCCCCACAGGATCTTATCCCCGGGTGCCTCAAGCGGTGGCCCCTCGAGGCGTCCCTGGAAGAAGGACGGAATCCTCGTCACCCGTCCGCCGAACAGGCGTCGTGCCTGTCGCGCCTGATCCCGCGTCTGGGCGACGATCAGATCCGCGCCGCCGGCTCCGAGGCGGTAGAGGATGCGATCCTGGGGATTGGGCACGATCTCGCGACCGGGCTCGAGGTCGCTCTCGCTGGCGACCGAGTAGACGAAGGGGATTCCGAGGGCAGCGCTGACGGCTCGACTGATGCCCGTGAGATCGGCGGCCCCCCGCTGGACGACCGCATCGATTCGCCGGCGTCGTAGCCAGCGGAACAGGGAGCTGGCCTTGGGGTGGAGCGCCTTGAACACGGGCGGGCCGGTGAGCGGAAACAGGGGCCAGAGCCGACACCCGGATGGTCCCGTTTCCGGGTCGACGGAATGTCCACTGACGATCACGTCGACCGAATGCCCCCGCTCGACGAGTGTCTTCCCGAGTCGAGCCAGTTGCTTCTCCGCGCCTCCCACCGAACCCTCCGTGGTCTCCAGAAAGGCTCCGGCGGCCATCGGCGCGAGGATCGCTACGTTCACCGCTTGCCCCTCGGGGGCAGAGACCCTGGACTCTCCGCATCGCTATCCATGTCGGGTAGGATCAGACGACGGCTTCCCGCATTCGGCCCCGGAACGCAGTCCTGGAACAGCACGCCTCCCAGCAGGAAGATCAGGATCGCACCGTACTGGGCGTGGAACACCTGGTCGGTGGTAAGAGCCTGGACATACTGGGTCGTGAAGAGCCCCACGAACACCATGATCTCCATCAATCCGATGTTCGGGTGGACAAGTCGTCTCGATAACAGTTGATAGACCCGCCACACGAACATCCAGAGCATGACCATGTAGGGGACTAACACGACGACACCTCCTTCGACCCAGAGATGGATGTAGCTGTTGTGGGAAGAGGCGATACCGTGGGCGAAGTCGGTCGTCACGGTGTTGCCGAAGAACGTGAAGTGCTTCTCGTAGTAGAAGCGGAACCAGCCGATGCCGGTGCCGAAGACAGGGAACTCCTTGGCGATTTCCCAGGATGTCATCCAGACGATGTAGCGGTCGTTCACCGTCCGCGAATTGGCGAGGCGCTCCTGGAACACGGCCGAATCGTAGATGCGGTTCCAGTTCGCGAGCATCGCCAGCAGGGCGATGATGAGCATGATGGCCAGGGGCTTGCGGAACCGCTTCTCCACGAGACCGAGGAACACCAGCGTGGCGAAGTAGCCCATCCAGACCGACCGCCGGTAGGTCCAGTAGGTCACCATAGAATGGATGACGAGGATCGCGAACGAGGCCGTGCGCTCCCAGAGCTTCTTCGAGTCGATCATCATGTAGAAAAAGAACACGACGCCGCCCATCATCACCGTGCCGAGGATCTGGGGCGTCTGGAAGGGACCCTGGATACGGTCGGCCAGATCCTCGTTCTGCCAGGTGAGCTCGCCGGTCTCCGTGAAGAGGCTGTACTCCGTGTAGTGCTCCTGGAAACCGAGAACCGCGCAATAGAGCGTCACGATGCCCAGGGTCCAGATGAGTGGGCGAATGTCCTGCCGGCCCGTCAGCAGGTTCTTCGCGAGGAAGAACACGATCATGGGCGTCACGATGTGGTCGAAGATCAGCTGCGAAGCCTGGATCGGATCCTCTCCCCGCACGATCGCCGGCACGAGGAGCAGCACGATCGAGATCATCATCCATTCGATCGGCTTGAAGGTGAACATCCTGCGCATCTTCACCGCCACCTGGAACAGCAGCGTCATGATGAGCAGCAGCGCGGCGACGCGGTTGAGGGTGATGTCGGGGACGCCCGCGCCCATCTCGACGCGCACGAAGTTGCTCAGGATAGGCGAGGAACCGATCCAGATGAGAAACACGATCATCGTGTTCTTGATGACGGCCTGAAGCGCGATGGGGACCAGGGCAACGCTGATCAGCATGAACCAGCTACCCGACAGGAACGCTCCCGACAACAACAAACCGAAGAAGACGGCCATGAAGACGGTGCCGTCCATGTTCAGCTTGTCGTCGAGTCGTCTCCACCACGGTCGCTGTTGAAAGACGACTTTCGGCATGATCAGATTCGGCGGTAGAGGAAGTCGGGAATCGGATATTCCTGCTTGTTGAACACGAGGCCATCGATGTTGATGTCGGCCTGCTTGAATCCACGAAGGGTCTGCCGCAGGATCTCGCGTTTCGTCGAACGGTAGCTCGCGACGAGGAGCACGAGATCGCTGTGCCGTGCCCACTGCTCGTTGAACTTACTGAATCCGGGTCGAGCGTTGAAGATGACCGCCCGGTAGTATCGCGTCGATTCTGCGACCAGCTTCTCCACCTTCTCCTCGGCCAGCCGCACGAACCGATCCAGGTGGTGCCCGCTGTGGATCGCCGCCAGGGATACCAGTTCCGTCGGAAAGGGCAACTCGCGAAACTCGGTGTCGCCCTCGAGGAATTCGTGGAGCCCCTGATCGGGCATCTCGGATGTGGTGCGAATCGAGGGGTTGTTGATGTCGCCGTCGATGAAGAGGCATTCCTCTTTCTCGCGCATGGCCACGTAGTAGGCGAGCGCCCACCCGACGGTGCTGACGCCCTCGCCCTTTCCGCTCGATCCCATGTAGATGAAGGGCCGAGACGTTTCCAGCTTCGGCTTGATGGCCGCGTACATGGACTCCAGCTCGGGGCGAATCCGGGCATGGAAATGACTGGTGTCGGGAGCTTCCCCCGACAGGCCCTGCTTGATGAAATGCTTCATGCTATCCCCTACAGCTTCCTGAAGCTGGCAAGGACCGGCAGTCCGGTGTACTCCTCGAGCTCCACGGGCTTCTGGAAGGTGTGCGTGGTGGCTTCCTTCATGAACGCGATGGCCACGGAAAGCAGCAGCGCGAACAGAGGCACCACCACGAAGACGACGACCTTGGGCAACTCGCCCTCGATGCCGCCGATGTTGGGTGGCCCGAGCCGGACGATTCTCTTCTCGATCAGGCTCTGCTCCTCGCTGGCCCGCACGTCGGAGAACTTCGAGATCAGATCCCGATAGAGCAGCCACTGGGCATTTATGTACGAATCGTAGTACTCGAGCTGGACCGCGAGGGTCGGGATGTTCTCGAGCTTCTGGGAAGCATCGAGGGCGGCCTCCGCGAACATCTCCTCGGAGGTGATCATCTGCTCGAGGACGATCATGTGCTCATGGATGGTCTTCTCGATCATCGCCGCGAGTTGCTTCTTCTTGGTCTCGATCTCGGCCTGCTTGGCCTTCACGAGACGATGCTCCGGCTGGTATCGCGACCTCAGTTCGGCCAGTTCCATTCTCGATTCGGTGACCTTGAACTCGAGCGTGGAGATGATCTTGTCGTCGCGAAGGGGCTTCGTGAGGATGAAGTTATCCGGGTCCTCGAAGAATCCCATCTCGAGCTCGACCTGACGTTCGTAGAGCTCCCGCGCCATCCGGGCACTGTCCAGCTTCCGATTGTAGTGCTTGGCCACATCGGAGATGGCGATCTGCTCATGATGCCAGTCGTAGAGGTCCATCTCCTCCTGGAGCGCGGCCTTGCTGTCCTTCGCCCGCTGGATATTGCCCTCGACCACTTTCAAGGCTTCCTCGAAGTACTCGCGACTGTGGCTGATCTGGGATACGCGACTGAACTCCCGGAGGAAGGCATCTCCGTAGAGTTCGGCGAGGATGAGCGACGTGTCGGCGTCCATGTCGCGCACCATGATGTTGATGATGTCCGTCTCCTGGACCGGTACCACCTCGACGACCGTCGCAAGTTCCGCGGCCATCTCGTTGGTGCGGGAGGCGGGCGGGTCCTCCCAGCCGCGCAGATGATCGAAGGCCTTCGCCGTCTCCACGAGAACACCCTGGCTGCGCCCCATCTCGGCGATGGAGTTGATCTCCTCTTCCCAGTCCAGGCGGCTGACGAGGCTCATCGACGCCT
Organism: uncultured bacterium; assembly: GCA_964399495.1. Lineage (GTDB taxonomy): Bacteria > Krumholzibacteriota > Krumholzibacteriia > JACNKJ01 > JACNKJ01 > CAYNQX01. The sequence continues at coordinate 42,024 of CAYNQX010000018.1, forward strand.
GCTGGGGCAGAGATCGGTTCACGAAGAACTTCACGGACGAGATGACGAGTTCTTCCCGGATGGAAAGACCATAGAGAATCGCGACGAGCATGATGATGAACGACGAGATGATGGTCCACTTGTGGACGAACAGGACCATGTAGAATTCGCGCAGGCTGATCTGCTGGGAATCCTGAATGTCCGGCTCTCCGGGTTTGACGACTGTTTCTTCCATGCTCTGCGGTCCGCCGTTCTCTAATTCGATTGGTAGTAGAGATTGAGACGCTCGCTCAAGGCGTCCTGAACGAGGATAGCGTCGATCGCGAATCTCAAGGCGACGATGTTGTCGCCGAAAGCCGCCATCATGAAATCACGCAAGTGCGCGACGCGGTTCTTGGGCACGATCACGATATCGTAGCGCTGAAGAGGGATGTTCGGCAAAGCGGACTTGCCCTTGAGCAGCTTCATGAAGTTCACGTCGAAGACCTTGTGCTCCCCGTCCGCGGTCTTGCGGATCACGAGGATCTGCTTCTTCTGTCCGTCCCTCGTGATTCCACCGCACGCGCTGATGACCCCTGCCAGGGTCAGGGGCTGGGCGGTGGCCAGATGCGGATTGCGGACCTCGCCGAGCACGAAGACGTGCTGGTTGCCGATCTCCTGAGGGTGGATGAAGACCTGCGGCTCCACGAGATAGTCGCTCAGCTGGATCTCCACCTCTTCCCGCAACTGATCGATGGTCAGACCGGAGGCGAGGATCGATTCCTTGACCAGGGGCGTGTTCATCCGGCCGTCGGGCATGACGATGATGTTCGAGTTCAGGACGCTTTCGCCCAGGTAGCTCACGTGAAGCCGATCCCCGGGGCCGATGAAGTAGGTCTGGGGCGTCTCCATGAGTTCCGCGCTGTCGTCGAGTTCGTCCTCGACGATCTGGCGTACTTCGACGGGGACTCCGTTGCCTCCGCAAGCAGACAGGTTCACGAGGAGAAGCAGGCCCACCAGTAGGTACAGGCCAGCCTTTCCGAGGTGCAATCCATTGCGCATACCGTAAGATATCCCTCTGTTTGAACCTACTGAAGCTCTCTTGCTCGCCGAAACAATGCAAGAGAGGTGCCAGCAAGCGCCCTCTAGTGGGCTTTTCGCATGGTGTAAATCCTTACACCATGCAATTTTGCAGACCTCTCGACTTCGAGGTCATCGAACGCCTCCAGGAGGATCTGCTCGTCCCCCCACTCCCAGTCCCGGGCGCTGACGAGGAGCACCGGCGAGGTCTCCCCATCGGCTCTTTGCCGGATTTCCTTCGGACCCATGCCCGGCCAGAGGCCCTTTACCCGTTGGGGGCCCTGGAAGTAGTGCTGGAACGGATCCGCCACCACGGCGACCAGAACCAGGGACTCCTCGTCGGCGAAGGTCTCCAGCTCCTCGGCAGCCGCCCGCAAGTCCGCCTTCGCATAGGTGGGATTCCAGTAGTGCTGAGACAGCGCGAAGAGGAACAGGGCGAAGAGGCCGGCCACCAGAGCCTGCCTCAATCGCACCATTTTTACCGCAATTGCTCCCTGTGCGACAAGCAGGATTAAAGGGGGCCACAGCATACTCACGTAACGTACGTTGAACACCTTGAAGTTCTTGATTGCCAGGAAACTGGCCAGACCCAGAATGACCAAGGCCAGTAGTGCGAACTCGAGCTTGCGCCTTCCGCTCAGTCCGAGGAAACCGAGGACAACCGTCGAGGCGAAGAGCCCTCCGGCCAGGACGAGCAGGGGCAGATGTCCCTTCACGGCGCTACCGGTACCGCGGTGCAGTTCCTCGAGGGAGGGCCCCAGCGAGAACCCGCCGAGAAGGGTGTACATGGTGTAGGGAATCGCCAGGGGCGTGAAGGTGGTTTCCCCCCTCAGGGGCGTTTCATCCCAGGCCGGCTGGTCGACGACGAGCCGCTGCGGTTGCATGTCTCGAACGAAGGTCATGGTCCAGGGCAGGCTGAGAAGAGCCACCAGGACACCGGCCGCGGCCATCCAGGCGAGGTGACGCAGACGACGACGCGAGGCTCCGAGCGTCGACGCGATGCCCAGGGCGATCAGGAACAGGACGAAGGTCAGGTTGGAGAGAAGACCCAGCCAGGCCCAGAGCACGAAGCTCAGGAAATCCCGGACGCCGGGATCCCGTTCCCGCCAGGACTCGATCGCCAGAAGGGCGAGAGCACTGAACAGCAGGACGAAACTGTAGTTGCGCAGCTCCTGCCCGTACCACACTGCGAAAGGGCTCAGGGCCGCGAGGAATGCGGCCACCGCGGCGGCATTTTCTCCGGCGATGCGGCGCACCCAAGCATGGATCGGCAGAACGGCCAGGGCTCCCGCGACGGCCGAGATGAGACGCAGCCACTCCCCCTGCAGCAGCCCGGAGAGCAGCGCCGCGACGGCGGTGTAGAGCGGACCGTGGAGGTCGTGAAGGAGATGGCCGGCATCCACGTCGATGACGTGCCGGACGGAATTGAGGGTGAAGATCTCGTCCACCCAGAAGCTCTGATGTCGAATACGGAACACCCTCGCCGCGAGTGCGACGAGGAAGGCGATCCAGGGCAGCCCCGGATGTCCGGCCAAGTTCCCTCTCTGCCGGTTGATCAAGACTAGTAAGCGCCTCTCCTGGCTATGATGGCGGGCAGGGTCCGGAGCAGGATCTTCAGATCGAAGAGGAAACTCCTCATCTTCACGTACTCCATGTCCAGGCGCATCCACTCGTCGAAACCGATGCTGCTGCGCCCTGAGACCTGCCACAGACAGGTGATGCCGGGGGTGACCTCGAGGCGGCGATAGTGCCAGGGTTCGTAGTCCTCCACCTCGGAGGGGATCTGGGGACGGGGCCCGACGATGCTCATGTCGCCCTTCAGCACGTTGAAGAGCTGAGGCAGCTCGTCCAGGCTGCTCCTTCGCAGGAAGCTCCCCAGGGGCGTGATTCGCGGATCGTTCCGGATCTTGAACATCGGCCCCTCGGCCTCGTTCATGTATCCGATCTCCTCCTTCAAGGTCTCGGCGTCGTTCACCATGGAACGGAACTTGTAGCAGACGAAGTGCCTGCGGTTGCGCCCCACGCGGATCTGCTTGAAGAAGATGGGCCCGTCACTCTCCAGCCGGATGAGGATGGCCAGAGGCAACATCAGGGGCAGGAACAGTAGGATGCCCGCGCCGCTGAAGAGGATGTCCAGGATCCGCTTCCCCACTCGGTACAGCAGGGAGTCCCTGATGGGGAAATGGATGAGGTCCTCCACGGGGACGATCTCCCCTGTAGAGGACTGCTCCGCGACATTCATCACGGAATCCTGTTCAGTATCGGATTGGGATAACACGGGATTGCCAGCCATGAGCTATCGACCTCTGCTGTCTGACTACGTTGCAGTTCAGGCTAGGAAAGAGTCATGCACCCGCACTCAGGCGGTCTTCGTTGCAATTCTCCATCCGATCGGTGCGATAGCAAGAGTCGATAGAGCCTCCGCGGCTGCTTGGGTACGTAAATCATACCAAAGCAGGGCGGTCCCTGTAAAGTGCGAGGGTTAGAATACCCCTCGCACGGTTTCGCAAACCTGTTCTATCATCGCATCTTCCAGCTCCGGGAACATCGGCAGACTCAGTATCTCCTTCGCCCCTCGTTCGGCCTCGGGGAAGCTTCCCGGCCCCCCGAGATGGCTGAAGGCGGGCTGAAGATGCACAGGACTGGGATAGTGATAGCCGAAGCCAACCCCCGCCTCGGCCAGCGCCTTGTCGATCGCCTCCACCCGCTCGCTCCGGATCACGTACAGGTGGAACACCGGCACGTGGCCTTCGCGGGTGCTGGGCAGCTTCAGATCGCCCACGCCCGTCAGCCGGTCGGCGTAGGCGGCCGCCGCCCTGCGACGACCTTCGTTCCAGCGGTCGATGTGACCCAGCTTCACCTTGAGCACGGCGGCCTGGATGGCGTCGAGACGGCTGTTCGTCCCGAGCTGTTCGTGATGGTACTTCCGGGGGCTGCCGTGATCGCCGATCTGCTTGATGGCGATCTTGTGCTCCTCGCTCTTCGCGGTCACCGCGCCGCCGTCGCCGTAGGCGCCCAGGTTCTTTCCTGGGTAGAAGCTGAAACCCGCCATGTCGCCCATGGAGCCGCAGCGACGTCCCTTGTACAGGGCTCCGTGCGCCTGAGCCGCGTCCTCGATCACCATGAGGCCGCGCCTTTCGGCGATCTCCAGCACGGGATCCATGTCGACGGGATCGCCGTAGAGATGCACCGGCATCAACGCTTTCGTCCGAGGCGTGATGGCGGCCTCGATCCGGTCGATGCGAAGGTGGTAGGTGTCCGGATCCATGTCGACCAGCACGGGCGTGGCTCCCGCGAGGGCGATCGCCTCCACGCTGGCCACGAAGGTGTTCGCCGCCGTGATGACCTCGTCGCCCTCTCCGATTCCCGCCGCGCGACAGGCGAGCTGGAGAGCGTCGGTGCCGTTGCCGACACCCGCGGCGAAGTTGGCCCCACAGAACTCCGCGAAGGCCTGCTCGAACTCCTGAAGGGCGGGGCCGCCGATGAAGGCACCTCGCTCCATGATCGAAGTGATTTCAGGAAGCAGCTCGTCTTTGATCTGCTGGTACTGGGCTTTCAGATCCAGAAAAGGCACCTTCATGGCAAATTCTTCCTTCCCGTTCCCTTGGGGTCGTGGCCCGCAAGACGAGCCCGAACCGTCATTTCCCCTTTCGGGGCACGTATCGCGTGACTTCCGATGCCGGTGCGAGGTTCCCGGTGAGTTGTCATCTTCCTTGCGAATGCACTCTCGATGCCAGAACGCACTCGAAAGGGCACATCGTCACCTCGCTTTGACGATCCATCGAATCGACCGATAGCGTAGTCATTTCTCGCGGAAAGGAAACCCCCCATGTCGCCTGTGGCCGAGGCCGTTCACGCCTGCTGCGCCTCGCGATCTCGGGTGCGGGGAGAGGCCTTGAATCCGGCGTCTCCGGGCGGTGAGGGCGTCTGCGGCTGGGCCTCGTCGGGAGGGCGGCCGGCCGCGACATCTGGGAATTATTTGCCTCCTGGTCTTCTCCCCGCGGCCGGCCTGTTTCATGGCGCTTCCGAGCCGCTCCTGCGACCTGCGGCATACGGTCGACCCGTCCGTGCCTGTCGATCGAGACAGGCCGGAATTGATCGCCATGGTGGCGCCGAAGCACGTCATCCGCTATTACTTCGACGAGCAGCAGCACGGGGGCCGGCACTGGCGCGTCCCCGCCGACCTCGCGGACCGGCTTCGAGCCGGCGCCAAGGAGTGAAACATGTATCTTGAGTTCTTCGGGTTGCGCGAGAAACCCTTCAACGTTACGCCCGACCCCCACTTTCTCTACATGTCTCCCAGCCACCAGGAGGCCTTCGCGAACCTCCTCTACGGAGTTCGCGAGCGCAAGGGCTTCATCATGGTGACGGGCGAGGTGGGCACCGGCAAGACCACGCTGCTGCACAACCTGCTGGCCAACCTGGATGACGACATCCGCAGCGTATTCGTGTTCCACACCGGAATCGACTTCACGGATCTCCTCGAGATGATCCATCACGAACTCGGCGTCCCCGTTCCGACCACGACGCGCGCCGCCATGCTCCAGAGTCTCAACCGCTACCTCATCGATCAGCTCGGAGACGGGAAGAACGTCGCGCTGATCATCGACGAGGCTCAGAATCTCTCTCCGGAGATCCTCGAAAACCTGCGCCTGCTCTCCAATCTCGAGACGGCCAAGGACAAGCTCCTTCAGATCGTGCTGGTCGGACAGCCCGAACTCGACGAGAAGATGGCACTGCCCCAGCTCCGGCAGCTCAAGCAGCGAATCACGGTGCAGGGCAACATCAGCACCCTCGACCCCGCGGAGAGCCGCTCCTACATCCTCCATCGCCTCACGATCGCCGGAGCGGAGAATCAGGGGCGCGACATCTTCAGCGCCGAGGCCCTCAACCTGATCGTTCACGCTTCCGGCGGCGTGCCCCGGAGCTTGAACGTGCTCTGCGACAACGCGATCCTGATCGCCTTCGCCGACGGCTCTCGCCAGGTGCGCAGCGAGCACGCGCGCGAGTCGATCCGTGACCACGGTTCGCCGACGCCCAGCGCGCGCAGGAGCGCCGTTCAGGCCGCCGAAGCGCCGAAGGACGCCAAGAAGACTCCTGCCGGGGCCAGTCGTCGATTCCTTGCGATCGGTGCCGGAATCGTCGCCGTCGCGGTCATGCTGGCGGGGAGCTTCTGGCTGGGCACCCGGAACCAAGGCGTTCCCACGGAGCTGGCCGCGATTCCGGCTGAAGTGCCGACGCCGCTCCAGGGCCAAGCTTCCGGCGGAATTGGAGTTCTCCCGCCCGGGCCCTCCAGCGACGACGAGATCGTGGCGGAACCCGGCCCGGATCTCGCGGATCCCGAGATCATCATGGATGAGGCGATTCCTCCCGCAAGCGACACCACGCCCGGGGAGACCGTCGAGCTCGTGTCCGATGCCGAGACACCTCGACTCGATTCCGAAGCTGAACGCGTGGAGGTCGAGCCCGCCCCCGCGAGGAGCTTGCTGCAGGAGTTCTGGGGCGCGGGCTCCCTGCGAGAGATCGAGGAGATCATGGATCGAGCGTCGCGAAAAGCCTACACTGTCTCGCCAGGAGATCACTTCATCGGGGTGATCTTCGACTCCACCGGGCGCAAGGATGTGATGGTCGTCGAGATGATCAAGCGGATGAATCCGCACATCAGCGACTACGATCATATCGAACCCGGGTGGATTCTCTATCTACCCGACTTCTCGACCGCCGACGTTTCGGCCATGCAGTGAGGTAGGCGTCGATGAGCAAGACCTTCAAAGCGCTGCAGCGCGCCGCCAAGGAACGTGCTTCGCGCACCGATCGCGAGCCCGTAGCCGCGCCCCGGGACGAGCACGCCGCGCCCCCGACCGCGGCCATGGCGCGGGCCAAGGCCATCGAGACGAGCGCCGACGAATCGCCTTCCGCGATTCCCGCCCCCGCCGCGCCGAAGTCGGCCCCCGCGCCGGGAGGTCTGGTGGGCGAGATGGATTCCGCGCTTCGTGATCTGCTCGAGAGATCCTTCCTGCCCTTCAACCCCGGCCTCTCGATCGGTGAGGACGGATGGGTTCATGGCAAGCTCAACGCGGAGGCGCGCGCCGCGCTGCTGGCGCGTCACGACCTCCTGCACTGCCTGACGAAGGACGAGGAACAGAGTTTCTGGTTCTGGGCTTCGCATCGGGAGGCGGAAGAGATCGCCGAGAGAAGCGGCTACCGGCTGAACGATCGAGACTGAGTCCGCCTAGTCGTCATCCTGTCCGGGTAGACGAAGGGGCTCTCCCGGCCGATACTCCTTCAGTTCCGAGGTGAAGGCGCCGACCGGAGCCTTCGCCTTCAGCTTCACCGGAAGACGACGCTCGTCCGCGCTCATGAACACCTGCATCCGGCCTTCCGACTTGAACAGGCCGCCGCTCTCCAGATAGGGTTCGAGCACCAGGCATTCGAACTCCCCCATCGCCGTGACGACCTGCTCCCTTCCCACCACCTTGACGCGCAGCGGGTAGCTCTTCTTGCCGTCGTGAACCGGGATGTGAAGGGTCATGCCTTCCGTGAGCGGAAACGAGCGAACATAGAACAGCGCCGTGAGGATGTCCTGGCTGCCGGGCAACAGCTCCTCCTCGCTGCCGTCCGCGTAGCGGGCGAGCCCCTCCTCGTGATGGTACTCCGCCTCCATGTCGGCCTTGTACTTGCCCTCGCGAAGGCGTTTGGCGAAACGGAGGCTGTGAAGCATCTCGAGATCCATCAGGGAACTGATCTCGTCGCGGACCTTGTAGACGCTGTCGATCCATTTGGCGCTCTTCGCGCGCGACAGGATCCCCAGGGCGTTGCGCCCGCGATGGATCTTGATCTCGCTGGTCTCCAGCCGCGCCCGGCCCACGTTCACGACGCCGTACTGTATGTCGAAATCGAGCACCTCCCCGACGCCGAAGGGAAGGGTGTCGGGAAGGATCAGGCTTTCGCTTCCGTCGGGCATCACGACCTTGCCCGGGCTGAGCATCCGAAGCGCCGGCGACTCGTCCGCGAGGGTGGACTGGATGGAGCCCACCGAGAACACGATCGCGAGTGCGATGCTCGCGAAATGGATGCGTGGGATTCCGTGATTACGGTTGTTCAAGCCGGTTCCTTCGTCGAAGTTCGAGTCGGGTCTTTCACGCTCCATGCATTGCAGTTGTCATGCCCGGAGCGCCAGTCGAGCGACATCGGATCGAGTTCGACCTCTACGTCGCGCGGACCGCCATGTTCCAGATGGCCGAGAAGGGCCTGTCAGGACACGACATACGAATGTTTGCAGAGAGCCGGCGGCCCGTCAAGCCGATCGTGGGCACGACCGGCTCCCGAAACCTTCAATCCGGCTCGGTGCGCGCGATCAGGGCCTCGAGGCGCTCGAAGGCGATCTCGGGCGTGATCTCCTCCATGCAGAAGGGATCGTCGCAGGTGTTTCGGTGGCAGGGCCGGCACTCGGCGGCATGAACCAGCAGCTCCGCGTTCGGCGCGTGTTCGTAGGGGAATCGAGCGGCCGGGTCTGTGGGGCCGAACAGGGCCAACGTGGGCACGCCCAGCGCCACTCCGAGGTGGAGGATTCCCCCCTCGGCGCACACCAGGGCGCGCGAAGAGGACAGCAGACCCATGAGGGGCCGCAGCTCGAGTTCCGGCAGGATGACCACCTGGGAATTGCTCAGCACCCGGATCCGCTCCAGCCGCGCCCGCTGGCCGGGCTGCCCCAGGAAGAAGGGGCGGTATCTTCCGTCCATCCGGATCTGGGCCGCGAGCCGCACGAAGTAGTTCTCGGGCCACTCCCGGCTCGGCCGGGCCGCGCCGGGCAGAATCGCCACGCTGCCTTCCCCAAGTCCGCGATCCTCGAGCATCCGCCTCCCCGCCTCCCGTTCCGCAACGGATGCCTGGAGCCGCGGAAGGTGCACCGCCCTGCGACCGATCACGGGTTCGAGGGTGTTCAGGTGACGTTGGAGGTCGGACACCACCTGTTCGGCTTCGGGGGAGTGGATGTTGAAGAGCAGAGACCAGGGAAATCCGCGTGCCCCCAGGCGGGTCGGTGCTCCGCTGAAGCCGGCGAGAAAGCTGCTCCAGGTAGAAGAGGAGAGGTCGACCACGAGGTCGTATCGCCGACGTATCCGGCGCAGGAGTGATGTCGGCGTCTCTCCCGGTCCGAGATCTCCCCTGCGGAGAAGATGGACATGGTTCAGGTCGGTGAGGTCCCTGAGCACCTGATCCTGGGGCGGCTCGCAGAGATAGTCGATGGAGGCTCCGGGGTAGGCGGCTCTCAGCGCCGAGATGGCGGGCAAGGTGAGGATGACGTCGCCGATTCCTCGGAGCCTGATCACCAGGATGTTGCGCGGATCGCCCTTGCCGAAGCGGGTCTTCATCGCCGGCCGCTCTCTACGAGGAGGATCGTCGCGTCAGGCGCGAGCGCCATGGAGAACCCCCCCGACCGCGGCGTCGATCTCCTGGAGGGACATCTTCTCTCCCGGTCTGCCCCGGAGCACGGCCACATGAGGGCGGTTGGCGGGCTCCCAGCGTCTGCCGTCCGCGTCGACGAAGAGCCCCAAGGAGGGAACGCCGGCCGCGACGGCCACGTGGAACAGCTCCGTGTTTCCCGACAGGAAGAGGTCGCAGCGCGTGAGCAGGGCCAGCAGCTCCCGCAGGCTCTGGGGCGGCATGTCGAGAGCCTCGCCGCGCAGCAGTCGCCGGAACTCGGCGATCTCCGACTCGGACTCCTCGAGATGGACGAGCAGGATCTTCGCCCGCTGGCTCTCGCTGATGTGGTTCACCAGGTAGGCCAGGTTGCCGCTCGCCAGGCGCCGGTCGCTCTTTCCGAGGCCGGGATCCACCGCGATCAGAATCTGGTCGCGCACCGGCTTGCGGAAGTGGATGAGCTGGTCCGCCGCGCGCTCCTCCTCGGGACGCAGGGCGAAGCGCCAGGAGGGCAGGTCGTATTCGAGGCCGAAGAGGCGTGAGATCTCCCAGGGCATCTCCAGCTTGTAGCGATCGTTTCCCCGCCAGCGCAGCATGCAGTTGAGCAGGGAATCGCGCTGAGGCTGGTAGGCGCCGATCCGCAGTCCGGCCTGCGAGGCGTAGGCCACGAGATCGCGGGGGCCGTCCGCCTCCTCGCCCATGAGGAACACGCCGTCGAAACCGCGTCCCCGCACCTCCTTGAGCAGCCGGTAGTAGCCGCTCGAGCGCGCCTTGAGCTGGTCCGCGCGATATACCAGCAGGCCGCTCAGCATCGGCTCCCTGCGCAGGAGCTCCGCCCAGCGCTCCTCCACCATCACCTGCAGTTCCACCTGGGGCCAGCGTTCGTGGATGGCGGCCATGAGCGGAAGATGGAAGATGATGTCGCTGAGCTGGCCGGAATCCACGAAGAGGATCCGGCCGAGTTCACTGAGATCCCCGCTTAGACGAAACTCCCGGTCGAGCGGCGCCATGCCCAGTGTGCGCAGGGCCACACGGGCGAACGGGCTGCTCAGGAAGGAAGCCTTCATGTTCCGGTCTTCTCTCGACGCGGGAGTCGCGTGGTCAGCGATCGCCGTAGAGGCGCTCGTAGTATTCTCGGTAGTCGCCGCTGAGGATACGCTGCCACCATTCCTGGTGCTCCTCGTACCAGCGGATCGTCGCCTGGATGCCCTCCTCGAAGGGAATCCGGGGGTGCCAGTCGAGCTCGGTCTGGATGCGGGTCGCGTCCATGGCGTAGCGACGGTCATGGCCGGGCCGGTCGGTCACGTATTCGATCAGATCCTCGCCCTTACCGAGGCTGCTCAGGATCAGTTTGACGATGTCGATGTTGGCCCACTCGTTGTCGCCGCCGATGTTGTACACGCGGCCCAGGTCGCCCCGATCCAGGACGGCCAGCACGGCGCGGCAGTGATCCTCGACGTGCAGCCAGTCGCGGATGTTGAGGCCGTCGCCGTAGACGGGCAGCTTCTCGCCCTGGCTGACCCGGCCGATCATCAGCGGTATCAGCTTCTCGGGAAACTGGTAGGGCCCGTAGTTGTTGCTGCAGCGCGTGATGAGCACGGGAAAGCCGAAGGTCCGCCAGTAGGATTGGCACACCAGATCCGCCGCGGCCTTGCTGGCCGAGTAGGGACTCGAAGGGTCGATGGGCGTGGTTTCGGAGAACTTGCCCGTGGGCCCGAGGGAGCCGTAGACCTCGTCGGTGGACACCATGACGAAGCGTCCCTCGCCCTCCTTCCAGCTCTGCCGCGCCGCTTCGAGCAGCACCTGCGTGCCGCGGATGTTGGTCTCGATGAAGACTCCGGGACCGAGGATACTGCGATCCACGTGGCTCTCGGCCGCGAAGTGCACCACCTCGTCGATCGGATAATCGGCGAAGAGCTTCGCCACGCACTCGGCGTCGGCGATGTCGCCCTTGACGAAACGCAGGCCCGCGTCGCCTTCGAGAGCGGCCAGGTTCTCGAGATTTCCCGCGTAGGTGAGCGAGTCGAGATTCAGGATCTCCCGCTCGGGGTGCTCGGCGCGCATGAGATGGATGAAGTTGCTGCCGATGAACCCGCAGCCGCCGGTGACGAGAATCATTCCATGCCCTCCTCGACACCGCCCGTGGGATCCGCGAGATCCTGCGCGTGCCGGAGTGACTCGAAGGTGCCCGCGTCCGTCCACCAGCCGTCGAGCACTTCGAAACGAAGCTGCCCCGACTTGATGTACGCGTTGTTGACGTCCGTGATCTCCAGCTCGCCGCGCGCGGAGGGCGCGAGGGTGCGGATGATTTCGAACACGTTGCCGTCGAAGATGTAGATGCCGCACACCGCCATGTTGCTCTTGGGCGCGCTCGGCTTCTCCTCGATGTCCACGATGCGGTCGCCCTCCATGTCGGCGACACCGAAGCGCTGGGGATGCTCCACGGACTTCAGGTAGAGGCAGGCGCCCTCCGGCTGCTCCTTGAAAGCCCGTACACCGGGCCCGATGGAGTCCTCGAAGATGTTGTCGCCCAGGATCACCGTCATCGGCTCCCCGTGGCAGAAGTTCTCCGCCAGGCTGAGCGCCTGGGCGATGCCTCCCGCCTCGTCCTGAACCCGATAGGTGATCCGGCAACCGAAATCCTTGCCGCTGCCGAGCAGGCCGACCACGTCCCCCATGTGCTCGGTGCCAGTGACGACGAGGATCTCCTCGATGCCGGCCTCCACGAGCTTGTTCAGGGGGTGGAAGATCATGGGCACCCTGCCGACGGGCAGCAGGTGCTTGTTCGTGACTTTGGTCAGCGGAAAGAGCCGGCTACCGGTGCCTCCCGCGAGGATGATCCCTTTCATTTCACTCTCCTTGCGTGCGGGGACAGCCTAGCCGCAGCCCGTTGCACCTTCAACAGGAATTCTCGCTTGTCCGCCCAGCCTTCGTCTCCGTATCCTCATGGAGGAGGCGTCATGGGCGAGATTCTCATCGGAACGGCCGGCTGGAGCTATCCCGACTGGAAGGGGCGGGTCTATCCCCCCCGTCCCGGGTCCAGATTCGATTCCCTGGCCTACCTGGCCGACTACTTCGATCTGATCGAGGTGAACGCCAGCTTCTATTCACTGCCTCGGCCCGAGACGGTCCGCTCCTGGCTGGCGCGCACTGCTCACGTGCCCGGCTTCCAGTTCATCCTCAAGGCCCCCGGGGCCTGGACCCATCCGCGCCAGAACTTCCGCCCCGCCCCCGTTCCCGCCTTCCGGGAACTCGCTGAACTCATGGCCGCCGAAGGACGTCTGGCCGCGGTTCTCGTGCAGTTCCCCTGGTCCTTCAGACACGCCGACGATTCCCGGAATCGCATCGACGAGCTCCGTGATTCCCTCGAGGGCCTGCCGCTGGCCGTGGAGGTCAGACACGGCAGCTTCGCTGACGGGGTCTGGCCCCGCTGGCTGCTTTCCCGTTCCTGCCTGCCCGTGAACATCGACCAGCCGCCGGTCGGCGAGGGGCTCGGCCTCACCGATTGGAGCGCCCCCGGCGGCGCGTATTTCCGTCTGCACGGGCGCAACGAGGCCAACTGGTTCGACGAGAGCGCGGGTCGCGACGGGCGCTACGACTATCTCTACGGCCCCGAGGAGCTCTCCTCGCTCGGCGACGCCATCCAGCGGACGATGGACACCTCGGAGCGCGTGCTGGTGGTCGCGAACAACCACTTTCTCGGCCAGGCCGTCGTCAATGCGCTGCAGCTCAAGGCCCGCTTCGCCGGCGGTCCCATCGCGGTTCCCGCCGCTTTGATTCCGCACTATCCCGCCCTGGCGGAGATCGCCCTGCCCGAACTCGGCGGGCAGGGCGATCTCTTTTCGGGCTGAATCCGAATCATCAACGGGGCTTGTACAGACTGCGTTCCTGGAGATCCTGTGTTCTCAGGGAGTCCAGGCGCAACGCCTCGAGAACGTCCTCGGGGATGAACTCCACCTTCAGGCTGTCGACCACCGGCGGCCACTGCCAGATCAGCGCCACCGTGGGGGCGCCGCTCAGGTTGTGCAGGGAGTGCGTGACACCGGCCGGAATCTGGAAGACGACCCCGGGGCTGTACTCGGACTCCTCCTCGTCCACAACCACCTTCCCGAATCCCCGGCGGATATAGACCCAGAGATCGCTGAAGGGATGGTAGTGGGGATACTCCTCGCCCCGGAGCTGGTAGAGGCTCAGGGCCAACGTCGAATCGACGCGGAAGACCTCGAGACTGCGCTCGTTCTCCTCGTCGAGAAGGAGGTTCTCCCGCAGGAGGTCCTGGAGCTTGGTCCTGCGGAACTCGAGCTGAGGCCGCGAGAAGAGGATGTCCAGGAACTCGCCCCAGCCGCCCTCTTCCAGGCTGTCGACGGGGACGGGCTGGCCGTAATCCAGATGTTCGCCCTCCCCCAGGCGAGGGGTCGTCGCCAGGGTGTCCGCCTCGCCGATTTCCAGGAGCTCCTCGGCCGGCGCTTCCTCATCGCCTTCGAGCTGGAGCCAGGTGCCCTGGTCCTGGGCGTGGATCTCCACGCCCCCGGCCATGAGCATCAGGACGAATACGGGGAGAAGGAGGATCGCTTTCTTGCTCATCGTGTGCTCCGCATCAAAGGTGGTCGCCGCGGCCCTCGGTGCCGCGATGATGGGAAGGGCCGCCGAGTTCCTCGAGTTCCGCCACGACCTGACGCACCAGCACGACCTTCCGCTCGTGGGGCAGGAAGGCGCTCTTGAAGCCGTTGATGACCAGTTCCTGGATCTGCCCCAGGTCCAGGTTGAAGGCTTCGCAGGCCCGCTGGAATTCCAGGGTGACGTCCGTGTCGGAGATGAGTCGATTGTCCGTGTTCAGGGTGACCCGCAGGCCCAGGTCGAGGTACTTCCGGAAGGGATGGTTCGGCAGATTCGCCACCGCGCCCGTGTGGAGGTTGCTCGACAGGCACATCTCCAGGGGTATGCGGTGATCGTTGACGTAGTTCATGAGGCTCTCGTCCTCGTAGAGACGGGTGCCGTGACCGATGCGATGGGTCCCGCAGTAGTGCAGGGCCTGCGCGATGCTCTCGGGGCCGAAGGCCTCGCCGGCATGGAGCGTGGAGTTGAGGTTGTGATTCAGGATGAAGTAGAAGGCCTCCCGGTGCTTCTTCGCGGGGTAGTCCTTCTCCGCGCCGGCCAGGTCGAAGGCGACGATGCCTTTGTCCTTGTACATCAGCGTGGCCTGCGCGAGCTCCATGGACTTGTCGGGGGTCATCGAGCGGATTCCGCAGAGGATCTGTCCCGCGATGATGCCCGTCTCGTTCTCGGCGCGGGACAGGCCCTGGGCCACCGCATCGATGATCGCGCGATTGTGCAGCCCGTTCTCGTGGTGGAGCAACGGACTGTAGCGCACCTCGATCAGCCGCACGTTCTCGGCGGCCGCGTCGATGGCCAGTTCGTAGGCCGCCCTCTCGAGCGCGGCCTCGGTCTGCAGCGAGGGCAGCGTGTAGCGGAAGGCGCGGAGATAGTGGTTGAGGCTGCGCTTCTCGCCCCGGACCTGCGTCAGCTCCCGCACCTCCTCCTCGCTCTTCGCGGGCAGGTCGACGCCGGCCTGGTCGGCCAGCTCGAGCAGGGTGTCGGGACGCAGTGAGCCGTCCAGATGAACGTGGAGATCCGTCTTCGGCAGCCTGCGCAGCCAGTCATGGTCGATAATCAATCCTGTTCCCTTCTCTCGGGTAGACCGGCCTCGTCAGGACGGGTCGCTCTCGAAGTAGGCCTCTTCGAAGATCTCTTCGTAGCTCAGCCCGCCCATGAAATCTTCCAGGCTGTCCTCCTCCTGCTGGAACAGGATGCCCTGGTCGATGAGGTCGTAGACGATGTGGCCGAAGTCACCCCCGCCGTGGATCCCCCACTCGCGGAACACCATGGCGGCCAGGGGCCCGAAACGCTCCCTCGCCATCGTCTGGATGGTCCCGAGCAGCTCGGCGCCGGTCACGTGCTTCTCCCTGCCGAGTTCCCGGCGGCAACGGTCCAGGGACTCCAGCAGGAACTGGTAAGCCGCTTCCTGATACTGGCAGCCGCCAGGGCTCTGCTCGGTCATTGCTCCCCCTCGTCTCGAATCGCTCCATGAAACAGCATGCGCCCTATCCTGTCAATCGACCTTGCTGGCCATCAGGTCCTGGAACAGGGTCTCGTAGCGGTCGATCACCTTCTCGTCGGCGTACTGGTTCAGCACCGTATCGCGACTGGCCGTGCTCAGACGCCTTCGCGTCGCCATGTCCTCGATGAGAAGGTCCGTGCGGGACACCCAGGATTCGAGATCTTCGGGATCGAGCAGGTATCCGTTCTCGTCGTCGACGATGAACTCCGACGGTCCCCCGTTCTCGGTGATCATCACGGGCACCCCGCAGCTCATCGCCTCGAGGGCCGCCAGGCCGAAGGACTCGTGGGCGCTGGGCTGCAGGTAGACGTCGGCCACGGGCAGCAGTTCCTCGATGCGCTCCCAGGCGCCGAGGATGCGAACCCGGTCGGCCAACCCCAGTTCCCTGGCCTTGTACTCGATCCCAGCCAGCTCCGGTCCGTCGCCCGCGAGCAGCAGCACGGCCTTGTCGCGGTTCTTGAGTTGGGCGAAAACGTCGAGGAGCCAGTTGGCTCGCTTCACCGGCCGGAAGTTCGAGGCATGCAGAAGGATCGTCTCATCTTCGGCCGCGAAACGCGCGCGCTGTTCCGCGTCGATCCGCGGCCGGAAGCGGGCGGTGTCGACGAAGTTGGGTATCGTTCGGATCTTCTTGTCGGTGCGGAAGATCCTCTGGGTCTCGCCCGCGAGGAAGTCGCTGACCGCGGTGACGCGGTCCGATTGCTCGATGCACCAACGTGTGATCCGGTGATAGCTGGGGTGGTTGCCCACCAGTGTGATGTCCGTGCCGTGAAGCGTGGTCACCACGGGAATCCGGCGGCTGCCCATGCTGCTGGCCAGGATCGCACTTGCCGCATGGGGAATGGCGTAGTGGACGTGCAGCAGGTCCAGACCGTGGAAGCTGGCCACCTGGTGCATCTTCACGGCGAGGGCCAGCGTGTAGGGCGGGTGCTCGAACAGCGGGTAGTCCATGGTCTCGACGGTGTGCACGGAGACCTTCTGCCCCCGCTCTCCTGCCCGGAAGGGTACCGAGGCGCTGATGAAGTGCACGTCGTGCCCGCGATCCGCGAGGGCGAGGCCGAGTTCCGTGGCCACGATGCCGCTGCCGCCCGCCGAAGCGTAGCAGGAGATGCCGATCTTCAGAGGAACGTTCATTCGTCTGCCTTCTCTCCGGTTCGGGGGCCGATGCCGAGGATATCCCCAGGATCCGTGAACAGAGGCGGCGCATCCGCGAGAAAGGGTTCCGCGAAGACGCAGCCGGCCTGCTGGCCGAAGTGGCGGTTGCGCCCGATGATCTGCTCGAGGAACTCCGGGTCGTTGATGAGGGTGGCGGCGCTCTCCGCCTTTCGCTGGAACTGGCTCTCGTAGCAGAGCATCGCCTCGCGCTTCCTGTCGATCACGGAGTCGATGTTCACGAGGAGACTCGGCGTGAAGGGTATCCGCTCCATGTACTGCATCACACGTGCGGGACGGCGAACCGGTCCCTCGGCTTCGAACTTGCCTGCGCCGGCCAAGAACATCGCATCCATGAGGAGCCGGTGCGCCTCGCGATGATCGGGATGCCGGTTCTCACGGGTGGGGATGATCAACAGATCCGGTCCCAATCTGCGCAGCCAGGAGACGATCGCACGCCGCTGCTCGGGATCCCCGGCGTCCAGGGCCCCGTCGGGCAGTTTCGCGTTCTCCCGCCTGGCGAGTCCCAGCACCTTCGCCGCGCAGTCCGCCTCCCGTGCCCGGCTCTCGGGATCGCCGTTCGAACCCATCTCCCCGCGGGTCAGGTCGAGTACGCTCACCTCGTGACCGCGTTCGGCGGCCAGCGCCAGCGTTCCGCCGCAGCCGAGTTCGACGTCGTCCGGGTGGGCTCCGCATGCCAGCAGATGCATGTCAATTTCCTCTCGGGTCTTCGGGGAGCTGGAAGCGCGTCCACTCTCCCCGGCGCCAGTTCTCGAGATGCTCTCCCGCGAGCTCGACGAGCAGCTCCGGGTCGGCCAGCGGATGATCGTCTCGGGCCAAAGGCGAACTGCGCCTTCCCTCGTCGACGAGCCCACGTTTCAGGTCGCCTTCCCACGCTGCCGTCAGTCGCGGACAGGGTTTGGGAAAGGCCACTTCCAGCAGGGGAAACAGTTCCCGCAGCTGGAGATGGTAGTTCCACTCCGAAGGTCCCAGCACCGTGGCCGCCACGGGCAGGACACGGTCCTGGACCAGCGGTCTCAGGGCCGCGTTGGGAGACAGTTCGGCGGGACGCGCGTTCAGGCGCGTTTCGAGTTCGCGACCGTAATCCTCGAGCGACGGCAGCACCCTTCGCCTGCGTCTCAGGAAGAAGAGGGCCCTCTCTCCCAGTCCCGGACGCAGGGGCCGCGTCGACAGGTGCTTCTCGATCGAATCTCCCGCGACGTCGAGCTTCGCGGCGAACTCCTCGCGCCGCTCGGCATAGGTCATGAAAAGCCCTCGCGCCGCCAAACGCAACGCCTCCGATCTCGCGTCGAGAACCATGAGTCCCCAGGGCGCGAAGAACTCGCGCAGGATCCTTCCCTGTTGACGGCCGAGGTCCTCCCCCTCGAGGGGGGCGAAACGGTATAGCCTCTCAGCGGCGAACTGCAGTTCGCCCAACTCCTGGAAGGCGGCTTCCGGCGACAGATCACCGACGAAAGCCCCCTTGCGCGACTGCGATGCACTCAGGGACACGCCGATCGGCGACGCCTGCGCGCGCCCCAGTTCGATGCCGCGAGCCTCCTCGAAGTCGCTGTCGTCCGCGCCGTTCCAGAACAGAGGATGGACGGGCGCCGACCACTCCTCTCGCAGTCTCGCCGCCAGCGCGATGGCCGTCGCGATCTTCTGCAGCGTCAGTCCCAGGGGTAGCGGAAAACAGGGCTGCTGGCCCGTCACCACCAGATGGGCCCTGCCCTCGGCGAGTTCCCGCCTCGCGTCGGAACTCCCGCCATCGATCGTTTCGAGCAGCGCGGCGTCCGGAGGGAACGGCGGCCTCGTGGGGTCCGAGGCCATGGGCAGAGGAGGATCCAGCGGATTGCGATCGACATTCAAGCGCGACGCTCCCTGCGCAGGAGCAGGATGAACCGCGCGCTCATGCTGACGTCGAATCGAGCGCCGCGGTAGTCGCCCCAGCGTCCGATCTCCTCGAAACCGCAGCGGGCCAGGCCCGCGGATATCTCCTCGGGCCGGTAGAGCCTGACGCTCTCCTCGTAGCGGATGGGCGTCTGCTCTCCGCCCCGCGAACGGATCTCCACGCGCTTCACCACGCGCTCGCCCTCGAGGCGACGATCCTCCTCGGCCGTCCAGCTCTCGCTCTCGTGACGGCTCCGTGTTTCGCCCTCGAGCCGACGCAGGACCTGTTCGCGATTGAGGAAGTCGAACAGGAACCAGCCGCCCGGGCGAATCACGCGCGACAGCTCAGCCGGACTCCGCCAGTTCTCCTCGTCGGAGCCGAAGTAGCCGAAGGAGGTGAACATGCTCAGGGCGCCGTCGAAGGAGGCGTCCGCGAAGGGAAGTCGGCGCATGTCGCCCCGCACGAGCGACAGACCGGGTCTCATCCTCGCGCGAGCGGCGTCGAGCAGGGGCCGGGAGAGATCGAGACCGACGGCCCGAAATCCGCGCCGACCGAGACCGGCGAGATGTCTTCCCCCACCGCAGGCGAGGTCCAGCACGGGCCCCTCGCCGGGCGACAGCTTCGCGACGTCGAGCAGGCCCAGGGAGAGCTCCGCTTCCCTCTCGTTGCGATGGGCGTAGAGCTCGAGGTAGTGCTCTCCGAATCCCTCGACATACCAGGGCTTAGGCACGATTGGCCTCCCGCGGAAGCTGCGCCGAGAGATAGCCCACCACCTGTTCCTCGTCACCGCTCGCCAGGGAGGAGTCTCTCCGATCCAGGAGCTCGATCCCTCCTCCGCGTCTGCGGCCGGCCTCGAGGAGCATCAGCACCGCTGTCGCGCCGCAGGCCTCGACGCGTCCGTCTTCCAGAGCCTCACGGAAGGCCAGCGGGTCGCCGCCCTCGATGATCGATGCCGCCTCCGAATCCAGCCGCTCGGCCCGAACTCGATCGTGGAAGTGGGAAAGGTCGGTGGTCACCACCCAGAGCTCCTTCGGAGCGCGCAGCTCCGCCAGCGCATCGAGCGCTTTCGAACGCTGTTCGTCATCGCAGTGGCCAACGAGTATCGGTACGAAGGGCACCCCGGGCAGCACCCGCTGCAGAAAGGGCAGCTGCACCTCGAGGGAATGTTCCAGTTCCAGCGCGGCATCGGCCAGGCGGAAGGGCTCGCCCTGGTCGAGGAGAGCTTCGACCGCCGCCATGTCGACGGGCACCGCGCCCAGCGGGGTCTCCCAGGCCTCGGCGCGCCCCAGTCCGAATCCGGCGAGCGGCAGGTGATGGTTGGGGCCGAACAGGAGCACCCTGTCGACCGCCATGCCCGCGACTCGCGCATAGGCCGCCGCCGCGCAGTCGCCCGAGTAGACGTGGCCCGCGTGAGGCACGAGGATCGCCCAGGGGTACTCCTCGCCCCGCGGCCACTCGGCGAGTCTCCGATCGACCTCATCCCTGAGGACGCCCTCGTCTCCGGTGTAGAACTGCCCCGCCCATCGCGCGCTTCTAACCAAAGAGCTCCCCCCTTCGCAGCACCGTCGGCATGGCGTTCTCCGGCCGGGTCTCGGGATGGTCGAGGGTGTAATGCAGCCCGCGGCTCTCCTTGCGGGCCATCGCGCTGCGGATGATGAGCTGCGCCACCAGGGCGATGTTGCGGAGTTCGATGAGCTCGTCCGAGATGCGGTAGCGCCAGTAGAAACTCTCCACCGTATCGCGCACATGGCGGATCCTCGCTTCCGCGAGAGACAGGCGCTCGTCGCTGCGCACGATCCCCACGTAGTCCATCATGATGCGGCGCACGAGATCCCAGTCGTGGTCCAGCACCACCGACTCGCGGTAGTCCCGGTTCTCCGGCGCGCTCCAGGGCTTCAGCTCGGGGGGCCTATCGCCCTGCAACCCCTCCGCGAGGAGTCCCTGGGAGGCCCAGTGCGCCCAGACAACGGCCTCGAGCAGCGAGTTGCTCGCCAGCCGGTTGGCGCCGTGCACACCCGTGTGACTCACCTCGCCCAGGGCCAGCAGTCCCTGAAGGCTGCTGCGACCCAGTTCGTCGACCATGATCCCGCCGCACACGTAGTGCGCGGCGGGAACCACCGGCACGAGATCCACGCGCGGGTCTAGCCCCACGCTCATGAGCGCCTCGAAGATGGCGGGAAAGCGTTCGGGGATGCGCTTCTTGCCCAGGGGAGCGAAGTCGAGCCACATCTTCTTCTCGCCGGTGATCTTCATCTCGTGGTCGATCGCGCGGGCGACGATGTCCCTCGGCGCGAGCTCCTTCCGTGAGTCGTAGCGCTCCATGAACGCCTCTTCCCCGGCGTTGCGGAGAATGGCCCCCTCGCCGCGCACCGCCTCGCTGATGAGCTGGTTCCTCAGCGTGCGATGGTAGAGGCAGGTCGGATGGAACTGGATGAACTCGAGATTCGCCACCTTGGCCCCGGCCCGGAAGGCCATGGCCAGGCCGTCGCCGGTGGCGATCTCGGGGTTGCTGGTGTAGGCGTAGACCTTGCCGAGCCCCCCCGTGGCCAGGATGGTCGTCCTCGCGGAGATCGCCCTGACCTGTCCCGCCTCCGTGTCGAGCACATAGGCGCCGTAGACCCTGTCCTCCCGGCCTTCGCCGCGGATGTGCTGAACCATCGCCAGGTTCACCGCGAAGTGGTTCTCCAGCAACGTGATGCGCGGATGACTTGAAGCATTCTCCAGCAGCGCCTCTTCCATGGCCCTGCCGGTGTAGTCCGCCACGTGCACGATCCGCCGGCGGCTGTGGCCGCCCTCCCGGCCCAGCGCCAGGTTCTCCCGCTCACGGCTGAACTCGACGCCCCAGTCCAGCAGTTCCTGGATGCGGGCCGGGCCCTCGCCCACCATCCTCTCGACCCTTTCGCGATCGCAGAGGCCCACGCCGGCGGCGAGGGTGTCCTCCACGTGGCTCTCGAAATCGTCGTCGGGATCGATCACCGAGGCGATGCCGCCCTGGGCGCGGTTCGTGTTGGTGTCCCGGGCGGACTTCTTGGTGACGAGCACCACCTCTCCGAGCTCGGCCATCTTGATGGCGAAACTCAGGCCCGCGATTCCGCTGCCGATGATCAGGAAGTCCGTGCGCATCTCGTCCTATCGGTGGAGCCCCGCGTCATTGTCGGAGCATGGGGAGTCTACGTCAGGGACCTCCGCCATGCAATCTGAGCCTCCCGGAAGCGCCCTTCTCTCCACCGGACGCGCCGGACTCGTCCGCCGCCGTTTCCCATGGCTGCGCAGGGTTCCCCGCCATACCCCCTCCTTCCCGGTCGTAGCTCCGATCGCGGATGGCACAGGGGTTGCTGTCTCCTCGGCGAATTCCCTGCCTTCCAGGAGGTCAGCATGCGCAACAGCGCCGCCTATTTTCTCGTCCTCGTCACGGCCATCGCGCTCGCACTGAGCGGCGGTTGCGGGACCAACGCCATCGAAGGCCACACGCGTCCGACGCTCATGTCCATCAACGGCGGAGCCCCTCTCCATTCCGACGTGTTCGTGTTCGATTCCACCTTGGTCGGCGGCGGGTACATTCCGCAGGAAGCCGTCGAGTTCACGTTCAGCAATCCGCCCAGCCAGAAGTTCATGGATCTCGCTCCGGAAGATCCCTACGGCACCTTCATCATCGACTCCTACACGGTTCGATACGAAGTGCTTCTGGAGCTCACCGGCGGTCCCGGCGCGGATTTCACCTCGGGCGAGTTGCCCGTGATCACGAATCCCGTCCATATCGCCCTGCCTGTGGACAGCGACGTCATGACCTCGCTGGTGATCGCCCCTGGCGCGCTCAAGCTGGAGAGCCCGATCGTGGATCTCATGCCTGGAGGCACCGCGCCGAACGGCGAACTGGTCGTCAGGGCGGAGATCACCTTCACCGGGCATGAGCAGGGATCGACGAACGTGCAGTCGCTGGAGGGATCCACGACGATCCTCTTCGCGAACTACGCGGACGAGTCCGACTAGACCAGGGCGGCCCGGTCCAGAACCGCCATCAGGTTCTCCGGCCGCTCGAAGATGAGTTCGAGCCCCAGGTATCGGGGCGGATCATGATCGAAGCCGACGAAGGGCGCCCAGCGACGGGCGTCCTTTTCGGTAATCAGTAGAATGCTCCCCGGATGCCGGTCCAGCGCCTCGCGGAGCGCACCGGCGACGCGCTCCGACCACTCCTCGTGATCCCGGAACCGAACTCGCTCGCACACGCGCAGCCCCTCCCGCTCGCAATACGCGGACGCCGCGGCTTCGAAGCGTTCGGGCCGGGCGATGGCCGAGGCCAGCACGTAGCCGCCCTCTTCCGGACCGACCTCCACGTCATCGAGGTCGAACAGCGTTGCGTTCTCCAGGCGATAGCGGAAGGTCCGCTCCTCCAGCCCCTCGGGAGCCCGCTTGCCTTCTTCCATGAGCAGGTGGTCGGCCCGGGAGAGCGCACCGGGAAACTCGCGCAGGGGACCGGCCGGCAAGATCGAAGTAGCGCGCAGGATGTCGGCGTCCGAGAGCAGGACGAGATCCAGGTTCCGCTCGAGCCCGCGATGCTGAAGCCCGTCGTCCACCAGGATGATGTCGCAGTCGGGGTCGCCGTCGAGCCGCTGGGCGCCGCGGGCCTTGCGCCCCGCGCTGATCACGGGGACGCCCGCCAGTCGCCGGGCATAGAGACGCGCCTCGTCGGGCGCCTGGGAGCCGAACTCCGGATCCTCCGAGGTGATCCACGGCCTGTCGGTCGCGGCGCCCCAGAGCCCCGTCACGATGCCTGGCATGCGGCCGGCCTCGACGAGCAGTCGAGCCAGCGCCAGGGTGGCCGGAGTCTTGCCGGTGCCTCCCACCTCGAGATTGCCGATGGACACCACCGGCTTGACGCAACGTATCGCCCCGGAGGCCATCCGCGCGCCGTTGATGGCCGCGCCGAGTCCGTAGAGCCAACCCAGCGGGGCGAGCCACGCGCGACCCCGTTCCGGCAGCCGTCCCCAGCGTCCCCGCAGATCCTTCAGGGGGGAGTTCACGGCGCTTCCTCTTCGTGAGGAGGCGTCGGCTCGCGGTCGCACTCGAGATCCACCGCGTCGTGGAAATCGCGCAGCTCTCCTTCGAGCTTCACTCTGAGCGCTTCCATCTCGTCTTCGCTCAACCCGCGTGGCACATGGATCGGCTCGCCGTAGCGAACCTCGACGCGTGAGAAGGGCCATGGCAGGATGGTGCGGTCCCAGCTGTCGAACACCTTGCCCCTGGCGCTGCTGCCGGTGATGGGAACCAGCGGGCAACCGGACAGCGCCGCGAGCTGGAGGGCGCCGCCCTGGAAACGGCCGCGAGGGCCGCGAGGGCCGTCCACGGTGATGCCCGTATCGAGCCCGCGCCTGGCCGACTGCACCAGCTTCCGCAGCCCCGCCGCGCCGCCGCGGCTCGAGGAGCCGGCCGGCATGCCGAATCCCAGGCGCTCGTTGACCGCCGCGATGAGCTGACCGTCCTTGCTCCCGCTCCGGAGCACCTGGATGTTCCGGCCGCGACAGGCATAGGTGAGCATGATGATCCGGTTGTGCCAGAAGACGTAGATCACCGCTCCATCGGGACTCGCCTTCCGGGCGCGCTCCAGGGCGACGCGGTCTTCGCGGATGCGCCAGGTCGCTCCCCATATCCTGATCAGCCCCGCGATCAAGGCGCCGAGCCGGTCCAGCTTGCGCCGTTTCCCGTCCGATACCCGATCCTCGCCGGCGTCCCACTGACCGCTCATGGCCTCGGCTCCAGGAGCTCGATCGCCATCTCCGCGACCCTGCGGCCGCAGCCGGGGCCACCCAGCTTCTCGCGCACCTCGGCCAGGCCGCGGATCTGCGCATCGCGCGCGCCGCCATCGTTCAGCACATCGAAAAGCGCGTCGGCCACGCGCTCGGGCGTGAACTCGCCCTGGATGAACTCGGGCACCACCGGGCGCCCCGCCACCAGGTTGGCCAGTGCGATCGTGTCCAGCTTCACGAGGCGCCGGGCCAGCCAGTAGTTGACCGCGCCGGTGCGATAGACGACGGCCATCGGCAGGCCCGCGACCGCCGTCTCCAGGGTCGCGGTGCCGCTCGCCACCAGCGCCGCGCCCTGTCGAGCGAGAAACGTGTCGGCGGGATCGTCGTTGAGATGGATCCGGGTTCGCGCGTCCTCGAGCCACGGCGAATAGAACTCGGCGTCGAGCCCCGGCGAGCGCAGGATCTCCACTTCGAGTGCGGGAACGCGGTTCGAAAGCAGGGAGGCGGCCTCCACCATCGGTCCGAGCAGCCGCCGCACCTCCTGGGCCCGGCTGCCCGGCAACAGCCCGAGACGCGGACGCGCGGTGTGCTCCGCCAGCGGCCGCGGCCGCTCCATGATGGGATGGCCGACGAAGCGGGCATCGACGTCGCGCTTCGAGAACCACTCCTCCTCGAAGGGCAGTATCAGCGCCAGGCGGTCGAGATCCCGGCGCAGTTTCGCCACCCTTCCCTCGCCCCAGGCCCAGACCTGCGGCGCGACGAAGTAGAGCACGGGCACCTGGGCCTTGTGGGCCTTCGCGGCGAGGCGCAGGTTGAAGCCGGGAAAGTCGACGGGAAGGAACAGATCCACCTGGCCGTTCTCGAGCCGGTCGGCCAGGGCTCTCATCCGTCTGCGGATCGCGGGAAGCTTGCGGATCACCTCGGAGAAACCCATGACGGCCAGTTCGGAGTAGGGCATCAGGATCTCGGCGCCCGCAGCTTCCATCTTGGCGCCGCCGGTGGCGATGACGCGCCAGTGGGGCCTGAGCTCCTTGATCGCGGCGACGACGGGTGCCGCGGCCTGATCGCCGCTCGCCTCGCCCGCCGTGATCAGCACCGTGCGCGAGGAAGCGTCAGCCGACACGTTGCATCCGCTCCAGGATCTGGACGGCGAGGCGCAGTGCGCGCAGTCCGTCCTCCCCGGTCACCGGGACGGTTTCGCCCGCGGAGACGGCCGTCGTGAATGCCTCGAGCTCCAGCCGCAACGGCTCGCCCGGAGATACCGTGACGGGCACGGCCTCGACGAATTTCTCGAGCTGAACCTCGGCCATGCCCCCGGCCATCGCGGAGGCGAGTCGCGCATCGAAGTCCCCGCGCTTGCGGATGAACTCCACCTTGCCGGCGAGCAGATCCACTGACAGGTAGCCGTCCTCCTGGAAGAAGCGCAGCTTGCGCATGCGCTCGCGGCTGATGCGGCTGGCGGTGATGTTGGCCACGCAACCGCCCTCGAAGCGCAGGCGGGCGTTGGCGATGTCCACGTCGCGGGTCAGCACGGAACTGCCGCTGGCGTCGAGATCGAGCACCTCGCGGCCGATCACCATGGCCAGCAGGTCGATGTCGTGGATCATCAGGTCGAGGACCACGGCGACGTCGGCGCCCCTCGCCCCGAAGGGCGACAGCCGGTGGCTCTCGACGAAGCCCGGAGAGGCGAAGTGCGGCAGGGCCGCGATCATCGCGGGGTTGAAGCGCTCCACATGCCCCACCATGAGCTGCAGGCCCATCTTGTCGGCCGCCTCGAGCATGGTCTCGGCCGCCTCGACGCTGTGCGCGATCGGCTTCTCCACGAGCAGGTGACAGCCCCGCTCGATGGCCGGCAGGGCGACGTCGCGATGCGCCGGCGTCGGCACGCAGATGCTCAGCGCGTCGGCCTTCTCGGCGAGGCTCTCGAGGGAATCGAACACCTCGCAGCCGCGCGCGCCCGCCACGGCCTCCGCGGCGTCGGCGCTCATGTCATGCACACCGATGAGCTCGACGTCCGGGATCTCCGTGTAGACCCTGGCGTGAATGGACCCGAGATGACCGCAACCCACGACTCCGACTTTCACCTTGACCTCCTCTTCTGGAGTGCTGGATCTTAGTGTTCCCGCTGCCCCCCTGCAAGCCGATCGTCGAAGATCTCTCCTCGGAGGTCCAACTCATGCGGATCACCCTCGACTCCGCCCTCCAGGATCGCGTCAAGGCCGCCTGGATCCTGCTGGAGGACGTCCACCATCGGGAGGATCCCGGCTTCAGGGAGGCCGTGGCGGCCGCCTGCGACGAGATCCAGGGCAGGTGGTCGGGTAGCCTCCCCTCGGAGATCCCCGCCCTGGCGCCCGCTCGCGAGCTCTACCGGGCCGTCGGGATGGAGCCCACGCGGCACCGGCCTTCCAGCGAGGCGCTCATGCGACGAGTGCTCCAGGGCAAGGGGCTCTATCGCCTCGATCCCGTGGTCGACACGGGGAACCTGTTCTCCCTTACCCGCAGCCTCCCCCTGGGGCTCTACGATCGCGATCGCATCGTCGGGGACGTGGCGCTGAGGCTCGGCGAAGAGGGCGAATCCTTCGCGGGGATCCGCAAGGGACCGGTGAACGTGGGCGGCCGCCTCTGCCTCGCGGACGACGAGGGCGCGTTCGGTTCGCCCACCTCCGATTCCCATCGCTGCCGGATTCGGGAGGATAGCTGCCGCGTTCTCACACTGCTCTACGCTCCGCTCACTTTCGAGAGCGAGCGTCTTCGCAGGGAGGCCGGCGAACTCGCCGCGTCCTTCGTCAGGTGGAATGGCGCCAGGGTCGAACGGGAGGGCTGGCTGGGGTCGGAAGCCTGAAGAGCTCCTACTTGACGATTCCCCGTTCGCTGCCGCGGATGAAATCCAGCAACTGCACGACCTCGGCGCAATCGGCCAGCTCCCCTTCGATCCGCTCGAGGGCCTGCGAGGTGTTGAGCCCCGAGCGGTAGAGGTAGCGATAGGCCTTGCGGAGACTGCCGAGGCTCGCGGCGGAGAAGCCCCGCCTGAACAGGCCGACGCTGTTGAGACCGACGATCGCCATGGGGTTGCCGGCGCCGCGCAGGAAGGGCGGAACGTCCTGGGGAACGCGGCTGCCGCCGCCCACGAAGCTGTGGGCGCCGATCTTCACGAACTGATGAACGGGCGTCACGCCGCCAATGATGGCGAACTCCTCCACCTCGACGTGACCGGCGAGATTCACGCTGTTCGCCAGGATGACGCTGTCGCCCACGATGCAGTTGTGGGCGACGTGGCTGTAGGCCATGAGCAGGCAGCCGTTGCCGACGCGCGTCTCCTCTCCGGCGGCGGTGCCGGGGTTGAGCGTGGCGTATTCGCGGATCACGTTGCCCGATCCGATGACGAGCTTGCTGTCCTCGCCGCGGTACTTGAGGTCCTGGGGCGGGCTGCCCAACACGGCGCCCTGGAAGATCCGATTCTTCTCGCCCAGGGTGACGCAGTTCTCGATGCGAACGTGACTGCCGATCTCGCAGCCGTCGCCGATCGTCGCGCCGGCGCCGATGATGGAATAGGGCCCGACGGCAACGTCCTCGCCGATGCGAGCGCCCTCCTCCACGATGGCCGTGGGGTGGATCGTCGCCGCTTCTCTGTCGTGGGATTCGCTCATCTTCGCCTTCATCGCTCCACAACCTGGGCCATCAATTCGGCCTCAGCCACGAGTTCTCCGTCGACGAAGGCTTCGCCGCGCATCTTGCAACCGCTCTTGCGGAGGCGGAGCATGCTGAGCTCGAAGCGCACCTGATCGCCGGGAAGCACCGGGCGCCGGAAACGCGCGCCGTCGATGCCCATGAAGTAGACCAGCTTTCCGGCCGGGTTGTCCACCGTCGACAGGAGCAGGATGCCGCCGGTCTGCGCCATGGCCTCGAGAATCAGGACGGCGGGGAAGATCGGATGATCGGGAAAGTGCCCCTGGAAGAAGGGCTCGTTGATCGTCACGTTCTTCACGCCCACGACCCGCTTGCCGTCCACGATCTCGAGGAGACGATCCACGAGCAGGAAGGGATAGCGATGCGGCATGATGCGCATGATGTCGCGGATGTTCCATTCCATGGGCGAGCCGCCCATGAAGGTGGGATCCTGACGGCTCGCCGCCTCTGCCAGGAGACGCGCGAACTTGCCGTTCGACACGTGGCCGCTCTTGTGGCTGATGATGTGGCCCTTGATCGGCTGCCCCACCACGCTCAGGTCGCCGAGCAGGTCGAGGATCTTGTGGCGCACGAACTCGTTGGGGTAGCGCAGGGGCTCGTCGTTCATGATTCCGTCGGGGCCGACGACGATCGCGTTGTCCATCGTGCCGCCCTTGATCAGGCCCTGCTCACGCAGGCGCTCGACATCCTCCAGCAGGCAGAAGGTGCGCGCGGCGGCGATCTCCTCCTCGAAGGTCTGGGGATTGATGTCGAAGGACGCGTACTGGGTGCCCAGCCGGGGCTCGTCGTACTTGATCGTGAAGCTCACCCGGAAGCCGTCGTAGGGCAGGGCCAGCAGCTCGATGTCGTTCTCCATGAGGCTGATCGGCTGCTTCACCTCGAAGTAGCGCACGGGCGCGCCCTGTCCCACGATACCGGCGGCCTTGAACGCCTCCATGTAGTCGCGGCAGCTTCCGCCCGTGGGCTCCGCGGGCTCGTTGCTGTTCAGCTCGATCAGGACGTTGTCGATCTGCAGGCCTACCAGCGTGGCCAGCACGTGCTCCACGGTATGGATCGACTCGCCGCCGCTCGTCAGGGTGGTGTTGCGGAATTCATCCTGGACTTCGGGGGTGTGCTCGACGTTCACGGGGAAATCGATCGGCGGATCGAGGTCGACGCGCCGGAAGACGACGCCCGAGTTGACCTTGGCGGGATGGAAGCGCATCCGCACGGGGTTGCCCGTGTGCAGACCGATGCCGTCGAAGATGAATTCCTTTTCGATGGTGCGCTGCTGGCGAATCACGCTTCCGGCTCCCTCCGTTCCGTACCGGCCTCGCTCTGGGATTCCACCAGACGGGCCAGTTCCTTCTCCAGTTCACGAACCCTCTTCACGAGGTCCGGCAGGCGCGTGACCGCGGCCTGGAGCCGCAACGACTGATCGTGGGCCCGAGCGGGGTATCCCGACACCGAGCAACCGGGCTCCACGGATTTCGTCACGCCGGCCTGGGCGCCCACCTGGGCGCCGTCGCCGATCTCGATGTGCCCGACGATGCCGGCCTGGCCGGCGATCTTCACCTGCGAACCGATTCGTGTGCTGCCCGAAATCCCCACCTGCGCCACCACGATGCTGTTGCGGGCGATCTGGACGTTGTGCGCGATCTGCACCAGGTTGTCGATCTTGCAGCCCTCGGCGATACGGGTCACGCCCGTGGTCGCCCTGTCGATGGTGACGTTGGCGCCCACCTCGACGTCGTCGCCGATCTCCACGTGGCCGATCTGGGGGATCTTCCGGTGGCAGTTGCCGTCCCAGGCATAGCCGAAGCCGTCGGAGCCGATGACCGTGCCGGCGTGGATGATCACCCGCCGGCCGAGGCGGGAGTTTTCCCTCAAAGTGACGTTGGGAAAGATGATGCTGCCGTCGCCGATCTCGGAGTTCGCCATGACGATGCTGCCGGGCATGAGCACGACATCGCGTCCGATGCGACAGCCCGGCGCGACATGGACGAAGTCGCCGACGTGGCAGTCGTCTCCCATTTCGGCCCCGGGATCCACCGTCGCCCTCTCGCTGATTCCCGGAGGGAACGCGCCGCGCAGAGGCTGGGAGAATAGCTGGATCGCCTTGAGATAGCAGAGATAGGGATCTTCCACGCGGATCGCTGGGAGCCCGTTCACCTCGGCGTCCTGATTGACGATGAGCGCGCTGGCGCGTGTCTCGCTGACGAAACCCTGGTAGCGCCCGTTGGCGAGAAAGCTGATCTCGCCGTTGCCGGCCTCGCGGATCCCGGCGATGCCGGCGATCTCGATGGACGGGTCGCCCTCGCACTTGCCGCCGATGGCCTCGGCCACCTCGGAAAGCGTGTAGCTCCGCGTCGCGGTTCCCCTGGGTTCGAAATTCTGATCAGACAAGGACTAGCCCTTCGAGTTGATGGCGGCGGCGACCCGCTCATCGAGGCTGATTTCAGACTTCCAGAAAAGTAGCACACCGGAGACGTCGAAAACCAGATCGTAGCCGTCCTCCTCGGCGATGACCTTCACGGCCTCGCGGATCTTCTCGTAGATGGGCTCGCTCAGTTCCATGTTGCGCCGAGCCGCCTCGCCCTGGGGTCCGAACTTCTCCTGTTCGAACTGATAGAGCTCTCCCTCGAGCTGCGCGAGTTCCGCCTCCCGCTCGGACTGGGTCTCCGGGGTCATCATGAGGCGCTGAACCTCGTAGTTCTCCCGGGCCTCGAGCAGGTCGTTCATCATCTGCTGCTTCTGGGTCTGCCAGGACTCCATGTCCTTGTTGAAGATCTTCAGGGCCTCGGTATAGCCCTCGTAGTTCTGGAAGATCCCCTGGATGTCGAGCACGCCCACCTTCAGCTCGGCGGAGGCATTGCCCGCGAGCAGGAGCGTCGTGAGGATGATCAGCAGAACTGTCGCTTTCATGCGCATCGCATCTCTCCCATCAGAAATCGGTACCCATCTTGAAGTGGAAGCGGCCCTTGTCCAAGCCCGGTCCGGGATCGAGCGGATAGCCCCAATCGAAACCCATCACACCCATCAGGGGGATCTCGATGCGGGCGCCGAATCCCACCGAGCGCTTCAGGGTGGTGAAATCGGCTCCACCCATGGAGTTCCACGTGCCGCCGAAGTCGAAGAAGGGTGCGATGATCTGGACGCTGTTGCTCACGCCCAGCACCACCTCCACGGTGCCGGTGGTCATGGCCCGGCCGCCATAATAGGAATTGTTTCCCTCCGGCACCACCGAGTAATCCTGATATCCTCGCAGCGGATAGATCCGGTTGCCGCCGAGACGGAAGCGCTCCTGGTCCGGAACCTGTCCTGTATTGTCCAGTCCATCCACGAGGCCGAGGGTCTGGTGGAAGCGGAGGACCAGCGGGCCGAGCAGCTTCTGGTACCAGGTGTAGTGACTCAGGTACTTCTGGTAGCTGAGGTTGCCGCCCAGGATTCCGCCCGCGTACTGGGTGCTGAAGCGGAATCGGGTTCCCTTGCTGGGCAGGAAGGGATTGTCCGTCGAATTGCGCCAGAAGGTGAAGGTCATGCTGCTCTCGACCTCGGGCCACTCCCTATCGAGCAGGCGGCCGCCGCTGGCGATATACGCGGAGCTGAAGTCGAAGAGCTCGATGCTCTGCAGGCGATAGGTGCCGCTGATGCGGGCGTACTCGAGCCAGGGGAAGGGCCGTCCGGCGCCGAAGGAGAAGCCGAGCTTCTCGTCCTTGTAGTACTGCAGGTCGAGATTGCTGCGGCTCCGGTAGATGTTCCCGCTCAGCGTGATGGGCCGATCCCGGAACCAGGGATCGGTGAACGCCACGTTGAACAGGTTCACCCTGCTGCCGAACTCCCACTGGAAGTTCAGGGTCTGGCCGCGTCCACGGAAGTTCTCGGCCCCCACCTGAATGAAGCCCGTGAAGCTCGTGGTCTCGCTGTAGGTGACGCCCGCGCCGAAGTTGCCCGTCGAGCGCTCCAGCACGCGGAACACGAGGTCGACCTCGCCGGTGTTGGGATCGCTGCGGGGCTCGATCTGAACGTCGTCGAAGAAGCGCAACATGAAGATGTCCCGGTGGCTGCGTATCAGCTTCTCCTGGCTGAAGAGCTCGCCGGGGAAGATCTTCACCTCGCGCCTCACGACCTTGTCCAGGGTCTTGGTGTTGCCCGAGATGATCACCTCGCGCACCCTGGCCAAAGGCCCCTCGACGATGCGCAGCGCCAGGTTCACGCGCCTGCCGTCGATACTGCGCTCCGGCTGGACCTGATTGTAGAGATAGCCGCGGTTGTAGAGCGCCTCCGAAACCCTGGCGATGCCCCGGTCGAGCCCCCAACCGTCGAAGGCCTCGCCGGCCTCGAAAGGCAGGAACTCCTGGATCAGCGTGTCGGGGAGCACCGTGTTGCCCTGCCAGCGGAGCTCGCCGAAGTCGTAGCGCGGCCCCTCCTCGATGACGTAGGTCAGCGAAACCCTGTCCTGGTCGTCGTTGAATTCCTGGCGGGTCTCGAGCATCGTCGCGTCGAGATAACCCGCCTGGGTGTAGGCGCGCATGAGGCGGCTGACGTCCAGGGATACGCTGTCGGGCTGGAACTCGTTGGCGTTCAGCCAGGACATGGGATTGATGATGTTCTTGGGCTTGGAGCCCAGCGCGTCCATGAGCTCGCCGCGATCCATTCCCTCGGTGCCCTCGAAGGCGATGGACTTGATCTTTGTCTTCGAGCCTTCGTCCAGCTTGACGGTGAGGGCGATGAGACCGTCGTCCTCCTCCTCGCGCTCGATCTCGATGCGCGCGGCGTGGTAGCCCTCCTCCTGGCAGTGCGCCAGGATCGCGGCCTCGTCCTCCGCCAGGAGCAGGGGGCGCAGGTAGCTGCCCAGGGTGACGCGAACCGCCTCCTCGAGGTCCTTGCGCTTGATCTTCTTCAGGCCCTCCCACTCGATCGCGGCCACACGCGGGTGCTCCACGACCTTCACCAGCAGGATCGCGCCATCGCTTTCCGTGGGGCGGGCGAGCACCTGGATCTTCGCGAAACGATTGCTGCGGTGGAGTCGCTTCACGCCCTCGGCGATCGACTCCGCGTCGGCGTTCGAGCCCTGCTCGATGCCGAACTCCAGGGCGACGCGCTCGGAGGGGACGTGACGATTGCCCTCGACCACGAGCGAGTCCACCCTGAAGCCCTGGGCTTGCGCGAAGCCGGGAATCAGGAGGGTCAGGATGGCCGGGATCAGGATCAGGAAGGCGGGCCGGGATCTGCGCATCTTCATCAACCGCTCGGGGGAAGGGGTCCACGCGGGGGTGTTCATCCCAAAAAAACGGCTCCCGCAGGAGCCGTAGGATGCTGGCAATTTAGAAGATGTGTCCGCGCTTGTAAAGCGCTTTACTCGGCGGGCGTGACCTCCGCGGGCTTGTCCTTGCCGGGAGGTGGCGTCTGGCCCCCATCTCCTTGGATAAACACGAGTTCGCCGTCTTTCACCTCGACGGTGACGGGCCGACCGCGGCGCAGTCGCCCGGAGAGGATCTGCTCCGAGAGAGGATTCTCCAGGTTCCTCTGGATCGCCCTGCGCAATGGACGCGCTCCGAGGCTCGGATCGAAGCCCCGATCGATGAGCAGGTTCTTCGCGTTCTCGTCCAGGGTGAAGGCGAAATCCTGATCGGCCAGGCGCAAGAGCAGCTCGGACAGCAGGATCTCGAGGATCTTCGCCATCTCCGGCCGACCCAGGCTCTGGAACACGATGATGTCGTCGATGCGATTCAGGAACTCCGGGCTGAGGGTGCGCTTCACCTCTTCCATGATCTTGCGCGACATGTCCTTGTGCGCGGTGTCGTCCGTGCTCAAGGAGAAGCCCATGGTCTTGCTCTCCTTTATCTTGCGTACGCCGAGGTTGCTGGTCATCAGGACGACGGTGTTCTTGAAGTCCACCGAACGGCCGAAGCTGTCCGTGAGCTGTCCGTCCTCGAGGATCTGCAGCAGAATGTTGAACACGTCCGGGTGGGCCTTCTCGATCTCGTCCAGCAGCACCACGGAGTAGGGATTGCGCCGCACCTTCTCGGTGAGGTAGCCGCCCTCGTCGTAGCCGACGTAGCCGGGAGGCGCGCCGATGAGGCGGCTCACGGCGAACTTTTCCATGTACTCGGACATGTCGATGCGCAGGAGCTTGTCCTCGGAGTCGAACAGGAAGCGCGCGAGCTGACGTGCCAGATGGGTCTTGCCGACGCCCGTGGGCCCCAGGAAGAGGAAGGAACCGATCGGGCGCCGCGGATCGCGCAGTCCCGCGCGATTGCGGCGGATCGCCGTGGCGATGGCCGTGACGGCCTCGGCCTGGCCGATCACGCGCTCCGTGACCACCTCTTCCATGCGCAGCAGCTTCTCGCCCTCGCGCTCCTCCACGCTGGTGACGGGGATGCCGGTCATCTCGCTGATGACCTTGCTGATGTCCTCCAGGTCCACCACCGCGCGCTCCTCGCCCACGTGCTCCTCGACCTCGATACGCAGGTTCTCGAGCTTGCCCTTGTACTCCTTCTCCTTGTCGCGAAGGCTGGCGGCGGTCTCGAACTCCTGGTTCTGGATCGCGCTCTCCTTCTCCTGCTCCAGGCGCTCGACCTCGCGCTCCATCTCAACGAGTTCCTTGGGGATGGCGCTCACGGCCAGGCGCGCGCGGGCGCCGGCCTCGTCGATGACGTCCAGGGCCTTGTCGGGCAGGAAGCGGTTGTTGATGTAGCGCTGGCTCAGCTTCACGGAGGCCACCACGGCCTCGTCCGTGAAGGAGGCCCTGTGATGGGCCTCGTACTTGTCCCGCAGGCCACGGATGATCTCGATCGCCTCGTCCTCGCTGGGCGGGTTCACGAGAACCATCTGGAAACGACGCTCCAGCGCGCCGTCCTTCTCGATGTGCTTGCGGTACTCGTCCAG
>CAYNQX010000019.1:0-74237 GCA_964399495.1 uncultured bacterium
TCAACCTGATCCCGCGCCTCTACGAGCTCGAGACCGGACGGATGGTCCTGGACGGCACCCCCACCACCGACTACACCCTGACCTCGCTGCGCTCGCAGATCGGCATCGTCACGCAGGAGACCTTCCTGTTCAACGACACCATCCGCAACAACATCGCCTACGGCCTCGATCACGCCGACGAGGAGCGGATCGTCGAGGCCGCCAGGGTGGCCAACGCTTGGGAGTTCATCGAGACGATGGAGGACGGTCTCGACACGCTGGTGGGCGAGCGCGGCATCAATCTGTCGGGCGGACAGAAGCAGCGCCTCTCCATCGCGCGCGCCGTGCTGAAGAACCCGCCGATCCTCATCCTCGACGAGGCCACCAGCGCCCTCGACACCGAGTCGGAGAGGCTGGTGCAGGAGGCCATCGCCGCCATCATGGCCAATCGCACCGTGCTGGTGATCGCGCACCGGCTCTCCACGGTGATCGACGCCGACAAGATCGTCGTCATGAACAAGGGCGAGGTCGTCGACGTGGGACGCCACCAGGAGCTGCTCGACTCCTGCACCACCTACAAGCGCCTCTACGAGATCCAGTTCAAGGGCGACTTGGAGGAGTCCGGCTCACCGGAACTCTAGATACGGCAAGGCCCCCGCCGAATCCGGCGGAGGCCCCTTCGAACCCTTTCGATTCCGCTCAGCCCCGGTAGACGAACGCCAGCCTCAGCTGCCGTCCGGGCGCCAGCACGCGCGTCTTCGCCGCGAAGGGATCGCGCTGGTAGGAGAGGTGCTGGCTGTACTCCTCGTTCGCCAGGTTCTCCAGCTCCAGGTTCAGCGCCAGGTGATCGCCCGACCAGCTCAGCCCCAGGTCGTAGCGCTGCCACGAGGGCGTGGGCGTCTCGCTCAGGCTCACGTCCACGCGGGTCTGCGCATCGGCGTAGACGTGCCGCAGCCAGAGCCCGAGCCCCCGCCAGCGAGGCGCCTTGAGCGTGGTTTCCAGGGTGAAGGGCTGCACCTCGGCCAGCGGCCGGTTCTCGGTGACGTTCTTCGCGATGGCGTAGGAGGCCCGCAGCCCGAGGTAGGGCCGGTCCAGGCTCAGGTTCACGCCGGCGATGCGCGCCTCGACGTTCTCGAAGCTCATGTAGGCGCGCGTACCCGACTCCACCGGGATGCCGGTCTTGTAGAGGTTCACGTAGTCCCAGATCTGCGTGCCGTAGATCTCCACCTTGGCGCCCAGGTCGTGCAGGGTGAGACGCGCGCGGGCCGTGCCCCGCACCGGCGCCCTCAGCTCGGGATTGCCGCTCCACCAGGGCTTGCCCATGGGCTTCTGCACGGCGATGTAGAGATCGCGCGAGTGGGGAGGCTCCGAGCCCAGGTCCACCTGCAGGCCGCCCAGGACCTTTTCGCCCAGGGGCTTGGCCATGCTGGCCATGAGGCCGAAGGGGACGAACCAGCGCTGGTCCTCCGCCTCGGGGAAGAGCGCCTGGTGGAAGCTCAGGCGATCGACGTCCCCCAGCCACTGCCTCTGCACGCCGATCCGCGCGCCGAGCTCGACGCCCTTCGCGGGACGCAGGTGATGGTCGACCGACAGGTTGACCAGGCGCAGGTCGGGCATCATGTGGTTGTCGATGTGCATCATCGGGCTGTCGAAGTAGTTCTCGATGTCCCAGTTGCGGTAGTAGATCTCGTAGTGCTCGCCGACGATGCCCGCGGTGAGATTGTCCGCGTCGGACACCATGAGCATGGGCTTGTTGCGCAGCTCGTTGTCCATGACATGGCGCGTGTGGTTCAGGTAGATCTTGTTGCCGTACCAGCTGCTGAAGACGCTCCAGAACTCGGTCTCGCGCTCGTCCATGAGCAGGTAGGGAAACACCACGTCGTCGGAGCGGGAGAAGCTCGCCCCCTGGCTCCAGGCTTCCCGGCCGCCGAACAGGGAAAACTCGTCCATTTTGTAACG
The DNA here is from genome assembly GCA_964399495.1 of uncultured bacterium. Classification (GTDB taxonomy): domain Bacteria; phylum Krumholzibacteriota; class Krumholzibacteriia; order JACNKJ01; family JACNKJ01; genus CAYNQX01. Next base: position 1,939 of record CAYNQX010000019.1, read on the forward strand.
GTGGTTCTCGTCGAAGCCGAGCGTCGCGCCGTAGAGCTCGACGAAGTCGCGGCCGGCGCCGTCCTCGTAGGGGCCGCCCTCCGCGTGGCGGGCCGTGAAGCGGTAGCCCTTCCAGTCCGCGGCGAAGGCGGCGTCCAGGCCCTCCGCGCTCAGGGCGCCGCCGCTGAGGGCGGCCTGGTACTTGAGGTCCTGGTCCGGCGTCGCGCGGCGGAACTCCACGCTGCCGCCCAGCCCGCTGCCGGAGGAGCAGCTGCACTTGTCGACCTCGCAGCTGCAGACCTCGAGCGGATTGATGCGCGAGACCGGCGTGTCCATGCGGTTGGGACAGGCGCAGGGATAGCGTTCGCCGTCCACGCGCAGCACGATGTCGTCGCGCTTGAGTCCGTCGAGGTAGAGATCGCTCGCGAAGCCGGGGCCGCGATCGATGATGGCGAAGCCATGCTCGCGCAGCAGCTCGGTGTGGTTGGTCTTGTCGAGCAGGATCTCGAACTCGCCCTGATGCAGGCTGGTGGCCTCCACCACCACCGGCTCGAGCCAGAAGTTGGCCAGGCTGTCGGCGGGTGTCCCGTCCTGAGCCCATGCGAATCCGGCGGCGAGACAGAGCAGACCGAAGAAAACTCCCAGACGAGGGAAGAAACGATGGGACATCATGCAACTCCTTGTGGGGGGCTCGGGCATCTTCCACCCTCATCCGCCGCGAGTCAAAAGCTTTTCGGATCTGAAACACCGTTAACCTGAACATGGTCCGGTCCGCGCGCTTCGCGTATAATATCAGCCACTTGCAGCATCGCCCCATTCCCGGCAACGGAGACTCGATGCGGCCACTCGGCGCTCCCCATCGCAGACGGCTGACCCCGGCGGCCGTCTTCCTACTGCTCGCCCTCCTCGCGACGGGCGGCTTCGCGCGCGCGGACATGCCCCACCCGGACGCCCCGCGCCTTCTCAACTACTATCTGCGCGACGACATCGCCGGCCTCGAGGCTCAGCTCGCGCAGTGGGACGCCATCGTCCTCCCCTACCGGCTGTTCGACCTCAAGGCCGCGAGCTTCCCCCTGCTGCGGCAGCACAACCCCGATCAGCGCATCCTGCTCTATTTCGATCCCATGGCCTTCAGCGACAAGGTCGAGGGCGTGCCGGGCGAGCTGCACCACGACTTCCTCGCCGGCGTCGACAGCCTGTGGCTCGCGCGGACTCCCGAGGGAACGCCCATCAGCTTCTGGGCGGGAACGCTCCACGGCAACATCAGCGAGCACTGTCCGGAGGTGGGCGGCCAGACCTATCGCGAGTACGTGGTGGAGTTTCTCACGACCCGCATCCATCCCCTCATCGCGGACGGCAGCATCGACGGGATCTTTCTGGACGAGATGAGCCAGGGCGGCTGGCTCTGGTGGCAGCCGGAGTTCGAGGGCTGCTTCGACTACGACGTCGACCTCGTGTGCGACGAGCCCGACAGCATCCAGGCCGTGCTGCGGGAGGCCGTGATCTACTTCGGCTCCGAGACCGCCGCGGGCCTGCCCGCGGGCGGCTTGATCATGGGCAACAACTGCAGGCCCTACCTGCCGGAGCTGAACGGCAAGCTCTTCGAGGCCTTCCCCTCCGATTGGGAGGCCGGCGTCACGGGCAGCCTCAACAACCTGGACCTGTGGACCCACAACGCGCCGCCCCAGTCGTTCAACGCCTTCAACGCCATCCCCAACCAGCTGGACGACCGGCGCGAGTTCCGCCACCTGTTCACCGCCAGCCTGCTCGGGGACTGCTACTTCAGCTGGTCCCACGACACCGGCGACCACTACCAGCTCGACTGGTTCGAACTCTTCGACTTCGACCTGGGCGAGCCCCTCGCCGCGCGCTACGCGTTCGGCGAGACGCCGGCCTTCACCGCAGACTTCGAGTCGGGGCTCCACCCCGATGTTCTCGCGGTGCCCGGCGCGTCCACCTTCAGCCTGACCACCGACCCGGCCGAGGTTCTCTCCGGCACGCAATCCCTGCGCATCGACACCCAGACCGCCGACCCCTGGCCGCCGCTGCTCGAGCTCACCCTGCCCGGCGGATTCCAGGGCGGCGAGTGGTACACGGTGGCCTTCCAGTTCGATGTGCTGGACTGCCTGCCCGAGGGCAGCGAGCTCCTGCTCAAGACCAACATCGCCGGCGCCTGCGACCAGGTGCTCGCCGAGTCGGTGCCGGTGCTCGCGGGCGATCGACGTCAGTTTCGCGCCCGTCTGCTGCTCGAGGACTGCGACGACTACCGCATCTACCTCAAGGCGAAGGGCGACATGAGCCTGCTGGTGGATTCGCTGACCGTGGTCGAAGGGCCGGGCGGCATGCTCGTTCGGGACTACGAGCGCGGAAGGGTGGTGTGCAACGACTCTGGCGAATCGCGAGCCCTGCCCTTCGATCCGAACTGGGAGGTGGTCGACGCCGACCAGCAGGGAATCGACTACGCGCCCTGGGCGTCGGGCCTCGACATCCTGATCCCCCACGGCGACGGCATCGTCTTCGAGTACACCCCCCAGGACGGCGACCTGCGCCTGAACGAGTTCCTGCTGATCGACGGCGGCCACCACCCCGACGAGGCGGGCGAGAACGAGCCCTGGGTCGAGCTGTTCAACCGGGGCGAGACGACCCTGTCCCTGGACGGCCTCTTCCTCAGCGACGACCTCGATGACTCCACGCGCTGGCCCCTGCCCGACATGGTTCTGGCGCCCGGCGAGTTCGTGGTGTTCTGGTGCGACGGCGAACCCGCCGAGGGCCCGCTCCACGCGAACTTCCGACCCGACGACACGGGCGGCACGCTGGCGCTCTTCGACCGCTTGAGCTCGGGCAACATTCGCATCGACCGTCGCGACTACGGTGCCCAGGCCGCCGACACCTCCCGCGGCCGCGTGCCCGACGGCTTCGGGGTCTGGCAGTCCTGCGCGCCGACGCCGGGCTGGTCCAACCTGCCGGCCACGGCGAGCCCCGACGCGCCGGGCCTCTTCGCTCTGCGGAACGCCTACCCCAACCCCTTCAATCCGGTCACGATGATCGCGTTCAGCCTGGCGGCCGACGGCCCCGTGGAGCTGAACATCTACGACGTGCGGGGTCGGCTCGTGGACGCGCTCGTCGACGGCCCCCTGCCCGCCGGGGAGCACCGCATGCGCTGGAACGGCGAAGACGCCCGCGGCGAACCGGTCGCCTCGGGCGTCTATCTGCTGCGTCTGCGCGCCGGCGCGAAAGAGCGCAGCCAGCGCCTGATATTGCTGAGGTAGAGGCGGGACTACTCCTACTGGCGGAGCATCGATTTCAGAAAGCTGCCCGTGCGCGACCTGCGCGCCTTCGCCACCGTCTCCGGGGTTCCCGCGGCCACGATCTGCCCGCCACCACCGCCGCCCTCGGGCCCCAGGTCGATCACCCAGTCGGCGCTCTTCACCACGTCGAGATTGATCTCCTCTGTGGGCGTACCGCTGGCGGTCCAGGAGCCCAGCGGCTCGAGCGCCGTGCCCTCGCCCTTGTCCTCCAGGAGCACCACCGAATCGGCCTTCAGGCAGTGATGGACGAACTCGCAGCTGTGCGCCGCGAGCTCATCGGGGCTCTTCTCGGTGGCGATGAGTTCGAAGAGCTCCGAGAGCACCTCGGTGATGCGGATCCGCGCGGACTGGCGATAGCCCTGATCGAGCCGGTAGCTGAGCTGGGTCAGGGGTACGTCTTCCTCGTCGGCGGGCAGCGTTTCAAGAGGATCCCGGGGCTCCTCCGGGGCCCGGGCCGACGCGGACCCGGCCTCGCCCCAGTCGATCTCGACGTTGGCCGCGGCGAAGGTCTGCCCCGCGGTCAACTCCACCTCCCCCCGGGTGGGATCCAGGGGTTCACCGCCGATGGCGGTGCCGTTGGTGGAGTGGAGGTCGCGCAGGAACAGTCGGTCGCCGTCGATCCGAAGCATGGCGTGACGGGCGCTGACGCGGCGGGAGGTGAGACGGAAGGCGGCGTCGGGCGCCCGGCCCAGCAGGTGCTCGCCGTCGTCCAGCTCGACCCGGTGGAGCTCGTCGTGGTACTCGAATCTGAACTCCATCTCCCGTCTCCCTTCACAGTGTCACACCGGTCGATCAGTCCTCTTCCAGATCGAAGCGGGGAAAGAGGGGATCGCCCGAGCGGATCGGCGCGCCGGCCCGCAGCGCGCCCCAGCCCAGGCCCGTCTCGTAGCTCGCCGGCTCGGCGCCGGCGCCCAGCCTGTCGAGCAGTTCACTACAGCGCTCCGGCATCACCGGATGCAGCAGCGTGGCGACGATGCGCAGGGCCTCGGCGGCATGGTAGAGCGCGCAGCCTGCATCGGCGCGGCCGTCCTCGGACTTCAGCGCCTTCCAGGGCGCCTTCTCCTCGAGGTACTTGTTCACGGCGCCGGAGAGCCTGCGCACGGCGTCGATGGCGCCGTTGGGGTGGTAGGCGCGAATCTCCTCGCACACCTTGGCGGCCACCTCGCCGGCGATCCGCTTGAGCTCCTTCTCGGCGTCGCTCTCGCAGTCGCCGGGGGGCAACGCGCTCTCGAAGTGCTTCTCGACGAGCTTCGTGACGCGGTTGAGGCCGTTGCCGATGTCGTTGGCGAGCTCGGCGTTGTTGCGCTCGACGATGAGGCCCTCGCTGAAGTTGCTGTCGCTGCCGGGCGTCATCTCGCGCATGAGGAAGTAGCGCAGGACGTCGCGGCCGTACAGGTCCATGGTGTCCAGGGGCTTCACCACGTTGCCCTTCGACTTGCTCATTTTCTCACCGTCGCTGCCGAACAGCCACCAGCCGTGGGCGAGGATCGTCCTGGGCAGGGCGAGGCCCGCGCCCATGAGCATGGTGGGCCAGTAGACGGCGTGGGTGGTGAGGATGTCCTTGCCGATCAGGTGCAGGTCGGCGGGCCAGTACTCCGGCGTCTTGTCTTCGGAGTAGCCGAAGGAGAGCGAGCTGAAGTAGTTCAGCAGCGCGTCGAACCACACGTAGCACACGTAGTCCTCGTCGAAGGGCAGCGGGATGCCCCAGCTCAGGCGCTCTTTCGGCCGGCTGATGCACAGGTCGCCCAGGGGCTGCTTGAGGAAGCCCAGCACCTCGTTGGCGCGCTTCTTCGGCACGATGAAGTTCGGGTTGGCCTCGATGTGGTCGATGAGCGCCTGCTGGTAGTTGCTCATGCGGAAGAAGTAGTTCTTCTCGCGGATCTTCACGACCTCGTTGCCCGAGGGGCTCTTTCCGTCCACCAGCTCCTTCTCGGTGTGGAAGCGCTCCTCGCCGACGTCGTACCAGCCCTCGTACTCGTCCGCGTAGATCTCGCCCTTGTCCCAGAGTTCGCCGAGGATGCGGCAGACGACGGCCTTGTGCTCGTCCATGGTGGTGCGCACGTAGAAGTCGTTGCTGATCTCGAGCCGCTCCCAGACGGCGGCGAAGCGGGGACTCAGCTCGTCGCAGTGCTCCTGGGGCGTGATGCCTCGCGCCGCGGCGGCCTGCTGCACCTTCTGGCCGTGCTCGTCGGTGCCGGTGAGGAACAGGGTCTCGTCCCCCATCAGCCGGTGGTAGCGCGCGAGGACGTCGGCCAGCACCGTCGTGTAGGCGTGGCCCAGGTGGGGCTCGTCGTTGACGTAGTAGATCGGAGTCGTCACGTAGAAGCGCTTCATGGCGGCCTCGCTGGATGGGGCGGTTCGGAGGCGAGAAGGTAGCAAGGTCGCCGCGCGTGGTCAATGCGCGGTCAATCGCCGCTCGCCCCGGAAGCCCCCGTGTCGTAGAAGGCGTGGACGGCGGAGATGAGGCCGTCTTCCACGACGATCCAGTCGCAGACGGGCACCGGGCCGGCCATCGTCTCCATGACGAAGTGGACGGCCGCCTCGGTCTCGCCGGCCAGAATCCTCACGATTTCGAGTTTGCTCACGTTCCGGGCGGCCATCGGCTTCACCAGCTCGAGAAACTCGCGCCGGCCGACCACTCGGCCCATCGGACTCGTGTGGGCAAATCCCTCGGTCATGGGGATCGACTCGGGCGTTCCCTCGTTCCAGCGTTCGATCCAGACGCGGGCCAGGTCCGCGGGGCTCGTCGAAGTACTCATGGTTTCTCCTCGGGGTTCGCGTGCCGGATCCGCTGCGGCCGCGCTCCCGGCACGCGCTCGATCTCGCCGATCGTCTCCAGGTGCAGCTTCACGGTGGTCGTATACCACACGAGCGAGCCGAGTCCTGCCAGATCCTTCTCGGTCAGGCCCATCTCCACGAGCGTCGGCAGTTCCTTGAACGGAACGCCCTGCTCGCCACCGGTGAGGGCACGCAGGATCGCCGCGCGGACCGCCTCGTACTTCCAGCGGTCGATGCGGGTGCCCTGCTTGCCCGGCGTGGGGGTCTCGCAGAGGATCCTGTCTTCATCGTTCATGGGACTCCTTCCGATTCGCTAACCCGCCATGGCGCCCCACAGGGCCGCGCCCGCGAGGATGCCGCCCGCGAGGACCAGCAGGCTCACCGGTACCCAGATCCAGAAGCTCCGCGCGCCGGGCGTCCTCGCCGGGCCCTCTCCGGCGGCCACTGCACTCCAGGCGGCGAATCCGCACCGGAGCGCCCAGAATTCGTAGATCGCGATCAGCAGGATGCCCGGCAGCGCGCTCAGGGCCGCGATCAGCCACCAGGTGACGAAGGTCCAGACGCCCGGGGGGAACAGCTCGCAGTTGCGGATACTCAGGTTCACGAGAGAGATGCCGAGAAGGCTGATGCCGGCCAGCCCGATGCTCGCGGTCGTGAGGATCTGCGGCGCGCGCGCCGCCAGGAAGCGGCCGCCGCCGGCTCCCGGCGACAGGATCGCCCCGTGGAAGATCAGCCCCGCGGCGAAGGGCAGGCCGAGGACGAGCACCATCTGCATCGCCTGCCCCCCCTGCAGCGCCGGCGCCAGGATGACGAGCCCGAGGAAGGCCACGAAGGCCGTCACCACGGGCACCATGTCGCCGACCGCCTCCACGAACACCGGGCGGCGGACCAGGCGCGCGATCAGCGCCAGGGGGCCGAGGACTAGCAGGGCGACCGTCCAGAACGCCTTGCCTTCACCACGCATGGCGGGGCGAAGCAGAGCAGCCAGACTCGCCAGCACCAACCCCAGCCAGACGGCGCCCGCGTTGCGGCAGCGGGAGCCGCGGGCGGCGATCCGCGCGTGACGGCGAGCCGCCTCCTCCCGCACCTCCGCCGGGAACAGCGCGCCCAGGGGGCCCGCGGCCCGCGGATTCGACAGCTCCTCACGCACGTTCAGCACCAGCGGCCGGTCGAACTGGTGGAACAGGTACAGGTAGATCAGACCCGCGGGCAGATCGGCCACCAGCGAGGAGAGGGTCCAGCTGGAGGCGCCCTCCACGTGAACCGCGTCCAGCACGCCGGCCGCGTCCTCGACCGCAACCGCTTGCTCTCCGGCCACCAGTTCGCCCAGCAGCTCGGTTGCCCTATCGTAGCGCCAGCAGGGGTGGCCGAAGCCGTTGCTCGGCCGGGCGACGTTGAAGTTCGTGGACACGAGGAAGCCGTCGCCGGGCTCCTTGCGCGTGTACACCACCTCGCCGTCGGCGCCCGCGCTCACGATCACGGCGTCGCCGCCCGCGTCGGCGAACTGCATCTGGTCGTGCATGAAGCTGTGCCACTCGTGGCTCTCGATCCAGGCGATCACCTCCGCCACCGTCGAGCACTCGTGCATGATATGGATCGGATAGCTCGTGTAGCCGCCCGACACCGGCGCGCGCTCACGGTGCGGATTCACGTCCACGCGCGGCAGGCCGTTGGCGTCGTAGGCCAGGCCCGCGTCGTTCACTCCCTGCTGCACGTTGTCCGGCTCGCCGATCCACACGACGCCGTGGCGCGCGCCGTCGCCCGGGTCGACCCAGTACCAGCTGTCGGGATTGATGTAGTCGTCGTTGCCGCCGAAGAACACGTGTTCGCCCTTGGCCAGGGTGAACACCGAGCAGCGGGCATCCGGGTCGTGGGACACCTCGATCGTGGGCGCGGCGAGCACCGCCGCCTGGAAGGCCGCCAGCAACACGGTCGTGATGAACAGTGTCCGATTCGCAAACATCGTCGTCCCTCCGTCAGCTCGGCGTGAAGCGGTTCTTTCCCTCGAAACGCTTCGTGCCGTTCACGTAGCTGTAGTACTTCCTGCACTCGCAGGCGAGATACTCGATGTCGATGGGCGTGAAGGCTCGGCGCGCCTCGGGCCACAGCTCCGGCTGCAGCGCGATCATGCGGTCGGCCGCCTCCTGGTGAGTCGCGCAACCCAGGCGCTCCTGCAGCAGGTCGAGGTAGGGCGCGGCGCCGATGCCCGTGGGCACGGGGCTGTCCGGGCTCACGAGCTCGGGCCGGAACAGCGCCAGGTCCACCAGCGCCATGAAGATGGGGAAGTCGTTGCTCATTTCGAAGCGCGCGTTGATGGCTTCGTTGGCGAGCATCACGTTGCCTTCTGCTCCGCGGATGCACTCCTCGATAAAGGGGAGGCAGAGGGGGAACATCTCGACGCAGGCCTCGAGTCGGTCGTAAGCGCGGCCCTCCCAACTGGCCTCGACCACGGGATACACCTCCGAATACCAGGGGCGGGGCACTTCGCTCGACAGCGCGCGGCGCAGTTCGGCGGGCCGTTTCAGCAGGGCGGGGTCGAGAGCGCGCAGCGTCGTGTGCCGGTTGCACCAGCGCGCGAAGAACAGCGCGTGGACGAGATCGGGAACGGAGTCCTTCACCGGCTCGGCGAAGTTCAGCACGGCATTCGTGCCCTTGTCGTCCTCGCGGAACACGTTGAGGAAGCGGCCCTGGCGAAACACGGGGTCGTCGGTCCAGGGCGGCGGCTCGCCGGCCTCGCGACGGGCGCGGATGCGCTCCCGCTCGATGCACCAGTCGAAGAAGGCGCGGACGGGATCGGCGATGACAAGGCCCGCGAGGGCATCGCGGTAGGGGCTTTCCATCAGGAGTCTCCGTGCGCCAGCGCCGACGGTGTCCTGCAGCCGACGATGGCCGGCGCCTCATGGATGAGCGCGTCGTTCTCGAGCGCCTCCACCATGAACAGCGCGAAGTCCACGCGTCGCGTGCGGTTGCTGGCGAGGATCGGATCGCCCACGTGCCGGCTCCACACGGGCAGCCCCTGGCTCTCGCCCTCCTCGAGGTCGCTGCCGCGCACCACCGTCCAGCGCGTGTCGCTGTCGAAGATCAGCCGGCAGGCCCGCACCTGGTCGTCGATGTCGATGGCGCGCAGCAGGCGTCCGATTCGATTGGCGAAGGCCACCATCCACAGGAACCGGCGCGAGTACCTGTCGCGGCCGTCGAGCGTGATGTGCCAGCCGCAGGAGAACACGAGGCGCGCGCCCGGCGCGGCGTGGTCGAGCACGGCGCGGGCCGTGCCGGACGAGTAGTCGTGAACGCCCCAGGGCACCAGCACCGTGAGGACGCCGTCGCAGCCGGCGACGGCGCGCTTCACGACGTCCGGGTCGTTCGTCGGGCCGGGCACGATCGTGATGCGCTCCCTGAACGCGTCCAGCTTCGGCACGCTCTCCTCGCGGCAGACGGCCACCACCTCGTGGCCGCGGTCGAGGGCATGGCCGACCATGTACCGGCCGAGCTTGCCGGACGCGCCGATGATGCAGACCTTCATGGTGGGCATGACCCGCTCCGATTTCAGGCTGATGAGTACAGCTCGAGGGTGTTCCCGTCCGGATCGCGAACCGCGCCGTGAGCCTGGTCGCCTTGGCGAATGACCTCTCCCTCCCGCCGTCCGCCGTGTTTCAAGGCGATGGCGATGACCTCGTCGATCGCCTCCACGGCGAAGCCGAGCTGATGCAGGGGATACTGCTCGAAGTCGGCCTCGCCGCGCAGCGGAACCAGTTTCAGCGTGATGCCGGCCACCACGCCGAACCAGGACTCGAGGCCTCCGGCGGCGACCTTGCGGAACTCCCCGCCGAACGCTTCCGAGTAGAAGGCCACCATCCGCTCGATATGGTGAGCTTGAATCGCGATGCTGCTGAGGGTCGGATTCGTCATGGACATCGCCTTTCCTGTTCCGTTCGGGTGCCGCGGTCGGCGGCCGGGGCTACACCCACGATCTCTCCAGTCCCGCGGCGCGCCGCGCATCGGCCAGCTGGCCGCGATGCATGTACCAGTGGTCGCAGACGTACTGCAGACATCGACGGTAGGTGCCGAAGGTCTCCTCCCAACCCGCGGGCGTGTTCACGCTGTTCCGGTCGAGATCGTCTTCGGAGAGCGAATCGAGAAGCGATGCCGTCCCTTCGCGCATCTTGCGGCACCGGGCCAGCACCTCGTCGAAGGGAGGGAAGCGGTCCGCGTCGCCGCCGACATCGCTTCCGTCGAAGGGTTCCTCCCACTCGGCCAGCGGATTCGGCTCGCCGAGCATGAACCCGCGGATGACGAGCGCCTCGATGTAGGCCAGGTGTCCCAGCACCCAGAGCGTGTGGCCGGCTCCGTTCGGGGTCGGGAACACCAGGCAGTGCCGCCGCATCTCCTCGACGCGCGCGAGCACCAGATCCCTGCTCTTCTCCAGGTTGTCGCGGATGAGATCAATGGATTGCATTCTCACGCACCGTGGTCTGAGGATCGGCCTGGCCTATCGTCGCGCGAGCTCGGGTCATCCGACACCGCTGATCCTGGCGAACTGCGTCATGTCGAGGCAGTAGTGAACGCACCAGAACCACAGGATGTCGCGCGAGCGCTGCAGGACGAGAATCACGGCGAGGCCGAGCCCCACGTCGCGCAGAAGTCCGGCCAGCTCCAGCCATGTCGCGCCCTGCGACACCATCACGGGAATGTGCCCGATGGCGAACAGACAGGCCACGACGACAGTCGCCCGGCGCGGCCCGATGGCGCTCGCCAGGCGAACGAAGAGAATGGCGATGGTGATGTCCTCGAGCAGCACCTGCACCATCTTGTCGACGTTCTCGAATCTCCAGATCCTGCCGATGACGACCCAGGGCGCGTCGGCTCCCTCGCGCAGAAGCGAGTAGGCGACGACGGCGAGGCTCCCGAGCACCAGGCCCACCAGGAGTCTTTTGAGAATTCCAGGCCGGGGCAGCCAGGCCGAGATCAGCGGATGGCGTCGCAGGATGAGAACCAGGAGGATCGGCGCGAAGATGAGGATCTGATTGATCGAGGCCGTGAATGGGCGCAGTGCACCCTGTTCCGGCAGGCGGATGCCGCGGCTCCAGAGCTGACCCACCGCGATGATGCCGACGGCTCCGAGCAGCGCGATGCCGAACTCCATCCACGGGCGCTCGAAGCGCATGGCCTCTCCCCGCGGCCATACCGACGGCAGCAGGCGACCGGCGGCGAACCATCCGCCAAGGGCGATCAGGTAGGCGATGACCAGGGGCAGGGTGTGTTCCTGAAACATGCGGGGCTCCTCAGTCGGTGATCCGATGTGGATCCTTCCGGAACAGATACACGGCCCAGCCGAACTCGTCGCGGCCCCAGCGCAGGTAGGCGTCGCGGCCCTTCCGGGTTTTCGCCAGCAGCTCCGGGGTGTCCGGGTCGTCGGGATTGCGTATCGCGTAGCGCTCGGCGGCGCGCCACTGGTAGCCCTCGTAGCGGTCCCAGTCGTCCTCGCTCGATACGATGGCGTGGAGCAGCCCCAGCCCCAGTCCGAGGCCCGTCCGTACGTTCCCCGGATGGGTGTCGAAATCCGACGCGGACATCTCCACGGCCTCGAGGTGTTCCGGCGACGGCGCGCTGCGCCAGAAGGGCTCGCCGACCACCACCAGTCCCCCGGGCTTCGTCCAGGCGGAAAGCGCGCGCAGGGTGCCCTCGTGTCCACCCCAGATCCAGGAGGCGCCCAGGCACACCGCCGCGTCGAAGGAGGCGGGTTCCCCGCCGTACTCGCTCCCGTTCGCCTCGATGATCTCGACCCGCGACTCGAGCCTCGCAGCCGCGACCTTGGCGCGCGCGTCCTCGACGAAGGGGGGAGAGATGTCGACCCCGACGGCCTCGCAGTTCCAGCGCCGCGCGGCGCGCACCGGGAACTCCGCCTTGCCGGTGGCGATGTCGAGGATCCGCGCCCCCTCGGGCAGGGCCAGCAGCTCGACCAGCTCGTCCACCTTGGCCTCGCTCAGAGGATTGCAGACGACGTGGTCCTCGTGCCCGATCGCGAAGTACTTCCAGATATCCATGGAGCCTCCCGCTGCCTCGCCGGTCCGGCGCCATCATCGCGCTTCTCGGCCCGCCGATCAACCGAGGAAGGTCTTCAACTCCCGGCAGAACTGCTCCGGATGCTCTTCGGGCAGGTAATGGCCGCCGTCCGGGAAACGCAGCGTGCGCGATTTCGGGAACAGGCCCTCCCATCGCGCCAGCTCCTTCTCCCGGAACGCGATGTCGCGCATTCCCCACAGCAGCATCACGTCGACCCGTTCGGCCAGCCGCGGGAGCCCCGCGGCGAGCTCCGCCAGCCAGGGACGGGAGCGGACGATCTGGCGCGGAAAGACCCAGGTTCCCTCCCGCTCCCGCGGTTCGGCGAGCGGGGCGAGGTACTGTCCGTGGATCTCGGGCGTCAAGCGGGTCGCGTCACCGAAGGCCTTCTTCATGACGCTCGTCGCGAAGAAGTTTCGCCGACGCACGAGGGCGCGGCCGATCGGCCCGCCCATGAATCCGCTGAAGCCGACGAAGTGGAGGTCGCGGTGGACCGGCCAGCACCAGGTGTTGGTGATCGCGAGACTCCGCACGCGCTCGGGGTTGGCGATCGCCCAGGAGAGGCCGATCGGCCCGCCCCAGTCGCCCACGACCAGGGTCACGTCGCGCAGGTCGAGCGAATCCATGAGGCGCGCGAAATTCTCGGCGTGGTGTTCGGGAAGGTAGGACCAGTCACGGGGCTTGTCGGAGAGCCCGAAGCCCAGATGGTCGGGAGCGATGCAGCGATGACTCCCGCGCAGTTCCGCGATCGGCCTTCGATAGAGAAAGGACCAGGCCGGATTGCCGTGGACGAACACGACGGGCCGGCCCTCGCCCTCGTCCACGTAGTGCATGCGGCCCGCGGGCAGATCGTGGGTGTGGGCTGCGAAGGGGTAGGCGGTCGTGTCGAGCCAGTCGGGTCGCGTGGTCAACGTTCATCCTCCGCGGGTTCGTGGCCCAGGCCCAGGCGCTCGCCCGTCTCCACCCAGGTCTTCAGGCGCCGGCCCAGAAGGTCGCTCCAGCCGGCGTCGTAGCCCTGGCGCAGGTCGTCGGTGACCTCGCCGATCGCGTGGTGGGAGAGCTTGAGCAGGGTGCCGTCGCCGTCACCGTCTTCGAGATCGAAGCGGATCGAGCCGAACACCGCACCGGGCATGGCCATGGTGCCCTGCAGGATCAGGCAGCGGTCGCGCCGGAAGGTGGTGACGACGCACCAGACGGCGCCGTCGCCGTCGCCCCAGCGCTCGAGGAAGCGGCCTCCGAGTTCCGGCTCGATGACGATGCTCACCACCTCGTCGACGTCCTGGATGTAGGGACGCCCCCACCAGGCGCCGACATCGCCCGTGAGCGCGGCGAACACCTTCGCGCGCGGCGCGGCGACGGCGATCTCCTGCTCGATGACGAGCGACCCGACGTCTCCGGGCCGGATGTTGGATTCGGGCATGTTCACTCCTCGGGTTCCGGGGACGCGGACTCGGCCGCGTCCCTCAGGCGGATCAGATTGGACGCCCACATCGACTCGTAGGGCGTCAGCCAGCGGGCGACGACCTCCTGCAGCGGCACCGCATTCAGGTGGTTCCAGCGCACGCGGCCCTCGCGGCGCACGGTCACGAGGCGGGCCTCGACGAGCACCCCCAGATGCTTCATCACCGCGTAGCGCGACGTGTCGAAAGCTTCGCAGAGCTCGCCGGTGCTGCGGGGGCCTTCCCGCAGCAGATCCAGGATGCGCCGACGCGTCGGATCGGAGAGGGCTCGCCAGAGGAGGTCTTGCTCAGGGTTGCTCATAGGTGACTATATGGTAACATATGTCGTCACGAGCGCAAGCACCCCGACGCGGGAAACACATGTCTTTCTCTATTCCATTGACTTGAAATACTTTACAGAAGGGTTGCTTGCGGGCATCGTGGACGGACGAACTCACATGCAGGTCCGCCGACACGCGAGTATCGACTGCCAACCGGCTTTGTCATCGACGAACTGGCCGGGGTTGATGCTGCCTTCGAACGTGTTCGACATGAGCTTGGGGGATCCCGGGTGCGCGAAGCGCAGCCACGTGTCCATCGTACCGACGAACCGGGGCGCCGCGATCTCCTCGCCGGAGGTCCGCACGCCCTCGATCTTGACCCACCCCCGCCCGAATGCTAGTTTCTCCCATCCCCCAAATCCCATGAAACCCTATCAGGAGAACGACATGCCCGGCACCGAGACCGTGGTCACGCTCAAGACCAACCGGGGCGACATCGTCGTCCGCTTCTTCCCGGACAGCGCGCCCGAGCACGTGAAGAACTTCGTGTGGCACGCCGAGAACACCTACCCCGGCTGCACCTTCCACCGGGTGATTCCCGGCTTCATGATTCAGGGCGGCGACCCGAACACGAAGCCCGACGGCGGCGGCATCCCCGGCACCGGCGGCTACAGCTACAAGGGGGAAGGCACCGACCTGCCCGCCGAGTTCAACGACCGGCCCCACAAGCGCGGCATCCTCTCGATGGCCCGCGCCCAGGACCCGAACAGCGCCGGCAGCCAGTTCTTCGTGATGCACGCCGAGGCGCCTTTCCTGGACGGCCAGTACTCGGTGTTCGGCGAGGCGATCAGCGGTCTGGACACGGTGGACTCCATCGTGAGCTCCGACCGCGACGGCAACGACATGCCCCACGACGACCAGCGCATCGAAACCGCGCTCGTCGAGGAGTGGGATACCGATCGCGTGGAAAAGCTCCGCGCGGAAACCTACGGCAAGGAAGGCTAGACATGCGCAAGCTCACCCTCATCATCACCACCCTCGCTCTCCTGGTTACGGCCATGCCCGCCCTGGCCGACAACTGCGCCCCCAAGGCTCCCGCCTGCGCGCCCAAGGCCGCTGACTGCGCAACCACCTGCGCGACTCCCTGCGATACGGCCGTGAAGGTCGTCGTGGTGGAAGCCTCCGACTGCCTCCCCGCCCACTGCAAGCCCGGCGGCGGATTCTCCCTGTACCCCTGGCCCTTCAACCGCGGCGCGAAGAGCGACTGCATGACCTTCGACTGCGCGACCCTCGCCGAGCACTGCAAGACGATCGCCGCCGACTGCAAGCCGGCCGACTGCGCGACCCTCGCAGAGCACTGCAAGACGATCGCCGAACACTGCAAGACCGCCGACGGCCAGACGATCAAGATCATCTGCAAGCCCGGCGGGCACGGCCATGCCCACGGCCACAAGGGCCACGACTGCGCCCCCAAGGCCGGCTGCTGCACCACGCCGCCCGGCAACTGCGCCCCCAAGGCCCACGACTGCGCTCCCAAGACCACGAGCTGCGCCCCGAAGGCCCACGACTGCACGCCGAAGCCGAAGAGCTGCGCTCCCAAGGCTCACGACTGCAAGCCCAAGACCACCGAGGAAGGCTAGCATGCGCAAGTTCACGATTCTCCTCGTCGCGGCAGTGGCGATGCTCGCCCTGGCCATGCCCGCCATGGCCCAGGGCTGCGGCGGCTGCGCCTCCAAGGCCGAGGCCGCGAAGACCAAGGCCGGTTTCTCGCTGTACCCCTGGCCCTTCAACGGGAGCGCCGGAAAGGCCGACTGCCCGCCGACCCCCTGCCCGCCCCAGGCCACCGACACCGCGGGCGGCTCGATCGTCGCGAGCGAGCCCGTCGTCACGCTGGGCACCGTGCAGGGCGACATCGTGATCCGCTTCTTTCCCGACATCGCCCCCGAGCACGTGCGCAACTTCATCTGGCACGCCGAGAACACCTACGTGGACTGCACCTTCCACCGCGTGATTCCGGGCTTCATGATTCAGGGCGGCGACCCCAACACGAAGAACGACGATCCGAGCGACGACGGCATGGGCGGCCACGGCTACCAGGGCGAGGGCACGAACGTGCCCGCCGAGTTCAACGACCGCTCCCACGAGCGCGGCATCCTCTCCATGGCCCGCGCCCAGGATCCCAACAGCGCCGGCAGCCAGTTCTTCATCTGCCACGGCGACGCGGCCTTCCTGGACAGCAAGTACACGGTGTTCGGCGAGGTGATCGACGGCATCGAGGTGGTGGATGCCATCGTGGGCGTGAACCGCGACGGGCGCGATCGTCCGCACGAGAATCAGACCATCCTCACGACCAAGATCGAAACCTGGTCCTGCGCGGACGTCGCGAAGGCCCACCAGGCCATGATCGAGGGCGATCCCGCCGCGGGCGCCCGCTAGGAGCCGAACCATGCGACGCATCTTCACCCTGCTGCTGCTCGCCGCCCTGCTGACCGGCATCGCGCCGGCCCACGCGGGCCTCGCTACGGATGAGAAGACCGAGACCGTGGCCACCCTGTCGACGACCCAGGGCGACATCGTCCTGCGCCTGTTCCCTGACGTGGCGCCGGAGCACGTGAAGAACTTCCTCGCCCATTGCGAGAGCGGTTTCTACACGGGCTGCACCTGGCACCGCGTGATTCCCGGCTTCATGATCCAGAGCGGCGACCCGCTGTCGAAGGACGACAACCCCGCCAACGACGGCCGCGGCGGCCACAGCTACAAGGGCCCGAACACCACCCTCGACGCGGAGTTCAGCCGCAAGATGCACCTGCGCGGCACGCTGTCGATGGCGCGCAAGGGCGGCAAGCCCGACAGCGCCGGCAGCCAGTTCTTCATCTGCCAGGAGAAGAAGAGCCATCTCAACGGCGAATACACGGTGTTCGGCGAGGTGATCGACGGCATCGAGGTGGTGGACGCCATCGCCGCGGTCGAGCTGGACGGCGAGCGCCCCGTGGAACCGCAGCGGATCGAGGGAGTAGAGATCGCCTCATGGCCCGTGAAACAGGTGAAGCAGGTTTCCAAGGAGACCTGGGACGAAGACCACCAGCGACGCAAGAAGTAGCGCAGATCAAGGAGCCTTTCGCATGATCCGACGCATCCTCGCCAGCACCCTGCTCCTCGGCCTCCTGGTCGCCCTCTTCGCGACGGGCGCCCTGACCGAGGAGGCGAACACCGAACCGGTGGTGACCCTGAAGACCACCCAGGGCGACATCGTCGTCCGCTTCTTCCCCGACATCGCTCCCGAGCACGTGAAGAACTTCCTGTGGCACGCCGAGAACACCTACGCCGGCTGCCTCTTCCACCGGGTGATTCCCGGCTTCATGATCCAGGGCGGCGACCCCAACAGCAAGACCGACCCGCCCTTCGACGACGGCCGCGGCGGCTTCAGCTACGAAGGCGAAGGGATCCACCTGAAGGCGGAGTTCAACAACCGCCACCACGAGCGCGGCATCCTCTCCATGGCCCGCTCGCGGAGCCCGGACAGCGCCGGCAGCCAGTTCTTCGTGATGCACGGCGAGGCCGGCTTCCTGGACGGCAAGTACACGGTGTTCGGCGAGACCATCGACGGCATCGAGGTCGTGGACGCCATCGTGAGCGCGCCGATCAACACCACCGACAACCGCGTCAAGGATCGCCCCCTCGAGGACCAGACGATCCTGGAGGCCATCGTCGAACGGTGGCCCACCGAGAAGGTGGAGGCCGCGAAGAAGGCCATGTGGGCGGAGGACGGCGCGAAGTAGTCGCGGCCGACACGAGCATGTATGAAGAAGGGGAGCGGCGGCCGCCGCTCCCCTTTTCGTATCCGTCTTGATCGGAGGCGCCGCCTCCGCTAGCCGATGCCTCAGCCACCACCGCCGCCGCCACCGCAACTGGGGCCGGGGCCGGTCATGGAGCCGCCGCCGGGAGCGCCGGCGTTCGTGGCGAAGCCTGAGATGAGGCGCTGGGGCCCTTTCGTCCCGCACTCGGGGCAGGGCAGGGTCTTCTCGACCTCGTCCCGCTGGCTGATGGTCAGCAGCACGGACCACTTCTCGCCGCACTCGGCGCACCGGTACTCGTAGAAAGGCATCTTCGCTCCTCGTGTCGGCGGCATCGCCGGCTCACCCTATCGGGCCCATCGGGCCGCTCGGGGTTCGGATTTCCATTATCGCACAGAATAACGGGTTAACGTCATTTACGCCAGCACCGGTCGGGATTCAGCGAAGGAGCTCGCGAAGGAACCAGGCGTGCACCCGCGCGTCGGCGGTGAGCTCGGGATGGAAGCAGAGCGCGACGTGGCGGCCCTGACGCAGGGCCACGGGTTCGTCCTTGAATCGGGCGAGCACCTCGACGCCTTCCCCCATGCGCTCGACGCGAGGCGCGCGGATGAAGATCGCCTTGAGGGTCTCCGCCCCCGCGCCACCTTCCGGGGCCGGCAGCGGCCAGTCGATTTCGGCATGGAAGGAGTGCACCTGACGTCCCCAGCCGTTGCGGCGCACGTCGATATCCATGAGTCCGAAGCTCGGATGAGGCAGTCGATCGGCGCTCCGCGATAGCAGGATCATCCCCGCGCAGGTGGCCAGCACCGGGCGCTCGGCCATGAACTCGGCCAGCGGCCCGAACAGCCCGCTGCTGCGGAGCAGGTGGCTCATGGTGGTGGATTCGCCGCCGGGCAGCACCAGGGCGTCGAGCCCCGCCAGATCGGCCGGCAGACGCACCTCGCGCGGCGCGCCGCCCGCGGTCTCCAGGTGGGCGGCATGCTTCTCGACGGCGCCCTGCAGGGCCAGGATGCCCACGGCGGGCACCGGCTCCAGCCGGGGCCGCGTTTCGAGAACGCTCTCGTTCAGGGGCCGCTCGCCCATGGGCTACCAGCCGCGCGTCTGGAGGATCTGCTCCTCGGGGATCTCCGCCATGTCCAGACCGCGCATCGCCTGGCCCAGGCCATCGGAGATCGACGCCAGGCGCGCGGAATCCTCCCAGTGGGTCGTCGCCTCCACGATCGCCTTCGCCATGCGCGCGGGATCGGAACTCTTGAAGATGCCCGAGCCCACGAACACCGCCTCGGCGCCCAGCTCGCGCATGAGCGCCGCGTCGGCCGGGGTGGCCACGCCGCCGGCGGAGAAGTTCGGCACCGGCAGCCGGCCGCTCGCCGCGACCTGCTTCACCAGCTCGAAGGGCGCGCCGAGGTTCTTGGCCTCGGCCATGAGCTCGCCGGCGTCGAGCTGCGTGAGGCGACGGATGCCGCCGATCACGGAGCGCAGGTGACGCACCGCCTCGACGATGTTCCCCGTGCCCGCCTCGCCCTTGGTGCGGATCATCGCGGCGCCCTCGCCGATGCGGCGCAGCGCCTCGCCCAGATCGCGGCAGCCGCAGACGAAGGGCACCTTGTAGTCGTGCTTGTAGATGTGGTTGGCCTCGTCCGCCGGCGTGAGCACTTCGCTCTCGTCGATGAAGTCGACCTCGAGGGACTCCAGGATCCGCGCCTCGGCCAGATGACCGATGCGGCACTTGGCCATGACCGGAATCGTCACGGTGGCCTGGATCTCCTTGATCATGCGGGGATCGCTCGCGCGGGCGATGCCGCCGTCGGCGCGGATGTCCGAGGGAATGCGCTCCAGGGCCATCACGGCCGCGGCGCCGGCGTCCTCGGCGATCTTCGCCTGCTTGGCGTCGGTGACGTCCATGATGACGCCGCCCTTGAGCATCTCGGCCAGGCCGACCTTCTCCTCGAAGGTGCTTACTTTCATGTCGGGGCCTCCAGGGAGGGGAAAACGGTCATCGAAGCGGGGACGGCCGCCCCCGCGGCGCGCGCGCAGCGCATCGGGTAGGCTTCACGACTGCAGTATAAGAAGCCCCCCCGGGAGTGTCAACACACCCAGGGAGGCACAACTTTCGCCATATCAGCAATTTACAGCCACCCTTTTCGCTCAGTACGCCGTAGGGCGGAACACCCCTCTCCGGGTGCGCTCCACCACCGATTTCGAGGCTGCAAACGGTGATGATGGAGCGCAGAGGAGAGGGGTGTGGAGCCCCCGCGCAGAGGAGAGGGGTGTGGAGCCCCCCGTGGAGCCCCCTGTGAAGACCTTAGTGGTTGTGCCCCACATGAGCCGCGCAACCGGCGCAGTAGCACTTGCCGTCGATCTCCTGGCAGTCGGCCTGGGCCATCTGCATTCCGCAGCCGCCGGCGCAGGCGACCTTCTCTGCCTGCTCGGCGTCGCCCTGCTCCATGGTGCCGTGGTCGTGTCCCACGTGGGCCGCGCAGCCGGCGCAGTAGCACTTGCCGTCGATCTCCTGGCAGTCGTCCTTGGCCAGCTCCATGCCGCAGCCGCCGTCGCACTTGATCTTGGCGTCGGCCTTCCCGCCGCAGCCGCCGAAGGCGAAGGCCGCCAGCGCCACGAGGGCGATCAGGATCAGAATTCGTTTCATCTGGGAGTCTCCTTCCCGGTTCGTTTGACATCGGCCATCTTGACCTTCGATGTGCCTGAGGTCAAATGGGATTCCTGCTCCTTACTTCAGCAACAGCAACTTGCGGCGAGCCCGGTGCTCGCCCGCCCTGAAGTCCGCGAAATAGACGCCGCTCGCCTGAACATGGCCCGCCGCGTCGCGGCCGTCCCACTGCAGTTCGCGCCGGCCGGCCTCGTGGTGGCCGTCGGCCAGCACGACGAGCTCCCGGCCCGCGACGTCATGGATGCTCAGGCGCAGGTGGCCCGGCTCCGCGATGCTGAAGGCGAGGGTCGTGCTGGGATTGAACGGATTGGGGTAGGCCGCGTCGAGCTTCGTGGCGAGCGCGGGCGGTGCGTCGGCGGGCACGTAGCCGCCGCCGGCGTAGCCGGCCAGCTGCTGGAGCACGTGCAGCGGGAAGTAGCGCAGATAGGAGACACCCGCCTCCTGGCCATAGCCGTTGTCGCGGAGGGCGGCGTAGCTGAAGGGATTGAAGAGCGTGCGCGTGACGTAGCCCTGGGCGTTGAGGAGGGAGCCGTCGTTCTCGGGGTCCAGGTTGAGGATGCCGGCTTTCAGACCGAGTCCGCCGTCGTTTTCCCACTCGTGACTCGCCTCCACCAACGGAGCCTGGATCTCGCTCACGGCCGAGAACTCCCGCTCGCCGGGGCAGCCGCCGTGAGCCCAGAACTCGGGAGAGCCGCCGAGATACTCGAGCGCGGAATGACTGCCGCGAACCACCGGCGACGCGATGCCCGTGAGCTCCTGGTAGCTCAGATAGTGGTCGAGCTGCGTCCCGAGCAGGTCGTACAGATAGCCGCTGCCGTCGTCGATGTCCTCGGCGAGATGGTCGCCCATCACCCAGAGCATCGCGTCCTGCTGGCTCTGGGCCAACCAGTTCAGGAGCAGTTGCGGCTCGTCGGCGCTGTCGTTCCAGTCGGCGCCCGTGATGAGCGTGTGGCGGGTCTCCCGGCCGCTGTCCCAGATGATCACACGGTACCCGGCGAGGTCGGCCACCGTGGCCTTGACGCCGAGACCGTTGGCCAGATCGAGCGAGGGCTGGAGCGTCGTGAACACGTCCACCTGGTTCAGGCCGCCCACCTCGAAGGCCATGCGCCAGGACTCGTCGAGGTTCGACCCATCCCGCACCAGGAGGATGTCGTTGCCCGGCGTGGGCAGGCAGCGCACATGGTGGTATTCCGGCGGGCCGAACTGCCCGTCGACGGCCGAGGCCGGCTGGCCGGTGATCTTCCCCGTCTGGGATTCGGCGCGGTAGAAGTACTCGATCTGGTCGCCTGGCAGGAAGAATTCGTCGTTGAAGTCGAAGGCGTAGCGATAGGCGATCGGGATGCCGTCCTCCTTCGCCAGATCCGCCTGCATGACGCACCAGGTGCCGTTGCTCAGGGTCTGGGTGCCCGCCCAGGGCGACCAGATGCCGTCGGAGGCGTCCGGATCGGCCATGGCCGGATCCAGGGAGCCGACATGGGGACCGTCGATCACCCGCCAGAACAGGTGCAGATTCGGACGCATCTCTCCCGCGTCGGCGTTCCAGGTCTCGGCCATGCCGCCGAGGGGCGCCATGTCCAGGTAGATAAGGGCCGAGTCGCCCGGCAGGGGAACCGCGAAGTCCCAGTAGCGGGTGAGATCGTCGGCGCTGTCCATGCGCACCGTGCCCGAGGGCTCGGGGAAGCCGTCCTGGAAGTTTTCGTACTTCTGGCTCAGCCAGGCCGCCGGGCCGCCGTCCACGATCGCGAGCGAGAGGTTGTCGATGTAGGGCGTCGAGTGGTGGTCCTCCCCGCTGCCGAAGCTGTTGCACCAGTGCTCGCACATGTCCACCACGCCCATGTCCGCGAACAGGGCCGCGGTGCCGGCCCAATCGCCGTCCACGACCTCCTCGACCAGGTGCGTCACGTCGAGATCGAAGTGCGTCCACTCCTTCTGCTCGCCGTACCAGACGGCGTTGTGGCCCGCCCAGCGGAAGCAGGCGGGGTCCCCGCCGGAGGCGCCGCCGCCGATGGCGAAGTGGAAGAACACCAGGTTGTCGAGAGGCAGGTCCATGTAGATGTCGGCGCTCAGGATGAAGCGCTGCTCGGGCAACAGGTTCAGAGCCTGGCCGTGCTGGTCGCGCTCGAGCAGCGGACTGCGGATGTAGTTCGAGAGATAGGGCGGGCCGAAGGGAACGATGCCGTCGGGCCACTCGGCCGTGGCCTCGGAAGGCTCGATGAAGGCCCAGTAGTGGGTGTCGTTGTCGAAGCAGGGATCCTCGGCGGGCAGATCACGGTAGAGCGCCGCGAAGTCGCCCGCGCCCTGGAGCAGCTCGGTGCCGAGCCCGGCGGGCATCTGGCCGTCCTCGAAATCCGCTTCGAACCGCAGGACGTCGTCCACGCGCACGCGGATGTTGTCCAGCCAGACGGCGCCGATGTCGCTGTCGAGGTTGCCGTCCTCGTCGGACCAGGCGATGTCCGAGTGGAAATGGAAGACCAGCGACGAGAGCGTGTCCCCCGGCGCGTCGGCCGCATCGACAACGAAGGCCTGCTCCGAGTAGGGCTGGCCGAAGCCCTCCCAGAACTCGTGGATCACCTGCTCCTGTCCGTTGCTGAATCGCAGAATCAGGGAGAGCGTGTCGTAGATATCGCCCTCCACCCAGGTCGCCATGCCGAAGCTCAGGTTCAGGCTGTCCTCGAGAGCCAGGCCGGCCAGGTCGACCACGGCTCCCTGGTCCCAGTTGTCGCCGTAGCCGGTGGGATTCACCCAGTCGCACTGGTTCTCCGCGCCGCACCAGAGGGCGTAGTGATTGATCGGATCCAGCACGTTGAAGGGCAGCGCCGCGCTCATGTCGGTGAGGCGGCCCGCGGTGATGGAGGTGGCGGCCACGTGCCAGTAGTCGTCGGTCTGCGCGTTCAGGTCGAAGCCCGACCAGCCGGCCGCGGTGGGCGAGCCTTCGGGGGCATCGAAGCTGAAGCCGCGGGTGTTCGTGCCGTCGCTGCCGTAGCTGCCGGCGCCCGTGGCCGCGAACAGGAAGAGGGTGTCGGCCCTCTCGCCCGTCGGCATCGGATCCGGTGAGGCGTCGAGTTCCATCGGCACCCGGTCGACGGGCTTCGCCGTCACGGTGACCGCGCCGATGGTCAGGGCCAGGAGCCCGAGCATCACGATACGAATTCCATCTCGATGGATGAACATGGAGACCTCCGAGGAGATCGGCGGTCGAGCAGGGGTTGGGGAATGCCCGAAGGCACGGGAAGCTCGGACCGACCCGGATTTTGGGATTGGGGAAATCCTCCGACAAACCAATAATAGGCGAGAGGGGCCGAGGCTGGCAAGTTTATTGGCCACAATGAATTAGAGGACCCGATTCTCCGGATGATGCCGGTCGCGCACCCGGAAACGAAAAGCCCCCCACCGGAACGGCGGGGGGGCCTTCGAAGCATCTTTATGGAGGTGCTAGTCGGCGTGCTCGGCCAGGCGCTTGCCCACCTGGCTGTTGCGGATGCGGCTGAGCGCCTTCACCTTGACCTGCCGGACTCGCTCACGGCTGATGCTGAGCTCCTGACCGATCTGCTCGAGGGTCATGGGCTCGCGATCGCCGAGGCCGTAGTAGTTCCTCAGGATCATCGCCTCGCGCGGGCTCAGGGAGTCGAGAGCCGACGCCAGCAGGTGGTGGAACTCGCTCGTGTCGAGGTTCTCCACCGGGCTGGGCTGGTCCTCGTCCTCGAGGGTGTTGAGAAGGATGTGATCCTCCTCGTCGCCCAGAGGCTCGTCGAGGGAGCGGTAGGTGTTGGTGGCGAGCTCGATCTCGTTGATCACGGCTTCCGAGATGCCCATGGCCTTGGCCAGCTCGGATTTGGTCGGCTTCCGGCCCAGCTTCTCCCAGAGGGCACGGTTGCGCTTGCGGATCTGATAGAGGATGTTCGCCTTGTTCATGGGCAGGCGCACGATGTTGCCCTGCTCCACGATCGCCTGCATGATGGACTGACGAATCCACCAGACGGCGTAGGAGATGAACTTGAAGCCCTTCTTCTCGTTGAAACGGTAGGCCGCCTTGATCAGGCCCAGGTTGCCCTCGTTGATGAGGTCGAGCAGCCCGAGGCCCTGGCCCACGTACTGTTTCGCAATGGACACCACGAACTTGAGGTTCGCGGTGATCATTTCCTCGAGAGCCTTCTCGTCGCCCTCACGAATGCGCACCGTGACGGCCGCTTCCTGCTCGCGCGAAAGACTCTGGAAATCTCCGATGGACTGCAGATAGGCGTTGAGAGTGTTGCTCTCGGCCTGATTCTGAATCGCTCCAGCCATGACATCGCCTCTTGAAGAGTGGACCCGAAGGGTCAGGTTCAGTTCCGGTTTATCGTGACTCAGTGTGAAGAAAGTCACAACTCGGCACCGGGATTATGCCCGATACCGCCACCGGTGTCAAGTCGAATGCAAAACGCCTGCCCCACCTCTTGGTTCCTGAATAATTCCCAAGCGCCGAAGTAAACAGCACTTAGCGGTCCTGATTGGGCGACCTTTACCTGAATTCGTACGACATACACGGCAATTGGCTGAATTCTTGTCAGGTTCTCATGGAATCAAGACTGGTAAATCCTTAACAGGTGGGGCACGGTATATGGGATATCACTCCAGGCCACCCCC
The DNA here is from genome assembly GCA_964399495.1 of uncultured bacterium. Lineage (GTDB taxonomy): Bacteria > Krumholzibacteriota > Krumholzibacteriia > JACNKJ01 > JACNKJ01 > CAYNQX01. Next base: position 26,869 of record CAYNQX010000019.1, read on the forward strand.
AGCCTGCACCCAGATCCAGTCATCCTGCAGCAGGATCTGCCTGGCCAACTCGGCAAGATGCGCCGGATCGGCCTCGCGTTGACGGACGACGTTTCGAGAGGGTCCGTCGAAGGGATCCTTGCCGAGATGTTCCGAGAGGCCCATGCGATAGGCCTGATGGATGCGGGAGAGGTCGCGCATCAGCTCCCGACCCCAGCGGCCGTTCACGGCGCGGAAGATCTCCTCCTCGCTCGGCGGCTCGGACACCAAGCGCTCCAGCTCCGCGATCATTCCCCGACGAGCCTGCTCGCGATTCTCAGCACCCGTGGAGATGCTCATGCTCAGCAGCCCGAAGCCCTCTTCGCCTTCGGCCAGCCCGGGCACGTAGCGTAGGCCGGCGCCGAGGGAGTAGGCCAGACCCTGCTTCTCGCGCAGCTCCAGGGCCATCCGCGCCGAGAGCACGTCCACGAGCACCCGCAGCTCGGGAGACGCCGAGTTCGACGGCCCCACCTTGCGCGCGGCCAGCAGGCTCACCTGGGCCTTGTCCATGGGACGGCTCAGTTCGGCAGGCCCACCGCCGACGGCCGTGGGCGCGGGGCCGGCGGCGCGGATATCGCCGCCGAGGTCGCCGAAACCGTTCCGGACGATGCGGCGGAGCTCACCGAGGGGTTTGCTCGACACGACGGACAGGATCATCCGCTCCGGCGCGAAGTAGACATCGTGGAACTCGCGCAGTTCCTGCGCCGTGATGCCGGCGAGGCTCTCGCCGCTGCCGCCGATGGCGCGGCCGCGAGGCCCGTCGCCGAACAGGTGGCCGTAGAGCGCCGCGCGCGCCGCGCCGCTCGGGCGCTGGCCGCCCCTGGCCAGGGAGCCCATCATCCGACCCTTCTCGCGTTCCACGGCGCCCTCGGGGTAGCTCGCGTCGTCGAGCAGCTCGCCGAGCAGCGAGATCGCCTCGACGGCCGACTCGTCGAGCACCTCGAGGCGAATGAAGGAGAAGTCCTCGCGCGTGTAGTAGTTGTCGAAGGGGATCCAGGGGTTGTCCACCAGCTTCAGCTTGGCCCCCATGCGGGACAGCGCCGAGGACACCGCCTCGCCGTCGAGGCGCTCGGTGCCGGACTCGAGCAGGCGGTGAGCCAGGGTGACCATTCCCTCCCGCCCCTCGGGCTCCATGGCGCTGCGGCCGCGGACGAGCACGTGGGCGGCGCAGACGCCGCTCGACGGGTCCGAGCGCAACAGCACCGTGAGCCCGTTGTCCAGCTCGAGGCGCTGCTCGCCGCTCACGGCCGGCCGGCCGCCGGTGATGCGCAGCTTCCTGCCGCCCGAACTCTTCGCGGCGGCCGCCACCGTCGCGCTGCCGTGTCGCGGCTCGAAAGCGGCGACATCGACTCCGTTCGCCGTCGACTCCTCGGCGCCCACGGCGCTCCAGATCATCTTCGGCGATCCGTCCAGAAGGCTGCTCTCCAGCGCGGCGCGCACCCGCGCGGGATCGAGCCCGGCCAGGGAACGCCCCAGCCGGGAAAGCAGGGGATAACCGCCCATGTGCAGCTCGGCGGATTTCATCATGGCGTAGTAGTGGTAGGTGTCCTGGAGGAACACCTCCTCCACGCGCAGGCCGTGGGCCACCTCGGCGGTCCAGTCGGCGTCGGGAGCCCAGTCGGCGAGACCGGCCAGGGCACTGCTCACACTCGCGGCGAACTCGGGCAGGGGCCGGTCGTCCGCGGACACGGTGACGTTGAACAGGCTGAAGTCCTCGAACAGCTCCACGTGGGCGCTCAGGTCGAGAGGCGCGTCGCCCTGACGCAAGGGCGAGCGGTGCTCGTCGGAGAGCATGTCGGCCAGCGCGAGCTGGGCCGGATAATCCCCGTCGGTGACGGGTGGCGCCAACCAGGCGAGATCGAGCCGGGGCTGACCCTCCTCGGCGGCGTAGACATGCAGGCTCGGCGTCGCCGACCAGTCGGGGCGCACCTCCGCGGGAGGCGGCGCCGTATCGCCGCCGAAACCCCCGAAGATCTCCTCGAGCATGCCCTCCGCCTCACGGCGCGCGAAATCCCCCACCAGGAAGAGCCGGCAATTCGAGGGCTGGTAGCGCTCCTTGTAGTAGGCCACCACCTCGTCGCGATCGAGACCCTGGATGGTTTCCACCGTTCCCAGTACCGGATGCGCGTAGGGCGTGCCGGTGAGCAGGTGGGCGTTGCGATGGAGATCGCCACGATAGCTGCCGCTGTCGTAGTCCTTGTTCATCTCCTCCAGCACGACCCGCTTCTCCTTTTCGAACTCCGCCTCGGGGAGCACGGAGCCGAAGAGCATGTCGGCCTGGATCTCCAGGCCCTCGCGCAGATATTCGGTGGGAATCAGGAGGATGTAGCAGGTGTACTCCCGCCGCGTGAAGGCGTTGATGTATCCGCCGAAGGCCTTGATCCCCTCGTTGATCTCCTCGCGACTGCGCATCTCGGTGCCGTTGAAGCACATGTGCTCGAGAAAATGGCTCGCGCCGTAACTGTTCGCGTCCTCATAGCGGGCGCCGGCGCCCACCGTGACGATGGATGCCACCATGGGGCCGCCATGGGCCTCCTTGAGCAACAGCTCCAGGCCGTTGTCCAGATGGGACTGCCGGAGCTGGCCGCCCTCGGCCGGAACCGACAGGATCACGAGTGCGACGAGCAGGACACTGCCTCGCAGCCAGCGCCACGAGGAGGAATTGCGGATAAACGCCATCGAAGGTCTCCCGGGAAAGTGTTTGTCCCCGCCTGGGGATCCACATAGAATCCGACCAAGCTGCCATACCGCGTGATGCGATGCAAGCCTGGCCACACTACTCCGAGGTGCACATGAAGATCCGACCGATTCTACTCGCGACCCTCATCCTGCTGACTCTCGTCGCGTCCTTCGCGCTCGCCGACAACACCCGGCACAAGCTGATCCTGAAGGACGGCAGCGTGCTCCAGGGTCGGATCCTGAGCATGGATGACGACGCGATCGTCATGTCCACCGACTTCACGGAGTCCCTGACGATCCCCCGCGACCAGGTGGCCCGCATCGTCCTGGCGGGATCGGATGAGCCGAGCCCCGCGAAGGAGCCGGCGGTCGAGGTCGAGAAGCAGCCGGTGGGCGAGGGCACGCTGGAGATCGCGCTCAAGGGCGACGCCGTCCGCTCCTCGACCCGGTTCAAGAACCGGGGCGACCGCGACCGCGCGGAGCGGATGAACATGCTCCACTTCAAGGTGTTCCTGGACGGGGAGCTGATCTACCACGACCAGGACGACACCATCGAAAAGGAGATGCGCGAGCGCGGCTGGGTCTTTCTGCGGAACAAGCACATCTTCCCGCCGGCCACCATCAAGGTGCCGGCGGGCAAGCATCAGATTCTCATCGTGATCAACAACGACCTGCATCTGCTCAGGCAGGGGGAGAAGCAGTCGGGGGTGGTGGCCTCCGAACTGTCCGTGGAGGATGTCCAGGTTAGCGACGGCAAGACGACCCGCCTCGCCATCAAGGGCAAGGCGGCCAAGTTCCGCATGGGTGAGTACACGATGACCCTGCTCAGCAGGCACTAGAGAGGTCAGGGGCTTTCGGGGTCGCCCGCGGGGAGTCCGGGCGGCGGCTCCGAACCCATGGGGTGCGGGGCGGCCGACTCGTCGGGTTCGGCCACGCTGATCTCGCGACGCAGACGCAGGCGCAGCGCATGGTCGAGGCGGTCGGGGTAGGCCTCGTCTCCATGGGCGAACTCCACGGCCATCTCGAGACTCCAGCCCCCACTCCAGTCCAGGCCGAAACCCGCGCCTCCGCGCCACCAGAGGAGCTCCTCCTCCTTGGGCCAGTCGAGAGCGCTCGCGAGGAACACGCGCCAGCCGCCGGCGAGGCCGTGCCCCATGCGCAGGTCCAGCGAGTAGTGGTCGGACCAGGAATCGCCCTCGGTCTCGGGGCCCAGTCCCTCGAGCTCCACGCGATAGGCCAGGGAACTCCTGAGAAAAAAGTGCTCCCGCCCGCCCAGATCCGCAAGCAGCGAGACGCGGGCGAAGGCCCGCCTCTGCGCGAGGGGATAGAGGGAGTTGCTGGCGAAGGGGAGCCAGAGATCGGACCCCAGACGCAGACGTCGCGCCTCGCCGGTCGGCACGGGTAGGCCCGCGGAGACATGGAGGTTGTCCCGCCCGCCGCGCCCGCCGTTCGCGTAGGTGCTGTAGAGCCAGGGCAGCGCCAGAGACCAGGAGATCCCGTTCGCCCGGCTGCCCGTGTAGCGGATCAGATGACGCTGTCCCGCCCACCGATAGGCGCCGAAGTACTCGGTGCCGAACTCGAGCCGTCGGCTCTCCACATCGATGGGAGCAAGGCTCTCGAGAGGGCTCTCCAGAATGAGCAGACGCGCCGGGGCGGTCCCCGGCGCAAGCGCCACGGCAAGGAGAAGGAACATCGCCGAAGTCAGGGCGCGCCCGCGCTCACTCTTCGACGACGACATTTTCCAGCAGGTTCACGTCACCCTGATTCAGGAACTGCACCTTGATGGCGTGACGGTCGCCGGGCAGGATCAGCTTCTCGACCACGCGGCCGTAATCGTTCCACGACCGGTGATAGATGACATCGCCGACTTCGTAGAGGCGCGAGGAGTCGTACTCCTGCACCTCGTCCTCGTCGATGCCCTCGAGGTTGAACTCGTCGGCACCGTCCGAACCGTCGTCGCCGGCGTCGCCGTCCAGCTTCATGTGCGGCAGGATCCCCTTACAGCGAGGACACTTCAACCAAGTGACCTCGTCCTCTCCGCCTTCGTCCACCACCTCCATATCGAGATGGTCCTTGCAAACGGAGCAGTACTGCTTCATGGGATCCCTTCCCTCGCCGCCGAGCCTATTTCATACCCGGCAGCAACTTGCAGCACGCATCGGCTTCATCGTAAGTCATGAAGCGCATGCCGCAAACGGGACAACGGTATCGGCCGTCGATGCGACCTTCTTTTTCAGCCTTCGCGAGAAGCTTGTGGTACTTGACGTATTTCTTATTTGAATCCAGGTCGCGTTCAAGAAACGTGGAAGTAGCTACTCCCCGATTCGTATTACTCATCGGCTCACCCTTTCCTTTGAGTAACCTCTCGTCTCGGGATGATTTCTCTCACCCAAGATATGGTGGCCTTTCTCCCCAGTCGGGAAACTATGCCCCCAGATGTAGTACGCACCGTATCCGATGGTCAAGGGATTGTCAAGAAGGATCTACGGGGTGGGCGCTGGAAAAGCCCACGGGGCGCGGGATAGCGACGGCACGGGTCCGGGAGTTCTTTGAGGACGGGCAATCGCGGCGCCCACCGGTTTGCATCAGTTATTGATAGCCGATTTCCACCAGCGACCAGAGCTCCCGGCTGCGGGATTCCGGGCCCTCGAAACGGCGTCCGCCGAACTCCGAGATCTTCACGGTGCCGCGCGATTCGTCGTAGCACAGCCAGCCGCCGAAGGGCAGATCGGGGCAGACCCAGGCCCGCCCCCGGCTCACCGTGCGCTTGGTGATGGTCACGCTCTCGCTCCGCTGGACGGCTTCGCTGCTGTCGGCCAGGGCGAGGCCCCTGCCCTCCCAGTCGCGCCCGCCGAGGACGAACAGGGTGTCCCCCATCGCCTCGCCCGACTCGAGCCGCTCCTGCATCGCGGCGAGATCGTCGAGGAGATCGAGGGCGCTCGCGTCGAGGAGGGTCCACCCCTCTTCCTCCTCGCGCAGCACGTCGGCGAAGCGCTCCCTGGCGAAGGGCGAGGATTCGCCGCCCTCCGTGTAGAGACAGCGGTAGCGCTCGCCGCCGCCCGTGCTGAGCTCGAGGCGCCAGTGTCCGGCACCCAGGGAGTCGATCACGGCCACGCGGAAGCCGTCCTCGGTGCGGCGGCCACCCTCGAACAGCTCGACCTTGTATTCGAGAAAAAGGCCCGGACTCAGGGGCGCCGTGGCGCTCCCGATCCGGACCGTCGTCGTGAGAAGCAGCGTGCTCGCCAGGAGCACCTGGATCGCACGCGTTGCGGCGCTATGACGGCGACTCCGCACTAGTGCTTGATCTTCTCCCAGTAGCTCGCGTAGTCGAAGTTGGGGCTGTTCTCCGCGTCGTGGCAGCGGACACAGGCCGCCTCGATCTCCGCCTGGCTCGTGCGCGCGCCTCGCTCGTGGGCGGTGCCGTAGCCGTGGCAGGCCTCGCACTGGACGTGCTGGAGCATTTTGCGATTGCGTGAGTTCAGGCCGTAGCCGCCCGGTGTCTGCCAGCCGGTCACGTGGCAGCCCACGCACTCCGCATTGTCCTCCTGGTACTCGGCCTGCAGGCTGGCCATCGCCTGAGCGTGGCCGGTCTCCATGAAACTCTCGTACTCGGCCTGATGGCAGTTCGCGCAGGTGTCGGTGCCCAGGAAGTTGTCCGATACCGAGGTCTCGCTGTACTCGCGGGCGATCTTCTGGATGAGCTGCGCCCGCTGCTTGCGCTCGGCCGCCTCGGTCTTGTAGGCGTCCACCAGCTGAAGGATCTCCGAGTCATCCTCGTAGTTCTTGTCCAGCTCGTGGATGAGGATCGGCGACATCTCGACGGAGCCGTCGTCCTTGATCGTGAGCACGATCTCGCCGAAGTCCTTGCCCCGGTTGGCCGCGGAGACCACGATCGCGCCCGCGTCCGTCTCGACCGGCACCCTCTGGCTGATGCTCGCGTTGCCGAAGAAGATCATGTCGACGCCCGCCAGGTCCTTGCAGACCTTCAGGCACTGATCCCGCCGACCGCCGTAAAGCAGCACCACGGCGTCGCAACCCTCCGTCTCGCGCAGGGCCGTCACACCCGCCGTGAGCGCGGGGCCGGGCTCGGTGAACTCGAAACCCTTCGGCATCGCCTTCGTGGCGTGCTGCATGCTCGGATCGGTCACCGACAGCACGCCGAGCTTCTTCCCGCCGAACTCGAACACGTGATACGCCGGGAACGGCGACTCGCCGGCCCCGTCCGTGAGGTTGCCGCAGAGGAACCGCAGTCCATGTTCCGCCTCGACCTTCCTCAGCACCTCCAGGCCAAGAAAGAGATCCTGGCTCTGGACGGCGCACGCGCCCATGTTCATCCGGCCGAGGACATCGAGCAGCAGGAGCGACTGACGCTCCCACTCCCGGTCCGCCCGGTTGGAAATGTTGTCGCCGCCGCTGAGGATCAGGACGTGCTCGTTCTCTTCACGCAGTGTCTCGATAACCCCTGCCCGCCGGGCGAGGCCGCCTTTCTGCTTGGATTTTCATCCACACTCGTCGATCTCACCAACGCAGCGGGTCTCGTAACCGATGACCACATCCACATCGGCGAGGGCAGGCGTAAAGGCCGCCATGGCGACCAGAAAAAGCAGGGCGCCACCCAGGGGAAAGAGATTACGGAGGATTCGCATCGTGCTTCATGCTCCTTGCTGAACTAAGGGTGCAATGCTCAGGCGCGGTTAGCTGTTGACGCGCTCTTTGAAGCTCTTGCCCGCGGAAAAGGCGGGCGCGCGGCTGGCCGCGATCTGGATAGCCTCTCCAGTGCGGGGGTTACGGCCCGTGCGGGCCTTCCGCTCACGCAGCTCGAAAGTGCCGAAACCGGTGATCTGAACCTTCTCACCGGCCTCCAATGCGTTGGCGATGACGCCGTTACGAGGGTCCGTAGCAAAAAGCGCGTCCACCGCGCTCCGAGCGTCCTTCTTACTGAGTCCACTGGCCTCGGCCAGACGATCGACGAGATCTGCCTTATTCATGTCACCTCTCCAGGGATTGGTCGGGTTTCGCCTCAGAAACCACCGAACCCAGCACTGCGGTCCCCCGACTCGATCTTGATATCTTGCGGATGTGCCTTCAGATAGATGCGCAGATAGTACTGTTCCCGGTCTTGGAACACAACTCTATAGAAACTGGCCTCCCAGCAGTGAAGGTCCCGCGTGAGATGAATGGATTGATGACCCAGGTCTCCGGTTTCCAGGTTGAGGCTGGTGCGATAGTCGACGCTCCAGTTCTCGGTGAGGGCGATGCTGCCCCTCAGGTTGATGGTCGGACTCGGAGAACTCGTGGGAGTGCTGTTCAATGAGAAGCTGGTCGAGAAGTTCCAGCTGTGGGCCTGGCCCCGCAGCGCGTGCCCCTCTTCGAGGGGTGCGTTGGGGTCGAAGCCCTCGCCGGGGAGTTCCTCCTCGGGCTCCTCGGTCGTCAAGGTGTCGGGTTCGACGACGCCGTCCTCTCGCTGCTTCACCACGTTGAGCATCTGCTCGTCGCGCTTCACCTCTCCGTAGCGGATCTGACCGGACAGGGAAAGGTTGCCCGAGATGGTGGTGCTGAGTTTCTCCAGCTCGTTGAGGTCGTAGCTCTGCCGCAGGGAGAGCGAGAAGTTCTTCAGGGGACTCAGCTGCATGCTGCTGCTGAGGGAGCTCCAGGGGTTCTCATCGCGGCTCTTCTCGAGGTCGTAGCCGGTGCTGAGATTCCAGGAAAACAGGCCGGTCTTGCGCCGGACGTCGTCGCCCTCGCCGAACTTCAGGTCGAGGCTGTTGTCCAGGGACATGCTCAGGCTGCGGCTCAGCGAGAAGATGTCGCTGCGTGACTCCGAATAGCGCCAGCTCGCGGAAGGGGCGATCGTGTGCCGGATCCCGGTCAGGTCGCCGACGCGCGGGTAGAAGAGGCCGTAGAAGCGAGTGGAGAGCGAGGTCGAGGCGCTCCAGCGATGGCTGAACTTGCCGTCCTCGACCACGTAGACCACCCCGCTGTCCAGATCGCCGCTCTCTCCGAAGGGGCTGAGGGGCGTGCCGCCCGGCGTGTCGTCCGGTTTGCCGAAGGGCACGTCCGCCGCCATGGCCACCTGCGCGCTGCTGCGGTTCCAGTTCTCCGACGCCGACACGCTCGGCCGCACGTTGAGGAAGCCCAGCTTGAAGTTCATGCCGAGGCTGGTGCCCGTCGAAGCGCTCTCGGTGACGGTGGCCCCGCTCTCCTTGGTGTTGCGCCGGCGGGAGTAGTTGATGCGCGGCGTCACCTTGAGCTTGCCGACGGCGCCCAGGAACCCGTCCTGACCGCGCAGGCCCGGGAAGAGGGTGATCGGCGTGGCCGTGAGGGACAGGGGGGTCGCCTCGGTGACGAGGGTGTTGTCGGTGTCCGGGTCGTCGTCGTCGCGGTTCAGGAACTGCTTGCGGCTGTAGCTGGTGTTCAGGGAGAGGCGATCCCACTTGTGGCTGAAGCTCAGGTTGGTGACGAGCTGCCGTTCGATGACGTCGACCAGCGGGGAGTTGGTCATGTCGCGCAGGTTCTCGCTGCTGGCGAAATCCACCGTCGCGTTCAGCTTGGTGCGCTCTCCCAGGGTCTGCTTGTGCGTGCCGGTGAGTCCCCAGTGACGTGACCCGTTCACGAGGTCGCGCTTGATGTCGTAGGTGAAGTTGCTCCGCACGGAGCCGCCCATGAAGTAGCGATTGTAGAACCGATAGCTGAAGGAGCCGAAGAGCGAACGGTTCTCGTCGAAGTTGCCGCGCGCGGTCAGGTCGGCGTAGTCGCTGAGGGCCCAGTAGTAGCCGAGGTCCCGGATGAAGCGCTGGGGCCTGCTGTCGTCCAGGGTGATGCCGAACTCGAAGTCCGGCTGCAGAAAGCCGGAGCGGCGGCCCCGCTTCAGGTCGTTGAACAGATAGGGCAGGTAGAAGAGCGGAATGTCGCCCAGGTAGAAGCGCACCGGCGCGCCGACGATCTTGTCCTTGGTCTTGATCGTCATCCGATCCACCTTGAAGTGGAAGTGGGGATCGGCCAGATCGCAGGTGGTGTAGCTGCAGGCGAAGGCGTGCACCAGGTCGTTGGGGCGTTTCTTCAGGCGCTCGCCGGTGTAGAAGCCCTCGCCGTAGCGCGTGGCGCCCTCGTGCACCAGGCCCACCTTGTCGTCGATGGCGTATTCCATCAGTTCGCCGTAGAGCTTGTCGCCCCGGTCCACCAGCACGGGCTCGCCGCGGGCGTCGAGGAAGTCGTCGCGGGAGTCGAAGCGGATCGTGCGCGCCTGCAGCGTGAACTCGTCGCTGTCCACCTCCGCCTCGCCCTCCAGGTAGGCCCGCTCCTTCGAGGCATGGTAGATGATGTCCCGCGCGTCGTAGTCGATCGTGGTGGCGAGATCCTCGAACTCGCGAGTCCCGCCGGCCTCCGCGAGGGAGTCGGAGGGCGCCAGACGCGCCTGCCAGTCGTCGAGGTAGCGATAGCTGCCCTTGGCCTGACCGAAGATCCGCACCTCCTCCAGGTCGTCGTTCTCGAAGCGCAGCAGCATCGAATCGCCCTCCGCCTCGTTGATGGAGGCGCGTCCGGCCTCCTCCACCGGCGGAATGTAGACGCTGCGAGGCTCCCCCTGCACGGCCACCTCGTCGATGTCCCCCCCGCGGAAGGTGATATGGAAGCGCCTGCCCGTGATCTCGCTGCGGAGCCCGGGGAAGACGCGGCCATCGGCGGGCTCGCCCTGGAAGCGGGCATTGCCCCCCACGTCCATCTCGCGCACCTCTCCCTCGTCGAAGCGGAGATCGAGGGTGTCGCCGGAGAGCACGCTGCCCTTGCGCAGCATGCGGGGTTCGCCGAAGAGCTTCAGGCGGTCGTGGTTCTCGTGGAAGATCGCCGAGTCGCAGAACGCCTCGGTGATGCCCCGCAGATAGTGGACGTTCCCCACGGCCAGGGCCACGCTGTCCGGCCGGATCTGGCGCATGAGCTCGGCGGCCACGTGCACGGTATCGCCGTCGACCTCCCGGATCAGGACGGGGTCGCTGTCCATCATCGCCTCGTCGAGTTCGCGGTCGTAGCTGCCGTGCTCGCCCCTGAGCACCGTGCTGCCCTGCAGATCCTCCACCATCACGGCGCCGAAGGCCTCGGCGAAGCCGTTCTCCCGGTGGTAGATCACGCGGTCGGCCGTCAGGCGGTTGTCCTCCTGCAGCACATCCACGTTGCCCCTCAGGTGGATCAACTGCAGCGTGCGGTCGTACTCCGCCTCCTCGCAGTGAATCACCGCCTCGCCGTCGATGATCGTGACGGCGCCGGACACGACGGCGCGATCGCCGGGGCGGTCGTAGTAGCCCTTGTCCCCGGTGATGCTGGTCTGCTCCTCGACGGCCCTCACGTCGCCGAAGAGAAAGAACTCGTCGTCGCCCGAGGCCTCGTTCTCGCGGTGCTCGGCGAGGTCGGCGGTGATCACCAGGCTGTCGGACTTCATCCAGACCTGAGTCATGGTCGAGATGCGCAGGCTCCCCGCCCGTTCGTGCGTGAAGGGCCCTTCGCCTTCGATGTAGAAGGTTCGTTTCCGGCGTTCCTCCACGCCCTCGCCGCGATCGACGGCGCAGATGAGGGTGAAGCCGATGAGGAGGAGAGTCGGCCAGAGCCGCCGGCGGGTCATGCGCCGCGCTCCACGGCCAGCAGGGCCGCGCCCAGGGCGGCGCCGTCGTCGCCGAGAGCTCTCGGGCGAACGTCCACGTGCTGGACCTCGGCGTTCATGAGCCAAGCGGGAATCTCCTGGAGGGCCGGCTCGAATAGCAGCTCGCCGGCGCGGGAAACGCCCCCGGCGATGACCACCCGCTCGGGGGCGAAGGCGTTGATGCAGTTCGCGATGCCCACGCCGAGAGCACGTCCGGCCTCCGCGAAAAGTTCCCGGGCCAGTCCGCTTCCCTCGCCGGCGGCCGCGTGCAGCGCCCTCGGCGTCGGCGGCTCGCCCCCCAGCAGCTTCGCCAGCTTGGCGTGGCCGCGCCGCCCTCGCGCCAGCGCGCGGCGGGCGCTCTTCTCGATGGCCCGGGCGCCGGCGTAGGCCTCGACGCATCCCCGGGATCCGCAGGGGCAGCGCCGGCCGTCGCGGTCGATGGTGATGTGTCCCAGTTCCGCGGCCAGCCCGCGGCGTCCGCGGTAGAGGCATCCGTTCAGGATCAAGCCGCCGCCCACGCCCGTGCCCAGGGCGAGGCACACCATGTTCTCGGTGCCCTTGCCTGCGCCCATCCGCCACTCGCCGTAGGCAAGGGCATTCACATCGTTCTCGAGGGCCACGGGGCAGTTGAAGCGCTCCTCGAGCCAGGGACCCAGGGGCGCGCCTTCCCAGTGGCGGAGATTGGGGGCTTCCATGACCTGGCCGAGTTCGCTGTCGATGAGCCCCGCGCAGGCCAGCCCCAGGCCGGCGAGCTCGCCGCCTCCGACTCCCCCGCGCTCCAGCAGGGCGCGGATGCGCGTCTCGAGGCCCGCGATCACGCTATCGGCGTCATGGCCGAGCTCCGCGGTGCGCCAGCGCGCACGGCGACGCCGGCCGCCATCGACGCCCCGCAGCACGGCCTTCACGTTGGTGCCGCCGATATCAAGGCCCAGGAGGGTGCGCATGCGGGCTCCCGCGTCGCTCAGACGATCTGCTCTTCGCTTGTCGCGTCGAAGAAGTGGACCTTGGTCATGTCGAGGGTGAGAGGCAGCGATTCGCCGACCTTGGCCTTCTGCCGGGGATCGACCCTGGCCACGAGCTGGGAGTCGGCCGCGTTGACGTAGAGAAAGAGCTCGTTGCCCATGGGCTCGATCACGTCCACCTCGGCATTGACGGAGAAGGCCGCGGGAAGGTCGGGCAGGTGATCGGGACCGTAGACGTCCTCGGGCCGGATCCCCAGGTAGACCTCGCGCCCGGCGTGGGAGGACATGCGCTCCGCCAGATCCGTGGACAGCGCGAGGTCGCCCACGATGCTCCGGAAGGCGAGGCTTCCGTTCACCTCGAGGCGTCCCTTGATGAAGTTCATCGCGGGCGAACCGATGAAGCCCGCCACGAAACGGTTGGTGGGCTCGTTGTAGAGCTTGAGCGGCGTGTCCACCTGCTGGATGAGGCCGTCCTTCATCACGGTGATGCGGTCGCCCATGGTCATCGCCTCCACCTGATCGTGGGTCACGTAGATCATGGTGGCCTTGATGCGGCTGTGCAGGCGGCTGATCTCCGCGCGCATCTGAACGCGCAGCTTGGCGTCCAGGTTGGAGAGCGGCTCGTCGAAGAGGAACACGGAGGGCCGGCGCACGATGGCGCGGCCCACGGCCACGCGCTGTCGCTGTCCGCCGGAGAGCGCCTTGGGCTTGCGCTCCAGGAGCTCGGTGATGCCCAGGACGTCGGCCGCGTCCTCGACCCGCTCGCGGATCTCCGCCTTGGGATACTTCCGCAGCTTGAGGCCGAAGGCCATGTTGTCGAACACGGTCATGTGCGGATAGAGCGCGTAGTTCTGGAAGACCATGGCGATGTCGCGGTCCTTGGGCAGGACATCGTTCACCAGCCGGTCGCCGATGTGTATCTGTCCGCGCGTGATCTCCTCGAGCCCCGCGATCATGCGCAGGGTCGTGGACTTGCCGCAGCCCGAGGGACCCACCAGCACCATGAACTCCTGATCGGCGATCTCGAGATTGACCTCGCGCGCCGCCACCACGTCCTTGTCGAAGATCTTCCAGACATCCTCGAGGATGACCTTGGCCATACCCACTCCCTCGGCTGTAATTCCCTGAACGATCTACCACTTGTAGAGCCCGCGAGCCCCGGTGTCAAGCGGGCCGATCAGCTCTGTTTCCCGGCCGCGGCGCCGTCTCCGAAACGCTTCAGGAGAAGGGCCATCTCCGTCAGGCGCTCGTCGACGATGGCGTTCACGCTTCCGGGCGTCCAGCTGCCGTCCTTGCGCCGGGTTCCCGCCGGAATCCCCGTGAGCAGAGCCATCCCCTCGTCCACGCTCTTGATGGCGTAGACATGGAACAGGCCCTCCTTCGCGGCCTTCACGACCGCCTTGCTCAGCATCAACTCCCGCGCGTTGGCATGAGGGATCACGACCCCCTGCTCCCCGGTGAGTCCGCGCTCCTTGCACACCTGGAAGAAGCCCTCCACCTTCTGCACGACGCCGCCCACGGGCTGCACCTCGCCGAACTGGTTCACCGAACCGGTCACGGCGAGGGCCTGCTTCACCGGCAGGCGCGAGAGGGAGGAGAGCATCGCGAAGATCTCGGTGACGCTGGCGCTGTCGCCGTCCACGCCCACGTAGTTCTGCTCGCAGGCGATCGTGGCGTGCAGGCTCAGGGGCTTGTCCTGCGCGAAGCGATGGCGCAGGAAGCCCTCGAGGATCATGTGTCCCTTGTCGAAGGCGCTGCCGCTGAGTTCCGCCTCGCGCTCGATACTGAGAATCTCGCCCTCGCCCAGGGACGTGCTGGCGGTGATGCGCACCGGCTGGCCGAAGGCGTAGTCCCACTGCTCGAGTACGAACAGGCCGTTCACCTGCCCCACCACCTCGCCCTTGGTGTCGAGGAGGATCGTGCCCTCCCTCACCATCTCGCGAAAGTGCTCCTCGCCCTGGCCCAGCCTGCGCGAGCGCGCGGCGATGGCCGCGTCGACGTGCTCGACTTCCAGCCGCTTCGCCTTCTTCTGTCGCGCCATGTAGTCGCTCTCGATGAGCAGGTCGACGATGTTGCTGAAGCGCGTGGAGAGGCGATCCTGACGTCCCGCCAGCCGCGCGCCTCGCTCGAGCACGGCGGCGCGGGAGGCCTGGGTCAGGGGCAGCAGGTTGTCCTGCTTCGCCACCTTGTTCATGAAGCTGATGTAGCGGCGGATGTTCGTGCGGTTGCGCGGCATGTCCGTCTCGAAGTCCACCTTCACGCGAAAGACCCGCTGCAGGTCGGGGTCGCCCTGGAGCAGCAGGTTGTAGAGGCCGGTGTCCCCGATCAGGATCACCTTCACGTCGAGCGCGATCGGCTCGGGTTTGATCGGGTTCACGACCATGCGGTTCTGGGGGTCGTAGGCCTGAATCTCCAGCCGGCGATTGCGCAGCACGCGCTTGAGCGTGGGCCACACGAGCCCCTCTTCCAGGAGGTCCTGCGCCATGATCACCAGCGTGCCGCCGCTGGCGCGCACCAGCGAGCCCGGCTTCATGCTGCGATAGTCGAACAGGGAGATGCCGTGAGGGCCCGGGGTGGGCTCGATGTTGCCGAAGAGGTTCTGATAGCTCGGTGTCGTTTCGATGATGACCGGCGACTCCTCCCGCTGGTCGTTGTCCACCAGCAGGTTCACGCCGAAGCGCTGGAAGCTGTCGAGCTCCGGCTCCTCGCCCTCCTCGTCGGGCACCCAGTTCTCGTCGAGCAGGGCCTCCTCGACCTGCTGCAGGTAGCCGTGCACACCCGCCTGCTCGAAACGGGTCTTGAGCATCTCGATGGTGTCGTGGATGAGCGGATGAATCACCGACTGCGCCAGCTCGGCCAGCTCGTCGCGGAAGGCGTCCTCCAGGCGGGAGTTGGCTCGCACCACGGCCTTGAGTTCGTCGGACAGGTGGAGATGGCGCTCCTGCAGACCGACGGCGGCGCGTTCGTCGAGCCGCCCTTCCTCGACGAGCATGCCCAGCTCGGCGATATCGAACTCCTCGCCCTCCACGACGGCGTGCAGCTCGGGGCGGATATAGGGCCCGCTCTGCACCTCGACCAGCGAGAAGCCCGCGGTGCGCGCCTGCTCGGCGAAGGTCTGCACGCGTTCGTTCTGCGCCTGCCGGTAACGCCGCTCCACGGCGGTCACCTTCTTCTGGTAGACCTCGCCGCGGTAGAGCTGGGGAATGTGTCTGCGCAGGCTGGCCGTCATGCGCTCGATGCGCCGCTTGAAGTCGCGGCCCAGCCCTGCGGGAAAGCGCAGGAGAATCGGCTGCTCGGGCGTCTGGAAGTTGTGCACGTAGCAGAGGTCGCCGGGCAGGTCGCCCCCCCGCTTGCGCTCCTCGAGCACTCTGCGAATCATCGTCGTGCGACCCGTGCCCTCGATGCCCGTCACGAAGATGTGGTAGCCCGGCTGACGGATATCCAGCCCGAGCTTGAGGGCGTCCAGCGCGCGATCCTGGCCGATGATTTCCAGCGACGCGCGCGAGGCCTCGCTGACCTTGGGCAGCTTGGCGGGATCGCAGGTCCATCGGAGACGATCGGGAGCGACGGGACGGGGGATGCGGCTGCTGGGCATGAGGCCTCCGAGGCTCGGGGTGACCGCGCAGCTTAGCACAGGGAAACCGCTCGCTCAATGCGAGTTAGGGCCGAGATCCCGGCCCGGAAACCGCGCCGTAAGACAGATCGGACGCCATGCGGTCCTGACAGGAAATTGCCCGTGACACCCCGTATCGCCCCAAGAGTGCTTGCACGATCGCATCATATGGTACAACCTATGCATTCCGTTTTTCGGCAGGTGGGATGATCGCGGCTGGGTGGATGAATTCGGACCGGCCCATCGTGTCATGATGCCTGTCCCCATCCTCTCCCGCGATCCCTCTCCTACGATCCCCCGAACCTCTTCGATCAGGAAGGGCGATGGCCCCGAACCGGCAAAATAGCGTTCGACGCACCCGATTCGCGACAGTCCGGCTTTCGCGCCGAGCTGCTTTCTGCCTGCTCGTGGGGCTGGTCGCGCTGGTTCCCGCGATCGCCGGTGCGGAGTCCTGGCCGCGCGAGGGCGACGTCCTCGCGAACCGCACGTTCGCGCCCGTCGAAGGCGAGATTCCCCTGGGCGAGCCCTGCCACGTGACCTGGTCGATAACGCCCCTCGTGGGACAGGCCCTCCAGGGTCTGTTCATCTCGGAGCAGTACCCCGACTGGCTCGAGCTCAGCAACCTCACCGCGAGGCTGGACGGCGCGATCGTGAACGCCTACCTGGAGATCGGCGCCACCGGCGCCGTGGAGCCGGGACTGCGCCCCTACCGGTTCGTGTTCTGGGACGTCGAGAGCGGCTTGACCGACTTCTCGATTCCCGAGGGCTCCACCCTCAGCGTCGAGTACGACCTCGTCAGCGACACGGCCGGCTACGTCGACTGCGCCAAGAACGGCTGGTTCGGCCACCTCACGGCCGAGCCCCAGGGCGCCGTCGGCGGTTTCCTCGAGGGCGATCCCTCCCTGCAGTTCGGAGAGACGCCGCTGACCCTGCAGTCCTTCACCGTCACGGACATGGGTAGCCACCTGGCCCTGAGCTGGCAGCTCTACCTGGAGGGCGAGGACGAGCAGTTCCGCCTGCAGCGCGGCGAGAATCCCGACCCCCGCGGTTCCGCGCCCCTCGACGGCGAGATCCGCAACGGCCCCGGCGACTATCGCTACGACGACCACGAGGCCCGGCCCGGCATCGACTACTGGTACTGGCTGGCGATGCTGGACGAGGCCGGCGAGGTGACCCGCTACCTCGGCCCCGCCACGGGGCACCTGGCCGGCACCGCCTCGGTGCTTGCCGCGCGCCTGAGCGGATTCCCCAACCCCTTCAATCCGCGGACCGTGATCCGCTTCGATCTGCCCGAGGCCGGGCGCGTGGATCTGTCCATCTACGACCTGCGCGGTCGCCGCCTGTGTCGTCTCGCCGACGAGGAGATGGAGTCCGGCGCCCACGAAAGGACCTGGAACGGCCGCGACGACCTCGGCCGCGAGCTGCCGAGCGGCAGCTACTTCGCCCGCCTGCATCGACCGGGTCGCGCGCCCGAGCACTTCAAGCTGATCCTCCTGCGTTAAGCAGCTCGCCCGGGATCCCCCGCATCTCGATTCGACCCGAAGCCTCGCTCCAGAGGCGCGCCCAGCTCCGATAATCCAAGATTTCAGTAATTTTCCTCGGCAATTTCCCGTATAATAGTGTCCCTCGGGTTCGCTCGGGGCCTCGTCGTTCCTGGACCTACCAGGTCCTTCCCCATCCTTCCTCTTCCCGGAGAGACATCGCATGATTCTGCACATGTACAGAAATGGGAATCGCATTCCCGCCCGGTTGCTCGGGACCCTGCTCTTCGTCGTCCTGCTCGCCATCGGCGCCGGCGGCGCCCTGGCCGCACAGGACGCGCTCTGGCGTTCCGTGACGGATTCGGAAGTTCCCACCATCGGCGAACGCCGCATCCAGCCGCTGCGCTACAGCGCGGTGCGCCTGGACATCACCGAACTTCGCTCGGCGCTGGCCGACGCTCCCATGGAGTGGACCCGGGCCGCCGAGGACAATCCCCAGATCATCACGCTGCCCCTCGCGGACGGCAGCCTGGGCCGCTTCAGCGTGGTCGAGTCGCCGATCATGGCGCCGGAGCTCGGCGCGAAGTACCCCGAAATCCGCACCTACGCCGGTCAGGGCATCGACGATCCCAACGCCTCCGTGCGCATGGACCTGACCCCGGCCGGCTTCCACGCGATGATCCTTTCGCCCAGGGGCTCGGTCTACGTCGATCCCTACCAGCAGGGCGACCTGCTCCACTACATCGCCTACCGTCCCCAGGACAACACGCGCGACACCGACTTCTCCTGCGACTACCAGGTCGACCCCGCCATCACCGCGGAGCTCGAGGAGCTGGCGGGCCGCAACTCGCGCTACGACACCGGCGACGAGCTGCGCACCTACCGTCTGGCCTGCGCGACCACCGGCGAGTACACCGCCTACCACGGCGGCACCGTCGCCGCCGGCCTGGCCGCCGTCGTGACGGCCGTCAACCGCGTGAGCGGCATCTACGAGGTGGAGACGGCCATCCGCCTGGAGCTGATCGCGAACAACGACCAGATCATCTACACCAACTCCAGCACCGATCCCTACACCAACAACAACGGCTACACGATGCTCGGGCAGAACCAGAGCAACCTGGACTCGGTGATCGGCACGGCCAACTACGACATCGGCCACGTGTTCAGCACCGGCGGTGGCGGCATCGCCCAGCTGGGCTCCGTCTGCCGCTACGGCTACAAGGCCCGCGGCGTCACCGGCCTCTACTCGCCGATCGGCGACAACTTCTACGTGGACTACGTGGCCCACGAGATGGGCCACCAGTTCGGATCCAACCACTCCTTCAACAGCAACTCCGGCGGCTGCAACGGCAACCGCGTGGGTTCCAAGGCCTACGAGCCGGGCAGCGGCAGCACCATCATGGGCTACGCCGGCCTCTGCGGCTCCCACAACATCGCGTACCATTCGGATCCCTACTTCGTCCACTCCAGCTTCGACGAGATCGTCGTCTACTCGAACAACAGCTACGGCAACGGCTGCGCGGCGATCACCAGCACCGGCAACAGCGCGCCCGTGGTGGACGCCGGCACCGGCGGCTGGACGATTCCCATCAACACGCCCTTCGAGCTGACCGGCTCGGCCACCGACGCCGACGGCGATCCCCTGACCTACTGCTGGGAGGAGCACGACCTCGGAGCGGCCGGGCACCCCAGCATCCCGTCGGGCAACGCGCCGATCTTCCGCAGCTTCGAGGCGGTGGAAAGCCCCACGCGCATCTTCCCGAAGCTGTCGAGCCTGCTGGCCAACACCCAGGTGATCGGTGAGATCCTGCCGAGCTACACCCGCAACCTGAACTTCCGTCTGGTGGCGCGGGACAACCGCGCGGGCGGCGGCGGCGTGGCCTACGCGTCGCTCTCGATGTCGGTGAACTCGGCCGCGGGGCCCTTCCTCGTCACCTACCCCAACGCCATCAACCTCACCTGGATCGCGGGCGAGACCAAGACCATCACCTGGGACGTGGCGAACACCGACGCGAGCCCGGTCTCCTGCAGCCACGTGAACATCCTGCTGTCGATCGACGGCGGAGTCACCTATCCGCACACGCTGGCCGCGATGACCCCCAACGACGGCAGCGCCAACATCACCGTGCCGCCGTACCCCAGCGAGGACTGCCGCCTGAAGGTGGAGGCCGTGGGGAACGTGTTCTTCGACATCAGCAACTACGACTTCACCATCAGCAGCCTCGTGGCCGTGCCGGAGGACGCCCCCGAGGCGGCCTTCGCGCTGCGCGGCAACCACCCGAACCCCTTCAACCCGCACACCACCATCGGCTTCGAGCTGTTCCGCGAGGGTCAGGTCGAGCTGAGCATCTTCGACCTGAGCGGTCGCAAGCTGCGCACGCTGGTGGACGGCACCCTGGGAGCGGGCGACCACGCGGTCACCTGGAACGGAACGGACGCGGCGGGGAACGACCTGCCCTCCGGCATCTACCTCGCACGCATCGAGGGCGCGGGCAATACCGACCAGGACAAGCTGGCGTTGATCCGCTAGGAATCGACGCGACGAACTCTCCGAACCCGGGCCGCCGCTGGCGGCTCGGGTTTTTTTTGTGGGAGTCAGGAGGGCGTCTCGCCCAGCGCCGCGTAGGCTTCCGCGGCCAGGTAGAAGGAGCCGGTGACGAGGAGCGGAACCGAGCCCGCCTGCGCCAGTGCCGCGCGCAGATTGGGGCTATGCTCCCAGCGCTCGCCGCCCGCGCCGGCCATGGCGGCGAGCTCCTCGGCCGGAAGGGCGCGCGGCTGCGCCGCCGCGGTCAGGATGACGCGGCCCTCCCAGTCGCTCAGCAGATCGAGCATGGGCCGCACCTCCTTGTCGGACATGCAGCCGAACAGGAGACAGGCGGACTCGACATCGCCGCCTTTCGGCAATCGGCGCCAGGCCGAGAGGGTGGCGGCCAGGGCCTCGGGGTTGTGGGCGCCGTCCACGACCAGTGGCGGGTCGGTCCGCACGCGGTCGAAGCGCCCCGGCAGCGCGGTGGCGGCCAGCGACTCCGCCGGGTCGAAGGGCAGCAGCAGCTCGCGGCGGCGGCGGCCCAGATCCGACAGGGCCAGCAGGGCGAGCGCGGCGTTGCCCGCCTGGACCTCCGGCAGACCCGGCAGGGGGTAGCGCCCCGCGAGGGCTCCCGATTCGATGTGGAGTTCGCCCTCCTCAAGCCGCCAGTCCAGCGCCTCGTCGCGCTGCACCAGGTCGAAGCCCGCGCGCTCCGCCTCCTCCCCGGCGATGCGGCGCAGGCGGTCGTCGGTGAGCGCCGTGTAGAAGGGACGGCCGGGAACTCCGATGCCCAGCTTGTCGCGCGCGATCTCGTCCACCGTGCTTCCCAGGTACTTCGTGTGATCCAGGGACACGCTCGTGAGCAGGCTCGCCTCGGCCTCGACCACGTTCGTGCAGTCGAGGCGCCCGCCCAGCCCGGTCTCCCAGAGCACCCAGTCGACGTCGCTGTCGGCGAAGTGGAGCAGGGCCATCAGGGTGAGGGTCTCGAAGAAGGTCGCCTCCAGCTCGCTCACGTCCGGAGCGACGCGTTCCACCAGCGCGGCCACTGCGCCGTCGCTCATGGGCTCCCCGTTCACGCGGAGACGCTCGCCCACGTGCAGCAGGTGCGGACTGGTGAACAGGCCCGTGCGAAAACCCGCCGCGCGCAGCTGCGCGTCGAGGATGTGGCACACCGAGCCCTTGCCGTTGGTACCCGCCACGTGGAGGAACTTGAGCCCTCGGTCGGGCCGTTCGAAACGGCGCGCCAGCTCCTCGATGTTGGCCAGGCCGGGTTTCATGCCGAAACGCGTCAGGCCGTAGAGCCAGCGTTCGGTGTCGGTGATGGGAGCGGTGAGCGGCGACTCGTCGAAGTCGAACCGGCGGGGAGGATTCCCCTCGTCATTGGGCATGGCCTAGGCGCTGTCGCCCGCCTGACGCAGCCGGAAGGGGTTGTCCCCCTGGCTCTCATCCTCGCTCTCGGCCCCGGTCTCGGGCGCCACGGGACGCTGCCCGGCGCGGCGTTCGAGCGTGAAGAAGCGCAGGCTCTGACGCAGCACCTTCCGCAGCTCCGAGCGGCCGACGACGCGGTCCACCATGCCGTGCTCCTCCAGGAACTCGGCCGTCTGGAAGCCGTCGGGCAGCTCGGACTGGATCGTCTGCTGGATCACGCGCGGGCCGGCGAAGCCGATCAGCGCTCTGGGCTCGGCCAGGATGATGTCGCCCAGCATGGCGAAGGAGGCCGTGACGCCGCCGGTGGTCGGATGGGTGAGTATCGAGATGAACGGCACGGCGCGCTCGCGCAGCTTGCCGAGCAGGGCGCTGGTCTTGGCCATCTGCATGAGCGAGAGAATCGACTCCTGCATGCGCGCGCCGCCGGACTGGCTCACGATGATCAGCGGCCGCCGGGTCTCCAGGCTGTCGCGGATCGCGCGGGCGATCTTCTCGCCCACCACCGAACCCATGGAGCCGCCCATGAAGCGGAAGTCCATGATCGCCACCGTCACCGGCAGGCCGTTCACCGCGCCGAAGCCGGTGAGCACCGCGTCCTCGAGATCGCTCTTGGACCGGGCCTGCTTGAGCTTGTCGGCGTAGCGGTCCTTGCCGACCTTGAACTCCAGCGGGTCGAGGCTGGTGATGCCGCGATGGGTCTCGCGGAAACTGCCCTCGTCCAGCAGGAAGGTGAGATAGGTATCGGCGCCCACGCGGAAGTGGTTCCGGCAGCTCGAGCAGACCCAGAGGTTCTTCTCCAGTTCCTGGCGGAACAGGATCTCCGAACAGCTGGGGCACTTGAGCCAGAGACCGTCCGGGATCTCCCGACGGTTCTCCTTGGGCTTGGGCTTCAGGCCTTTTTTCGCTCGATTCAGCCAGGACATGGAGGGTTCCTCGCAAGAATTCCGGAATAACGCCATTTCACGGGGCGCCGGCATTATAGGAAGGAGGGTGTACCGGGAGCAAGGGGGTATTTCGGGGAATCTCTCCCTCTCATGCAAGCGCCGTACTCGACCAGGCCGCCAGAAGCCTGCCGAAAGCGGCCGCGGCGGCCGCTCCCGTTTCCACCACCTCGTCGTGGGTGAGCGGCTCGGTGTCGGGATCGTCCGCGTCGGGGATCACGTTGGTGATGCAGCTCATCGCGATGCTGGGAAAGCCCAGATGCGCCAGCAGCATCGACTCGGGAAAGGTGGACATGCTCGCCGCCTGCGCGCCCAGCGCCCGGGTCATGCGGATTTCCGCCTTG
This sequence comes from uncultured bacterium, assembly GCA_964399495.1. Lineage (GTDB taxonomy): Bacteria > Krumholzibacteriota > Krumholzibacteriia > JACNKJ01 > JACNKJ01 > CAYNQX01. Next base: position 49,491 of record CAYNQX010000019.1, read on the forward strand.
GTCTCGTAGGCCGGCCCGCTGGCCGTGGTGAGCACGCCCTCGTGCAGGGGCACGCCGGCCTCGCGCGCCGCCGCGAGCAGGGTGGCCGAGAGGGCGTCGTCGTAGAGGGGACGCCGGGGCGGACGCCGGGGTGCGCCGTCCAGGGTGAGGCCACGCAGGGGGTCGTCGAGCTGCAGCGTGAGGATATCCCGGATCAGCATGAAGTCTCCGGCGGCGAAGCTGGGATCGAGCCCGCCGGCCGCATTGGTGATGAGCAGTCCGCGCAGACCGAGACAGGCCATGGCCGCCGCGGGCAGCAGGACACGCCAGTCCGGCAGCCCCTCGTAGCGATGGAGCCGGCCCTGCAGAAAGAGAAAGGGCGCGCCGGGTCCGCGGGCAAGGGCGAGCTGCCCCTTGTGTCCGGCCACCGAGGCGGCGGGCAGACCCAGCTCACCGAACTCCTTGCGCCAGATCATCGGAAACTCCTCGGCGGCGGGGCCGAGACCGCTGCCCAGGATGACGCCCAGGGTTCCCGCGGGGATCTCGAGTTCGGACCAGGTCGGCGCGAGGTCGGCGAGAGCCGCTTCGAGGTCGGCCGGCAGGGAGTCAGGAATTCGGAAGGGCATCGGGCTCCTCATTCGTGTCGGGACGCAGCTTGCGCAGCATGATGATGGCGTCCTCGCCGTTGTCCGAGTAGTAGTTCCTGCGTATGAACAGGCGCTCGAAGCCGCGGGAATCGTAGAGCGCGAACGCCTGCCGGTTCGAGGCGCGCACCTCGAGGCTGATGCTGTGGTAGCCCGATTCGGCCGCCGTCTCCACCAACCAGTCCAGCAGCCGTCCACCGAGGCCCTTGCCCTGGAGCTCGGGCGAGACGGCGATGTTGAGCAGGTGCATCTCGTCCAGGACGATCCAGTTGAAGAAGAACGCCTTCAGGGCGCCATCCACCTTCACGACCATGTTCCAGGCGTGCTGACGGGATTCCGCCTCCTGCCTCAGCAGGCCCTCGCTCCAGGGCGTGGGGAAGCAGAGCTCCTCCAGGCAGTGAACCTCGCCCACGTGCTCCAGGGTGAAGCGCTCGCCGACGATCTCCTGATCGCGATGACTCAGGCGAAAGCTGCCGGGCAGAGGCCTCACGCCGCGCCTCCGCTCCCGGCGGGCGGCGTGATCGACGGCGCCAGGAGGTAGCGCGGCAGGAGGCGGTCGAGGCCCACGCCGCTCACGAGTTCGTCGGTCTCCCGGGCCAGTCGCGCCAGGGCCTCGAGCTGGGCCTCCGCGTCGGGCTCGGGCGCGGCGTCCGGGTGCTCGCCCAGCAACCCGGGGCCGCTGATCTCGCCGCCGCTCACCAGAAGCTCCGCGCCAGGTCGGCGGTCGCCCGGCGCGAACTCGGCCAGCCAGAACTCCTCGCCGCGGGCGCGACGCAGTACCGTGATGGCGCGATCCAGCCCGGGATCCGCGGCCACCCGCGGCAGGGACAGGCTGGGCAGGGGCGCCAGGGGGATCTCCCGGCCGAAGGCCAGGCCCTTGGCCGTGGCCAGCCCCACGCGCAGTCCCGTGAAGCTGCCGGGACCGATCGTCACCGCCACGCGCTCGAGCTTCGCCCAGTCGACACTCGCTTCTTCCCGCAATTCTCCGAGTGCGCGGCCCAGGAACTCCAGGTGCTCGCGCTGCTGTTCGGAGCTGCGCGTGAGGAGCGTGCCGTCCGGCAGCTCGAGGCTGAGCAGGCCCAGGCGGGCGGATACGTCGATGGCAAGTATCATGATTCCTCCAGTTTCGCCAGACGCTCGGTACACCATCCGCTCAGGTGCAGCCGGCGCGAGGTCTCACCGGTGATCTCGATCCTCAGACGCAGGGCGGTGGCCGGCAGGAACGCGTCCAGCCGCTCCGCCCATTCCACCAGACAGACGCCTTCGCCGAGACGCTCGTCGAAGAAGCCGGCATCGGCCAGCTCGTCGGCGTTCTCGGGCCCGCCCTCCAGGCGGTAGGCGTCGAAATGGAACAGCGGGAAGGGGGCGCCCCCGTATTCGTTGAGCAGCACGAAGCTGGGCGAGTCCACCTCGCCCTCGCTCACGCCCAGGGCCAGGCAGAACGCGGCGGTGAAGAGGGTCTTGCCCGCGCCGAGGGTTCCGTCCAGGGCGATGAGATCGCCGGGCTCGGCCAGGGCGGCCAGGGAGGCGGCGATGCGGGCGGTCTCGTCCGGGGAGTTCGCCGCGAGGGTCACGGCTTCGGATCCAGGATGGCGCAGGGAACGATCACCTCCTCCAGGGACACGCCGCCGTGCTGGAAGCTGCCGAGGTAGAGCTGCTCGTATTCGTGGAAGTTGGTGGGATAGACGAAGTAGAAGTTCTCCCGCGCGAAGACGTAGTTCTTCGTGCGGCTGCCGGGGGGCAGGCGCCAGTCGGCCGGCTTCCTCACCTTGATCGCCTGCTTCTCGTCGCAGCCCAGGTTGTCGCCGTACTTGTAGCGGATGCCGGTGCTGGTGGCGCGGTTGCCGTGCACCAGGCTGGAGCGACGGCAGTGCACCGAGCCGTGGTCGCTGGTCACCACCACCGCGGCGCCCTGGCGCGCGAGCACCTTGAGAATGTCGAACAGCGCCGAGTGCCTGAACCAGGAGCCCATGAGCGAACGGAAGGCGGCCTCGTCCGGGGCGATCTCCTGGAGAATCTCCGACTGGGAACGCCCGTGCGCGAGGATGTCGAGAAAGTTGAAGACCAGCGCCACCAGCGGGATCCCCGAGAAGCTGCCGATCTGCCGGTAGAGCTCGTTCGCCTCGTTGATCTTGGACACCTTGGCGTACTTCATACCGTTGTTGTCCAGCTTCAGGCGCTTCAGCTGCTCGGCCAGCAGCTCCCGCTCGTAGCGGTTGAGGCTGTGCTCGACGTTGGGATCCTCCACCCAGTACTGAGGGTGCCGCCGCGCGATGTCGTCGGGGTAGAGGCCGGCAAAGATGGCGTTGCGCGCGTAGGGCGTGGCCGTGGGCAGGATGGCGAAGTACTCCTCCTGCCTGATCTGGAAGAACTCCGACAGCAGGCTCTCGATCACGCGCCACTGGTCGAGACGCATGCAGTCGATGATGATGAAGAACACCTGCCGCCCCGCCTCCAGGTAGGGCGCCACGTGGTGCTTCACGATGTCGTGGCTGAGCAGGGGGCGGTCGGCGTTCTCGTCGTTCACCCAGGCGGGGTACTGGCGTTCGTACCAGCGGCCGAAGGCCAGGTTGAGGTCGCGGCGCAGGTCGAGATGGGTCTGCTCGAGGCCGGTGCCCTCGAACTCGTCGAGGCGCAGGTCCCAGTCGGTGAGGAAGCGATTCACCTCGAGCCAGCGGCGCCAGTCGGCGTCATCCAACCGCTCGCCGCTGATCTGTCCGTACTCGCCGATGTAGTCCTGGGTGAGGCGTCCCTCCTGGATCCGCTTGCCCTCGAACAGGCGCTTGATGGCCGAGAATATCTGCACCGGGTTCACCGGCTTCACCAGGAAGTCCTGGACCTGCTGGCCCAGGGCCTGGTTCATGAGCGTCTCCTCCTCGCTCTTGGTGATCATGATCACCGGAATATCCGAGCGGAGTTTACGCAGCTCCTGCAGGGTCTCGAGGCCGTTCTTGCCGGGCATCATCTCGTCGAGCAGCACGAGGTCGAAGCCCTCCTGCTCGATGAGCGCGATGGCGTCGTCGCCGTTGGGCACGCCCGTGACGCTGTAGCCCTTCTCCTCGAGAAAGAGAATGTGGGGTTTGAGCAGATCGATCTGGTCGTCGGCCCAGAGAATGCGTTGGCGCGCGGGTTGATTCACGGGAATCCTTTCCGGTCGTATCTCAGATCGACAGACGGATCACGAAGCAGGAACCGTGGCCGGGATGGCTGTCCAGCAGCTGCAGTCGCCCTCCGTGGTACTCCTCCACCACCCGCTTGGCCAGCGTGAGCCCCAGGCCCCAGCCTCCCGTCTTCGAGGAGTAGCCGGGGCGGAAGATCTTCCGGCGCTGTGAGGGAATCATGCCGCGGCCATTGTCACGCACGTGCAGGTCGACGGTTCCCTCCGTTCCATTGTAGCTCAGAGAGACGTTGATCAGGCCCTGCTCCTTGTCCAGGGAGTCGAGGCCGTTCTTGATCAGGTTCTCGATGACCCACTCGATCAGCTCGCCGTGGAAACGGACCATCGGCACTTCGTCGTACTGCTCGCGAATCTCCACCTGCACCTTGTGCACCGGCAGACGACGGCGGAAGTAGGCCACCGTGCGCTGCACGACGGGACGCAGATCCGTGCGCCTCAGCGCCGGCGTGCCGCCGATGTTGTTGAAGCGCGCCGACACCTTCTGCAGGCGTTCGACGTCGTTGCTCATCTCGCCGAAGGCGTCGGTGAACTGCTCCCGGCGCTCGGCGGGCAGCGGACCCTCGCCCTCGAGCCAGGCCTCCGAGAGCTGGATCCAGCCCAGTAGACTCGTCAGCGGCGTGCCCATCTGGTGCGCCGTCTCCTTGGCCAGGCCCACCCAGATCGATTCCTGCTCGTAGCGCTTCATCACGAAGAAGCCGAGCACGCCCACGACGAAGAACACCACCAGCATGAGCAGCTGCAGGGCGATGGCGCGCCCGAGGTCGCGGGCGAGGTCGCTCTGGCCGTAGCAGATCGTGCCCTGGACCCGCCCCGGCGAACCGGGGAAGAAGAAGGTCACCGACTGCCCCTGCTCCACGAACTCCGCGGCGATGTTCATGAGCTCGGCCACGTACTCGTCCGGCGGGTGGTCGAGAGGGAAGCTCTTGAGCTTCTCGAAGCCGTAGTCGAGGTAGCTCGGGTATTCGGTCACCTTCCACCAGGTCGGCCGCCCCTCGGTGTCCACGATGATGATCGGGAAAGGCGCCTCGTGGGAGATCTCGTCCATGAGCGCGCGGATCCGCGGCTGGTTGTGCTGGATCGCCTCCGTCTCGAGGTAGAGCCCGAGCAGACGGCTCACCACGGCCGTGCTGAAGTTGGACTCGTTGCGCGCGCGCTCGTTGAGGTGGCGCACGTAGAGCACGGCCACCAGCAGCACGATCAGGCTGGCGATGAAGATGTAGAGCTGCAGCAGGAAGCGGATCCGCTCGCTCGACAATGTGAAACGGCGTGACAGGATCGAACCTCCTGGCGGATCACTCCGCCGTCAAGTACTCCTGGCCGCCGAGGTAGGGCCGCAGGACCTCGGGTAGACGCACCTTGCCGGTGGGCGTCTGGCCGTTTTCGAGCAGGGCGGCCACCAGCCGGGCCAGGGCGACGCCGCTGCCGTTGAGTGTGTGGACGAACGCGGGCTTCTCGCCCTTGCCGGGACGGTAGCGGATGTTCGCGCGGCGCGCCTGGAAGTCGACGAAGTTGCTCACGCTGGAGATCTCGAGCCAGCGCCCCACGCCGGCCGACCAGATCTCGAGGTCGTAGCACTTGGCGGCGGCGAAGGAGAGGTCGCCGGTGGCGAGCGTGAGCACCCGGTAGGGAATCTCCAGGGCCTGCAGCACCTTCTCGGCCTGGGCGACCAGCGCCTCCAGAGCATCGAAGCTCTGCTCGGGCGGCACGAACGCGACCATCTCCACCTTGTCGAACTGGTGCACGCGCAGCAGCCCGCGGGTGTCCTTGCCGTGGGCGCCGGCCTCGCGACGGAAGTTGGGCGTGTAGGCCGTGTAATGGATCGGCAACTGCTCGGCCTCGAGGATCTCGTCCCGATGGATGTTCGTCACCGGCACCTCGGAGGTGGGGATGAGCCAGAGGTCGTCGATCTCGCAGTGGTACATGTCGTCTTCGAGCTTGGGCAGCTGGCCCGTGCCCGTGGCGCTGTCGCTGTTCACGAGCAGCGGCGGCACGATTTCGGTGAAGCCGTCGCCGCGGTGCAGGTCGAGCATGAAGTTGATGAGCGCGCGCTGCAGCCGGGCGCCGTCGCCCGTGAACAGCGGAAAGCCGCTGCCGGCCACCTTGGCGCCGCGCGCCATGTCGAGCAGCTTCAGCTCCTCGGCGATCTCCCAGTGGGGCTTGCGCTCGAAGTCGCCGTCCTCGGCGGGCTCGCCCCAGCTGCGCACGAGGACGTTGTCCTCTTCGCCCCCCACCGGCACCGACTCGTGGGGAATGTTGGGAAAGCCGAGCTGGCGGGCGCGGATCTCGCCTTCCAGTTCGACGCGACGCGTGTCCATGGCCTTGATCTTCTGGGAGAGCTCGCGGGTTTCGTTGATGGCGGACTGCGCGTCCTCGCCCGCCTGCTTCATCTTGTTGATCGACTCGCTCGCCGTGTTGCGCTGGGCCTTGAGCTCCTCCACCTCGCGCAGGATGTCGAGATGCTCGGTGTCGAGGGCGAGCCAGGCGTCGAGGTCCGCGCTCTCCCGCTTGTCGGCGAGAGCCTTGCGGACGGCATCGGGATTCTGGCGGATGAATCTGCGGTCGAGCATTGTCGGGTCCTCCGGGGATACGCTGAGCGGCGGCAGTCTAGCACCGCCGGCCGGGGTCGCCAAGGGCCAAGGATCGGGTGTGGGGTCAGGAGGCGCTGGCGACCAGCCCCATGAGCTCCTCGTCGCCCAGGGCGAGCAGGAGCTTGGCGAGGTTGCTGCCGAGCAGCTCGGCCACGCCGGGCGGGCCCTGGATGGCGTCGCGGATATAGATGTCGCCGTCGGCCGTGCCCAGGAAACCCTCGACGATCATGGACTGGGAGTCGAGGGCGGCCCGCACGCCCAACGGGATCTCGGGGTTGCCGCCCAGGTGGTCGAGGAACGCGCGCTCGGCCACGGTCTCCTGGCGGCTGGTGCTGTCCTCCACGGGCAGGAGCAGCTCCTCGATTTCGCTGTCGGCGCGCCGGGTGATGAAGCCGAGGCAGCCGGCGCCGGGACTGGGCAGGATCAGGCTTTCGCCCAGCACCTCGTTGGCGAGGTCCTGCTTGCCCACCAGCTCGAGATCCTCGGCGCTGATGACGAGACCGTCGAGTCCCTGGCTGGCCATCTGCTGGAGGCGGCTGTCCGCGGAGCCGTGCAGCTCCACGAGCTCGAGCTCGGGGTACTGGATCAGGAGCTGGGCGCGCTGCCGCGGGTGGCTGTAGCCGAGGCGGTCTTCCGGCTCGAGTTCGTCGATGAGCTGCACCTTGTCGGAGAGGAAGGCATCGAAAGGGGTCCGGCGTTCGGTCACGCCCACCAGCCGGATCTCCGCGGGCAGGCGCACCGGGATCTCCTTGAGCTGGTGCACGACCACGTCCACCTTGCCCTCGGCCAGCGGAGTCTCGAGCGCGCGGACGTAGGCCTCGGGGTCCTCCGGCGAGTAGAGCGTGTCGGTCTCGTAGGTGACGAGCTCGAAGTCGAGGTCGTCCCGTGCGGCCGCCAGTTCGTCGCGGATCTCCTCCGCGGCGATGCGCGAGATGCGACTGTCGCTGATGCCGATACGCAGTGTGCTCATGGGTCCGATCCTATCGGGCGACCGCATGGCGGTCAAGGAAAGGCGACATCAGTCGAAGGCCACCGTGTCGTCGTCCCAGAGCGCGACCTCGATCTCCCAGCCGGTGGGGTCGAGCAGGTACCAGGCGGTGGCGTGGGGCCAGCGGACGGGGCCGTCGTAGAGAATCTCAAGTCCTTCGCGCTTCACGGTTTCCAGCCACTCGGCCTCGTCCGTGATGCGCAGGCCGAAGTGGGCCAGGTAATGAAGGCCCTTTTCGGCGAGCTGAAAGCGGTCGAGCTTCGTGAGGCCGGGGCGCTCGTAGATGCACAGCATCGCCTCGCCGCCCTTGATCACGCCCCAGCGGACGCCGTCCTGGACGCTCTCCTCCACGAGTTCGAAGTCGAAGACGCGTCCGTACCAGGCCACGGTGGCCTCGAAGTCGGCGACGCTGAGGTTGAGATGGTCGAGATGCTTCACGCGCATGCGGGCTCCTTTCGTCGCGGTGAGGGGCGACGAAGGAGGCTAGCGGATGGGATGACGCGGGAAAAGCCCTATCGCGCGGCGAACCAGTCCACGCACACCTGCAGGATGCGCTCGGCGGCGTGGCCGTCCCAGAGCGGCGGCAGCTCGTGGGGCTTCGGCTCGCCGTCGAAGGCGTCGATGATCGCGGCGCGGATCGCCTGCGGATCGGTGCCCACGAGCACGTTGGTGCCCATGTCGCAGGTGATGGGCCGCTCGGTGTTCTCGCGCAGGGTGAGGCAGGGCACGCCCAGGACGGTGGTCTCCTCCTGGATGCCGCCGCTGTCGGTGAGCACGATGCGGGCGTCCTTCATCAGGCGCTGGAAGTCGAGATAGCCCTGGGGCTCCACCAGGCGGATGCCCAGCGCCTCGGTGTCGATGCCGAAGGCCTCGATCATCTTGCGCGTGCGGGGATGCACGGGCCAGAGCAGCGGCACGCGGCGGCCGGCCTCGCCCATGGCATCGAGGATGCCGCGGAAGACCTCGGGGTCGTCCACGTTGCTGGGGCGGTGCAGGGTCACGAGGCCGTAGCCCTGGGGCGAGAGCTCGAGGCGTTCGAGGACGTCGCAGTCCTCGGTCTTGGGCAGGTAGAAGTTGAGCGAGTCGATCATCACGTTGCCCGTGAAGTGGATCTTCTCGGCGTCCACGCCCTCGCGGATCAGGTTGGGCTCCGCCTCGGGGCTGGTGGTGAACAGCAGATCGGCGAGGATGTCGGTGACCATGCGGTTGATCTCCTCGGGCATCTCGCGGTCGAAGCTGCGCAGGCCGGCCTCCACGTGGGCCACGGGAATCAGCAGCTTGGCGCAGTCGAGGCTACAGGCGATCGTGCTGTTGACGTCGCCGACGACCATCACGAGATCCGGCTTCTCGTCATACAGGACCTGTTCGAACGCAGTCATGATGGTGGCCGTCTGCGCGGCGTGGCTGCCGCTGCCCACGCCCAGGTAGATGTCCGGACGCGGCAGCTCCAGGTCTTCGAAGAACACCTTGGACATGTTGTGGTCGTAGTGCTGCCCGGTGTGGCAGAGCTTGATCTCCACGCCGTCATGGGCCGCCGCGGCGCGCACGATGGGCGCCATCTTCATGAAGTTGGGGCGAGCGCCCACGACACCGATGATTTTCATGAACGCTCCTCAGGCCTGCTGGCCGAATGAATCGTATTCGAGCCCCGCGGCCCGCATCTGCTTCGCGTCGAAGATGTTGCGGCAGTCCACCACGAGCTTGCGCTTCAGCATGCCCGCCACCTTCTCCAGGTCGAGCACGCGGAATTCGTTCCACTCCGTGGCGATCACCAGCGCGTCGGCCCCCTCGAGGCAGTCGTAGGTGCCGGAGGCCAGCTCCAGGTCGGGCAGCACCGCCCGCGCGTTCTCGGCGGCCACGGGGTCGAAGGCGCGCACCGTGGCGCCCCCCGCGCGCAGTTGCCGGATGATCTTGATCGAGGCGGCCTCGCGGACGTCGTCGGTGTTGGGCTTGAAGCTCAGGCCGAGCACGGCCACCTTCAGGCCCTTCAGGTCGCCGCCGGCCAGGGTGCGCAGCTTCTCCACGGCCCGGTGGGGCTGCCGCTCGTTGGCGTCGATGGCCGCGGCGACGATACCCATGGGCAGTTCGTTCGCCTGGCCCATGTGCAGCAGGGCCTGGGTGTCCTTGGGAAAGCAGGAGCCGCCGAAGCCGGCGCCGGCGTGCAGGAACTTCGCGCCGATGCGCTGGTCGAGACCCATGCCGCGGGCCACCACCTGCACGTCGCCGCCGAGGTTCTCGCAGAGCTCGGCGATCTCGTTGATGAAGGAGATCTTCACGGCCAGGAAGGCGTTGGAGGCGTATTTGATCATCTCGGCGCTCTCGATGTCCGTGGAGAGCACCGGCGTCTCGTTCAGGAACAGCGGGCGGTAGACCTCGCGCATCAGCTTCTGGGCGCGGGCGCTCTCGGCGCCGATCACCACGCGGTTGGGCCGCAGGAAGTCGCCGATGGCCGAGCCCTCGCGCAGGAACTCGGGGTTGGACACCACATCGAACTCGGCGCCCTCGCCGGCCTTCTCGGCGATGATCTCCTTGATGCGCCGGTTGGTGCCCACCGGCACCGTGCTCTTCTGGACGATCACCCGATAGCCGTTCAGCCGCTCGCCGATCGCCTCGGCCACGCCGTACACCGCGCTCAGGTCGGCGCTGCCGTCCTCGCGCTCGGGCGTGCCGACGGCGATCACCACCACCGTGGAGGCGGCGAGCGAAGCGTCGAGGTCGGTGCTGAAACTCAGGCGGCCGGCGTCGCGGTTGCGCGCTACCAGCTCCCCCAGGCCCGGCTCGTAGAACGGAATCTCGCCCCGCTCCAGGGTCGCGATCTTCTCGGCGTCGATGTCGTGGCAGATCACGTGGTTTCCGAAGTCGGCCATGCAGGCGCCGGACACCAGTCCGACGTAGCCCGTGCCGATTACCATGATGCGGGTCACTCCGCCTCCTCGCCGGTTCGGCGCCGCCAGTCGGCGAGCACCCTTTCCAGGGTCTCGCGATAGCCGCGCCGGGGCCTCCAGCCCGTTTCGGCTTTGAGTTTGTCGTGGCGTCCCCTGAGGACCGGTTGATCCAGGGGACGCAGCAGGTCGGGATCGGTGACGACCTCGATCTCCCGCTCGCTCATCGAGAGCAGGGTGTCCAGCCCCTCGCGGATGCCGTGCACCTCGCCGGAGCAGACATTGTAGGTTTCGCCGGTCGATCCGCCCTCCAAAAGCAAGAGATAGGCCGCGACGACATCCTCGACATCGAGAATGTCCCGCTTCGCCTCCAGGTTGCCCACGGTCAGCCGCGGCTCCTGGAGACCGGCCTCGATGCGCGCGATCTGACGCGCGAAGGCGGGCAGGGCGAACGCGGGCCTCTGCCCCGGCCCCGCGTGGGGAAAGCTGCGGGCGACGACGCAGTTCAGGCCCCAGCAGCGCCCGTACTGCCCCACCAGCAGCTCTCCGGCGGCCTTGCTGACGCCGTAGGGATTCACGGGGGCGAGCGGCGCGGATTCGTCGAGCTCGATCTCGCCGGGGTTGCCGTAGACCTCGCTCGAGGAGACGAAGAGCAGGCGGGCCGTGGGCGCCTCCTGTCGGATCGCCTCCAGAATTCCCAGCGTGCCCTCGACGTTGATGCGGATCGTGGGGCCGGGATTCCGGATTGCGCCTCCGGTCGCGCTCTGGGCGGCCAGATGCAGGACACGGTCTGGACGAAAATCGGCCACCCGGCGGTTCAGGGCGGGGCCGTCGAGAAGGTCGAGGCTCTCGAAGGCGACGCCCGCGGGCAGGCCGGCGCCCGGGTCGTCCAGGCCCGGATCGAAGCCGAGGCCCAGGATCTCGTCGCCGCGATCCAGGAGGACGGGAGCGAGGTGGCGCCCCACGAATCCGGTGATGCCGGTGATCAGCGTCCGCATGCGCCCGCTCAGGGTGTGAGGGCGCCGTGGCCGTTCAGCCGCTCGCGCCAGTAGTCGAGGAGGTCGCGCAGGGTCTGCTCGAAGGGGATCTCCGGCTTCCAGCCGGTGGCCTCGCGCAGGCGCGAGGCGTCACCGAGCAGGCGCGGCACGTCCGACGGACGCATGCGGCTCTCGTCGGGCACGATATCCACCTTCACACCGGCATAATCGATGAGCATCTCGAGCACCTTGCCGATGGCCCAGCTCGTGCCGGAGGCGACGTTGTACACCTGACCCGGCTCGCCCTTGCTCAGGGCCAGCCAGTAGCCGCGCACGGTGTCGCGCACGTCGGTGAAGTCGCGCTCGGCCTCGAGGTTGCCCACGCTGATGGTCGGCTCCCGCAGGCCCTTCTCTATTTCAACCACCTGCCGCGCGAAGTCGCTGCACACGAACACGCTCGGCCTGCGCGGCCCGGTGTGGTTGAAGCCGCGGGTGCGCACGACCGGCAGGCCGTAGCTCATGAAGTACTGATAGGCCAGCGCGTCCTGGGTCACCTTGCTCACGGCGTAGGGCGAGAGCGGGCGCAGGGGCTGGTCTTCGGTGATCGGCACCTCGTCGGGGTGCACCATGCCGTACTCCTCGCTGGAGCCGGCGATCTGGACGCGGCAGCTGTGGCCGCTCTTGCGCATGGCCTCGAACAGGTTGAGCTGGCCGATGATGTTGGTGCTCAGGGTCTCCTGGGGCGCCTTCCAGCTCGAGGGCACGAAGCTCTGGGCCGCCAGGTGGAAGACGTAGTCCGGCCGAAAGCTCTCGATCACCTCGCGCGTGGCCGTGGCGTCGCGGATGTCGCACTCGAGCAGGCTCACCTTGTCCGCCAGGTGCTCGACGTTCTCGGTGCGGCTGCGCCAGCGGTAGATGCCGGCGACCTCGGCGCCCGGCTCGCTGCGCAGGAGGAAATCCGCCAGGTGGCTGCCGGCGAAGCCGGTGATTCCCGTGATCAGGATCTTCATGGTGTACCTCGGGCTCGGAATTGGAGACGGACTATCCTAGGCATCGGGGGCGGTGGCGTCAACGGCTGGGGATGTAAAGGGTTCCGGGATGGCAATCAAATCACCGCCCGTGACGCTCGACCTCAGAAGGGGTTCCCGTCAAGGCTTCGTCGGTCACTCGGCTCTATGGAACCGGAACGGGACCGTCATGGTCGACCAGGTGGGGTGCCCTTCACTCTTCCCGGGCTTGAAGGTACACCTCTTCGCGGCGAGCAGCGCTTCCCGAACGAAACTCGAAGGCGCCATGGGACTCAGCGACTCCACCGAGGTCACCGTACCCTCAGGATCGATATAGATCAGGACTTGAACCAGTACATCGTCGGCCTCGGAGTGCGGGGAATCGGGGAATCGCGGCCTCGCCATATAGATGGGCCTAGGAGGCTCATCGAAGCTCATGTATCTGGACGGGACACCACCCAGCGTATTTTGAACAAACGAACCTGCAATCTCGATCAGTCCGCTGTCTTCGATGATCGGGAGCGCGATACGGCCCCACAGCGAGACCTTGAGTGCACCCACATCCTCGCAGACCCACAGGGCCGTGATCAGACTCGACACCGGTGCGGACTCCTCCGGAACGATCCGAACGAGAAGCTCGGGCTCCAGTTCGATCGCCAAAAGCAGATGATCGAACAGCTCGGAATCGCCGGTGGAATTCCCCTCGATGCTGAAGCTGCCATCCCCCGAGATCCGCAGATCCAGGACCTTCTTGCGGGAAACTCGAAACCGCTCCATGGATCCAGCGGGAATGCCCAACGACACGGCTTCGTCGATTCCGCTCCACGGAAGTGAGAGCCGGAAAGAAACGAGGTCGTTCGGAGTCTCTGGCCTCACATGGTTCTGCCCCTCGACGATGGAGTGGAGGAGCGACTCGACCTGAGAGCAGGGCAACGGATCGGCGAGCAGTACTTCATACCATGGGGGGACCGACTCCCTGCACCGATCCTGAACGTAGTGGTTGAGCGTGGCGGCGGGAATCGGCTTGTTGTCAGATCGGACGGAGCCGTCGACTCCTATATACAGACGCAGGGGTTCGTCCACCCGGGTGGACTCCAGAGCGGAGAGGCTTGTGGGAACCAGGAAGAACAACGACCAGGAAATCAGGATCGCGTTCTCGAGCAGCCCCTTCATCACACATCCCTCCTGCATGTGGGCTTACCCCAGCGTCCGCCACCCGACATAGATCAGGTAGGTCGCCAGCAGCAGCGCCCCCTCGAAGCGGTTGATCCGCCGCCGCTCGCCCATCGCCATGGGCAGCAACACGATGGTGAGGCCCACCATCACGGCCAGATCAATCAGCCCGCCCTCGGGCAGGGGCACATCGCGCAGCACCGTGGTGCTGCCCAGCACGAGCAGCAGGTTGAACAGGTTGGAGCCGACCACGTTGCCCACGGCCAGGTCGGCGTGGCCCGCTCGCGCGGCGGCGAGGCTCGTTACCAGCTCCGGCAGGCTCGTGCCCAACGCCACGATGCTCAGGCCGATCACCGCCTCGCTCACGCCGAAGACGCGGGCTATGGCCACGGCGCCGTCCACCGTCCACTGGCCGCCACCGATCACGCCCGCCAGGCCGGCCACCGTGAGCAGCGCCGCCAGCGGCAGGGCCATCACGGGGCCTTCACCGGCCTCCTCCACCTCTTCCATGAAGATGTTGCCCTCGCGCTCCCTCTTCGCCGCGCGCATGGTGTAGATCATGAAGCCCACGAAGCAGATCAGCAGGACGATGCCGTCGATGCGCCCGACCGCCTCGCCGCCCGCCTCGCCCAGGAAGAAGTCCAGCGCCATGAGGCTCGCGCCGATCGTCACGATCAGCAGGAAGGGCAGCTCCCGGGTGATGATGGACCGATGCACGCCGAGCGGTCGCACGAGCGCCGTGAAGCCGAGAATGAGCCCGATGTTCGCGACGTTCGAGCCCATGATGTTGCCGAAGCTGATTCCGCCCTGGCCGCGCAGGGCCGCGGTGATGTTCACCGCCAGCTCGGGCGCGCTGGTTCCGAAGGCCACCACGGTCAGTCCGATGAGCAGGGGCGACACGCCCAGGCCGCGCGCCAGCGCCGTGGCGCCGCGCACCAGCAGTTCGCCGCCGCCCAGGAGAAAGCCGAGACCGAGGATCAGGATCAGCCAGTCCATCGCGCTTGCGCCGCCTTCCCGCTAGGCCTTGGCGCCGCCGAGATGGCGGCTCCCGGGTTTCACCGCCGCGCCGCCCTCGGCGCAGAGCGGACAGCCGGACGGATCCCAGGTGGTGACCTCGAGCTTCAACAGACTGAAGAAGGGCGCGCCGAAGTCGATCTCGCGATCGCCGCTGCGATCGACGATGGTCGCGGCCGCCGCGAGCTCACCGCCGGCGGCCCGCACGGCGTCGGCCGCCTCGACGAGGCTGCCGCCGCTCGTGACGACGTCCTCCACCACCGCCACCCGCGCGCCGGCGGGCAGGTCGAAGCGGCGGAAGGTCATCTCCCCCTCCACGCGCTCGGTGAACAGGAAGGGCAGGCCGAGGGCGCGGGCCACCTCGTGGCCGATGATCAGGCCGCCCATGGCGGGGCTCACGATCAGGTTCACGTCGTCGGGCAGCTTCGACGCGAGGGCGGCGCCCACCTCGGCGGCCACGGGCGTGGCGGCCATGAGACGCGCGCACTGCACGTAGCGGTCGGAGTGCAGGCCGCTGCTCAGGCTGAAGTGGCCCTCGAGCAGGGCGTCGGTGTCGCGCAGGTGCTGGATGAGCGTGTCGGTGTTCATGCTTCCTCGCAGTTCGTGTGAAGGCCGGAGTGTCGACGATCGGTGCGGCGCCGCCAAGACAATCCTCAGACGGCCGCGGCCATCTCGTCCAGAATCGCGGCGCAGGCCGCCGCCGGGTCGGCCGCGCGCGTCACGGGCCGGCCGATCACCAGGTGGCTCGCTCCCGCCGCCAGGGCGTCGCCCGGCGTGAGCACGCGTTTCTGGTCGCCGGTCTCGGCGCCCGCGGGACGGATCCCCGGCGTCACCACCAGGAAGCCCTCGCCGCAGGCCGCGCGGATCGCCGCGGCCTCCTTGGCCGAGGCCACGACGCCGTCCAGGCCCCAGTCGCGCGCCCGTTCGGCCAGTCGCTGCGCCTCGGCCGAGGCGTCGCGCTCGCCGCCGCTCCACACCGCGTTCAGGTCGGCGCCGTCCATGCTCGTGAGCACGGTCACGCCGATGAGCCGGGGCGTGGGCAGGTTCAGCTCGGTCGCGGTGCGGTCGCGGGCCTCGATGGCCTCCTTCACCATGGCCTCGCCGCCGCTCACGTGCAGGTTCATCACGCTCGCGCCGATGCGGGTCGCCGCCGCCACCGAACGCGCCACGGTGGCGGGGATGTCGTGGTACTTGAGGTCGAGGAACAGCGAAGCGCGCTCGGCCAGCCGCGCGGCCAGAGCCGGCCCCTCGGCGGTGAAGAGCTCGAGCCCCATCTTCAGGCCGACTCCGGTCGGGGCGAGCCGGTCGGCCATGGCCTCCGCCTCGGCGGCGGTGGGCAGATCCAGGGCGACGAACACACGACGGGCAAGTTCCTCGTTGCGACTCACGTTCACTCCTCCGCTCTCTCGCGCCAGCGGCGCTTCAGGGTTTCCAGGTCGGGGCAGTCCGCGTCCTCCAGGTAGCTGCGCAGATCCCCTTCGATCCGATCGATCAGGCCGGGCTCGGCGAACAGCGCGGTGCCGATCTGCACCGCGTCCGCGCCGGCGGCGATGAACTTCAGCACGTCCTCGGCGCTCGACGCGCCGCCGATCCCCACCACCGGAATCGACACGCGATTCGCGATGCGCCACACGGAGGCCAGGGCCACCGGCAGGATCGCCGGACCGGACAGCCCCGCCGTGTTCATGGCGAAGGGGCTGCGGCCGGTCTTCAGGTCGATCTCCATGCCGAGCAGCGTGTTGATGGCGCAGATCGCGTCGGCGCCGCCGGCCTCGGCGGCCGCGGCCACGCTGGCGATGTCGGTGACGTTCGGGCTCAGCTTCACCCAGATCGGCGCGCCCGGGGAGCGCGCCTTCACGGCGCGGGTCACGGCCTCCGTGGCCGCGGGGTCGCTGGCAAAGTTGACGCCGTGCTCGGCCACGTTTGGGCAGCTCAGGTTCAGCTCGAGGGCCGTCACCCGCGCCCCTTCGAAGCGCGCGGCCATCTCGCCGAACTCCTCGGCGGACCCGGCCGACAGGGACACCACGGGGCGCACGCCGCGCGCCGCGAGGGCCGGGAGCTTGTCGGCGAGGAAGGCGTCGAGGCCCACGTTCTCCAGGCCGATGGAGTTGAGCATGCCGGCCGGCGTCTCCATGAGACGGGGCGTGGGGTTGCCGCGACGGGGCGCGGGCGTGACCGTCTTGGTCACCACCGCGCCGAAGGCCTCCGGCGGCACGAGCCCGTCGTAGTCGAGCCCGTAGCCGAAGCAGCCCGAGGCGGCCAGCAGCGGATTGGCCAGTTCGACGGCGCCCACGCGGCAGCGAAGCACGGCGTCAGTCATGGTCCACCTCCGCCAGATCGGCCGCGTCGAACACGGGGCCCTCGCGGCACACCGTGGCGTAGGCCCAGTCGTCGCCGCGCTTCACGGGCGTCACGCAGCCGCGGCACACGCCGACGCCGCAGGCCATGCGTTCTTCCAATGACAGCTCGAGCAGATCGCCGGGGCGAACGGCGCCCTTGAGCGCCTCGAGCATGGGCGTGGGACCGCAGGCCTGCACGCGCATGTGGGCATGGCCCTGCTCGCCGCGCAGGTAGTCGACGGGGTTGCCGTGGAAGCCGTGGGAACCGTCGAGGGTGCAGATCTCGGCTTCCTGGTGGAGTTCCTCCAGGAGCTTGAACGGGATCTCGTGGCGATTATTGAAACCGAACACCACGCGATGGGTGATGGCCTGCTCGCTCAGGATCCGGGAGAGCCAGTGCAGGGGCGGAATCCCGACGCCGCCGCCGATCAGGAAAGGGTGCGGCGACGCCTCCACGCTGAAGGGCCTGCCCAGCGGCGTCAGCAGCCCCAGCGAGTCGCCGGGCTTCAGGGCGCGCATGAGGGCCGTGCCCCGGCCGAACACCTTGAACAGGAACTCCTGCCGGCCGGGCCCCGACGACAGGATGCTGATGGGCCGCAGCAGCAGCGGATCCGGCGCCGCCAGGCCCGACGGATGCGTGCCGAGCATCGCGAACTGACCGGGTTGCGCCTCGGGCAGGTCATCCGCGTTCAGGCGCAGGCGCCAGTACTGGGAGCCGTCGCCCTCGAGGCTGTGCACTGAGGTCCAGCGCCACTCGGCCTTCAGCTCGGGGCGCGCGGCCAGGGAACTCATGGCGATGCCTCCAGTTCCTCGCGCCAGTTCTTCACGAAGGCCGCGGCCTCGCTTTCCGGGTAGCGGGCGAGCAGGAGTTCGGCGGCCTCCAGCGCGGCGCTGCTGTCCGCGAGGCTGTGACGATGGATGTAGGCGATGGCGTAGGCCGCCTGGGGCGCCAGGGGGCTGTCGGCGTGGTCGTCGAGGACGCGACGGTACTCCTCCAGAGCGGCCTGCGGGTTCTCCAGCAGCAGGAGCTGGTTCTCCGCGAGCCGGAACTGCATCTCCGCGGCCGAGGAATCGGGCGGCGCCTCGCCGAACTCAGACTGGTAGTCGAGCAGCTCCTGGATCGCCTGCCGCTTCTTGCCGGCCAGGTCGGCGTAGAGGGAGCGCGGGAGCGCCTTGCGGGACAGGTCGTAGGCCTCCACGGCCTCCTCCATCGCACCCTCGCGGTTCTGACGGATCAGGCCGATCCGGTACCAGGCCTCCGCCGCGTGAACGCTGCTCGGGAACTCGGTGGCCACGTTCTCAAGCTGCAGCACGGCGTCGTCGATGTCGCCCCGCGTCTCGTTCACGCGCGCCTGCAGCAGCAGCACCTGTCCCCGGGCCTGGAAGTTGACGGCCACCGGCTCCAGCTCGTCGAGGATCATCATGCATTCCTCGAAGCGTCGCTGCTCGAACAGGATCTCGGCGGCCATGGTCTGGCCCTCGAACACCGTGCGACGGTTGCGTCCCACCTCGGCGAGCTCCATCAGGGTGGCGACGGCCATTGAGTCGGCCTCCTGCTCCCGCTCGGCATGGGCGATCTTGAGCCGCGCCTCGTCGTTCCATTCGCTCTCGTCGAAGAGCTCGAGAAGGTGGCGGTAGGCGTCCGCGGCCGCGCTCCAGTTGCCCAGACGGTACTCCGCCTCGCCGCTGCGGTAGATGCCCTCGGCGAGGTGCTCGCTCTTGGGATAGTCCGCTTCCAGGCGCTGAAGCTCGGCGATGGCGCGGGCCTCGTCGCCGTCCTCGAGATGACAGATGCCGCGCATGAACAGGGCGCGCTCGCCCCAGGGGTGTTCGGGATAGCGCTCGTCCAGTTCGTCGAGACGCCTCAGCGCGAGGCCGTACTCGCTGCGCTCGAAGTAGGCGCGGGCCATGAGAAAGAGGGCGTCGTCCTCCCACTTGGTGCCCGGATACAGGTCCATGAGCTTGCGGCACTTCTCGATGGCCTCGCCGTACTTCTTGCGCGCGGCCGGCGTCACCTTGCCCTCCGGCGTGCGATCGGTGTTCTCGGCCTCCCGGAAGAAGCGCTTGGCGTTGCTGAACGTGTTGAAGTAGGCGCAGCCCTCCAGGCCCGCGCCGAGCACGATCAGCAGGATCAGCGCGGGCGCCGCCCTCCACGGGAAGCGCGGTCCTCGTTTCATGTCTTCTCCTCGGCTTCTGCGCATGCGTCGCACCTCTCCGAGCCGGTCAGGCCCTCGCGCTCTCCACGCTCTCCGTCCAGGGGCGGGGCGCGAACTCGTCGCTCTCCTCGCCGCGCTGGAACACGGGCCGTCCGCCCAGGAAGGTCGCACGCACGCGGCCGGTGAGCTCGAAGCCCTCGAAGGGCGTGTTCCGCGAGCGGGAGGCCATCTCCTCGCCGTGGACGGTCCAGGTTTCCTCCGGATCGAACAGCATCAGATCGGCCGGCGCGCCCTCGGCCAGGCGGCCGCAGTCCAGGCCCAGGATCGCGGCCGGACGGCTCGTCACCAGCGCGACGGCCGCGGGCAGGTCCATGAGCCCGCTCCCCACCATGCGGGTGAGCACGCCGGCGAGCAGGGTCTCGAGCCCGGTCACGCCGAAGGGGGCGAAGGCCAGCTCGCGGATTTTCTCCACCTCGGTGTGGGGCGCGTGGTCGGTGGCCACGCAGTCGATCGTGCCGTCGAGCAGTCCCGCCACGATGGCCTCCTGGTCGCTCTTCTCGCGGATGGGCGGGTTCATCTTCTTGTGCGAGTCGTAGGTCAGGAGCGCGCTGTCGTCGAGCAGCAGGTAGTGGGGCGCGGTCTCGGCCGTGATCCTGTGGCCCTCGGCCTTCGCGCGGCGGATGATCTCCACCGAGTTCTTGCTGCTCACGTGGGCGATATGCAGCTTGGCGCCGGTGAGGCCGGCCAGGCGGATGTCGCGGTCGGTGCCGATGTCCTCGCACTCGCGCGGGATCCCCTTCAGGCCGAGCTTATGACTCACCGCGCCCTCGTGCATGATGCCGCCCCGGCTCAGCGCGGGCTCCTCGGCGTGGCTGATCATGAGCGCGTCCCAGCGCAGGGAGAATTCCATGGCGTGACGCATGAGGCCGGCGTCGTTCACCGGCCAGCCGTCGTCGGAGAAGGCCACGGCCCCCGCGTCGATCATCTCACCCATGTCGGCGAGCTGCTCGCTCTTGGCGGCCTGGGTGATCGCCCCCACCGGGTGCACGCGGCAGAGACCCGCGTGCGCCGCGCGCTCGCGGATGAGCTGCACGATGGCGCCGGTGTCGCAGATGGGCCGCGTGTTCGGCATGCAGGCCATCGAGGTCACGCCACCGCGCGCCGCGGAGGCCGCGCCCGTGGCGACGGTTTCCTTGTCCTCGAAGCCGGGCTCGCGCAGGTGCACGTGCATGTCGATGAGGCCGGGCGCCAGGTGGAGCCCGCCGGCGTCGACCGTCGGCTCCTTGTCGCCCTTGGGCGGGGCGCCCTCGACGATGGAGGCGATGCGCCCCTTCGCGTCGACCTTCAGCGAGCCGTCGAAAACGCGGCCGGCCTCGGGGTCGACGAGACGCGCGCCGGTGATCCAGTAGGGGCCGTTCGGACAGTCCTTGATCCAGTTCATTGTCTCTCCTCGTTGGCCTAGTTGGCGGCGGCCTCGGTGTTGGTGTCCTCGTTCGTCCCGATGCGGCGGCGGGCTTCGCTGAGCAGGTAGAGCACGGCCATGCGCACGGCCACGCCGTTGGTGACCTGTTCCAGGATCACGTTGCGCGGCCCGTTGGCCACCTCCTGGGCGATCTCCAGGCCGCGGTTCATGGGGCCGGGGTGCATGACGATGGCGTCCTCGGTCAGACGCTCGATATGCTCGGGGCGAACCTGCCAGTCGCGGGCGTAGGCGCGCATGCTCGGCAGCAGGCCGCCGTCCTGGCGCTCCTTCTGGATGCGCAGGATGTTCACCACGTCCGCGCCCTCCAGCGCGCGATCGAGGTTGTACTCGATCGTGACGCCCAGTTCCCCGAGCTGGTGGGGCAGCAGGCTGGGCGGCCCGCACAGGGTCACGTCGGCGCCGAGCTTCGTGAGTCCCATCACGTTGCTCCTCGCCACGCGGCTGTGAAGGATGTCGCCGACGATCACGACCTTGCGACCCTTCAGATCGCCGAGATGCTGGCGCATGGTGAGCATGTCGAGCAGGCCCTGGGTGGGATGCTCGTGCGTGCCGTCGCCGGCGTTGATGACGCTGGCGGGCACGCGCTCGGCCAGGAAGTGGGGCGCGCCGCTGGCGCCGTGGCGCATGACGAACATGTCCATCTTCATGGCGAGCAGGTTGTCGGCCGTATCGAGGAGGCTTTCGCCCTTGGCGACGCTGCTGGTGGAGGCCGAAAAGTTCACCACGTCGGCGCTGAGACGCTTCTCCGCGAGCTCGAAGCTGATGCGGGTGCGGGTGCTGTTCTCGAAGAACAGGTTGCAGACGGTGTAGCCGCGCAGGGTCGGCACCTTCTTGACCTCGCGCTCGCTCACCTCGCGGAAGCCCTCGGCGGTGTCGAGGAAGAGGGTGATCTCTTCCGCGTTCAGGCTCTCGAGATCGAGCAGGTCCTTGCGTGTGTAAGCCATCAGTCCACCTCCCCGAGCAGCACGCGGTCTTCGCCGTCGATCGCCTCGAAGCGAACCTTGACGACCTCCCGCCCGCTGGTGGGCACGTTCTTGCCGACGTAATCCGCGCGGATCGGCAGCTCGCGATGGCCGCGATCGATCATCACGGCGAGCTGTATCGAGGCCGGGCGGCCGAAGTCCATGAGTTCGTCCATGGCCGAGCGCACGGTGCGCCCGGTGAAGAGGACGTCGTCCACGAGGACGATGTTGCGGTCCTGGATATCCTCCGGGATGCGCGTCTCCCCCACCCGGGGCTGGGGGCCGATCGTGCGCAGATCGTCGCGGTAGAAGGTGATGTCCAGCGTGCCCATGGGCACCGGCCGGTTCTCCACCGTCTCCATGTAGGCCGCGATCCGCTCGGCCATGGGCACGCCGCGCCGGGCGATGCCCATGATGATAAGTCCCTGGCTGGACTCGTTCCGTTCGAGGATCTCGTGGGTCATGCGCTTGATGGCGCGGAGCATCTGCTCCTCGTTCATCAGCATCGCCTTCTGGCGGAAGGTGCTCTCTTGCTTGGCTTCCATCGTCTCTCCGTCGCGGGGCGGAAGGCTGCGGACCGGCACCGATGGGCAAAAAAATAGCCCCGGCCTTGTCAGGCGCAGGGTTTCTTGGTTGCCGCTCGGCTCATGGTGGAGCCCCTCCCCTTTTCGACCTCACGGGATCGATTTAAAGGATGAAGGATCGTCTGGATCGCCCGTCCTTTCGGGCTGGGGACATGCTAACGAATTCGAGGGGTGAAATCAACAGTGTCGGGAAAAGAGTGAACCCGGCCCCCGCGAGGGCCGGGCTCACCGTACCATGGAATCGCTTCTGCTCGATCGACTCATCCTGTCCTGTGGGCCCGGGACATGTCGGCCAGGAGGTGGTTCACCTCGGCCCGCGCTCGCTTGCGTCCGCCCCGAGCCGCCCGGGTTCGCCTTTGACGTTTGCGGAGCGAGCCGAGATCCCTCTCGGCCTCCTCGTAGCGATCCAGGCGGTAGAGCAGGATGCCGCGATCCCAGCGGGCGGCCAGGGATTCGGGCATCAGCTTCACGCGCCAGTCCGCCGCGCGGAGGGCCTGGTCGTTCAGCCCGTCGGCCAGCGCCGCCGCCCGCATCGAGATCAGATAGCGTTCGAGGAGCTGCCGCGGCGACAGGGGACGCATGCCGTCCGGCTGAATCGAAAGACGGTGCCCGCTCAGATGGAGATTGACGCGGTGGTGCGCGTCGGTGAGCGGGAGAATCTCCCCGTCGACCGGATGGATCACGTGGCCCTCGGGCAGCCAGTGGCTCGTGAACAGCACTCCGCCGGGCAGCGCCAGGGCGCGCATCGGGAGTCCGAGACGGCGCGCGAGTTCATAGTAAAGGAGACCCAGGCTGAGCGGCCGACCGCGCCGGGACTCGGTGACCCGGTGCAGCTCCACGGAGGCGAGACCGCCCGCTCCGGTGGAGTCGGCCGTGAAACCCAGCTCACCGAAGAAGGTGCTGCCAAGGAGTTCCAGTTTTTGATAGGGTTTGCCGAGCGTCTTCAGACGGGATTCCAGCTCCGGCAGGGTCTGGAGAATCACCGACAGGACGGCGCTGGGCAGACGATCGGGATCCGCCGCCTGACTCAGGGACAGGGCGGCGCGCAGGGGGCTGAATCTTCGGTTTCGAGCATCGATTTCGGCGAGGTACTGACGCTCGCAGCTGTGAGTATCCGACATGATGAGCCCCTTTCATGGGATCTCCATAAAATGGAGATGTTCAGGGCAGAATCAGGAAGATGTCGGTCATTCCTGGTGGCTCGGGGAATATACCTCGCGAGATACAGGGTTCCAAAGAAATACCGCCATTATCTTAGAAGTTTCGTTTTATCGTAAGGATTGGACATGGCCATGACCGCACGGAGCCTCGACTACTGGCTGCAGGAAATCCTACCTCTCTCCACCGCACCTTTCTACGAGCAGATCGTCGCCGCGCGCGTGAAGGCCTTCGCCGCCGAGCGGGGTTTGGGCGTGAAGGAGGACCGGGCCGGCAACCTCGTGCTGGAGTACAGGAACCTCGGCGCCGGCAAGAAGCAGCGGCCCGTGGCCTTCACCTGCCACATGGATCATCCCGGCTTCGAGGTGATCTCCGTGCGGGGCCGCCAGGCGCAGCTGCGGCTGCTGGGCGGCGTGGACGAGCCCACCCTGAAGAACAGCCGCGTGCTGTTGATCTCCGGCGGCGAGAAGGTCAAGGCCGAGGTGCTGTCGGTGAAGATGGCGGCCGACCGCCGCAAGGACGACACCACCCTGCGGGTGCGCTGCGCGCGGCCGGTGTCCGTGGGCGACTGGGGCCACTTCGACCTGGTGCCCCTGTCGCTGGCCGGCGGCAAGATCCGCTCGAAGGCGCTCGACAACACGCTCAGCGTGGCGCTGATCCTCTGCCTGCTCGACGGCTTCAGCGCCGCGAAGCGCAAGGCGCACGTGTACGGCGTGTTCACCGTGGCCGAGGAGGTGGGCTTCGTGGGCGCCATGGAGCTGATGCGCTCGAACCTGCTGCCCAAGCGCGTGCCCATGGTGGTGATGGAGACCAGCCGCGAGCTGCCCAGCTTCAAGATCGGCGGCGGTCCGGTGGTGCGGGTGGGCGACCGCATGAGCGTGTATGACGACGAGCTCACGCGCTGGCTCACCGAAACCGCCGAAACGCTGGACGCGAAGGAGCCCGGTTTTCAGTTCCAACGCGCGCTCATGCCCGGCGGCGCCTGCGAGGCGACGTTGTTCCAGATGGAGGGACGCCCCACCTGCGCCCTGGCCGTCGCTCTGGCCAACTACCACAACATGGGCAGAAGCGGCGCCGCGGCCGAGTGGGTGAATCGCGGGGACGCCGAACAGATGCTGATGCTGCTCGAGGCGCTCACCGCCACGGGACCCAAGCCGGGTCGGCGGGACGAGCTGCTGAAGCGGATCTGGCGGCAGCATCGCCGGTACGCGAAGCGATTCCGGGGACGCTGAGGCGACGAATTATATCGTTATACAGCCATGCGTTAGGCACGCATGGAGCACGAATGCTCCAGAATATTCGCATTGTCGGACACGGCGATCCTATTTCGGGCGAACCGGCAATGAATTGTGCACCCTGGTCCACTCCTGGGCAGTTTTATACAGTTCTGCAATATTCGGTTCAGCGAATAGTCGGGAGTCCACCCGGGTGGTCTGCGCAACTTTTTGTGATATTTAAGCTTGCCAAAGTTTCGGAAATAGCATTCTATCCTCAAAACTGTGACATTAACGGCCCACCGCTTGCTTTTCCTCCCCCCGGCTTTCGCCGCCATGGAGCCGTAACTCGATGAAGGAGCCACCTGCGGGCCTCATTCACTGTTGACGATTCCCGGCGCCCGTTCGATATTGGGCGCCG
>CAYNQX010000020.1:0-71343 GCA_964399495.1 uncultured bacterium
CTCGGTAGGGAGGAGTCAAGCGGGGGACGGGGGCGAAGTCAAGCCTCTCGTTGGGCTGCGGCGTGGCGCGGAACGGAGCCCGCCGTTAAAAAGTGCCCAGATGTTGCGTTGTAGAAGTGTGGCGGCGCCTGGATCGCTCATCCACACTTGTAGAATCGACACACTGGAGGATCGGCCATGAAGCGCAATCTCGCCCCGCTCGTCCTGCTCCTTCTGACCACCGGCCTCGCCTCGGCGGCCACCCACAGCGTCGAGCAGGACGGCTCGGGAGACTACGTCACGATCGGCGAGGCCATCGCGGCGGCCGTCAGCGGCGATTCGGTCCTCGTCGGACCGGGCCTCTACGCGCAGGACCTGCACCTCGACGGCAAGGTGCTGACCCTCGCCTCCACCTCGGGCCCCGAACTCACCGTGCTGAGCGGCGACGGCTCCTTCCGGATTCTCGAGATCTTCAACGGCGGCGGCGGAACGCTGGACGGGTTCACGCTGATCGACGGCGTCTCCAGCTCCGGAGGGGCGATCATCGTGAACCCCGGCAGCCTGGATGTCCGGAACTGCGTGTTCGAGAACAATGCCTCGAGCCACCAGGGCGGCGCTGTCTCGATAGGCAACGCGAGCACCGTGCACTTTTACGACTGCGACTTCCTGCGCAACAGCGCCGTCAGGCACAGCGGGGCCGTGGTGGCGATCCAGGGCACGCTCTGCACCTTCGACGGCTGCAGTTTCGTGGAGAACGTCTGCACGGACTACTCCTCGGCCGCCATCGCGGGACACAGCAGCACGATGAACGTCTACGACTGCCTGTTCCTGCGCAACGATTCCGCGGGATTCTCGGGGGGGATCTACCTCTATCAATGCACGGCGGACATCCGGGGGAACACCTTCCACGACAATCGATCCGCCGAGGGCACCATCAAGGTTCACGAAAGCGCGCCGGTGCTCATCGAGCGGAACATCTTCTCCGGTGAGCAGGTCGGCCGGGCGATCGCCTCCGACTACTACTCCTCGTTCACCCACCACTGCAATCTCTACTGGGACAACGCCGGCGGGAACGTCTTCCCCGGCGATCTCGAGAGCGACGAGGTCGTGGCCGACCCTTACTATTGCTCCCCTGCTGAGGACAACTTCCACCTGCACGACATCTCCGCCGCCAACCCCGAGAACAGCCTCTGCGGCATGCTCATCGGCGCGTTCCCGGTGGGCTGCTCGACCACGGGCGTGGAGAGCTCGAGCTGGAGTCTGGTGAAGTCGCTCTACTGAGGACGGCCTCCACGCCATCTCGCAGCAATTCCCTCATAATCAAAAGCCATCATTGCAATTAAGGCCACTGGCGCATCCGCGCCTATCTCAGTAAATTGGGTCCGGAAATCCACATGGAGGTTGCGCCCATGAGCCGCAAAATGGTGACCATCGACGGTAACGAGGCGGCCGCCTACGTTGCCCACAAGGTCAACGAAGTCATCGCCATCTATCCCATCACGCCCAGCTCCAACATGGGCGAGCTCTCCGACGACTTCTCGGCCAAGGGCCAGAAGAACATCTGGGGCACCATCCCCGAGGTCGTCGAGATGCAGAGCGAGGGCGGCGCCGCGGGCGCGGTCCACGGCAGCCTGCAGACCGGCGCGCTCACCACGACCTTCACGGCCTCCCAGGGCCTGCTGCTCATGATCCCCAACATGTACAAGATCGCCGGCGAGCTCACCTCGACGGTGTTCCACGTGTCGGCGCGGACCATCGCCACGCACGCGCTGTCGATCTTCGGCGACCACAGCGACGTCATGAGCGTGCGCCAGACCGGCTGGGCCCAGCTCGCCAGCGGTTCGGTGCAGGAGGTCATGGACAACGCCATCATCGCCCAGGCGGCCACGATGAAGGCCCGCGTGCCCTTTCTCCACTTCTTCGACGGCTTCCGCACCAGCCACGAGGTGCTGAAGGTCGAGCAGCTCACCAAGGACGATCTGCTGGCCATGCTGGATGACGAGCTCATCCGCGCCCACCGCCGGCGCGGCCTCTCCCCCGACCACCCGGAACTGCGCGGCACCGCCCAGAACCCGGACGTGTTCTTCCAGGCCCGCGAGGCCTCCGGCCCCTTCTTCGCGGCCACGCCCGGCATCGTGCAGGACACCATGGACCGCTTCGCCGAGATCACCGGCCGGCAGTACCACCTGTTCGACTACGTCGGCGACCCCGAGGCCGAGCGCGTCATCGTGGCCATGGGCTCCGGCGCCGAGACCGTGCACGAGACGGTGGAGGCGCTCTGCGCCGCAGGCGAGAAGGTGGGCCTGCTCAAGGTTCGCCTCTACCGCCCCTTCGCGAGCGAGGCCTTCCTGGCCGCCCTGCCGAAGACGGTGAAGCGGATCGCCGTCCTCGATCGCTGCAAGGAGCCGGGCGCCACGGGCGAGCCGCTCTACATGGACATCATCACCACCTTCGCCGAGGCGCAGGCCACGGGCAAGATGCCCCTGCCGGCCATGCCGCGCATCACCGGCGGCCGCTACGGCCTCTCCTCAAAGGAGTTCACGCCGGCCATGGTTCGCGGCGTCTTCGACGAGGTCGCCAAGGACGAGCCGAAGAACGGCTTCACGGTGGGCATCGTCGACGACGTGAACGGCACGAGCCTCGACTACGACCCGTCCTGGACCGTCACCGATCCCGGCACCGTCCAGGCCATGTTCTACGGCCTCGGCGCCGACGGCACCGTGGGCGCGAACAAGAACAGCATCAAGATCATCGGCGAGAACACCGACCAGCACGCCCAGGGCTACTTCGTCTACGACTCGAAGAAGAGCGGCTCGATGACCATCAGCCATCTCCGCTTCGGCACGAAGCCCCTGCGCGCGAGCTACCTCATCCAGGACGCCGACTTCGTGGCCTGCCACCAGAACGTGTTCCTCGAGAAGTACGACATGCTGGCCAAGGCCAAGCCCGGCGCGACCTTCCTGCTGAACACCCAGGCCGGCCCGGACGAGGTGTGGGACACCCTGCCGCGGCCCACCCAGAAGACGATCGTGGACAAGGGCCTGGGGCTCTACGTCATCGACGCCTACAAGGTGGCCGGCGAAACCGGCATGGGCCTGCGCATCAACACGATCATGCAGACCTGCTTCTTCGCCATCAGCGGCGTGCTGCCGCGCGACGAGGCGATCGCGCAGATCAAGACCGCCATCGAGAAGACCTACGGCAAGCGCGGCGAGGAGATCGTGCGCAAGAACTTCGCCGCCGTCGACGGCACCCTCGAGGGCCTCCACGAGGTGACCGTTCCGGACGCGGTGACGAGCACGACCGAGTTCGTGCCGCCCGTGTCCGACCTGGCGCCCGCGTTCGTGCGCGAGGTGACGGCGGAGATCATCGCCGGTCGCGGCGACGACCTGCCCGTGAGCGCCTTCCCGCCGGACGGCAGCTTCCCCACCGACACCGCCCGCTGGGAGAAGCGCGCCATCGCGCTCGAGGTGCCGGTTTGGGATCCGAAGACCTGCATCCAGTGCAACAAGTGCGCGCTGAACTGCCCCCATGCCGCGATCCGGCCGAAGATCTACGAGCCGAGCCTGCTGGAGGGCGCGCCCGCGACCTTCAAGCACGCCGACGCCAAGGGCAAGGCCCTGGCCGGCAAGGCCTACTCCCTCCAGGTGGCCGGCGAGGACTGCACGGGCTGCGGCCTCTGCGTCCACGTCTGCCCGGCCAAGAACAAGACCGAGGTGCGGCTCAAGGCGATCAACATGGAGCCCCTGACGCCGATCCGCGATCAGGAGCGGGAGAACTTCGACTTCTTCCTGAAGATCCCCGAGACCGACCGCCGCGACCTCGACCCCACCAAGGTCAAGGACAGCCAGTTCCTGCAGCCGCTCTTCGAGTTCAGCGGCGCCTGCACCGGCTGCGGCGAGACGCCCTACGTGAAGCTGGTGAGCCAGCTCTTCGGCGACCGCACCGTCATCGCCAACGCGACCGGCTGCTCCTCGATCTACGGCGGCAACCTGCCGACGACGCCCTGGGCGAAGGACGCGGCCGGCCGCGGCCCCGCCTGGTCCAACAGTCTCTTCGAGGACAATGCCGAGTTCGGCATGGGCTTCCGCCTCAGCTTCGACAAGCAGAACGCCTTCGCGCGGGAGCTGCTCGCCGAGTTGCGGGACGAGATCGGCGGAGAGCTGGTCGACGGCCTGCTGAACGCCGAGCAGAAGAGCGAGGCGGAGATCCACGACCAGCGCGACCGCGTGGCCAAGCTGAAGGAGATCCTCGCGAAACTCTCCGACGCGCGGGCGAAGCGGCTCCTGGACATCGCCGACATGCTCGTGAAGAAGAGCGTCTGGATCATGGGCGGCGACGGCTGGGCCTACGACATCGGCTACGGCGGCCTCGACCACGTGCTGGCCTCCGGCCGCAACGTGAACGTGCTGGTGATGGACACCGAGGTCTACTCCAACACGGGCGGTCAGATGTCCAAGGCCACGCCCATGGGCGCCGTCGCGAAGTTCGCGGCCAGCGGCAAACCCGCGGGCAAGAAGGACCTGGGCATGATGGCCATGAGCTACGGCAACGTCTACGTGGCGCAGATCGCCATGGGCGCCAGCGACGCCCAGACCTGCCGCGCCATCGCGGAGGCCGAGGCCTACGACGGACCCAGCCTCATCATCGCCTACTCCCACTGCATCGCCCACGGCATCGACATGGGCAAGGGCACCGACAACCAGAAGGCGGCGGTGCAGAGCGGCCACTGGCTGCTCTACCGCTACAATCCGGACAGGGCCGAGGCCGGCGAGAATCCGCTGCAGCTCGACTCCAAGCCGCCGACGATGGCCCTGAAGGACTACGTCTACCGGGAGACCCGCTACAAGATGCTCACCAAGATCAAGCCGGAGGAATCGGCGGCCCTGGTGGCGCAGGCGCAGGAGGACGTGACGTCGCGCCGCAGCTACTACGAGCAGCTGGCCTCCCTGGAGTTCGGCGACGATTCCGAGAACGGCAACGAACCCGGCAACGGCAACGAGTAAAGGAGACCGTCATGGAGATGAAGACCCGCTACCTGGGCCTCGACCTGAAGAACCCCATCGTCTCTTCGGCCTCGCCGCTCAACCTGACCGTCGACGGCGCCCGCCGCACGGAGGACGCGGGCGCCGCCGCCCTGGTGATGCCCTCCCTCTTCGAGGAGCAGATCCAGGCCGACGCC
Source organism: uncultured bacterium (assembly GCA_964399495.1). Lineage (GTDB taxonomy): Bacteria > Krumholzibacteriota > Krumholzibacteriia > JACNKJ01 > JACNKJ01 > CAYNQX01. Next base: position 5,162 of record CAYNQX010000020.1, read on the forward strand.
AACGAGCTCGACCACTACCTGACCCACGGCACCCACAGCTTCGCCGAGGCCATGGACTACTTTCCCGACCAGGAGGACTACCGCCTCGGTCCCGAGAGCTACCTGGAGGCCCTGCGCAAGGTGAAGGAGTCCGTGTCCATTCCGGTGGTCGCCAGCCTCAACGGCGTCTCCGAGGGCGGCTGGACCCGCTACGCCAAGCACATGGAGGAGGCCGGCGCCGACGCGATCGAGCTGAACGTCTACTTCATCCCCACCGACCCGGAGCTCTCCGGCCGCGAGGTGGAGCAGATCTACGTGGACGTGCTCGCCAGCGTGAAGCAGAGCGTGGGGATTCCCGTCTCCATCAAGCTCAGCCCATTTTTCAGCAACATGGCCGAGATGGCCCACCGCCTCGATGCGGCGGGCGCCGACGGCCTCGTGCTGTTCAACCGTTTCTACCAGCCCGACCTCGACCTGGACGAGCTGGTGGTGCGCCCCAACATCCTGCTCAGCACGCCCCACGCGATGCGGCTGCCCCTGCGCTGGGTGGCGATTCTCCACGGGCGGGTGCGGGCCAGCCTGGCGGCCAGCAGCGGCATCCACACGGGCCTCGACGCCCTGAAGATGCTCATGGCCGGCGCCGACGCCGTGATGGTGGCGAGCCTGCTCTTCGAGCGCGGCCCCGGCGCCGTGGCGGGCCTGCTCGGCGAGATGCAGGCCTGGATGGAGGAGCGCGAGTACGAGAGCGTGGAGCAGCTCAAGGGCTCCATGAGCCAGAAGTCGGTGGCCGAGCCGGCCGCCTACGAGCGCGCCCTCTACCTGAAGGCGATCCAGAGCTTCGGGGGAGGCAACCGCTAACACCTGACGACATCCACGTCGACCCGCGGGCCGACCGGTTCACACCAACGGAAGGGGCATCCCCATGCTCGAGTCCCTCCTCAGGCCGGAGTCCGTCGCCATCGTCGGTGCGTCCCAGACGCCCGGCAAAGTGGGACACGCCGTCCTCGCCAACATGCGGGCGGCCGGCTACCCCGGCGAGATCATCCCCGTCAATCCCAAGGCCGACCGGCTCGGCGGACTGCCCTGCGTGGCGAAGCTCGCCGGGTCCGGATTGAAGCCGGACCTGGCGGTGATCGCCGTGCCCACACCCGCCGTGAAGGGCGCGGTGGAGGACGCCATCGCGGCCGGCGTGGGCGCGGTGATCGTCATCACCGCCGGCTTCAAGGAGACCGGCCCCGAGGGGACGGCCCTCGAGGAGGAGATCGCCGGGCTCTGCCGGCGAGCCGGCGTCGTCATGATGGGACCCAACTGCCTCGGCCTCATCAACACCCAGTCGAAGCTCAACGCGTCCTTCGCCCGGCAGACGCCGACCGAGGGGAACATCTCGGTCATCTCCCAGTCCGGCGCCCTCTGCACGGCGATCCTCGACTGGGCCGAGGCGAGGCGCCTGGGCCTGGCGAAGCTGGTGAGCATCGGCAACAAGGCGCACCTGGACGAGACCGACTTCCTCGAGGCGCTCGCCGAGGATCCCCAGACGCGGGTGATCGTGGGCTACCTGGAAAACATCACCGCCGGCGACGCCTTCATCAAGCGGGCCGAGGCGGTGGCCGGCAAGAAGCCCGTGGTCATCATGAAGGTGGGCAGCACCGACGCGGGCAGCCGCGCCGCGAGCTCCCACACCGGCAGCCTGGCCGGAGCGGACATCGCCTACGGCGCCGCCTTCAAGCGGGCCGGCGTGATCCGCGCCGAGGGCTTCGAGGAGATGTTCGACGCCGCCACCGCCCTCGCCATGCAGCCGCTGCCGCGGGGCAACCGGGTGGCGATCATCACCAACGCGGGCGGCCCCGGCATCATGGCGGCCGACGCCGTGGAGGAGTCGGGACTCGAGGTGGCGAGCCTGGGCGAGGATCTGCGCGAGGAGCTGGCGAAACGGCTGCCCGCGGCGGCCAGCGTGGGCAACCCCATCGACGTGCTCGGCGACGCCGGCCCCGACCGCTACGCCATGGCGGTGGCCGCCGCCCAGCGGGACGATTCGATCGACGCGAGCATCGTCATCCTGACTCCGCAGTCCATGACCGAACCCGCGGCCACGGCCCGCGCCATCGCCGCCCAGGCGAGCTGCGCCGAGAAGCCGGTGCTGGCGGTGTTCATGGGCGGCTCGGAGGTGATGCCGGGGCGCGATGAGCTGGTGGACGCCGGCCTGCCCGACTACAGCTCGCCGGAGCGGGCCGTGCGCGCCCTGAAGGCGATGGCCGACTACGCCGCCTGGCGTGTCCGGCCGCCGCGGGTGGTGACCCGCTTCCCCGTGAACCGACGGCGCGTCGAGCGCATTCTCGGCCGGCAGGTGCGCCGGGGCGGCAAGCAGGTGGGCGAGGCCGCCGCCAAGTCGATCCTGAGGGCCTACGACTTCAACGTTCCCCCGGGACGGCTCGCCACCGACGCCGAGGAGGCCGTGGCGATCGCCGAGCGGGTGGGCTCTCCCGTGGCGATGAAGATCGCCTCGCCCGACGTGGTCCACAAGTCCGACATGGGCGGCGTGAAGCTGAACCTGGCCACGCCGGGCCAGGTGCGCGACGCCTTCGACCTGATGATGATGCGCATCCCCCGCCGCGTTCCCGGCGCGCAGATCGACGGCGCCTACGTGGAGCGGATGGCCGGGCGGGGCACCGAGGTGATCATCGGCATGACCCGCGATCCGCAGTTCGGACCCATGCTGATGTTCGGCCTCGGCGGCATCTTCGTGGAGGTGATGAAGGACGTCACCTTCCACCTGGCGCCGATTACCGCGGACGAGGCGATGCAGATGCTCATGGGCACCCGCTCCTACGCGCTGCTGAAGGGCGTTCGGGGCAAGGAGGCCGTGGATCTCACCGCCATCGCCAGCGGACTGCAGCGCATCAGCCAGCTCGTCACCGACTTCCCGCAGATCGCCGAGCTGGACATCAATCCCTTCATCGTGGGCGGCGCCGGCAGCGACCCCGTGGTCGCCGACGCGCGCATCACCCTGGCCTGAGGAGGCACCGGTCATGAGCACGAGCAGCATCACGCCGACGGACTGGCGCGAACTCCATCGGGAACAGATCCTCACCCCCGACCAGGCGGCGGGCAAGCTGCGGCCGGGCCAGCGGGTGTTCGTGGGCAGCGGCTGCGGCACGCCCCAGGCGCTGGTGGCCGCCCTCGCGCGCCACGCCGGGGACCTGTCCGACACCGAGATCATCCACATGCTGAGCCAGGGCGAGGCGCCCTACGCCGAGAAGGAGCTGGCCGGTGCGTTTCGCGTGAACAGCTTCTTCATCGCGGCCAACGTGCGCGACGCGATCCAGGAGGGGCTGGGCGACTACACGCCGATCTTCCTGTCGGAGATTCCGCGGCTCTTCAGCTCGGGACAGTTGCCCCTGGACGCCGCCCTGATCCAGGTGAGCCCGCCCGACGAACGCGGGCGCGTGTCGCTGGGCGTGTCGGTGGACATCGTCAAGAGCGCGGCCGAGAACGCCGGGCTGGTCATCGCCCAGGTGAACCCCTCGATGCCGCGCACCCACGGCGACAGCTTTCTCGAACTCGACGACATCGACTGGCTCGTGCCCCACGAGGAGCCGATCCTGGAGTTCGACCACCCCGAGCCCGACGAGCTCACCCGCCGCATCGGCGAGTACGTGGCCGCGCTCGTGGAGGACGGCGCCACCGTGGAGCTGGGCATCGGCCGCATCCCCCACGCCGTGCTGGAGTTCATGGGCGACAAGAAGGACCTGGGCATCCACACCGAGATGCTCACCGATCCGATCATCGACATGATGGAGAAGGGCGTCGTCACCGGCGCCCGCAAGAGCCTGGACCGCGGCAAGGTGGTGGCGAGCTTCTGCATGGGCAGCCGCCGCCTCTACGACTACGTGGACGACAACCCCGCCTTCGCCTTCCATCCCACCGAGTACGTGAACGACCCCTTCCTGATCAGCCGGCAGCGCAAGATGGTGGCGATCAACGTGGCGCTGGAGATCGACCTCACAGGGCAGGTCTGCGCCGACTCCCTGGGCGGCCGCTTCTTCTCCGGCATCGGCGGGCAGGTGGACTTCAACCGCGGCGCCGCGCGCGCGAGCGGCGGCAAGGCGATCATCGCGCTGCCCGCGACGGCCGTGGGCGGCAGCGTCTCGCGCATCGTAACTCGCCTCTCCCCCGGAGCGGGCGTGGTCACGACCCGCGGCGACGTGCACTACGTCGTCACCGAGTACGGCGTGGCCTACCTGCACGGGAAGAGCGTGCAGAACCGGGCGCTGGCGCTCATCAGCGTGGCGCACCCGGACTTCCGCGAGCAGTTGCTCAAGGAGGCGGTCGAGGCCAAGTACGTGCGGCCGGAGATGCTGGCCGTCGGCGGCGACCGGCTCGTGGTGCGTCCCAAGGGCCTGCGCAGCAGCTTCGTGCTGGACGACGGCACGCAGATCAACTTTCGCACCATCCAGCCCACCGATGAGCCGGGCATGAAGGACCTGTTCTACGCCCTGAGCCAGGAGACGGTGTACTACCGCTTCATGCAGGCGCTCACGCGTCTGCCCGAGCAGCAGGTGCTGGACTTCGTGTTCGTGGATCACCGCCGTGACCTGGCCCTGGTGGGCACCGTGCCCGAGGCCCACGGCGACGAGATCGTGGCCATCGGCCGCTACTACCTGGACCCCAGCACCAACCGCGCCGAGGTGGCCTTCACCGTGCGCGACGAATGGCAGCAGCGCGGCATCGGCACCTACCTGCTGCGCAACCTCATCGTGTTCGCCCGGCGCAACGGCATCGCCGGCTTCACGGCCGAGGTGCTCAAGGAGAACCGGCCGATGCAGTCGGTCTTCCAGAACTCCGGCTGCAAGGTGGAGAGCAAGCTCGAGGGCGGCGTCTACCACTACGAGCTGGAGTTCGAGTAGGGGCGGCACGCGCAGGATCCCGCTTCACCCACGACCGGCCCGCTTTACCAGGCGGGCCGGTCGTCGTATAATCGAAGCACGACGCAGACGCCAAAGCCTTCGAGGTGTTCATGCTCCTTCGCTCCCTCCTCGCGATCTCCCTCCTCGTCCTGGTATCCCCCATCGTCTCCGCGACGCTCCTTCTGAGCGAGAACTTCGACGACGGCGTCGCCGACGCCTTCACGCCCGCCTCCGGACACTGGTCCGTGGTGGACGGCGCCTACCGCTGCTACAAGAAGGGCGCCGCGACCTGGGGACTCAGCTTCGCGGGGAACCAGGGCTGGTCGGACTACGTGTTCAGCGGCCGCATGGCGACGGGCGGCGGCGTGAACCACGTGCTCCGCGTACGCTGTCAGGGCGACGACGGCTACGAGGTCACCGTGCGCTCGGACGACTGGTACGACGCCTACCTCTACAAGTGGACGGACGGCGTGCGTCACCAGCTGGGGTGGGCCTACCACTCGGGATTTCCCACCGGCACCTGGTGCGACTTCGAGTTCACGCTGTCGGGGAACCAGCTGGTGTTCGTCTGGAACGGGTACACGCTCTTCCAGTGGATCGACGACGACGAGCCGATCCTCTCCGGCGGCATCGCCCTGGCCGCCGTGCCCGGCGGCGTGACCGGCTGGCAGGAGGCCTTCTTCGACGACATCGTCGTGGAGGCGCTCACCACCGCCACGGAAGCGTCGAGCTGGAGCGCGGTCAAGGCTCTCTACTAGCACGGATCGAACTCCGCGATCGGAGCCGCCCGGCTGCTTCCTCGGCCGTCAGTTCGCTTCGGCGTCCACCTTGGGCTCCGCCCAGGGCGGCGTGAAGGCCAGCCAGACGACGCCGATCACACCGAGGATGTAGAACGTGAGCAGGCGCCAGCCCAGCATCACGGTGCCGATCACCTCCGCCGGTAGGTAGTCCCGGAACACCAGGAGAAAAGCCGCCTCGGCTCCTCCCACGGCGCCCGGCGTCGGAATGAACACCGTGGCCGCGAAGGCGAACCAGCCCAGAAGCGCGAAGGTGATGGCCTGGGGGTCGTGCTCCAGCGCGATGGCGAGAACGGGAATCACCATGAAGCGGGAGCTCCACTGGATGCCGGAGAGGCAGATGTTCAGGGCCAGCCGCCCTCGCCCCTGCCGCGCCACGAAAACATAGAGCTCACGGAAGTCCCGCCAACCCCTCGTCAGGCGGATTCGCCAGGACTCCGGCCAGCGATTCCTGCGGAAGAGCAGCCAGATCACGAAACCCAACACCAGCAGCACCGTCACGCTGATCAGCGCGCGGCGCAGACTCCCGACGGGATTCACCAGGCTCAGCAGCTTCCGGCCGGTGCCGGTGCCGACGACGGCCAGGGGCACGGCCATCAGGAAGAAGAGCCCGTCCTCCAGGGAACCCAGGCTGGTGAGGCTCACGGCTCGTCCCAGGCTGAGGCCGCGCATCTTCAGCATGGCGGCTTTCACCGGCGCCCCGCCCACCGCGGCCGGACTGAGCGAGGCGCCCAGCTCGGTGATGACCACGATCCGCACGCAATCCCAGTAGGGCCGCGGCTGTCCGCAGGTGCGAAGCCAACCGAAGAGCCGCAGGGCATTCAGCAGCCAGGGCAGGGCGGCCAGCAGCGTGGCGAGCAGCAGCCATTCCCAGCGGAACCGGAAGGCCTCGGCCATGAGCTGTCGGTCGGAGGTGAAGAGGGCGAACAGCAGATTGACGGCAACGCCGATGGGTATCAACAGGGTGAGCCGACGCAGAGCGCGACGCCGGTCGAAAGGCTGAATGCCGAGAGGTAGGTTCACTGACGATCGAAGGTATCAGCCGTGGAGCCTCGGCGCAAACGAATCGGACGGAGCTGCGCCCGCCCGCCCATCGGGCCTAGCGGATCACCGTGAACTTGCCCGTCTTGCGCGGGAAGCCCGGCGCGTCCACCGTGAACAGGTAGACCCCGCTGGCCACCTGCTGGCCGTTGCGGCTCACCAGGTCCCAGGTGCGGGTGCCCGTGGACACGTAGTCGCCGGCCGCCTGGGCCGCGCTCTCGTCGTGGCGCAGCACCTGCACCAGGTCTCCCGCCAGGGTCCAGATGCGAATCGTGCAGGGCGCGGCAGGCAGGTGGCGGAACTCCACCTTGAGGCCGGTGGGATCGTCGCGGTTGGGGAAGAGCTTCCAGGGCGCCATGCTCTCGCGCGTGGCCGGATTCGGCACCACGTAGACCCGGTCGGCCTCGTAATCCCAGCGGGGCTGGCTGCGGCTGCCGGGCACGACGAAACGGAACCCGTTGCTGGGGCTGCCCACCAGCCCGTGCTCCAGATCGAGCAGCTCGCCCGTGTCGGCCCGCACCGTGTTATGGTCGCGGGCGGTGACCGCGTAGAAGTAGGGCAGGCCGGGGCGCACGTCGAGGTCGCGGTAGCGGTAGTAGCGCTTGCCGCCCGGCATCCCGAGCGCCGTCCGCGCGAGACCGATCGCCGTGTCGGCCTCGGCCATGCTGAAGCCGAAGGGCGGCAGGTGGTCGCGGGCCGTCTCGATACGGGGGTCGGCCATGACGGCGTCCTCGTACCAGGCGACGAGCGCGGCGTCCACGTTGGGCTGGTAGCGGAACAGATCCAGGCTGCGGTCGGGCTCGAGGCCGTTCACCAGGTCCGTCTCGTCGAGGAGCATCCACAGGTCGGCGGGCGGGCCGTTCTCCGCCGACGATCCGGGCGGCCGCTCCCAGTTGTCCGCGCGCCAGAGGCGATAGCCCTCGAAGTCGTACTCTCCCGTGATGCCGTCGGGCACGTTCTCGCTGGCGTTGTCCCAGAACAGCACATTGGCCTCTTCCGTGCCCCACACCCGCAGGTGGGGCGGCGGCGGCGCGGAGTCCGAGATCCAGGGCACGCGGGTCTCATTGCCGCCGGTGCCGGTGCACCAGTAGAAGAAGCTCCCGCAGGTGCCGTTGGAGGCCGCCTCCCAGCCGCAATCGGCGTTCACCCAGACCCGATCGCCCTTGGGGATGATGAGCGGATCGGGAGACATGACGCAGGGGTCCCACCACTCGATGGTGCGCTCGGGATCGTAGATCAGCGCCTCGCGGCAGCCGGTGCCGGTGAAGGGATCGCCGTCGAGGTCGTGCCAGCTTCCCTCCTGCACGAAGTGCGCGCGCACGGCCAGGTCGACGAGCTCCTCATGATTTTCGGCGACGAGCAGGGCGAAGCGCACCGACACGGAATCGTCGGGCTCGAGCTGGAAGGGCCCCACCGTGAACAGGTAGCGGTAGTCGCCCTCCCCATCGGTGACGACATCGACCTCGGGCACGCTCATCAGCTCGTAGCGCTGCTCGTCGATCACCGCCTCGCCGCCCTCGCTGTAGGGCGCCACGCGGGAGAACGCCTGCCAGGCGTTGAACCCCACGCTGAAGGGCGCCTTCTCCTCGAGGATGTCGATGCTGTGGTCCAGGAGCATCAGCGCGAAGTGGCCGGGCGCGGGGTGCGACGAGTCGGCGTCGCCGTCGTCGTCCCAGGCCTCGGCGAACCACAGCCACACCAGCCGCTCGTAGGGCGGGCGGTAGATGCAGACCGGCCGATTGACGAAGGCCACGCGATCGTCGTCGAAGATGCGCGAGCCGTGGCGATGGCCGATGTCGGGATCCATGTAGAGGCCGACGTAGGTGTCCGCCAGCACCTCGTGCCCGCGGTTGAAGACGGTGTAGTCCAGCGCCACCATGCCGCTCAGGGGCGGCTGCTCCCACTGGTAGCTCTCCTGGATCACCTCGATGCTCAGGGGGTGATGGTCGGGCGAGTCCAGCAGCGACTGGGCGTTGTCGTCGCGGTAGACGGCGCGGAACATCTGGTTGCTCACGGCGGCGAAGTCCTCGTCCACGCGGCCGTCGCCGTCGTCGTCGCGGCCGTTCAGGGGATCCTCGTCGACGGCGCCGTCGAGGTCGTCGTCGGGATGGGCGCTCTGGGCACGGTTGCCTCCGCGGTCCCCCTCGAAGCTCTCGTAGACCGTGTCCGTGGAACGGTCGCCGGGATAGAACTCGTAGTCCGGATAGGCCGTGCTGACGCGGGGAATCCCGCCCAGGCGGGCGCCCACCCAGAGACCGCCGACATACAGGTACTCGACGCCGCTGCCGGCGGGCCACTGGGCGCTCGGCGCCTCGGAGATCTCCCAGCCCAGACCGGGAAAGGAACCCAGGATGCCCCAGTTCGTGACGTTCACCTGCAGGCTGCCGACCCGGTGGACGAACTCGCCCTTGAGCGTCTTGCCGCCGCGCTCGCCGGCCGAAGCGGGCGGTTCGCTCTCCGTGCGCGCGAGGGCGGGGAAGGGCGCGGCCAGCCCGGCGAGGAGCGCCAGACAGAGAGTGGCCCAGCCGAGGCGATGGGGATGCACCGTGTCTCCGATTCGAGGGGACCGACTGTTTAAGATAGTGGCGATTTGGTTGGGGCGTCAATTGGCCCTTCGATTCCCTCGGGCGCCTCTGAGGGCTCGCCGCTCCGCAATCTCTCCCGGACGCTTCGCACGGACGTGAGGCGCTTTCCGGGAGAGATTGCTCCGCAGGGGACTCGAGCCCTGTCGGTTGCTTCGTCCCCCCGGGGGGACAACGAATACCCCCGCCAAGTTCGGCGGGGGTAACGATGTCGGAGCCGCCGGCGGAGGTGAGCGATCGCTCGAGCGCCTCTGGGGGCTCGCCCGGCGACGCTCACCGGAGCAGCGTTACTTTGCCGTGTTCTTCATGTCCAGCGGACCGCAGATGGAGCAGGTAGACTCCGCTGGGGAGTTCGCGGCCTCGCGCGTCGCGGCCGTCCCACATGAGTGCGGACTCGCCGGCGGGGCGGGGCGCGCCGTCAAGCAGCCTGGTCAGCAGACGGCCGTCCGCGCCGTGCACGCTCAGGGTCACCGCGTTCGCCTCGGGCAGGAGGAAGCGGATCTCGGTGCGCGGGTTGAAGGGGTTGGGGTGACTCGCGAGCAGGCGCGGCGGGGCGGGCGCGCCCTCGACGGCCGACAGCGTGTCCCAGCGCAGCCAGATCGGATTGCTGTAGGCGCGATGACCCGCGCCGCCGTCGGCCGTGAGCAGCTCCGCGCGCAGGTAGCGCCAGTCGAGGCTCAGGTCGAAGAGTTCGAGGTAGGCGACGCCGCCGTACTCCTCAGTCGGATCGGGCGTCACCTCGGCGTGGAGGGTGGTTCCATCGGCGTCGCCGAGAAGCAGCTTCACCGAGTTCACCGGTCCGAACTCCGGCAGGGAGGCCCAGCGCAGCTCGAGGCTGATCGAGATGTCGCCGGGCACGGTCATGTGGTCGCCGTGGCGCAGGTCTTCCGCGTCGTCGGCGTCGTTATCTCCCGTTAGGTCCGAACCTATGGCCACGAAGGGACCGTCGGTGGCCACCCCCCGGCCCGCCCGGTAGGCGGCGAGCAGCTCGGACATGGGCGGCAGGTTGCCCGGTCCGTAGGCGCCGATCACGGGCACCACGGTCTGCACCTTGCCCATGGCGTTGTCGGTGGCGTAGTCGTCGAGGCCGAGGTGGCTGGCGAAGTTGAAGTCGCCGTGGGCGTCGCTGCCGCCCGCGATGAACACCTTGCGCGGCGGGTCGTCGCCGAGGCCCTGGGCGATGGCGTCGTCCCAGAGCGCGAGGCCGGCCAGGAGCTCGTCGGGGTAGCGGTCGGACTCGGTGTAGGCGGAGCCGGCGTCGAAGTCGGCCCAGGGATCGAACTGGTCATAGGAGTGCAGTGTCTGGCGCGTGTTGAACACCTGCAGGCCGGCGAAGCCGGAGTACTGGAGCGCCGTGCTGATGTCCTCGTCGCCCCAGGCCGTGCCGTTCACCGTGACATCGATGCCGCCCCATTCGCCGCCGAGGTCGTTGCCGGGGTGGGCCGCGTAGGCGAAACCGGTGGGCGCGAGCTGGGCCAGGCCGCTCGTGAGCGAGGGCGACACGGGGCGTTCGCCGATGGCGCCGCACAGGGGCGAGTGGATGTAGTCGGGGTTGTAGAAGAGACAGTGCAGGGTCTCGGCCCAGGAGTCCGGATCCACCGACGCGAGATTGATCTCCACGCCGCGATAGAGGCGCTGCGCGGGCGAGTCCAGCAGCGCCACGTCGCTGCCCAGGCCGCCCCAGCTCGAACCGCCGTTCTGGGCGTTGCGCACGAAGGTCTGGATGCCCGCGGGCGTCTGCAGCGTGTACTCCCACCAGTGGGTGGCGTAGCTCCAGGTGCCGTCGCCGGTCTCGTCGAGGTCGCAGGAGTGGTCGGTCACCGTGAGCCAGTGCAGGCCCATCGCCTCGGCGCTCGCGCTCACCGCCGGCAGCGGCGCCCCCCACTCGGCGATGTTGTTCGTGTACATGCTGTGGTAGTGCACGTCGCCGCCGTACCAGCCCGCGGGCCAGGGGAAGGGGCCGCCGCCCACGTGCACGCGCAGGCGACGGGTCTCGCTGTAGTTGAACCAGTCGTCGCGGTAGTAGATCTCCACGTGAAGTTCGATGTTGCTCCCAACGCCGTAGCCGAGATTGGCGGGCGTGAGGAGCGTGCCGTTCGGCAGGCCGGGGTGGTTCTCGGTGACGGTGGTGATCCAGGTCCAGAAGTTCTCCTCGCTGGCGTCGTCGCCGATCTCTTCGTCATTGAAGTCGTGTTCCCAGATCGTCACGGCGCTGCCCGTGACGTCGCGGCAGCGGATCCAGTGCAGTTCGCGGATGTCGTCGACGTCGCAGTCCTTGAGAATGATCGTGAGCGGGATCGGCGTGTTCGCGTCCATCACGCGCCAGGGGGCGTCCATGATGAAGTCCTTGGCGAAGGTGTTCTCGTAGCGCTCGTCCGGATGAGCCGCCGAGACCAGCGGCAGGACGATGAGAAGGCAGACAAGTAGGGCGCGCTTCACGAGGGACCTCCGGGGTGGGATATCCCTCTCAGTTTAACAGCTTTGCAAGGTCGGCGGCCATGGCTCGACGGACGATCCCACCACGACGGAGTTCGCTGGAACTCACTCGTAGAGCGATTTGATTGTGGAGAAGCTGGTTTCCTCAGTGGCCGTGATGATGTCGCTGGAGACCTCCATACCCAAGAGAACTTCACCGAGGCCTGCGTCGCTGTAATAAAACCGAAGCGAGTAAGGATCATCTCTCCCCACAGCACCCCTGCTTGAGAAGGGTGGCGGCCACCACACGTTCATCACCGCGGCAAGCTGCTCGTGATCCGGTGACTGGTCCAGCCAGAGTCGTGGCCATCGATCGGCAGCGGTCCCGCCATATGGACGGATGAAGACCCCGAATGTGTAATCCTCGTCGGAGCCGACATCCCAGACATTGTAGCCCAGGGTGAGCTCCTCCCAGCAGTAGTTGCAGGTCGTTTCCCAGTCGAAGTAAAGAAGCTGGTCGTAGATCTCCTCCTCACCATTCCGAATCCGCTGAATGAAATGCAGCTGATAGGGAATCCCAGAATCGGGATAGTCTCCTCCATGGTAGAACCAGATCCGTTCCACTTCGAACCCGTAGCCCCAGGTATCGATGCCTGGCATAAAGTTACCAATGGCTTTTGTGGTCCCGCCGTCCCAGATCGGCGCCCAGGGCTCGCCATCGTGGATATCAATACTCATCAACCCACTAGGGTCAGCCGCGGCCATGTGAGCTCCTAGTAGCCCGCACAACAACAGGATAAAGTGCTTGAGCCCTCTAGTCCGGCTGAATGATCTGGAATTGCGCACCGGGCGCCTCCTCGTTCATGCTCAAGATAACCGATGTATCGACGGTACGGAACTGGACAAGGTCGGTCCGCGGCGAGATATGGCTGACCGGCGGAGCAAACTCTCTCGGAAAGCGCCTCACGTCCGTGCGAAGCGTCCGAGAGAGTTTGCGGAGCTTCACTTCAGCAACGTCAGCTTCCGGGTGAGTTCCCGCCCACCCGCGCGCAGCCGGGCAAAGTAGACGCCGGAGGCCAGAGGCCGCCCGTCCTCGCCCACCGCCTCCCAGCGCACGCGCTGCTCGCCCGCGGGCAGGGCCGCCGCGTCCAGCAGCAGGGCCCGCCTGCGGCCCGCGAGGTCGTACACCTCGAGGGTGACGGCGCAGGGCTCGCTGAGCCCAAAACGAATCTCCGTGCTGGGATTGAAGGGGTTGGGATGGTTCTGGGCCAGGAAGAACTCCGCGGGCGCGGGAGTGCCCGAGGTCAGCGTGCAGCCGAGGCCCAGGGCTCCCACCTGCAGGCCGCAGTCGTTGTTCTCCGGCAGGCAGGGGGACTGCTCGGCCACCGCGTAGTCGTCACGCTCGGGGTCGCAGTAGATCGGATCCGCGGAGAAGCTGTCGGCGCCGGGAGGCGACGCGAAGCCGGTGAACTCCTCGCCGAGGTTCTCGAAGAGGTTGCTGCAACTCCAGCTCAGCGCGCTCGGCGAGTCGGCGGCGTGGGCCACGCCGCCCTGGGTCGCGCCGCAATGGGTCACCAGCAGGTTCGAGCAGGTCATGTCGGCCGCGTAGTCCAGGCCGAGGGCGCCGCCCCGCGTCGCCGTGTTGGACGCGAGGGTGCACCCTTCCACCAGCAACACGCCGCCGCTCTGGTAGATGCCGCCCCCGCTCTCGGCCGCCGTGTTGTCGTGCAGCAGGATCCGTCTCAGCGTGGGCGCTCCATCGAACACCGCGATGCCGCCGCCGTTGCCGTAGGTGACGCCGTAGGTCTCGTTGCGGCTCAGCACCACGTCCTCCACGAGGGAGTTCGAGCCCGCCATCGCGATGCCGCCGCCCGCTCCCTTGGCGCGGCAGTCCTCGATCACCAGATCGCGCAGTGTCGGCGAGGCGCCGCTCACCCGAATCGCGCCGCCGCTGTTGGACTCGAACTCGTACCACACGTGTCCGCCCCGGATCGTGAAGCCCTCCACCACCGCGCCGGGGCCCTCGCCCTCGTCGAAGTCGAAGGCGCGGGCTCCGCCCTCGCAGTCGATGATGGTGACCGCGGGTCCGCTCACGCTCTTCAGCACGATATCAAGTCCGCCGAAGTCGAGGCGTTTGTTGCCGACATCCCGATACACGCCGGCCGCCACGAGCACGGTATCCCCGCTCAGGGAGGCCGAGAGGGCCGACTGGAGGTCGGGGTAGTCCTGGGGCACGAGACGCAGGGTGGTGCGGCTGGCGAGATAGTCCTGGTTCGGCAGATCGGTGGCCACGTTCAGGTATTCGCGGCTGAGGGGGTCGAACACGTAGCCGTCGAGATGGGGTGTGAGCGTGCCCGACCAGAGCGGGGGCACCAGGAGCTGGTACTGCCCGTCGTCGCCGCTGCGCACCTGATAGTAGTAGCCCGTGAAAGTGGCGTCGGCCACGGGCGTCTCGTCGGCCTCGGCCAGACGGCCGCTGATCTCCATGTAGGGCAGGTCGCAGCCCTGACCGAGAGCGCCCATGTCCAGGCCGCAGGCGTTGTTGGCGCCCAGGCAGGGCGAGTCGGCGTCCAGGGCGAGGTCGCGGGCCTCCGGGTCGCAGAACAGCGGGTCGAGCGAGATGTTGCCGTACTGGCCCGTGACGTCGATCGCCTCGCCCAGGTAGTCGCCGTCGGTGTTGCCGAAGACGTCGCTGCAGATCGGCGTGATGACGGCCCCGCTCTCGGCCCACAGGCCGCCGCCCGTCGTGGCGAAGGTCACGAGGGTCGCGTTCAGCGTCACCTGCGCGCCGTTGCGCGCCATGATGCCGCCGCCGTCGCCGCCGACCGTGTTGAAGGCCACCGTGCAGTGGGTCAGGTCGAGGCTGCCCTCGCTGCAGTAGATGCCGCCGCCGTCGTCGGCCGCGGTGTTGTCGTGAATCCGCACGCCGCTGAGCTGGGGCGCGCTGCCGGACATGCTGTAGATGGCGCCGCCGTCGTCGTCGCTGGAGTTGTTGCGCAGGGTCACGTCCAGGAGCACCGGCGAGGCGAAGATGCACACCAGCCCGCCGCCCTGGGACAGGGCGTGATTGCCGGCGATCACCAGGTTCTCGAGGGTGGGCGAACCGCCGATGCAGGCCACGCCGCCGCCCACCGGCTCCATGCCGCCCATGATCGTGAAGCCGGACACCACCGTGGCGGGCGTCTCGCCGGAGAGGAACAGGAAGCCCCGGCCGCTGCCCTCGCAGTCGATGAACGTTCCCGCGGGCCCGATCTCCGACAGGATCACGATGGCCTTGCCGCCCGGGTTCAGGCCCTTGTTCCCCTCGCCGCGATAGAAACCGGGCGCCACCAGCACCGTGTCGCCGTCCACGGCGACATCCAGGGCCTCCTGGATGGTGGCGAACTCGCCGGGCACCTCGTGCACCGCCATGTTGCCCGAGCAGGCGAGCCCGAAGCGACCCATCTGCACGCCGCAACCGTTGCCGCCCGGCAGGCAGGGGGAATCCTCGTGGAGTCCGTAGGGCAGGTCCGGCGCGACGCCGCCGCAGAAGATCGGGTCCACCGACAGGTTGCCCAGGGTGCCGGTGGCGTCGATGAGCGCGCCCGCGTAGTCGGCGACGCCGTTGCCGAAGAGATTCGAGCAGGAGATGTCGAGCAGGGCGCCGGCCTCGCCGTACAGGCCGTCGGGGCCGTTGGTGGCCAGCAGGCTCGAGGAGATCGTGAGCAGGGCGCCACCGAACAGATGGACGCCGCCGCCCGACCTGGCGGCGACGTTGCCGCTCAGGGTCGACCCGGTCATCACGACCTCGCCCGCGGCGCCCACGCAGATCGCCGCGCCGTGGCCGCCCTCGTCCGGAGAGCCGACCAGCGCGGAGGTGAGGTTGTCGACGGCCAGGATGTCCGTGAGGGTGAGCTGCCCGCCTTCGATGTGGATCGCCCCGCCGTCGCCCCCCTCGTCCTCGCCGCCCGGCCCGGTGAAGGGATAGGCCGTGTTGCTGCTGAACTGCGCGCGTTCGATGCTCGGAGCGCCGCCGGCCACGTGAACCGCCCCGCCCCAGGCCGAGTTGTTCAGGACGAAGTCGCAGTCGAGGAACAGCGGCGAGCCGGTGCCGACCAGGGCCACCGCGCCGCCTTTGAAGTGCGCGTTGTTCTCGAAGCGACAGCCCGTCAGGCGCGGCGAGGCGCCGTCCTCGCAGAGCAGGGCGGCGCCGCCGACGCCGCTCGACGCGTTGCCGAAGTTCTGGGTGAAGGTGAGGGCCTTGAAGCGCGGCCAGCTGCTTCCCCGGCAGATCACCGCCGCCGAGGAACCGCGGAGGGTGATGTCCTCCACCACCGTGCTCACGCTCTCGCCCGACTGGAAGAGAAAGATCGTCTCGCCGCCGCCGTCCAGGACGGCGGGGCTCTCGGAGTTGCCGAGATAGACGAGGTTCTTGCCGGCGGCATCGAGAAGGCGATTGCCCACGCCGCCGAACTCGCCGCTGAGCAGAAGCGTGTCCCCTTCGACGGCCGCGTCGATGACCGGCTGGATCGTGTGGACGCCGGCCACCACCTCATGGAGGCCGGCCCGGGCTGGCGGGGCGATCATCGAGATGGCGATCAGGAGCAGGATGCGGCCCGAGAGCTGTCTGAGCAAGATGCCTCCAGATGCACGTACTGAGAGATGCCACGACGTGAAGAGCGGCGACGACCGGGCAGGCGGCCGCCGAACGGGGGAAAGTTCCCTTCGCGCCGAACTCCCATTCTACCATATACGCGCTCGCAAATCAGTCCCCCACGTGCCCCGGGCAGGGAATCACGAGGCATAACCGGCTATCATTGCGACAGTTTCGCTTCCCACCCTCGAGAATTTCGGCTAGTTTCCCGTTCATGGCGAACCGACGCTTCTCACTGTCCTTCCTGATCGTGCTGCTGGTCGTGATCTCGGGCCTGTTCCTGGCCATGATCCGCGGCTTCCTGATGACGATTCTCCTGGCCGCCATCACGGCCGGCCTCTCCAGCCCGCTCTACCGGCGCATCCTGAGACGCTGCCGCGGCCGGCGGGCGCTGGCCAGCGGGCTCACGCTGCTGCTGCTGCTCGCGCTGTTCCTCGTGCCGATGATCGGCTTCCTGGGCATCGTGGCGAGCGAGGCCTACGACATCAGCGAGTCGGTGATTCCCTGGATCAACACCCAGCTCGAGGAGCCCGACGCCTTCGTCGAGCGGCTCCAGGGCCTGCCGGGCATCGAGAAGCTGATGCCCTACCGGGAGCTGATCTTCCAGAAGGCCGGCGAGATGGTGGGCAGCCTCGGAAGCTTCCTGTTCGACAGCCTCTCGGCCTCCACCCGGCTCACCATCTCCTTCATCTTCCACTTCTTCCTGATGATCTACGCGCTCTTCTTCTTTCTCATGGACGGGTCGAAGCTGCTCGAGAAGATCCTCTACTACATGCCGCTCGAGAGCGAGGACGAGCAGCGCATGGTGGACAAGTTCACCTCCGTGACGCGAGCCATGCTCAAGGGCACGCTACTGGTCGGCCTGGCCCAGGGCGCGCTGGCCGGCGTCGCGCTGGCGATCGCGGGCGTCGAGGGGGCGATATTCTGGGGCACGGTGATGGTGCTGCTGTCCGTCATTCCCGGCATCGGCACCGCGCTCGTCTGGGGGCCGGCGGCGATCATCCTGCTGGCAACGGGACAGACCTGGCAGGGCGTCTTCCTGCTGCTGTTCTGCGGACTCGTGGTCGGCAGCGTCGACAACTTCCTGCGCCCCCGCCTCGTGGGCCGCGACACCGAGATGCACGAGCTGCTGATTCTCTTCACCACCCTGGGCGGCATCATGCTGTTCGGGGTGCTGGGCTTCATCCTGGGGCCGATCGTGGCCGCGCTCTTCGTGACGATCTGGGAGATCTACGGCATCGCCTTCAAGGAGTACCTGCCGCCGGTGACGGCGCTGGGCGCGTCCGGAGGCGGCGAGATCGCGATGACGGAACCCCCGGTCGAGGAAGCATCGGAAGCGACCGGAAACGACGGGGAATCGCCCTCCGATTCCGAGCCGTCAAACGACCGATAAGTCTGATTTAATTACAGTTCCCCTCTTGCGAGATCCCGCGCAGATCCTATCTTGTGCGTTCCCGATCCCGGCCGCATCCGTCCGGCCTCCGCCGGCGGCTTTATCAATTCGCACCAGGAGCAAGTCATGAACGGAGAGCTGAGTAAGCTCCGCAATATCGGTATCAGTGCGCATATCGATTCTGGCAAGACCACGCTGACCGAGCGTATCCTCTTCTATACCAACAGGATCCACGCGATCCACGAGGTGCGGGGCAAGGACGGCGTGGGCGCCACCATGGATTCCATGGAGCTCGAGCGCGAGCGGGGCATCACCATCGCCTCGGCGGCCACCCATGTGGAGTGGGAAGGCCACCACATCAACATCATCGATACCCCGGGTCACGTGGACTTCACCATCGAGGTGGAGCGCGCGCTGCGGGTGCTCGACGGCGCCGTGCTGGTGCTCTGCGCCGTGGCCGGCGTCCAGAGCCAGTCCATCACCGTGGACCGCCAGATGAAGCGCTACAAGGTGCCGCGGGTCGCGTTCGTCAACAAGTGCGACCGCTCCGGCGCGAACCCCGCCCGCGTGACCGACCAGCTCCGCGAGAAGCTCGGCCACAACGCCGTGATGATGCAGATTCCGATCGGCCTGGAAGACAAGCACGACGGCGTCGTCGACCTGGTGAAGATGAAGGCGATGTTCTTCGACGGCGACAACGGCGAGATCATCCGCGAGGAGGAGATCCCCGAGGGGCTCCTGATCGAGGCGGAGACCCGTCGCGAGATCCTGATCGACGCCGCCTCCATGTTCGACGACGCGCTCATGGAAGCCGCCCTCGAGGACGCGGTCACCGAGGAGATGCTCCACGCGGCCATCCGCAAGGGCACCCTGTCGCAGGAGCTGACGCCCGTCTTCCTGGGCTCGGCCTACAAGAATCGGGGCGTGCAGCTGCTCATGAACGGCGCCGTGGCCTACCTGCCCGATCCCACCGAGGTGACGAACGAGGCGCACGCGCTGGACGACAACGGCGACGACGACGAGGTCAAGTTCCCCGTGAGCAACGATCCCGCCGATCCACTGCTCTCCCTGGCCTTCAAGCTGGAGGACGGCCTCTACGGCCAGCTCACCTACATCCGCATCTACCAGGGCACGCTGAACAAGGGCGACACCATCACGAACGTGCGCACGGGCAAGCGGGTGAAGGCCGGCCGCCTGGTGCGCATGCACGCTGACAAGATGGAGGACATCGACAAGGCCGAGGCGGGCGACATCATCGCGCTGTTCGGCGTCGACTGCGCCTCCGGCGACACCTTCACCGACGGCAAGCTGACGGCCTCCATGGCCAGCATGCACGTGCCGGCCCCGGTGATCAGCCTGGCGGTGACGCCCAAGGACAAGAAGGCCCAGGACAACATGTCCAAGGCGATCCAGCGCTTCACCAAGGAGGACCCCACCTTCCAGGTGGCCTCCGATCCCGAGACCGGGGACACGGTGATCAAGGGCATGGGCGAGCTGCATCTCGAGGTGTACATCGAACGCATGAAGCGCGAGTACAACGCCGAGGTGGATACGAGCCCGCCCCGGGTGGCCTACCGCGAGACCATGGGCAAGCTGGTCGAGTTCAGCTACGTCCACAAGAAGCAGACGGGCGGCTCGGGTCAGTACGGCAAGGTCGAGGGCACGCTGGAGCCCTGGCCCGACGACGAGTTCGCCTTCGAGAGCCAGGTGACCGGCGGGAACATTCCCACCGAGTACATCGGCGCCGTCGAGAAGGGCTTCAAGTCGATGATGGCCAAGGGTCCCACCATCGGCGCGCCGGTGGTGAACATGAAGGTGACGCTCATGGACGGCGGCTACCACGCCGTCGACTCCTCGGACAACGCGTTCCAGGAGACCGCCCGCGGCGCCTTCCGCGAGTTCTATCCCAAGAGCAAACCCAAGGTGCTGGAGCCGCTGATGCTGGTGTCCGTCGAGACGCCGCGCGAGTTCCAGGGCGATTCCATGGGCACGCTCATGCAGCGGCGCGCGATCGTCCTGGGCACCACCGAGGACGACGACTTCGTGCGCCTCGACGCCGAGGTCCCGCTCGCCGAGATGTTCGGCTACGCCACGGTCCTGCGGTCGATGACCCAGGGCAAGGCGAACTTCAGCATGGAATTCAAGCGCTACGCGCCGGCGCCGGCCGAGGTGGCCGAGGAGCTCCGCAAGGAGTACCTGGAGCAGCGCCAGGCCGGAAAGAAGTAGGAGGAGAGCCGTGGTCTTTCAGAAGCAGTTGAACAAACGTAGCCCGCTGCGTGTCTTCGAGCGCTCCATCCACGGAGGACTGGGCAAGGGCAACATCGGCGTGGTGACGAGCCGCAAGGGAGTCGGCAAGACCGCCTTCCTCACCGACATCGCCCTCGACGACCTCATGCGCGAGCGCAAGGTGCTCCACGTCACCCTGCAGCATCCGGTGGACCGTGTCGTCGAGTTCTACGACGAGATGTTCCTCGAGCTGGCCCGCAGCCAGAAGCTGGAGGACCGGGCGGAGACCCGCCTCTCCGTGGAGCGGAACCGCCACATTCTCAGCTACCGGGGACTCAGCGAGTTCGGCCTGAGCCGGCTGCGCGACTCCATGTCCTTCCTGGCCGAGCATGCCGACTTCAGGCCCGAGGCGCTGATCCTCGACGGCTACCCGGACTTCGAGGATGTCGAGGAAGAGGTGCTCGTCGAGCTGAAGAAGCTCGCCCAGGACTTCGACCTGGAGCTCTGGATCACCGCCCTGCGCCACCGCGAGGGCCAGGAGCGCGACGAGCGCGACGTGCCGGCCGAGGTGGCCCGCTTCGACGACTACCTGTCGGTGATCGTCCGCCTGGAGCCCGAGTCGGACCACGTGAAGCTGCGTATCGTGAAGGATCACGAGAACGAGGAGCTGGCCGACCTGCACCTGGAGCTGGATCCCAAGACGCTGCTGCTGCGCTATAGCTAACGCTCGGTCGGGGTTCACGCCGGTTCACTTCGCCTTGCGGACTCGGCTCTGAGGCCCTCCTTGGAACCCCTCCCTCGCTGGAAACACGAAAACCCCCGCCGCACGGCGGGGGTTTTCTGTTGCCAGGCAGTTCCGTTTCAAACGCCGGGGTCGGGGGTCAGCGTGCGCTGGCCCAGTTCGCGGTCGATCATGAACAGCGCGTGGCCGGAGTCCCCCACCATCCGCAGCTGCTGCACGATGGCGTCCACGGAGGCCTCCTCCTCCACCTGCTCGTTCACGAACCACTGCAGGTAGGCGTTGCTGGCATGGTCGGACTGCTTCATGGCCAGGTCCACCAGTCGGTTGATCGAAGCGGACACGTCCTGCTCGTGTTCGAGGGTGTATTCGAATACGGCGAGGACCGAATCCCACTCTTCCGGAGGCGCCTTTATGGCGCCCATCTTCACGCGTCCGCCGCGCTCGCCGATGTAGCCGAAGATCCGCATCGCGTGCTCCTGCTCCTCCTGGAACTGCAGGCGCATCCAGTGGGCGAAGCCCGTCAGGTTCTTCGATTCGAACCAGCCGGCCATGGCCAGGTAGAGATAGGCCGAGTAGAACTCGTTGTTCACCTGCTCGTTGAGGGCGGACTCCATTTCCTTGCTGAGCATTTCACTCCCTGCCTTGCTTGTGTACAATGCGGCTCGGGTACGGTCCGAATCTCCGCGCATCGGTGCAGATTAACGCTGCGCGGAGGTCGTTACAAGTGTCCATCCGGAGTCGGCGACCAGGGATCCATGCCAGGCCCAAATCGAGTGGAACAGAGGGGCGAATAATCCGTAATCCGAACCTGTATCTCCCCGCGTACATCAATCCGCAGGTCGTAGAGAGTGCTGCCGGATCACCGGCCCTCGGGAACCTCTATCATGGAGCCATGTCATGACCCATCCCACCCAGATGCCCGGTCTCGCCGGGCGCTTGCGCCTGCCCCTCGCGGGGCTGCTCGTTCTCCTGCTCACCCTTCTCGTCGCTCTCCCCGCCACGGCGGCCTGGAAGGGCGACATGAAGACGAAGGACGGCGTCACCGTCGTCTCGAATCCCTCCAAATCGATGCTGGGCAAGGCCAGCGCGGAGCTGGAGGAGCTCTGGCGGGTCGGCGGCGACACCGACGACGAGGACGAATTCTTCGGCCTGATCCTCGGCATCATCGTCGACGAGAAGGGGAACGTCTACTCCCTCGATTTCCAGCTCAACGAGGTCAAGGTGTACGACGCCGACGGCGAATTCGTCACCTCCTTCGGCCGCGAGGGCGAGGGACCCGGTGAGTTCCGCTTCCCCACCGGACTCATGCTCCTGCCCGACGACAAGCTGGGCGTGATCCAGGCCGCCCCGGGCCGCATCGTGGTGTTCACCCGCGACGGCGCGCCCGCCGGCGAGTATCCCATTCCCACCAACGAGGACGGCACCCCCTTCGTGCTGGTGACCGGCCGCGGCACCGGCGAGGATGTGTACCTGATCCTGCGCAAGGACAGGATGGATCAGGCCACCAGCCGCTACGAACAGCAGATGCGGATCGCGAGCATGAGCGAGGAGGGCGCGATCAAGGCCGAGTTCTGCCAGAGCACGCGCGTGCTCGACTTCGCCAACAGCGTCATCGACGAGAAGTCCTGGGACGGCTGGGAGCGCCGCTGGGCGCTGGGCCCCCAGGGCAAGGTGGTCGCCAACGAGGACTGGGGCGAGTACCGGGTGAAGGTGTGGAACGCCGACGGCACGATCGATCGCGTGTTCGGCCGCGACTACGAGCGGCTCGGCCGCACCGGCGACGAGATCGACGAGCTGAAGGAGCTCTTCGGCGCCTTCACCCGCCAGCTGCCCAACGCCAAGTTCGAGATCAGCGACGACCACCCCGACATCTTCCGGCTCTACGCCCTCGACAACGGCCAGTACTGGGTCAATCACAGCCGCGGCTCCAACAACCTCGACGACGGCGTCATCGGCGCGTTCGACGTCTTCGACGCCGAGGGACGCTTCCTCCGCGAGGTCACCCTCGAGGGCGAGGGCAGCCCCGGCGAGGACGGCTACTTCTTCCTCGGCGACCGCCTCTACGTGGTCACCGACCTCCTGTCGGCCGCCATGGCCATGCAGGGCGGCGGCGCCCCCGCGGGCGACGACGAGGAGGAGCCCGAGCCCATGGGAATCATCTGCTATCAACTGCCCGCCAATCTCCTTGGAGGATCTTGATGTCCGACGCGTCCACGGCGCTACATCGCACATCGGCTGACGAACACCGGCGCGGGGCCCACGCCCCGCGCCGGGCCCACTCCCACCTGCTTCTGCTGCTTCTCATCCTCGGCCTGGCCGCGGGCGGTTGCGGAGGCGGCGGCGGCACCGACGGCGGTGCCGCGGACAGCAGCGCCGTGGACACCACGGCCAGCGCGGAGAAGCCGAAGAAGAAAAAGAAAAAGCCCAAGCGCGCCTCGGTGACCGTGGCCGAGGCGACCCGCAGCCAACTCGTGCTGCCGATCCACGCCGAAGGCACCGTGCGGGCGCTCCGGGAGACGGACATCCGACCCGAGATCGCCGGCCGCGTGGCGAAGATCGACGTCGACGAGGGCGAGCGGGTGCGCAAGGGGCAGGTGCTTCTGCGCCTGGACGCCCGCGACTACGAACTGGCCCTCGAGGAGGCGCGCAGCAACATCCTCCAGGCCCTCAGCACCCTCGCTCTCGAGCAGGATGTGGAGGGCGAGAGCGGCGACCGCTCCCTGCTCGACATGGAAGGCGACCTCGACGCCCGCCTCGACGCACTGCGCCGGGGCGAGTACCGCGCCGAGATCGCCGCGGCCCGCACCGGCGTGGCCGCGGCCGAAGCCGCCGAGCATCGCGCTCATCTCAACCTGGAGCGCTGCGAGTTGAAGGCGCCCTTCGATGGGGTCGTCACCGGCCTCACCCTCGCCCCGGGCGAGTGGGTGAGCGGCGGCCAGACCCTGTTCCGGCTGGTGGACGACATCAACCTGGAGGCCCAGGTGAACGTGCTCGAGTCCGACCTGGGCGACCTGGAAACCGACCGGCCGGCCCTGCTGGCCTTCCCCGCCCTCGGCGAGACGCTGCAGGTGAAGGTGGACGTGATCAGCCCCTCCCTCGACACCGAGAGCCGGAGCTGTCCCACCCTGCTGCGCCTGGACAACCGTTCCGGACGCGTGAAACCGGGCATGTTCACCCGCGCGGCCATCGCCGGCGAGATCCTGAGCGAGCGCCTGCTGGTGCCGCGCGAGGCCATCCTCACGCGCGACGGCCGGCCTCTCGTGTTCAAGGTGGAGGACAACATCACCCAGTGGCTCTACGTGGAGCTGGGCGATCGCAACGAGCAGTTCGTCGAGATCGAGCGCGTGCTGCAGGGCGGCAAGCTGGAGCCGGGCGACAAGGTCGTGGTGACCAACCACCTCACCCTCACCCACGGCGCGCAGGTAAAGATAAAGCGGACCCTGCGGCCACAGAGCGCCTGGCGGCTTGACGACGGGAGCGCACCGTGATCCGCGGCGCGATCGGCCGGCCCATCGCCATCAGCATGCTCTTCATGGCGCTGATGCTCATCGGCGGCCTCAGCTACAAGCGGCTGCCGGTGGATCTGCTGCCGTCGATCAACTACCCGCGCCTCACCGTCATCACCAACTACGAGGACGTTCCCGCCGGCGAACTCGAGCGGCTGGTGACCCAGCCCATCGAGGAGGTCGTCACGGCGCTGTCCGGCGTGCGGTCGGTGAATTCGCGCACCCGCGAGGGCATCTCGGCGATTACCGTCGAATACGAGTGGGGCACCCAGATGGACTTCGCCAACCTGCATCTGCGGGAAGCGGTGGACCGGGTGGCCTACCGGGACGACTTTCCCGAGGACGCCGAGCGTCCGCTCCTGCTGCGCTGGGATCCCACCGGCCGCCCCGTGAGCGTGTTGGTGCTCGAGGGCGACGGGCGCCTCGAGCAGCTCAGCGACTTCGCGCGCGAGGTGGTGAAGCCCGCGCTCGAGCAGGTCGACGGGCTGAGCCAGGCCGAGGTGGTGGGCGCGGCCGAGCGCGAGATCGTGGTGGAACCCGATCCCGACAAGCTCGCCCTCTACGGGCTCGAGCTGGAGGATCTGCGAACCGCGCTGGCGCGCAGCAACATCAGCTTTCCCGGCGGACAGGTGAAGCAGGGCCCGCTCACCCTCAGCCTGCGCATCGCCGGCGAGTTCGAAACCCTGCAGGAGATCCGCGACACGGACATCGCCCGCGTGGGCGACAGCATCGTGCGCATCTCGGATCTCGCGCTGGTGTACGAGGGGATCAAGGATCCCGACGGCGTCACCCTGCTCGGCGGCGAGCAGGTGGTTTCCGTGCTGCTCTACAAGGAGCCCGACGCCAACACGCTCCAGGTGGCCTCCGAGGTCGATCGCGCCCTCGCGGTGCTCGAGGGCAGCTACCGCGACTTCGCCTACCGCTTCGTCACCCGCGACGCCGACTTCGTGCGCGCCTCCTTCCTGGGTCTCGCCCAGTCCTTGCTGCTGGGCGCGGGACTCGCCTTCCTGGTGCTCTTTCTCTTTCTCAGCGACTTCCGCAGCCCTCTGGTGGTGGGCTTCTCGATTCCCGTCTCCATTCTCATCACCTTCGCGCTGCTCTACTTCGGCAACGTGAAGCTGAACCTGATGAGCCTGGGCGGCCTGTCGCTGGCCGCGGGCATGCTGGTGGACAACGCGATCGTCGTGCTGGAGAACATCCGAAGACACCTGGACGAATCGAAGGACCCGGGCGACATCGACGCCGACGGACGCCCCGGCCTCGGCCGCCGACGCCAGGTGGCGGCCGCGGCGGAGATCGGCGGACGCGAGATGGCCCGGCCGGTCATCGCCGCCACGCTCACCACCATCGCGGTGTTCTTTCCCGTGGTCTACGTGCCCGGCATCGCCGGCGCCTTCTTCCGCGACCAGGCCCTCACGGTCACCTTCTCGCTGATGGTATCGATCGGCAGCGCGCTGCTGCTGCAGCCCACGCTCTCCGCTAAGATCCTGGCGGCCCGCCGCAGCGAGCCCCGCGGACTCTTCCGCCTGTGCCAGACCAGTCTCGACCGATTCCACGACGCCTACCACGCCCTGCTCGAGCGCTTCCTGCGCCGCCCCGCGACCATGTTGATACTGCTCATCGTGGCGCTCGCCGCCAGCGGCTGGTGGGGCTTCCATCTGAAGCGCAGCTTCATGCCGGCCAGCAGCGCCGGCGACATCAGCCTCGAACTCGAGCTCGCGCCCGGCACCTCTCTCGAGGAGTGCCAGAACTTCTGCGAGCAGCTCGGCTGGTGGCTGGAGGAGGACGCCTCGGTGGCGGCCACCTTCTCGCAGGTGGGCCACACCGAGAACACCCTCGCTTCCCTGAAGGACTACACCGCCACCCACACGGCGCGTCTGCGCATCGTCCTCGCGCCCGGCACCGACTTCCGGGACGAATACGAGCGCCTGCAGGACAAGGTGAGCGCGCGCCTGGCCGCCGTGCCCGAGGTGCGCAGCAGCTTCCGCGAGGAGAGCGTCGGCCTGAGCGAGATCCTGGGCGCGGGCGGATCGCCCTTCAGCCTGGGCGTCATCGCCGAGGACGCCACCCTGGCCGGCGCCGTGGCCGAGGAGATCATGACCGCCCTGGCGGGCGTGGCCGGCCTTTCCGACCTCAAGGTCGATCGCGTGCTGGGCACGCCGAACCTCGTGGCCGACATCGACCGCGAGGAGGTGCTGCGCCGCGGCCTGAACGCCGAGCGGGTCTCGCAGGAGCTGCGCGATCGCGTGAACGGCGTCGTGGCCACCACCTTCAACGAGGTGGACCAGCGCGTGGACATCGCCGTGCGCCTGCCCCGCGACCGGCGGCGCGACCTGCGCGAGGCCCTGAACGCCGCCATCGAGCTGCCCGGCGGCAAGTCCGTGCCCCTGGGCTCGCTGCTCACGCTCCGCGAGGAGCGACCCCTCCGCGAGCTGCTGCGCAACAACCAGCGCCGCATGGTCACGCTGAGCGCCGAGATCGCCGGCGGCCGCTCGCTGGATGAAGTCTGGCGCGACGTCCACGCCGTCACCGGCGCGATGGAGCTGCCCGAGGGGGTTCAGCTCATCGAGGCCGGCGAGCAGGAGGCGATGCGCGACAGCTTCCGCGACCTGGGCTGGGCGATGCTGCTGGCCGTGCTGCTCGTCTACATGATCCTGGCCGCACAGTTCGAGAGCTTCCTCGATCCGCTGCTCATCGCCGCGGTGCTGCCGATCGGTCTGGCCGGCTCGGCCATCGCCATCGGCGTGACGGGGAACACGGTGAACATCCTGTCGCTGATCGGCGTGCTCGCGTTGCTCGGCATCGCGGTCAACGACGCCATCGTGAAGGTGGACACCATCCGGCGGCTGCGCGCCGGTGGCATGGACGGTTTCGGCGCGATCATGAAGGCCAGCAGCCTGCGCCTGCGGCCGATCCTGATGACCAGCGTCACCACGGTGCTGGCGATGCTGCCCATGGCGATCGGCCTGGGCAGCGGCGAGCAGCTGCAGCGCCCGCTGGCCGTCACGATCATCGGCGGCCTCAGCCTCACCACGGCGCTGACGCTGTTCTACACGCCGCTGCTCTACATGCTGGCCCACCGCCTGCGCGGCGAGCGCGGAGCGACGTCGTGACCGGCGCATTCCTGAAGCGGCCGGTCACCACCTGGATGGTGTTCTCGGCCTTCGTGGTGACCGGCCTCTACGCCCTGCCCAAGCTCAAGGTGGAGTCGATGCCGGAGGTCGACCTGCCCTCCATCAGCGTCGTCACGCGCTGGAACGGGGCATCGCCCCAGGCGATCCAGCGCTCGCTGACCCTGCCGGTGGAGGAGGCCGTACGGAAGGTGCACGGCGTGGAGTCGGTTCGCTCGGAGAGCCGCCCGGGTACATCGCGGGTCACCGTGGAACTGCGGCGCGACGTGAACCTGGACTTCGCGCAGCTCGACATCAACGAACAGCTAGGCCCCCTGCGCAAGGATCTGCCCCTCGGCGCCCAGCCGCCCAACGTCGTGGCCTTCGTGCCGGAGGACTTCCAGACCGAGCAGTTCTTCGCGGCCAGCATCGAGTCGCCCCTGCCCCCCAACGAGCTTCGCCAGCGCGCGGAAGACTGGATCGTGCCCCGCATCCTCGGCATCGAGGGCGTGGCCGACGCCCGGATCCAGGGCGGGTCGCGCCCCGTGCTGAAGGTGATTCTCGATCAGGAGAAGCTGGATCTGTATCGCATCGGCGCGGCCGAGGTGACCGGCGCCATCGTGGGCCTCGACGCCATCGACGCCGCGGGAGTGATCCGCGAGGAGGGCCTGGAGAAGACGATCTCCCTGCGAACCCCGGTGGATCTCCTGAGCATGGAGCAGGCGGTCGTGGCCAACCGGCCCGGCCGCG
This sequence comes from uncultured bacterium, assembly GCA_964399495.1. Classification (GTDB taxonomy): domain Bacteria; phylum Krumholzibacteriota; class Krumholzibacteriia; order JACNKJ01; family JACNKJ01; genus CAYNQX01. The sequence goes on from CAYNQX010000020.1 coordinate 33,240, forward strand.
TTTTCCGGCTGGGCGAGGTTGCCGAACTCGAGCTGGGCCACGAAGACCCGCTCTACATCGTGCGGGCCAACGGCGACAACGTCGTGCAGCTCGTCGTGGACAAGAGCTCCGGCGCCAACACCGTGGCCGTGAGCAAGGCCCTGCGCGAGATCCTGCCCGTCCTGGCGCGGGAGCTGCCCTTCGAGTGCGGTTTCCACATCGAGTCCGACGAGGGCGAGTCCCTCGAGGAGAAGCTCTGGGAGCTGGTCTACCGCAGCCTGGTGATTCTCGGTCTGCTCTTCCTGCTGATGGCGGTGAGCCTGCGGCAGGTCAAGCTCACGGCCATCGTCACCGGCTCGATCTTCTTCGCGATCCTGATCTCCCTGAGCTTCTTCTACTTTCTCAAGCTCTCGGTGAACTTCATCACCATCAGCGGCCTCACGGTGAGCTTCGGCCTGCTGCTGGACAACAGCATCCTGGTGCTCGATTCGATTCATCGTCGTCTCGAGAACCTGAGGAAAGAGGGATGGAACGAGCTCACGCGCCGCTCCAAGCTGGCCGTGGCCACGCGCTCGATCCTGGCGGGCACGGGCGAGGTGGTGTTTCCGATTCTCGCCACCACGCTGACGACGCTCGTGGCCTTCGTCTCGTTCATCTTCCTCTCGGGCCGTCTCTCGCTCTACTACGTTCCCCTGGCGATCGCCGTCACCACGGCCCTGCTCGCGTCCCTCTTCGTGGCCTTCGGCTGGATTCCCGTCGTGCTGCGTCAGGCCTGGGCCGCGCCCCTGGTCCGCCGCGAGCAGGAGGGGACGCGGGAACTCGCCGACGACGCGGCCGTGGCCGAGTACGTCGAGGACATCCCCGACCTCGAGGCGGAGCCCCGCGGCTTCGAGCGCTTCGTCGGCTGGAGCCAGAGGCTCTGGTGGCTGATCCTGCCGCCCATGATCGGCCTGTTTCTCTGGTGCGGCCTGGACGTGTACCCCAACAAGATGCTCAAGGGCGGCTTCTTCCGGATGCGCGACCGCGAGGAGCTCTTTCTCTACCTGCAGATGCCCGCGGGCACCGACCTCGAACAGAGCGCCGTGATCCTCGCGCAGTTCGAGCAGGAGCTGCTGCCGGTGCCCGACGGCGCCCGCATGCAGACGAACACCTTCGGCAACCAGTCCACGCTGCGCGTGGTCTTCGAGGACTCCCTGCTGGCCACGCCCGTGCCCATCGCCATGCGCGAGCAGCTCATCGAGGTGGCGGACAGGACCGGCGGCAGCTCGGTGTTCATCTCCGGCTTCTCCGACACGCCCTACTTCAAGGGCGCGTTCGGCGGCTCGTCCTTCAACTCGACGATCATGCTGACGGGCTACAACTCCCGGACGCTGAACGAGATCGCCGAGCGCACCCTGGCGCAGCTGGACAGGAACCGGCGCGTCCGCAAGGCGCGCATCACCACCGGCCGCCGCTTCGAGAGGAACCTGGGCGACGAGACGGTGATCACCCTCGATCGCGAGCGTCTGGCCGAGCGCGGGCTCACGGCGACCCAGCTCGTGATGCAGCTGCGGATGCTGCTCAACGTCGACACCCCGGTCCAGATGCGCGTGGGCGGCAAGCAGGAGCAGGTGCAGTTCTCCTTCGCGGGCGCCGAGACGATCGAGGTGAGCCAGCTCCTCGAGCAGATGATCCCCGTGCCCGCCGGCGGGCGCGAACGGCTCGGGAACCTGATCGCCATCGAGACGGTGGAACCGAGCGGCAGCATCGTGCGCGAGAACCAGCGCTACGCCATCAACCTGAACTGGGAGTACGTGGGCACCGACCGCATGCGCACGTCCACGATCAAGAAGACCCTGGACGGCATCGACCTGCCCTACGGCTACTTCGCGGAGGAGCCGGAACGGGAACTGCTCAGCGACGAGGAGAGCAGGGAGCTGCGTCTCATGGCGCTGCTCGCCACGCTGTTCATCTTCATGGTGCTCGCCGCCCTCTTCGAGAGCCTGAGCCTGCCCTTCCTCGTGCTCACCTCGTTGCCCATGGCCCTCAGCGGCGTGTTCCTGGTGTTCTGGCTCACCCACACCAACTTCGATTCGTCGGCGCAGATCGGACTCGTGCTGCTGTTCGGCATCGTGGTGAACAACGCCATCCTGCTGCTGAGCCGCTATCGGCACGAGGCGGCGCAGACCCTGCGGGCGCTCCGGGGAGGCGACCCCTGCGCGTCGGCCGGCCTGTTCCCCGGCCTCCGGCATCAGCTCGGCGGCAGCGACCTCCGTCATCTGCCCAGGGCCCAGGGCCGCGAACTGCTGCGCAAGGCGGTGAACCGGGGCACGCGGATCCGGCTGCGCTCGATCCTGCTCACGAGCCTGACGACCATCGTCGGCCTGGCGCCGCTGCTCATCCACTTCCGGCCGGGCGACGACAAGGATATCTGGGAGAACCTGGCCCTCTCCTCGATCGGCGGGCTGGCCTCGAGCACCGTGCTGCTGATCCTCGCGATGCCGCCGATCTACTACGTGGGCGTGCGCTGGCTGGCCTGGCCCACGCTGGGGCTGGTCGACCGCGTCCGTCGCCGCAAAAGGGCGAGGAGCGAGCGGCGTCGGGATTCGGATCGGGATCTCAAACCGCTGTTGCCGGAGAGCTGAGGGTCGGGCCGATCAGCCCTGGATGACCCTGCAGTGTCGCTCGAAGCGTTCGCTCTCCCATCGCATGCGAGGCAGAACGGCCGTCACCACGGGCAGATGCCCCTCCTTCGCCGCCCAGTCTCCCGCTCGCGCCACCTCGCTGAGCATCTTCGCTCCGACATTGGCCGCGGATCCCTTGAGGCTGTGGACCATGCGCCGCACCCGCTCCAGATCCCGCGCCTCGAGAGCCTCTTCGAGCTCCGCGAGCAGGTTCGGGGTCTCTCCGTGAAACGCCTCGAGCACGATGACGACCAGTTCCTCGTCCCCGCCCATGCGCCGGACCGTATCCTCACGGTCGAAGACGGGAAAGCGGCTCCAGCCCCTCAGGCGGTCGGTGACGTTCGCACTCATGCTCGCACCGCCGGGCAGGGGAAGCTCATACCAGAAAGTGCTGCCTGAAGCGTCACCGTAGAGGTCGAACTCGATCTCCGCCGCGGTTTCGTCTTGAAGGGGTTCGATGATCCGAAGGAGTTCGGAGGAGAGCTCCTCCTCCGCCTCTCCCGCGCCGGTCAGCCGGGCGAAGAGCGCGGCCGAGCCTTCGAGGGGAAGCGGGTCCTCGAGGATGGCGCGGAGCCGCGTTCCCTCGGGAGCCACGGGAGCGACCTTCAAGCGCAGGCTGCCGCCGCTCGCTGCATCGCGGGTCCGCTCCAGGGCCCTGGCCAGAAGCGAATCGAGGCATCCGATCAGTTCGGCGGGGAGCACCGGCGGCGGCGGGTCCGGCAGGAGAAACTCCAGCTCGAGGCCCAGGGCCTTCGCGGCATCGCCATGGCGCTTCCGCAGATTCCCCCGCAATGAGATCAATTCGAAAGCTTCGCTCATTCCCGCCTCTTGGTCTGGGCGCCTCCGGAATTGTAGCAGGACATCGACCGCGGATCCCGCGAAATCCCTGCAGCCGGTCCAGGGGACGTGCTATGTTGATACGACCCGTGCGAAGGGAGGGCGACCATGGAGCTGGTGCTGTTCAGGCACGGTATCGCCATCGACCGAAGCGAACCCCACTGCCCGTCCGAGGAGAAGCGCTACCTCACCTCGGAGGGCGAGAAGCGCACCCGGTTGGCCGCCAAGGGCCTCAAGACCCTGGGCCTCAAACCGGACCGAATCATGAGCAGTCCCCTGGTCAGGACCATGCAGACCGCGGCCATCGCCGCCGAGGTCCTCGGCTATCCCGTGGATACCATCGAGGAGTGGCCGGAGCTCGCCTTCTGGGAAGATCCCGCGGCGACGATTCTGCGCCTGCGAGCCACCCCCTCCGACCAGGTACTCCTCGTCGGCCACCGGCCTCATCTCGACGAGCTCCTGGCCGGGGTCCTCGGCTTCGAGGAGGACAGTTTCACCACGCTGAAGAAGGCCGGCGCGGCGATGCTCGTCTGGTCGCCCCCCCACGCCGAACTCCGCTGGGTCATGCCCCCCAAGGCGCTCCGCTTCCTGGGCAGCCGCGGCTAGGACGGTCGCCGGTGAGTCCGAAGCACGATTCCGACTTCCCCGCCGCCGCGGCCCCCTCGACCATGGCCGCCGTGGATCTCGGCTCCAACAGCTTCCACATGGTGATCGCGCGCTGGGACGGCCACGATCTCCAGGTCATCGACAAGCTTCGCGAGCCCGTGCGCCTGGCCGAGGGCCTGAGCGCCGACCGCCGTCTCTCGCTTCCGGCGCGGGAGCGGGCCATCGCCTGCCTGGCGCAGTTCGGCCAGCGCCTGCGCCACCTGGAAGCCCGTTACGTCCGGGCCGTCGGCACCAACACCTTCCGCCTGGTGCGCAAACCCGACGTCTTCCGCACCGAAGCGGAGACCGCACTCGGCGCGCCCATCGAGATTCTCGACGGTCACGAGGAGGCCCGGCTCATCTACCTGGGCGTGGCGCAGACCTCCCCTTTCCTCGGCGACCGGCGTCTTCTCGTGGATATCGGCGGCGGCAGCACCGAACTGATCATCGGCGAGGGGCTGGACAGCCGCGTCGGCTTCAGTCGTCAGCTCGGCTGCGTCAGCTTCACGCGGCGCTTCTTCGCCAACGATCGGATCAGCCGCGAGGCCTTCCGGGAGGCCCAGACCGCCGCGGCCCTTGAGCTTCGCCCGATCCGTGAATCCCTCTGCGATCTGGGTTGGTCCGTCTGCCTGGGTTCCTCGGGCACCATCGGCGCGCTGGGGAAGATTCTCTCGGAGCGGGGCTGGGGCGGCCCGGAGATCACCCTGGAGGGGCTGAAACGGCTTCGACGCGAGCTGGTGGAGCGCGGCTGCGTGGAGGGACTGATGCTGGAAGGCATCCGCAACGACCGCTGGGCCGTGCTGCCGGGCGGGCTCGCGGTGCTCATCGCATGCTTCAAGAACCTGAAAATCGAGACGATGCGTCCCGCCGGCGGCGCTCTGCGCGAGGGCGTGCTCTACGATCTCATCGGGCGTTTGCAGCACAGGGATCCCCGCGATCGCAGCGTCCTGCGTCTCAAGGAGCAGTACCGGGTCGACGCGGACCAGGCCGAACGGATCGAGCAGGCGGCTCACGCGTTCCTCGCCCAGGTCGGAGAGTCCTGGGATCTGCCCAGGGGGCGCTCGCGCCGCTTCCTGCGCTGGGCCGCCGCCCTGCATGAGATCGGCCTGGCGGTGTCCTACTCCGACTACCACCAGCACGGCTCCTATCTGGTGGCGAACGGCGAGCTGCCCGGCTTCTCCCGTGACGGCCAGGCCCTGCTGGCGGCATTGATCCGCAGCCACCGCCGCCGGCTGACCCTGGAACTGTTCGGGGAGATGCCCGAGGGCTGGGGCGAGATGGGCCTGCGCCTTGCCCTCCTGCTCCGCCTCGCGGTGCTGCTCCATCGGAGCCGTCAGCCCGAGCCGCTGCCGGAGCTGCGCCTCACCGCCACCGGCCGCACCCTCGACCTGCGCTTCCCCGCGGGCTGGCTCGACGCCCACCCACTGACCCACGCGGACCTGCTGCGCGAGGTCGATCACCTCTCGCAGCAGGGCATCACGCTCGATTTCGGAGTGTAGGCCGGGTCAGTAGACTTCCGGAATGAAGGTCTGATCGGACATGGGCGGGCGGATGTAGCCCTTTCCCTTCACGCGTTCGGGCAGCTTGATCGGGCCCGGCGTGAGGTCCTCGTACTTGAACTGGCTCAGGAAGTGGTGGATGCAGTTGAGCCGCGCCCGCTTCTTCACGTCCGCGTTCACAACGAACCAGGGCGCCTGCTTGATGTCCGTGTAGGCGAAGGTCTCGTCCTTGGCCCGGGAGTACTCCTCCCACCTCTGGCGCGACTCGAGATCCATCGGGCTGAGCTTCCAGCGCTTCACCGGATCCTTGGCCCGAGCCTGGAAGCGCCGCTCCTGCTCCTCGTCGTTGATGGAGAACCAGTACTTGATCAGCGTGATGCCGCTGCGCACCAGCATCCGCTCGAACTCGGGCGCCGAGCGGAAGAACTCCCGCACCTCTTCCTCGGTGCAGAAGCCCATCACCCGCTCCACGTTGGAACGGTTGTACCAGCTGCGGTCGAAGAGCACGATCTCCCCGGCGGCGGGCAGGTGCTGCGCGTAGCGCTGGAAATACCACTGGCTCTTCTCGCGCTCGGTGGGAACGCCGAGGGCCACGACCCGGCAGACGCGAGGACTCATGCGCTCGGTGATACGGGTGATGACGCCACCCTTGCCGGCGGCATCCCGCCCCTCGAACAGCACGACCACGCGCTTGCCCTTGGCCTTCACCCACTCCTGCAGCTTCACCAGTTCGATCTGAAGCTTGTAGAGCTCGGCCTCGTAGACGTCGTTGGGAATCTTCTTCGGCCTCTCGCGAGGCACGTCCTCGGCGGCGCGCTTCTCGCTGTCGAAGATGACGGTGTCCGAATTCTTGTCGCTCTTCTTGGACATTTCTTCCTCCCCACCGGTTCGACCTACGGGCAGTATAGCAGAGAGCTCGGCAAATCGTAGTGGAAAGGTAAGTTCCACGACTCGAACCCCTTGCCGACATTCCGCCCTGTCCACTTTGCAAGAGTGGTACCGCGAAGCCGGGTACGCGAAAGCGGGGCGATCGCCGACCGCCCCGCTCCACGTTGATATCCTGCCCGACCGGAAACGCGGGAGGTCTAGCCCTCCTGCTTCTCCTCGTCGGTCGCCTCATCGGCGGCCTCGGGAGCGGTCTCCTCGGCGGGCGCCTCCTCGACCGGAGCCTCCGCCTTGGGAGCCTCGGCCTTCGCGGCGGGCTTGCTCTTCTCGCGCTTGGGCTTGGGCGTGTAATCGCCCGTCACCAGCTCGAGAATCGCCAGCTGCGCGTCGTCACCCTTGCGGATGCTCGTGCGCATCACCCGGGTGTAGCCGCCGGGGCGGTCGGCGAAGCGGGGACCGATCTCGGTGAAGAGCTTCTGCAGCACCTTCGGATCGTTCACGAAACGCGCGGCCTGACGCCGGGCATGGAGATCTCCACGCTTGGCGAAGGTGATCATCCGCTCGGCATAGCGGCGGGCCTCCTTCGCCTTGGTGATGGTGGTCTCGATGCGCTCGTGCGCGAACAGGCTGGTGACCATGTTGCGCAGCATCGCGCGCTTGTGGTCGGCCGGGCGGTTCAGGCGGTTTCCTCTGACTTGGTGTCGCATGCTATTCCTCGCTCAATGAAGCAGTCTCGACCCGGCCTAGGCCTGGGCCATATCCTTCTCCGCGCCCGAGTCGGCCTCGCCGAGCAGGCTGCTGACGTCCATACCCCAGTGCAGGCCCATGCCCTCGAGGATCTCGCTGATCTCCTTGAGGCTCTTGCGGCCGAAGTTGCGATACTGGAGCATCTCGCTCTCGGTCTTCACCACCAGCTGGCCGATGCTCTTGATGTCGGCGGCCTTCAGGCAGTTGGCGCTGCGCACGCTGAGCTCCAGCTCCTCCACGTTGCGGCTGAGCAGCTCGCGCATGCGCTCCAGTTCCTCGTCCACCTCTTCCTCGGCGATGGCCATGGGCTCCTCGTCGAAGTTGATGAAGAGGTAGAGGTGGTCCTTGACGATCTTCGCCGCGTAACCGAGGGACTCTTCCGGCGTGATGGCGCCGTTGGTCTCGATCTCCAGGACGAGACGGTCGTAGTCCGTCCGCTGTCCGACACGGGTGTCCTCCACGCGGTAGTTCACCTTCCGCACGGGGCAGAAGACGGCATCCACGGGAATGACGCCGATGGAGGTGTCGGTGAGCTCGTGGTTCTCGGCCAGCACGAAACCGCGTCCGTCGCCCACGAGGATCTCGGCCTTCAGGTGCGCGCCCTCGTTGAGGTGGCACAGCACGAGGTCCGGGTTGACGATCTCCACGGTCGGATCCTCGACGATGTCCGCGGCGGTCACGGGACCGGCGCGGTCGATGTCGAGGTAGAGCTTCTTGGACGTGTCGGCGTTGAGGCGGCAGACCAGCTGCTTGAAATTCAACACGATGTCGCTGACATCCTCCATCACGCCGGGGATGTTCGTGAATTCGTGCAGTGCGTCCTCGAACTTCACCGCCACCACGGCCGCGCCCTGCAGGCTGCTCAGCAGCGTGCGCCGCAGAGCGTTGCCCAGGGTGAGTCCGAATCCCCGCTCCAGGGGCTCGATGATGAACCGGGTGGAATAAGGAGTCTCTTCCTCCTTGAGGATCTCCACCTGCTTCGGCATGAGAACGTTCTTCCACTTCATGCGGAATACCCTCCTTCTCGCGCGTGGCGAAAGGCTAACTTGGTCGACCGGCCGACTACTTCGAGTACAGCTCGACGATCAGCTGCTCCTGCACGTTCACGGGCATGTCGCCCCGCTCGGGCACGTTGATGTAGGTACCCTTGAAGCCAGCCTCGTCGAGGCTGACGTAGGGAACCCGACCGCGCGCCGCGCGCTTCTTGATGGACTCCATGACGAAGACGTTCTTCCGGCTCTTCTCGCGCAGGGTGACCTCGTCGCCCGGCTTGAGCTGGTAGCTCGGAATGTTGACGAGTCTGCCGTTCACCTCGAAGTGCCGGTGCGTCACGAACTGACGCGCCTGCGGCCGCGTCGAGGCGAAGCCCGCGCGGAAGACGAAGTTGTCGAGACGACCCTCGAGAAGCTGGAGCAGGTTGGTGCCCGTCACGCCCTTCCGGCGCGCGGCCTCCTTGAAATACCGGCGGAACTGACGTTCCAGCACGCCATACATGTACTTCAACTTCTGCTTCTCCGTGAGCTGCAGACCGTACTCCGACACCTTGCGACGGCGGTTACGGCCGTGCTGACCCGGCGGATAGGGACGCTTGTCCATCGGGTTCTTGTCGGTCTCGTAGATATTCTCTCCGAAGCGACGGCTGATCTTGTGCTTCGGGCCACGATAGCGCGCCATGCGCTCGACCTCCTGTTGGTCTTGTCGGCCCTCCCCGGGCCGTTCGGAACTGCTTGCTTAACTCCGTGGAACCTGACGGCCTACTGGCGGCGCCGCTTCTTGGGGCGGCAGCCGTTGTGAGGCATGCGGGTCTTGTCCTTGATGCCTGTCACCTCGATACCGGTGGCGTGCACCGACCGGATGGACGCTTCACGGCCCGGGCCGGGGCCCTTGAGGTGAATCTCGCACTTGCGCAGGCCCAAGTTCATGGCCTCGCGCACGCAACGGTCGGCGGCGAGCTGGGCGGCGAAGGGCGTGCTCTTGCGGCTGCCCTTGAATCCGGCGATGCCGGCGCTGGCCCATGCGTAAACGTCGCCGTTCACGTTCGTCGCGGTGATGATGGTGTTGTTGAAGCTGGACTTGATGTGGATCACGCCCACGGGGTCCATCTTCTTGGACTTCTTGCGGCCTGTGCGTCGGCCTTTCGGTGTTGCCATCGTCGGTTCCTCCTCAGAATCTGATCGCGGGTCCGCGCGTTCGGCGGGCCCTCAACCCTGATGGGACGGGTCGTTCCCGTCCCGGGAGCTACTTCTTCTTCTTGCCGCCCGGGCGGGCCTTGGGGCCCTTGCGGGTGCGCGCGTTGGTCTTGGTTCGCTGGCCGTGAGCGGGCAGGCCCTTACGGTGCCTAAGGCCCCGGTAGCAACCGATGTCCATGAGACGCTTGATGTTCATGGAGACTTCGGTGCGCAGGGTACCTTCGGTCTTGTACTCGGGCTTGTTGAGCTCGTCGCGAAGACTCGCGGTCTGAGCCTCTGTGAGGTTCTTCACGCGCGTTTCCGGGTCGATATCAGTCCGCTCGAGGATCTTCGAACTCGTGCTCCGTCCCACACCGAAGATGTAGGTGAGACCGATCAAGATCCTCTTGTTGGCCGGCAGATCAACGCCTTGGATTCGAGCCAAAACAGTTCCTCCTATTGACTACCGGATCAACCCTGGCGCTGCTTGTGCCTGGGATTCTTCTTGCAGATGACCCTCACCACGCCGCGGCGGCGGATCACCTTGCAGTGTTCGCAGATTGGCTTGACGGAGGCTCGGACCTTCATGCTCCACCTCTTCCTCTCGCTGATCGCGCCGGGTCGCGCCCGGCACGCCACTACTTGTAGCGGTAGACGATGCGCCCACGAGTCAGATCGTAGGGCGACAGCTCCACCGTGACTTTATCACCAGGCAGGATGCGGATGAGGTGCATGCGCATCTTGCCCGCAACGTGGGCCAGGACGGTATGGTTGTTCTCCAACTCCACGCGGAACATTGCGTTCGAGAGAGCCTCGACCACGGTTCCTTCCACCGATATGGCACCTTGTTTCGCCACTTTTCCTCCGCTGCTCCTTACCTCTAGTCGGTCAGGATCACGGGGCCGTCGTCTGTGATGGCCACCGTGTGCTCGAAGTGGGCTGAGAGCTTCCCGTCCGCGGTCACCACTGTCCAGTCGTCCGACAGTGTGCGAACGGTCTCCCGCCCTTCGTTGACCATCGGCTCGATCGCCAGCACCATGCCCGCGACGAGCTCCGGTCCCTGCCCAGCGGGCCCGAAATTGGGCACCTGGGGTTCTTCATGCAGGGCGCGGCCGATGCCGTGCCCCACCAGTTCCCTGACCACCGAGTAGCCGTGCGCCTCGACGAAGACCTGCACCGCGTGGGAGATGTCTCCCAGGCGCCGTCCCGGCCGGGCCTGCTCGATGCCCTTCGCCAGCGATCGACGCGTCACGTCCATCAGGTGGGTGGCGGTTTCGCTCACCTCGCCCACCGCAAAGGTCTCGCAGGCGTCGGCGTAGAATCCGTTCTTCTCGACGCCGACGTCGATGCTCACCAGGTCGCCCTCGTCGAGGGCGTCCTCGCCCGGGATCCCGTGCACCACCGCCGCGTTGACGGAGATGCAGGCGTGGCCCGGGAAGCCGTGGTAGCCCTTGAAGGCCGCCCTGGCGCCCTCGCCCTCGATGCTGTCGCGGACGATCTCGTCCAGTTCCGCCGTCGTGACGCCGGGCTTCACCGCGCGGCCCGCCTTGTTCAGGGCGCGTCTCAGGATCTCGCCCGAAACCCGCATGGCCGCGATATCGTCCTTGCTCTTCAGGCGGATCAAGCCTGCTCCCCGTCGCCGAATCGATCCCGCAGGATCGAGGACAGGGCGTCGCTCACCACTTCCATGGGCTGAGCGCCGTCGACCTCCACCACCTTGTCCAGGTCCTGGTAGAAGTCGATCACGGGACGGGTCTGAGCCTCGTAGACGGTCAGGCGATCGCGAATCGTCGCCTCCTTGTCGTCGTCCCGCTGGTAGAACGTGCCCTCGCCCTCGGGCGCCGGGCCCTCGGCGGGGATCTCCCCGTTCTCGCCGGCCAGATGCGCCAGCTCCTCGGAGCTGTAGATCTTGCCGTTCTGGCGGTTCACCCGCCGGCCGCCGAGGCGTCTGACGACCTCATCCGGCTTCACCTGGATCAGCAGACCCAGATCGATCTCCTTGTCCTGATCCGACAGCAGCGTCTCCAGGCCCTCGGCCTGGGCGCGGGTGCGCGGGAATCCGTCCAGGATCCAGCCGCGCGCGCAGTCGGACTGGGCGAGGCGCTTGCCCACCATGGCGAGCACGATGTCGTCGCTCACCAGCTGGCCGGCGTCCATGATCGCCTTGGCCTTCAATCCCAGCTCACTCTCCGAAGCCACCTCGGCCCGGAGGATATCCCCCGTGGAGATGTGAGCCAACCCGTAGCGCTCCTTGATCCTCACCGCCTGCGTGCCCTTACCCGAACCCGGTGCGCCCAGGATGATCAGGTTCACGATTACCTCCGGCTCCGCAGCTTGCCCTTCTTCATGAAGCCGTCGTAGTGACGCATGAAGAGATGGCTTTCGATCTGCTGCAGCGTATCGAGCATCACACCCACGACGATCAGCAGTCCCGTGCCGCCGAAGTAGAACGGCACGTTGAACTGGGCGATCAGGATGTCCGGCAACACCGCGATGAAGGCCAGGAAGATCGCGCCCGGCAGGGTGATCCTGCTCAGGGAGCGATCGATGAAGTTCGCGGTGCTCTTGCCCGGGCGGATGCCCGGGATGAACCCGCCGAACTTCTTCATGTTCTCGGCCATGTCCACGGGGTTGAGGACGATCGCCGTGTAGAAGTATGCGAAGAACACGATGATGACCGAGTACAGCCCCACGTAGACCGGCGTGCCCGGACTCATCAATCGTGTGATGGTGTCCATGGTGACGTTGCCCTGGAACATGCTCGAGAGCGTGGCCGGGAACATCACGATCGACTGGGCGAAGATGATCGGAATCACGCCCGCCGTGTTCACCTTGAGCGGGATGTGGGTGTTCTGTCCGCCGTAGACACGGCGCCCCACGACCCGCTTGGGATACTGCACCGGAATCCGGCGCTGTCCCTGAGTCATGTAGATGATGCCGGCGATCACCAGGATCATCATGGCCAGCATCACGAGGCCGCCCAGGTAGCTGATCTGCTTGGTCTGCAGCGCCCGGATCGTGTTGATCAGGTCCATCGGGTACTGGGCGAGGATGCCGATGGTGATGATGAGGCTGATGCCGTTGCCGATCCCCCGCTCGGAGATCTGCTCGCCCAGCCACATCACGAAGATGGTTCCCGTGGTCAACGTCAGCATGACCAGCAGCTTGAAGCTGAGTCCGGTGTAGGCCACGACGTTCGAGCCCATGGACTCGAGGAACACCGCGACGCCGAAGGACTGCAGGGCCGCCAGCACCACCGTGCCGTAGCGCGTGTACTGGCTGATCTTCTTGCGGCCCTCGTCGCCTTCCTTGGCCAGCTTCTCGAAGTACGGAATCACCGCCTGGAGAAGCTGCAGGATGATCGATGCGCTGATGTAGGGCATGATGCCCAGCGCGAAGATCGTGGCCTTGCTGAGGTTGCCGCCCGCGAAGAGGTCGTACAGCGCCAGGATGCCGCCGCTCTGACCGCGGAAGAACTCCTCGATGGCAAGCCGGTTCACGCCGGGCAGCGTGATGTGACCGCCGAGGCGGTACACGATCAGCATCAGGGCCGTGAAGACGATCCGCTTGCGGAGATCCGGGATTTTGAAAGTGCTCTGAAAACTCGCGAGCATCTAGGATCTTTCCTCTCGATTGTGTGACGGGCGCCGCAACCGGCTAGCCCGCCACCTCGACCTTCCCGCCTGCGTTCTCGATCAACTCGCGCGCCTTCGCGCTGCACTTGTCCACCTTGACGTTGTAGGCACGGTCCACCGCGCCGTCGCCCAGGAGCTTCACCGGCTTGTTGCGCTTGCGCACCAGGCCGAACTCGTGAAGGCTTTCCGGCGTCACGTCCACACCCTCGGGGATGCGGTCGAGCTGGCCGACGTTCACCGGCTGGTACTCCACCCGGAAGATGTTGGTGAAGCCGCGCTTCGGCACCCGGCGCTGGATGGGCATCTGGCCGCCCTCGAACCAGACCCTGTGCTTGGAGCCAGATCGGGAGTGCTGGCCCTTGTGGCCGCGGCCGGCCGTCTTGCCGAGTCCGCTACCGATGCCGCGACCCAGGCGCTTGCGCTTGTGGGTGGCACCGGCGGCCGGCTTGAGTTCGTTCAGCTTCATGGTCTACTCCTCCGTCTCTTCGACGCTCACCATGTGCTTGACCTTGAACACCATGCCGCGAATCTGCGGGGTGTCGTCGTGGGTCACGGTGTGGTGCATCCGCTTCAGGCCCAGAGCCTCGATGGTCCGCTTGGCCTTGACCTTGTTGCCGATCACGGACCGGGTCTGGGTGACTTTCAGCTTCTTGGCCATGGCTTACGCCTCCTCGCCCTGGATGCCGAACATCTTCTTCACGGAGATGCCGCGACGCTTCGCGACCTGCTCGGCCGTCTGCATCTGGCGCAGGCCCGCCATGGTCGCGCGGACCATGTTGTGCGGATTGTTGGAGCCCAGCGACTTCGTGAGGATGTCGGAGATCCCCGCCGCCTCGAGCACCGCGCGCACCGGTCCGCCGGCGATGACGCCGGTACCGGAAGTGGCGGGCTTCAGCAGCACCCGACCGGCGCCGTAGCGACCGACGAGCCTGAAGGGCACCGTGCGGTTCTCGAAGCGCTCGATCTTGATCATGTTCTTGCGCGCGGCCTCGGTGCCCTTGCGGATGCACTCCGAGATCTCCCGCGCCTTGCCGAGGCCGGTGCCCACCTGCCCGTTGCCGTCGCCGACGGCCACCAGGGCGGTGAAGCTGAAGTTCTTTCCGCCCTTGACGGTCTTCGAGACACGGTTGATGGCGACAACCTTCTCGATCAGATTCGACCGTTCCTCTTCCTGATCACGGCGGCGGCGCGGCCTTTGGTCTCTTCCTCGAAACACCTTCGTTACCCCCTCTGGGTAGGACTAGAAATCGAGTCCGGCTTCGCGGGCAGCGTCAGCAAGCGCCTTCACCCGGCCATGAAACAGGAAACCACCGCGGTCGAAGACCACGGCCTTGATGCCTTTCGCCTGGGCGGCTTCGGCGATGTTCTTGCCGACCGCCTTGGCCTGCGCGATGCGACGCGACTCGCCCTCACCCGGCGCGCTCTCCAGCTTGAGGCTGTTCGCGCTGGCCAGCGTCACGCGACCGTTGTCGTCGATGAGCTGGACATAGATGTTGGTCAGGCTGCGATACACGGAGAGCCGGGGCCGCTCGGCGGTGCCGGTCAGATGCTTCCGGATACGCACGTGTCGCTTCTGGCGCTGCTTTTTCCGATTGTAGGTCTTGATCGCCATGGCAACTCCTAAGCCTTCGCGGAGGCCTTACCGGCCTTCCGGATGATGTGCTCGCCCTTGTAGCGGATCCCCTTGCCCTTGTAGGGCTCGGGCTTGCGCCAGGCGCGGATGTCCGCGGCCGTCTGCCCCACCACTTCCTTGTCGTATCCCAGCACCTTGATCACGGTGGGCTGAGGCACCTCGAAGGTGATGCCCGCGGGCGGGTTCACCACCACGGGGTGGGAGAAGGCCAGCGCCAGGTGCAGGTCCTTGCCCTTGAGCTCGGCGCGGTAGCCGACGCCCACGATCTCCAGCTCCTTCATGAAGCCAGTGGAGACCCCCTCGATCATGTTCGCGAGGAGGGTGCGGGTAAGGCCATGCTGCGCCCGGTGTGTCCGCGTCTCGCTGGGACGCTCCACGGCGATCTCGCCCTCCTCGATGACGAACTTCATCTCGGAGTTGAGCTGGCGGGACAGCTCGCCTTTGGGTCCCTTAACCTTGCAGGTGCCGTCGTCCTTGAGGTCGACCGTCACACCCTGAGGCACGGGGATCGGTTTCTTTCCAATTCGCGACATCGGTATGCCTCCGAGTTTTACCGCCAGCTACCAGATCTGGCAGAGCACTTCACCGCCAACGCCCTTCTGCCGGGCTTCGTTGCCGGTGATGACGCCATGACTGGTGGACAGCACCACAACGCCGAAGCCTCCGAACACACGCGGAATCTCGCCCTTCTTGGCGTAGATCCGGCGGCCGGGAGTACTGACGCGCTGCAAGCCCTCGATCACGGGGGCACTGTCATCGTTGTATTTGAGGTAGATGCGCAGGAGTCCCTGCTTACCATCCTCTACGAACTTCACGTCCTTGATGTATCCCTGCTCCCGGAGGATCTTGGCGATCTCACCCTTGATCCGCGACGCCGGGATATCCACGCGAGCGTGCTTCGCGCGGGTGGCGTTCCGGATTCTCGTCAGGAAGTCCGCAATGGGATCGGTCATCGACATGAGCTAACCCTCGTTTCGCTTCTTACTCAGATACCTGGTTACCAGCTGGCCTTGACGACGCCGGGGATCTCCCCGCGCAGAGCCATTTCACGGAAGCAAATGCGGCAGATGCCGAACTTGCGCATATAGGCACGCGGACGCCCGCAGCGCCTACACCGCGTGTAGGCCCGCACCTTGAACTTGGGCTTCCGGCTGGACTTGATGATCAGGCACTTCTTGGCCACGCTGACACCTCTTTAACGTTTTCGTCCGCTAGTTCCGGCGGAAGGGCATGTTCAGCTGCTTCAGCAGCTCCATCGCCTCTTCGTCCGTCTCGGCACTGGTGACGAAATTGATGTCCATCCCCTGGATGCGACTGATCTTGTCGTAGTCGATCTCGGGAAAGATGATCTGCTCCTTGACGCCGAGGTTGTAGTTACCCCGCCCGTCGAAGCTCTTGTCGGGCACACCGCGGAAGTCCCTCACGCGCGGGAGAGCCACATTGACCAGACGGTCGTAGAACTCCCACATGCGAGCGCCTCGGAGCGTGACCTTCAAACCGACCGGCATGCCCTCACGGATCTTGAAGTTCGCAACGGACTTGCGAGCCTGGTTGATCCTGGGCTTCTGACCGGTGATGGTCCTGAGCTCCTTCTCGGCCGCCACGATCATGCTCTCGGTGCGTCCACCCTCGCCGACGCCCATGTTCACCACGATCTTCTTCAGACGCGGGATCTGCATGGGATTCGCGTAGGCGAACTTCTCCTGAAGAGCCGGCACTACGTTTTCGTGATAGTAGGCTTTGAGCCTTGCCATCTCTTGCTTCCTTTCCTGTGCGCTTCAGCGACCCGGCGCGGGTGGCCGGGCACCGCCTCAGCTAGGGACGGGAGCCCTTTTCGAGCAGTTTGACGTTCGAAACGTGGATCGGGGCTTCCTTCTCGATGATGCCCCCAGGATCCTGCTGGCTGCGCGGCTTCTGATGCCGCTTCACCATGTTCACCTTTTCCACGATGATGCGGTCGCGGGTGGGAAAGACCTTGAGCACCTTCCCCTTGAGGCCCTTGCTGGCCCCCGCGATCACCTCGACTGTATCGTTCTTCGCGATCTTCACGGTTTCACCTCGCTAGAGCACTTCGGGCGCGAGAGAGACGATCTTCATGAACTTCCTCTCGCGCAGCTCACGCGCCACAGGGCCGAAGATTCGCGTGCCCACCGGCTCGTTCTGCTGGTTGATGATAACGGCCGCGTTCTGGTCGAAGCGGATGTAGGACCCGTCGCGACGACGAACCTCTTTCCGCGTGCGCACGACCACCGCGCGTGCCACCTCGCCCCGCTTCACGTTGCCCTTGGGCAGCGCCTGCTTGATGGCGACGGTGATGATGTCGCCCACCGAAGCGTACTTGCGGCGCGTTCCCCCCAGGACCTTGATGCACTGGGCCTTCTTGGCGCCGGAGTTGTCGGCGATGATGACCATGCTTTCCTGCTGAATCATTGCTCTCGCCTCCCCCTACTCGGCCCGCTTGACGATCTCGTAGACGCGCCAGCGCTTGGTCTTGCTCATCGGACGGATGGCCATCACTCGGACCATGTCTCCCTCGCGGCAGCTGTTCTCGGCGTCATGGGCGACCACGCTGGTGCTGCGCTTGTAGTAGCGCTTGTAGCGCGGATGGGGAATGCGGCGTTCGACCTTGACGACCACCGACTTCTCCATCTTGTCGCTCACGACGGTACCCAGGAGGGTCTTCCTCAGGTTCCGGCTCTTGTCATCCATCCCCTACTCCGTTCCTTCTGAAGCCTGCTCCTGCTGACGCTCGGTCATCAGGGTCTTGATCCGCGCGAGGTCGCGACGCGCCTTGCGGATATTAAGAGGATTGTCGAGCTGGGCCAGGCCATGACGGAGCTTCATGTTGAAGAGCTCCTCCGCCATGTCCCGTTCCTTGGCCTCGAGTTCCTGGAGGGTCATATCCCTCATCTCGTTCATTTTCATGACCCTCTCCTTATGCCTCGCGGGTCAGGAACTTCATCTTGGCGGGCAGCTTGGCGGCGCCCAGCTGCATCGCACGGCGGGCAATCTCCTCGGAAACACCTTCGATCTCGAAGAGAATCCTGCCGGGCTTGACAACCGACACCCAGTACTCGGGGTTGCCCTTACCCTTACCCATGCGGGTCTCGGCGGGCTTGATGGTGATCGGCTTGTTCGGGAAGATCCGAATCCAGAGCTTTCCACTACGCTTCATGTGGCGGGTAATCGCCACACGAGCGGCCTCGATCTGACGGCTCGTGATCCAGCAGGGCTCCTGCGCCTGCATGGCGTACTGGCCGAAGGAGATCGTACTGCCGCGGTAGGCGAAGCCTCGCATGCGGCCCTTCTGTACCTTGCGGTGCTTTACGCGCTTGGGCATCAACATGGCTTAGATGGCCTCCTGCACCTGGTTGCTCAGCTCCCGCTTGAAGTCCTTCGGGAAGATGTCGTTGATGTAGATCCACACCTTCACGCCAACGGTGCCAAAGGTGGTCTTCGCGGTGGCGGTGCCGTAGTCGATGTCCGCACGCAGCGTGTGGAGCGGCACCTCGCCCTCGTTGTAGTGCTCGACGCGGGCGATCTCGGCGCCGCCCAGACGGCCGCCGCACTGGATCTTGATGCCCCGGGCACCCATGCGGATCGCCGAGGTGATCGACTTCTTCATGGCCCGACGGAAACCGACGCGGTTCTCCAGCTGCGTGGCGATGTGCTCCGCCACGAGCGTCGAGTTCAGTTCGGGCTTCTTCACCTCTTTGATGTTCAGGTAGACCTGCTTACCGGTGAGGTGGTTGAGCTGGTCCCTGAGCAGATCCACTTCCTGCCCCTTGCGGCCGATCACCATGCCCGGACGGGCGGTGTGAATGTTGATGGTGACCTTCTTCGTCGAACGCTCGATGGTCACCTTCGCGATTCCGGCGCGGTGCAGGCGCTGCTTGATGAAGCGACGGATGGTGACATCCTCGTTCAGCCAGTCAGCGTAGTTCTTGGTGGCGAACCAGCGGGAATCCCAGGTCTTGATGATCCCGAGACGGAAGCCGGTCGGATGAGTCTTCTGTCCCACTTGTTCCTCCTTACCTCTGGCCCAGCTCAACGAAGAGATGGCTGGTCCGCTTGCGGATCCTGAACGCGCGCCCCTGTGCGCGGGGGCGGATGCGCTTCATGGTGGGGCCTTCATCGGCCTTGATCGTCTCCACGAAGAGACGATCGACGTCCACCGGGTTCTCCTCGCTGGCCAGATCGGTCGCGTTGGCGACGGCCGACTTGATCACCCGATAGATGGGCTGCGCCGCGCCCTTATTCATGTGCTTGAGAACGTGCATGGCCTCGTTCACGCCCATGCCGCGAACCATGTTCGCAACCTGACGCATCTTGAAGGGCGAAATCCGCACGAACTTTGCGCTAGCCTTGGCAGGCATCACAAAACCTCCAGTGTCCCCTGGGCTTCAGCCCGACTACTTGGCCTTGCCGGCATGTCCACGGAAGGTGCGTGTCGGCGAGAACTCGCCGAGCTTGTGCCCCACCATGTTCTCCGTGATGTACACGGGGATGAACTTGTTTCCGTTGTGGATCGCCAGGGTGTGGCCGACGAACTCCGGAGAGATCGTGCAGCGACGAGCCCAGGTCTTGACCACTTTCTTGTCGCCCTTGGTGTTCATCTCCTCGAGCCGCGTGAGCAGCCTCATGTCGATGTAAGGGCCCTTCTTGAGAGAACGGGACACTGCCTTCCTCCTCGTTCCTTACCTAGGACTTCCGCCGACGGACGATGAAGCGGTCGGTGGAGTTGTTCTTCTTACGCGTGCGATAACCCTTGGCCGGCGTGCCCCAGGGCGAGACCGGATGACGGCCGCCGGAGGTCTTACCCTCGCCGCCGCCGTGCGGGTGGTCCACCGGGTTCATGGCCACGCCGCGAACCTTGGGACGACGACCCCGCCAGCGCGACGCGCCGGCCTTGCCGAGAACCACGTTCTCGTGATCCAGGTTGCCCACCTGGCCCAGGGTCGCGTAGCAGTTGCGGTGCACCAGGCGCACCTCGCCGCTGGGCAGGCGCAGGTGGCAGTACTCGCCGTCCTTCGCCATCAGCTGCACGTAGGAGCCGGCGCTGCGGGCCATCTGGCCGCCCTTGCCGATCTTCAGCTCCACGTTGTGAATCGTGGAACCGAGAGGAATCGCCTTCAGCGGCATCGAGTTGCCCACGCGGATCTCGACGTTCTCGCCGGACTCGAGGCGGTCGCCCACCTCGACGCCGTGAGGCGCCAGGATGTAGCGCTTCTCGCCGTCCGCGTAGTGGAGCAGCGCGATGCGGGCGGAGCGGTTCGGGTCGTACTCGATGGTAGCGACCTTGGCCGGGATGCCGAACTTGTTCCGCTTGAAGTCGATGCGACGATACTGACGCTTGTGCCCGCCACCCCGACGCCGGCTCGTGATGTGACCGTGGTTGTTACGGCCGCCGCTCTTCTTGATCGGCTCGAGCAGGCTCTTCTCAGGCTTGTCCGTCGTGATCTCCGAAAAATCGGAGACCGTACGGTAGCGCTGGCTCGGTGTCAGGGGCCTGAACTTCTTGATTCCCATTGCTATCTCCTCGCCCGGCTAGGCCTGGGTGACGACATCGATGCTGTCGCCCTCCGCCAGAGTCACGATCGCCTTCTTCCAGTCGGGGCGCTTGCCTTCGTGGCGGCCCAGGCGCTTCACCTTGCCGCGAACGTTCATGGTCTTCACGTCCGTGACCTTCACCTTGAAGATCTCCTCGACGGCCTGGCGGATCTCGGGCTTGCCGGCCCGGCGATCGACCTCGAAGACGAACTTGTTCTCGGCCTGCAGTTCGGCGGTCTTCTCCGTGAGCAGCGCGCGCCGAACCACGCGGTAGACATCCTTCATGATCCGAAGACCTCCTTCACCTGCTCCAGGGCCTCTTTGCTGAGCACGAGCTTGTCGGCCCACATGACCTGGTAGGTGTTCAGCTCCCGACCGGTGATGAAGTCGAGGTTGCGCAGATTGCGCGCGGACTTGCAGACGGCCAGGTCGTAGTCCTCGAGAACCAGGAGAATCTTCTCCTCGCCCTCGCTGATGCCCATGCCCGTCAGCAGAGCCTTGAAATCCTTGGTGTTCGGGGCCTCGGGGGCGAAGCCGTCCACCACGACCACGTTGCCCTCGGAAGCGCGGTCGCTGAGCGCGGACAGCAGCGCGGCGCGCTTCGCCTTCTTGGGCAGCTTGTAGCTGTGGTCCCGCATCTTCGGCCCGAAGGCGGTACCGCCGCCGTAGCGGGTGGGGCTCTTCGCGGAGCCCGCGCGCGCGCGGCCGGTGCCCTTCTGGCGGTAGAGCTTCGCGGTGGAGCCCGTCACCTGGGAGCGGTCCTTGGTATGGGCCGTGCCGCTGCGCTGGTTGGCGGTGAAGTTCTTCACTGCCTCCCAGATCAGGTGACCGTTGATCTCCTGCCCGAAGATGCCCTCGGGGAGTTCCACGGTTCCGGCGCTCTTGCCCTTGCCGTCGTACAGATTCGCGTTCGGCATTCCTACTCCAGTTTCCTTCGCTATGCCGTCCCCCCCGCGCTCCCGAGCGCGAAGGGCAACCGGCATCAGACCTTGATCTCGATATCCACGCCGGCCGGAAGATCCAGCTTCGTCAGCGCGTCGAGAGTGGCTGGGGTCGACTTGGTGATCTCGATGAGGCGCTTGTGAATGCGCATCTCGAACTGCTCGCGGGACTTCTTGTTCACGTGAGGCGAACGAAGCACCGTGTAGAGCTGCCGCTGCGTGGGCAGCGGGATGGGGCCGGAAATCTCGGCGCCCGTCCGCTTGGCGGTGCGCACGATCTCGAACGCCGAGCGATCGAGTGTGCTGTGCTCGTAAGCCTTGAGCTTGATCTTGATCTTCTGTCCAGTGTACAACCCGTACCTCCGTTCGCCTGGCTACTCCAGCTTCGGCCAGTCGGCCGCCTGCTCACCTTTTGCGACTGTTTCCTACTCGTTGATCTTGGTCACCACGCCGGCGCCGACGGTGCGGCCGCCCTCGCGGATCGCGAAGCGGAGGTTCTCCTCCATCGCGATCGGCGTGATCAACTCGATCGACATCTTCACGTTGTCCCCGGGCATGACCATCTCGGTCCCCTCGGGAAGATTCGCCACGCCCGTCACGTCCGTCGTGCGGAAGTAGAACTGCGGACGATAGCCGTTGAAGAACGGAGTGTGACGGCCACCCTCCTCCTTCGTCAGAATGTAGACCTCGCCCTCGAACTTCGTGTGGGGAGTCACGCTGCCCGGAGCCGCCAGAACCATGCCGCGCTCCAGGTCGCTCTTCTCAACGCCGCGAAGCAGAAGGCCGATGTTGTCGCCCGCCTGAGCGTCGTCCAGAATCTTGCGGAACATCTCAACGCCCGTAACAACGGTCGTCATCGTCTCGCGGATGCCGATGCGCTCCACCTTCTCGCCAACGTGGACCTGGCCACGCTCCACTCGGCCCGTGCCGACGGTGCCGCGGCCGGTGATCGAGAAAACGTCCTCGACCGGCATCAGGAAGGGCTTGTCGATCTCGCGCTCGGGCTCCGGAACCGACTCGTCCACCGCGTCCACCAGCTCGAAGATGCTCTTGCAGGTCTCGCACTCGCGCTGGCCGCAGCCGCACTCGCCGGCCTTCAGGGCGCTGCCGCGAATGATCGGCAGGTCGTCGCCCGGGAAATTGTACTCGCTCAGAAGCTCGCGAATCTCCAGCTCAACCAGGTCCAGAAGCTCCTCGTCATCAACCTGGTCCACCTTGTTCATGTAGACCACGATGTAGGGAACGTTCACCTGACGCGCCAGAAGCACGTGCTCGCGGGTCTGGGGCATCGGGCCGTCGGCCGCGCTCACCACCAGGATCGCGCCGTCCATCTGGGCGGCACCGGTGATCATGTTCTTCACGTAGTCGGCGTGACCCGGGCAGTCAACGTGAGCGTAGTGCCGGTTCTCCGACTGGTACTCCACGTGGGCGGTCGCGATCGTGATGCCGCGCTCGCGCTCCTCGGGAGCCTTGTCGATGTCCTCGAAGGGGACGTGGTCGCACAAACCCGCCTTGCTGAGCGTCAAGGTCATGGCTGCCGTCAGCGTGGTCTTGCCGTGGTCCACGTGACCGATCGTTCCCACGTTCACATGCGGCTTAGTTCGATCGAACTTTTCCTTCGCCATGGTGAGTCAACCTCCTCTGGGGGCTCCCTACGCCCCGAATCCGACGAATCGACCGGCGATGTTCTTGGGCACTTCATCGAAGTGCGAAAACTCCATCGAGAACACCGCTCTACCCTGCGTCAATGACCGCAACTGGGTCATGTAACCGAACATTTCCGACAGCGGCACGACCGCCGTCACGATCTGAGACTCCACCCGTGGAGCCATCCCTTCCACCTTCCCGCGCCGCGCGTTCAGGTCGCCGACCACGTCGCCGGTAAAGTCTCCCGGCGTGATCACCTCGACCGTCATCACGGGCTCGAGGAGAATCGGCGAGGCCTGCAACACCGCTTCGCGAAAAGCCAGCGCGGTGGCGGCCTGGAAGGCCTGAGCGGAGGAGTCCACCTCATGGTGGGAGCCTCCGAGGAGCGTCACCTGGCAGTCGACCAACTCGTAGCCCGCCAGTACTCCTGAGCCCATCGACATCTTCGCGCTGGACTCCACGGCATCCACGTACTCCCGGGGCAACTCCTGGGCGTCCATCTCGTTCACGAAACGGAAGCCCTCTCCAGTTCCCGCGGGCTCGACCGCCAGCTTCACGTGGGCGAAAACGCCCTTGCCGGCGATCTGGCGCTGGTAGCGGTGCTCGGCGCTTCCCCGAGCGGCCACCGATTCCTTGTAGACCACCTGGGGCTTGCCAACGTTCGCTTCGACGTTGAACTCGCGCACCATGCGGTCTCGGAGGATCTCGAGGTGAAGCTCTCCCATTCCCGAGATGAGCGTCTGCCCCGTTTCCGCGTCGATCCGCACCTTGAAGGTGGGATCCTCCTCCGAGAGGCGTTCGAGGGCCAGCGCCAGCTTCTCCTCGTCCGCCTTCGTCCTGGGCTCGATGGCGATATCGATCACCGGCTCAGGAAAGGTCATCGACTCCAGCACCAGCGGGTGCTTGATGTGGGTCAGGGTGTCCCCCGTCCGCACCGTCTTCAGACCCACCGCCGCGACGATCTCACCGGCCGACACAGCGGGCACTTCCTCGCGCTTGTTGGCGTGCATTCTCAGCAGACGCCCGATGCGCTCCTTCTTCCCCGTGGCCACGTCCAGGGCCACCTCGCCGACCTTCAGGGTTCCGCTGTAGACGCGGATGAAGGTCAGCTTCCCGGCGAAGGCGTCGCTGGCGACCTTGAAGGCCAGCGCGGCGAACGGCTCGTCCGGGTCGGGGCGGCGCGTCTCCACGCCATCTCCCTTGAGCGCCTCCCCCTCGATGGGCGGGAGGTCCAGCGGACTCGGCAGGTATTCGACGATCCCGTCGAGCAGCCGCTGGATGCCCTTGTTCTTGAAGGCCGCCCCAACAAACACCGGAACCACCTGTCCGGCAAGGGTCGTCCTCCTGATCGCCCCGTTCAGCGCGGTCCGTTCGACCGTTTCGCCGCTCAGGTAGGCCTCGGCCAGCTCGTCGTCGAACTCGGACAGGGCCTCGATCAGATGCTCGCGCGCCATTTCGGCTTCATCCGCGAGCTCGGCGGGGATCTCGCCCGCCACGTACTCGGCGCCCAGGGACTCGTCGTCGTAGATCAGCGCCTGCATCTTCACCAGATCGATGATGCCGGTGAAGGCATCCTCGCTTCCGATGGGCAGGGCGACCGGTACTCCGTTGGCCCCCAACCGCTCCCGAATCTGTCCCACCACCCGCTCGAAGTCCGCCCCGATGCGGTCCATCTTGTTGACGAAGGCGATCCGCGGCACCTCGTAGCGATCCGCCTGGCGCCAAACCGTCTCCGACTGGGGCTCCACGCCGCCGACGGCGCAGAAGACGGCGATCATCCCGTCCAGGACCCTGAGGCTGCGCTCCACTTCCATCGTGAAGTCGACATGCCCCGGCGTGTCGATGATGTTGATCCGGTGGTCCCGCCAGTAGCAGGTCGTCGCCGCAGAGGTGATCGTGATCCCTCTTTCGCGTTCCTGCTCCATCCAGTCCATGGTCGCGGCGCCGTCGTGCACCTCTCCCATGCGATGGATGATCCCGGCGTAGTAAAGAATCCTCTCGGTCGTCGTCGTCTTACCGGCATCGATATGAGCCGCGATGCCGATATTTCGAATCCGTTCTAGAGGCTCTCCGTTACTACTCATGAGACCTAAAAAAACCCTCCTGAGATCTCGAACAGACGATGACTGCAGTTCGAGACCTCAGGAGGGGTATCCATCAGGACCCGGACCTGCAGACATCGTCCTCCGGTGATTTGGACTCCCGATGCGAGGAGTCCGCGTGAACCGTCACCGGCGGCTATGTGAGATCTCGCTTCCTTTCCCTAGAACCGGAAGTGGGCGAAGGCCTTGTTGGCCTCGGCCATCCGGTGCGTGTCCTCGCGCTTCTTCATGGACGGACCCTCCTTGCGGAAGGCCGCCAGGAGCTCCGCGGCCAGGCGCTCGGCCATGGTGTGGTCGGGCCGGCTGCGGGAGAAAGACAGAACCCAGCGCATCGCCAGAGCGGTGCGCCGCGCGGGACGAACCTCGATCGGCACCTGGTAGTTGGCGCCACCCACACGCTTGGTGGTGACTTCGAGGTGAGGCTTCACGTTGTTCAGGGCGGCGGTGAAAACCTCCAGACCCTTCTTCCCGGAGCGCTCTTCGATGATGTCCATGGCACCGTAGAAGATCTTCTCGGAGGCGCTCTTGCCTCCACCCTTCATCATATAGTTGATGAACTGGGTGACCACGGTGCTATTGAAGCGCGGATCGGGCGTCAACTCGTTCGTTTTTTTCAGCTTACGACGCGGCATGCTCGTTCTCCTCGCTTCGCTACTTCTTGGGGCGCTTCGCGCCGTACTTGGAGCGGCGCTGGTTCCGACCCTCCACGCCACTCGCATCCAGGGCGCCACGCACGATGTGGTAGCGTACGCCCGGCAGATCCTTAACTCGGCCGCCACGGATGAGCACGATGGAGTGCTCCTGCAGGTTGTGGCCCTCGCCGGGGATGTAGGCCGTGACCTCGATGCCGTTGGTCAAGCGCACGCGCGCGACCTTACGCAGGGCCGAGTTCGGCTTCTTGGGCGTCGTCGTGTACACCCTCGTGCAGACGCCGCGCTTCTGCGGGCATCCCTGCAGGGCGGGCGACTTACTTTTCTTCGCGACGACCTTTCGGCCCTTGCGGATCAACTGATTCAGCGTCGGCACGCTCGCAACTCCTCGCAATCGGGGGCACCCGGCCTCCGGGATTGGCCCGCAACTCGTTGTTGTTCTTAACCTTAGGGAGTCAATCTGCCCCGAGCTTGGCGGAACACACAAGACCGCCAATCTACATGATCACTCGGGTCCTGTCAACCCGCCCGGGCTATTTTCCCTTGTCATTGTGCGGGTTACATCCCCGCCCCCGTCCGTGGACGGGCGGAGGCGGGTCGAAACCTGCTCTAGCTCGAGGGAGCCTCGCCGTCGCCACCCTGGGTGGTCACGGCCTCGCCCTCGCCCCCGTCCTCGGGGAAGAGGATCTTGCCCTCCTCGATGATGCTCTGCGCCTGCGCCTCGGCCTTCGTGGCCACGGCGGCCAGGGCCTCCTCCTCGGCGGCCTTCTTGGCGGCGACCTCGGCCTGAAGCGCCTTGAGGTCGTCCTCCACCACCTTGAGGTCGGCGTACTCCTTGCGCCCGGTCCCCGCGGGGATCAGGCGGCCCATGATGACGTTCTCCTTGAGGCCGTAGAGATAGTCGGTCTTGCCGTTGATGGCGGCCTCGGTGAGCACGCGCGTGGTCTCCTGGAAGCTCGCCGCCGAGATGAAGCTCTCGGTGGTGAGGGAGGCCTTCGTGATGCCCAGCAGCAGCGGCTGATAGGTGGCCGGATCGCCGCCGCCGGTCACGACGCGCTCGTTCTCCTCGTGGAACTCGGCGCGCTCCACCTGATCGCCCTCGAGGAAGCGGGTGCCGCCCGACTCCTTCACCTGCACCTTGCGGAGCATCTGACGCACGATCGTCTCGATGTGCTTGTCGTTGATGCCCACGCCCTGCAGACGGTAGACCTCCTGGATCTCGTTCACCAGGTAGCTCTGCGCCGCCTGGACACCCTTCACCGCCAGAATGTCGAAGGGGTTGATCGGACCCTCGGTCAGGCGGTCGCCCGCGGTGACCTCGTCGCCGTCGTGCACGCGCATGTGCTTACCCTGGGGGATCAGGTACTCCTCCTGGGTGTCGGCATCGCGCTTGATGATGACCTTGCGCATGCCGCGCGTGACGCCGCCGATCTCCACCAGCCCGTCGATGGCCGTGACGATGGCCGAATCCTTGGGCTTGCGAACCTCGAACAGGTCCACCACGCGGGGCAGACCGCCCGTGATGTCGCCCGTGTGACCGAGATCCTTGGCCACCTTCACGAGGCTCGTGCCGGCGGTGACCTCGTCGCCGTCCTTCACGTGCAGGATCGCGTTGGTCGGCAGGTAGAACTTCTCGAGAACCTTGCCGTCCTTGTTGATGATCTTGATCTCGGGGTGCAGCTCCTTCTGCAGGTCGTCGACGATCACCACCTGGCGGCGGCCCTTCTCGTCCGTCTCCTGCTTGAAGGTGCGGCCCTCCTCGATGTCGATGAACTGGACCTCGCCCTTCTTCGTGTTGACGATCGGCTCGGCGTAGGGATCCCAGGTGAACAGGGGGTCGCCCTCCTTCACCTTGGCGCCGTCCTTGCCGAACAGAACCGCGCCGTAGGGCGCCGCGAAGCGGGCGCGGATGCGCTCCTTCGTGCCCTCCTGCACCTTCACCAGGATCTCGCCCTTGTGGCCGATCACGACCTGGTGCCCGTCGGCGTTCTTGATCTTGCGGACGTCGACCCACTCGATCTCGGCGGCGCAGGGCGCGGTCTTCACCGTCGCCTCGGCGATGCGGCCGGCGATGCCGCCCACGTGGAAGGTTCGCAGGGTCAGCTGCGTGCCCGGCTCGCCGATCGACTGGGCCGCGATCACGCCCACCGCGTCGCCGATGTCGGCCATGCGGTTGGAGGCGAGGTTGCGTCCGTAGCAGTTGATGCACACGCCGCGGCGGGTCTCGCAGGTCAGCACCGAGCGGATCTTCACCATCTCGATGCCCTTCTCCTCGACCATCTTCGCCTTGTCCTCGTCCACCAGCTCGCCGGCCTCCAGCAGGATCTCGCCGGTGAGGGGATCGAGAACGTCGTCGGCCGTGACGCGGCCGATGATGCGGTCGTGCAGGCTCTCGATGACGTCGCCGCCCTCCTCGAGGGGCGTCATGTCGAGGCCGCGGATCGTGCCGCAGTCCTCCTCGGTGATGATGACGTCCTGGGCCACGTCCACCAGACGACGGGTCAGGTAGCCCGCGTCGGCGGTCTTCAGCGCCGTATCGGCCAGTCCCTTGCGGGCGCCGTGCGTGGAGATGAAGTACTGCAGCACGGTCAGGCCCTCACGGAAGTTGCTCTTGATCGGCTGCTCGATGATTTCACCGACCTGACCGGTCATCTTCTTCTGGGGCTTGGCCATCAGACCGCGCATACCCGAGAGCTGGCTGATCTGGTCGCGGCTGCCTCGGGAGCCGGAGTGGGCCATCATGAACACCGGGTTGAAGCCCTGGCGGTCGGTCTCCATGGCCTCCATCATCGAGTCGGCCACGGCGTCGCGAGCCGTCGTCCAGCGGTCGATGATGCGGTTGTAGCGCTCACCGTCGGAGATCTTCTTGTTCTCGAAGTCCGCCACGATCTTCGCCACTTCCTTGTCGGCGGCGGCCAGGATCTTCGGCTTGTCCTTCGGAATGATCAGGTCATCGATACCGATGGTGATGCCGGCGAGCGTGGCGTAGTTGAAGCCGAGCTCCTTGAGCTCGTCGACGAAGTACACCGTCGCCTCGCCACCCATCTCCAGGTAGCAGTTGGACACCAGCGTGGAGAGGCGCTTGTTGTCCAGGTGGTAGTTGATGAAGCCCAGCTTGTCGGGAACGCTCTCGTTGAAGATCACGCGGCCGGCGGTGGTCTCGAGCCACTCGCCCGCCACCTTCACGTGCACGAGGCTGTGCATGGCCACGACCTTGTGGTCGAGCGCCTGCAGCACCTCGGTGGTGTCGTTGAAGCGCAGGCCCTCGCCCTTGCCGCCCGTCTTGGACCGGGTCAGGTAGTAGCAGCCCAGCACCAGCTCCTGGTGCGGGGTGGCCACCGGCTTGCCGTTGGAGGGCAGCAGGATGTTGTTGGCCGACAGCATCAGCATGCGGCTCTCGAGCTGCGCCTCGAAGGACAGGGGCACGTGCACGGCCATCTGGTCGCCGTCGAAGTCGGCGTTGAAGGCCTGGCACACCAGCGGATGCAGACGGATCGCCTTGCCCTCCACCAGCACGGGCTGGAAGGCCTGGATGCCGAGACGGTGCAGGGTCGGCGCGCGGTTCAGCAGCACCGGGTGGTCCTGGATGATCTCCTCCAGGATGTCCCACACCTCCGGACGCTCGCGCTCAACGAGCTTCTTGGCGCTCTTGACCGTCTGGACGTAGCCCTTCTCCTCCAGCTTCCTGATGATGAAGGGCTTGAACAGCTCCAGGGCCATGCTCTTGGGCAGGCCGCACTGATGGAGCTTGAGCTCCGGGCCCACGACGATCACCGAGCGACCGGAGTAGTCGACGCGCTTACCGAGCAGGTTCTGGCGGAAGCGGCCCTGCTTGCCCTTGAGCATGTCGCTCAGGCTCTTCAGGGGCCGGTTGCCGTGTCCGCGCACGGCGCGGCTGCGGCGGCTGTTGTCGAACAGCGCGTCCACGGCCTCCTGCAGCATCCTCTTCTCGTTGCGGAGGATGACCTCGGGCGCCTTGATCTCGATGAGCTTCTTCAGGCGGTTGTTGCGGTTGATGATGCGCCGGTAGAGGTCGTTGAGATCGCTCGTGGCGAAACGACCGCCCTCCAGCGGCACCAGCGGACGCAGATCCGGCGGCAGCACCGGAACGACATGCAGCACCATCCAGTCGGGCTTGTTGCCGCCCGAGTTGAGGAAGGCCTTCACGACGCGCAGGCGCTTCAGCGCCTCCTGCTTGCGCTGCTGGCTGGTCTCGTTGGCGACCTGGTCGCGCAGCTCGATGGAGAGCTCGTCGAGATCCAGCTTGCCGAGCAGGTCCTGGATCGCCTCGGCGCCCATCTTGGCCTCGAACTCGAAGCCCTCGTCGAGGAGCTCGTAGTAACGCTCCTCGCTGATGAGCTCGCGCACCTGCAACGTGGTGTTGCCGGGGTCGATGACCAGGCAGGACTCGTAGTAGATGATCCGCTCGAGATCCTTGATGGTCATGCCGAGCAGATGGCCGATCCGGCTGGGCAGGCCCTTGAAGAACCAGATATGGGCCACGGGCACGGCCAGCTCGATGTGGCCCATGCGCTCGCGGCGCACCCGGGACAGGGTCACCTCGACGCCGCAGCGGTCGCAGATCACGCCGCGATAGCGGATCCGCTTGTACTTGCCGCAGGCGCACTCCCAGTCCTTGACCGGTCCGAAGATCTTCTCGCAGAAGAGACCGTTCTTCTCCGGCTTGAAGGAGCGGTAGTTGATGGTCTCCGGCTTCGTTACCTCGCCGAAGCTCCACTGCCGGATTACCTCGGGACTCGCCAGGGAGATCTTGATCGCCCTGAAGTCCGGAGTCTCGGTCTCCCTTTGGCGGAAACTGAGGAACACGCTAACCTCCTTCCGGCGCTCGTCGCGCCGGGCAGTGTGACATCAACTAGTTGCTCGCGGCGTCGGCCCGGTCGAGATCCACGTCGAGACAGAGCGCCTGGAGTTCCTTCACCAGCACGTTGAAGGACTCCGGCACACCGGGCTTGCTGGGGTTGTCCCCCTTCACGATCGCCTCGTAGATCGCGCTGCGACCCGCGACGTCGTCGCTCTTGACCGTGAGCAGCTCCTGAAGAGTGTGAGCGGCGCCGTAGGCCTCGAGGGCCCACACCTCCATCTCACCGAACCTCTGGCCGCCGAACTGCGCCTTACCACCCAGGGGCTGCTGGGTGACGAGGCTGTAGGGCCCGATGCTCCTGGCGTGAATCTTGTCGTCGACCAGGTGGGAGAGCTTCATCATGTAGATGTAGCCCACCATCACCCGCTCGTCGAAGGGATCGCCGGTGCGGCCGTCGAAGAGGTCGGTCTTGCCGTCGGTGTCGAGGCTCGCCTCCTGGAGAGCCGTCTTCACCTCGGTCTCCGTGGCGCCGTTGAACACCGCGGTCTTGGCGTTGAAGCCGAGCACCTTGGCGGCCCAGCCCAGGTGCGTCTCCAGCACCTGGCCCACGTTCATACGACTCGGCACGCCGAGGGGGTTCAGCACGATCTGCACGGGCGTTCCGTCCGGCAGGTAGGGCATGTCCTCCTCGGCCATGATCTTGGCGATGACGCCCTTGTTGCCGTGGCGTCCGGCCATCTTGTCGCCCACCGACAGCTTGCGCTTGCGGGCGACGAGCACCTTCACGAGCTGGATCACGCCGGGGGGCAGCTCATCGCCCATCTCGACGCGCTCCTTCTCCTTGTCCAGCTCCTGCTCGACCTTCTGCAGGGCGCGGGCGGAGGCGTCCATGAGGCGCTTGATCTTCTTGTCGGTGGTGAGATCCTTGACGATGGGCAGGCCCCAGTGCAGGCCGTCGAGGTCGAGCTCGTCGAGGAGCGCCTCGCTCAGCTTGCGGCCGGCGCGCAGGACGACCTCGCCGGTCTCCGCGTTCACCAGCTTCTGGCTGTCCTGGCCCGTCATCAGCTCGCGCAGACGGCTGTCGCGCAGGCCGAGGATTCTCTTCTCCTCCTCCTTGGCCTTGCGGCGGAGGCGTTCGATGCGGCGCTTCTCCTCGGTGCGCGTGCTGTCGCCGCGCTCCTTGCGGGAGAACACCTTCACGTCCACCACGATGCCGTCCATGCCGGGAGGGGCCTTCAGGCTCGCGTTGCGGACGTCGCCGGCCTTGTCGCCGAAGATCGCGCGCAGCAGGCGCTCCTCGGGGGAGAGCTCGGTCTCGCCCTTGGGTGTGACCTTGCCGACCAGGATGTCGCCGCTCTTCACGCGGGCGCCGGTGCGGATGATGCCGTTCTCGTCCAGGTTCTTGAGCGCGTCCTCGCCGACGTTGGGCAGCTCGCGAGTAATCTCCTCGCGGCCGGCCTTGATCTCACGCACCTGGCACTCGAACTCCTCGATGTGGATCGAGGTGAAGCTGTCGTCCTTCACCAGCTTCTCGCTGAGCAGGATCGCATCCTCGTAGTTGTAGCCGCCCCAGGGCATGAAGGCCACCAGGGTGTTGACGCCGAGCGCCAGCTCGCCGGCCGCCGTCGCGGGGCCGTCGGCCAGCACCTCGCCCGCGCTCACCTTGTCCCCCACCTTGACGATGGGCTTCTGGTTCACGCAGGTGTCCTGGTTGGAGCGGTGGAACTTCTGCAGATTATAGACGTCCTGGCCCTCGAACTCGGAGAAGTCCTCCAGGTCGCTCGCGCGACTGCGAGCGGGCTGAACGATGATCCGCTCGCCGGTCACG
Source organism: uncultured bacterium (assembly GCA_964399495.1). GTDB lineage: Bacteria > Krumholzibacteriota > Krumholzibacteriia > JACNKJ01 > JACNKJ01 > CAYNQX01. The sequence continues at coordinate 65,471 of CAYNQX010000020.1, forward strand.
CTGACCACGCTACCGGCGCGCTCGGCGATCACCACCGCCTGGCTGTCGTGGGCCACGCGCTTCTCCATGCCCGTGCCCACCAGCGGGGCCTCGGTGCGGAGCAGGGGCACGGCCTGGCGCTGCATGTTGCAGCCCATCAGCGCTCGGTTCGCATCGTCGTGCTCGAGGAAGGGAATCAGGCTGGCCGCCGCGCTCACGAGCTGCGAGGGCGCCACGTCCATGAACTCGACGTCGCTCGGTTCGCTCATCGGGAACTCGCCCTTGCTCCGGGAGAGGACCTCGGGATTCACGAAGGTGGACTTGGGGTCCAGCGGCGCGTTCGCCTGGGCGATCACCACGCGATCCTCTTCGTCCGCGCTCAGGTAGATCGTCTCGTCGCTGACCTTCCCCTTCTTCACCGTGCGGTAGGGCGTCTCGAGGAAGCCGAAGGGGTTGATGCGCGCGTAGGTGGACAGGCTGGTGATCAGACCGATGTTCGGTCCTTCAGGCGTCTCGATGGGACACATGCGCCCGTAGTGGGTGTAGTGCACGTCTCGCACCTCGAAGCCTGCGCGCTCGCGCGTGAGACCGCCCGGTCCCAAAGCGCTGAGGCGGCGCTTGTGGGTGAGCTCCGAGAGAGGGTTGGTCTGATCCATGAACTGCGAGAGCTGGCTGCTGCCGAAGAAGCTCTGGATCACGGCGCTGATGGTGCGCGCGTTCACCAGGTCCGAGGGCGTGATGTTCTCGCTGTCCTGCAGGGCCATCCGCTCGCGGATGATCCGCGCCATGCGCGACAGGCCGAGGCTGAACTGGTTGCTCAGCAGCTCGCCCACCGAGCGCACGCGGCGGTTGCCCAGGTGGTCGATGTCGTCGGTGTGCCCCTGCTCGGCCTTGATGTCGAGCAGGTAGGCGATCACGGCCACGAAGTCCGTGGGCGTGAGCACCGTGGTGTCGATCGGCACGTCGAGACCGAGGCGCGTGTTGATCTTGTAGCGGCCGACGCCGGCGAGATCGTAGCGCTTCTCGTTGAAGAACAGCCGGTCCAGCAGGGCGCGGGCCGTCTCCATGTTCGGGGGATCGCCCGGACGCAGCAGGTTGTAGATGTACTTGAGCGCGTCCTCTTCCGACTTGGTCGGATCCTTGGCGATGGTGTTGAGGACGACGTTGCTGTGCACCTCTTCGTCGCGGCTGAGGACCTCGAGATCGAAGACCTTGTTCGACCGCATCAGGGTCACCAGCGCCTCGGTGACCTGGGTGCCCGCCTCGGCGAGGATCTCGCCGGTGTCCGGGTTGTAGATGTCGTCCACCAGCACGCGGTCGATCGCGGCCGCGTCGGACTTGGCCGGACGCTTGGCCAGGGAGATCGTTTCCGTGGTGCTGAAGGCGCGCAGCAGCTTGCCGTCGCTCTCGAAGCCGATGGCGCGCAGCAGCGTGGTGACCGGCAGCTTCTTCTTGCGGTCGATATGCACGAACATCGTGTCGTTGATGTCCGTGGTGAACTCGACCCAGGAGCCGCGGTAGGGAATGATGCGCGCGCTGAAGAGGATCTTGCCGTTGGGGTGCACGCTGTCGCTGAAGAACACGCCCGGCGAACGGTGCAGCTGGCTCACGATCACGCGCTCGGCACCGTTGATGATGAAGGTGCCCTTGCTCGTGATGAGCGGGAGCTCGCCCAGGTAGACCTCGGACTCGATGATGTCCTTCACCCGGCGCTCGCCGTCGACCTCCTCCGCCTCCTTCACGATGAGGCGCAGTTTGGCCTTGAGGGGCGCGACGAATGTCAGATCGCGCTCCTGGCACTCCTCGACGGAGTACTTGGGTTCGCCGACGTTGTACTCGAGGTACTCGAGAATGAAATCGCCGCGGTTCGACTCGATCGGAAAGATCGCCCGGAACACGCCTTCGAGGCCTTTGTGTTCACGCTGACGGGCCGGCTGGTTCGCCTGAAGAAAATCTTCGAATGACGCCAGCTGGACCTCGAGCAGATCGGGGATCTCGATGACCGGATCGAGTTTTGCATAGTTCCGCAATTCGAGCGGGGTGTGCAGACTCACGCGCAGCCTCCCGGACTCACGAAGGGAATAGACAGACCGGTGCCCGGGGTGTGTCTCCACACCGGGCACCGATCAGAACGGCTGTAAGAACGTCGTGTGGGGCGGCTACTTGAGCTCAACCACACCTCCGACTTCCTCGAGCTGGGTCTTGACGCCCTCGGCCTCGTCCTTGCTGACACCCTCTTTAATCGCGCTGGGTGCACCATCGACGAGCTCCTTGGCTTCCTTGAGGCCCAGGCCAGTGATGGCGCGGACCACTTTGATAACCTGGATCTTCTTGTCACCGGCGGCGTTGAGGACGACGTCAAACTCCGTCTTCTCCTCGGCGGCTTCGCCACCACCGGCGGGGGCCGCGGCCATCGCCATCATGGGCGCGGCGGCGGTCACGCCGAACTTCTCCTCCAGCGCCTTCACCAGCTCGGAGCACTCCAGCACGCTGAGCTCCGCCACCTGGTCGACGATCTGGTCCACTTTCTCCGACATGATTCCTGACTCCTGTGTTTTCCGAACGTAGCCGGGTATTGATCAGTTCTCGGCGGTGCCGCTCCTAGGCGGCCTCGCCCTTCTGCTTGGCAATCTGGTCGAGCGCGTTCACGAGCCCGGAAACCGTGGCGTCCAGCGTCCTCACCAGCGAGGCGGTTGGGGCCTGAATGCCCGCCGCAACCATGCTGAGGAGCTGCTCACGGCTGGGCAGATCGGCCAGGGCTTGCACGCCGCTGGCATCCACGACCTGTCCATCCACGTATCCGGCCTTGAACTCGAGCTTCTGGAACTCCTTGGCGAACTCCTTGAGCACCTTGGCCGGGGCGACCATGTCATCGCTGTAGGCGATGGCGGTCGGCCCGCCGAAGTGCTCGGTGAGCTCTTCCTTGTCGGTCCCCTCCACTGCGCGGCCAACCAGGGTGTTCTTGACGACACGGAACGTGACGCCAGCCTCCCGGCAGCGCTTGCGCAGCTCGGAGATCTCCTCGACGTTGATGCCCGTGAAGTCGCTGAGCACCAGGGACCCGACGCCAGCCAGATCCTCGGACATCTGCTCGACCACTGCGACTTTCTTCGGATTGGGCATATGCCTCTCCTAAATTCGAACGGTTATTTGCTGAGGGCGACCAGTTCGGCTTCATCCAGCTTGACCGCGGGGCCCTGGCTGGAACTGATTGAAGCCGTCTTGAAGTACTTGCCCTTTGCCGTCGCGGGCTTCACGCGAAGGAGTTCGAGGACGAGCGTCTTCACGTTCTCCTCGAGTTTCGCGCTATCGAAGGAGACCTTGCCGACGGGAACGTGTACGTTCGATCCCTTGTCGACGCGGTACTCCACCTTGCCCGCCTTGACCTCCTGAACGGCCTTTGCCACGTCCTGCGTGACGGTGCCGCTCTTCGGGTTGGGCATGAGGCCACGAGGGCCCAGAATCTTACCCAGCTTACCGACGTCCCTCATCATGTCCGGCGTCGTGATAATGACGTCGGTGTCGGCCCACCCGCCCTGGATCTTCTCCAGGTACTCGGTGTCTCCGACCATGTCGGCGCCGGCGCTCTTCGCGGCCTCGGCGTGCTCGCCCTTGACAAGGGCCAGCACCCGGACCGAGCGACCGGTGCCGTTGGGGAGGACGACGGTGCCACGGACCATCTGGTCCGCGTGCCGGGGATTCACACCCAACCGCGCGGAGACCTCGACCGTCTCGTCGAACTTGGCACTGGACATCTTCCTGACCAGCTCGACCGCCTCGGCGATCGAGTATGCCGTGTTCTTCTCTCGGAGAGAGGCGGCCTCGCGGTAGTTCTTCCCACGATTCATCGTAAGGTCCTCACGATCAGCTCAGCATCGAAACGATGGGTGTCGAAGAGGGATTTATGGGACCGGGAGACGTAGAAGCATTGCCTTCCCCCTCAAAACGGAAGGCCCACTCACCCGGCTATCGAAGGCTAACCTTCGACCTCGATCCCCATGCTGCGGGCGGTACCCGCAATCATGAGAATAGCCGCATCGATGCTCGCGGCGTTGAGGTCGGGCGCCTTCAATTCGGCGATTTCCTGCAACTGGGCCCGGGTCACGACACCAACCTTCTCACGGTTGGGCTCGCCCGAACCCTTTTCTACCTTGGCGGCCTTCTTCAGCAGGACGGCCGCGGGCGGCGTCTTGGTGATGAAGCTGAAGCTACGGTCCGCGTAAACGGTGATGACGCAAGGCGTCACGATGCCCTGGGAACTCTGGGTCTGGGCGTTGAACGCCTTGCAGAACTCCATGATGTTCACCTGGTGCTGGCCAAGGGCCGGTCCCACGGGCGGGGCCGGGTTGGCCTGGCCACCGGGAATCTGGATCTTGATCAGTGCGGCGATCTTCTTCTTGCTCTTGGCCATTCCCTGCGCTCCTGAAAAGCTCGTTCATCCGCGACGGTATGTCGACGGATCTAGATAGGTTCCACCTGAAGGAAGTCCAGCTCGACGGGCGTCTCGCGCCCGAAGATGGTCACCATCACCTTGAGTGTGCCCCGCTCCACGTTCACGTCGTCCACGACGCCGTTGAAATCGCTGAAGGGGCCGTCGATGACATGCACCTGATCCCCGACCTGGTAGGGAATCTCAGTCACCTTGTGCTCGGTGGGCCGTGCGATACGGCCGAGGATGCGATCCACCTCGTGGGGCCGCAGCGGCACCGGGCGCTTGCTCGAATCCCGCGGATCCAGACCCACGAACCGGGTCACTCCGCTGATCTGATTGACGAGATGGTAGGCCTGATCGCACATCTCCATCTCGACGAGGATGTAGCTGGGGAAGTACTTGCGGCTGGTGACCGTCTTCTTTCCCTGCTTCATCTCGGTCACGTCCTCGGTGGGCACGAGCACCTGGCCGAAGCGCTCCTCGAGCTCCTCGACCTGGACGCGACGCATCAGGTTGGTCCGCACCTTGTTCTCGTGCCCCGAGTAGGTGTGAACCGCGTACCACTTGAGCTTCGGGTTCCGCGGCGTCTCCGGCTCCAGCTCGACATGACCCGGCTCGGCCGTCGGCTCCTCGGAATCGGAGGGTTCCCCTTCCAGAGCCGCATCGTCGAACTCGGGCTCGGGCGCCGGCTCCGGCGCGGCCTCGGACTCGACCTCGGGCTCGGGATCGGCCTGGAAAGGGTTCACCACGGGTTCCCGCGCCGGCGCCTCGCCGGCCGCGGACTCCCGCTCGGCCGTGTCGGCCGGGGACCCCTCGGTGCCCATGTCGTCCCGCTTTTCTTCCAGCATGATTCCGCCCCGGCCTAGGCCTAGCTAATGACCCTCATGAGTCCGCTGATCCCACCGTCGAGGATGCGATCGATGACAAAGATGAAGGCCGTCACGATGACGGTCGCGATGATCACGACCAGCGTGCTCTCCTTGAGCTCGTTCCTGGTGGGCCAGGTTACCTTGCCCATCTCGAGCCAGACCTCGCGGAGGTATCTTCTGAGCCTGTCGAACATCTGTCGCTCACCTTCCGTGGAATCGCCAGGGTATCGCCCCACTCAAGGCAGGCCAGGAGGGATTCGAACCCCCAACCCTCGGTTTTGGAGACCGACGCTCTACCAATTAGAGCTACTGGCCTATCCGTGAAGCCCTAACGGGCCTCCTTGAACATCGTGTGCTTCCGGTCGCGCGGGCAGTACTTCTTCTGTTCGATGCGGTCCGGATGCAGGCGCTTGTTCTTCTTGGTGGTGTACCAAGTCTTCTTGCATTCGGTGCAGCGCAGTTTGACGATCTCTCGCATCTCGACTCCAATGGCTGAAAGCCGGCCGGACCCTCGGCCCGGCCGGCGTCACCGAATAAGCTACTCGTTGATCTTGGTCACCACGCCGGCGCCGACGGTGCGGCCGCCCTCGCGG
>CAYNQX010000021.1:0-38440 GCA_964399495.1 uncultured bacterium
GTTGGCTTTTCTCGTCCAGGACGAGGTGCTGCACTTGTGAGTTGAATCTAGCCAACCGTAAATATCGTGTTTTCGTTGATCTACCGGGCCCATGGGACGCCGACACATCTCTCGGCCGCCTTCCGAGGGGATTCGGCTTGACAGTTTCGCGAGGCATCACCTACAAAGCCAACAGAATCAAGACCTTGCCTGAACCGATCGGGGTGGCAGCACGATGATCCAGATCAGAGAACGCGCGGGAGCGCGGCTTCGGCGCGCGATGTGTCTCGCGGCGCTCCTCACGCTGACGAGCGGGATGGCCATGGCGCTGGAGTTCCCCGCCGCGCCGATCCTCGACGACGATTTCTCGCCCAACGCGGACGGCAGCCAGGATTCCACGCTGATCACGATCCGCGTGCGCGGCGAGTCGGCGCGGCCGGACTCGGTGTTCATGGGAATCTACTCCGACGCGAGCGTCCCGCCCGCCCCGTCCGAGCTCCTCGCCTATCCCGCCCACGACAGCGAGACCTTCTTCGACGCGTACCCCAACGACGTCGAGCGCAAGTACATCTGGTGGGGGCGCGAGGGCGCCGACACGGGAGCCGATCCGGCGCTGCCCGACGGTCGCTACTATCTCCACGTCTGGGCCGCCGAGGGGGACGACACGCTCAGGCTCGATCCGCCGATCCGGATCCTGATCAACACCGAGTCGCCCAGCTTCCACTCGGTCGACATGCAGCCTTCGCCCTTCTTCACGCCCCTGCAGACGGGCGCCGACCCGCTGCTCCACATCTACTTCAACTCCGAGGACTTCGATACGCTCGCGGACAGGGCCTCCGCCGAGATCTACTATCAGGGCCAGACGGATGAGATCCATATCCAGTCCATCGCGCGCGACCTCGACTACTACCAGTCGATCGAGGGCGTCGGCCGGTTCCGGCTGAGCTGGGACGGCACGCGCCTGGCGGGCGCCGATCCCCTCGACGGCCTTCACCAGATCTACCTGACGCTCGAGGACGACGCGGGGAATCCGTCCACGACGGCGATGCTCTCCATCGACATGGACATCCGCGAGCCGAGTATCGAACTCCACCAGCTGGGCGAACTCATCGAACCGGGCGCGAACGTCGTCACGATCAATTCCGCCGCTCTGCCGGAGAGCCTGGTGGTGCGGGTCACCGATCGAAACGGGGTCGCGGGATGCCAGGCCATCGCCACCATCGACACCAGCACCACCGTCCCACTCGAGGCCCGTCTATTGGACGGCTCGGGATTCGAGGAAGCGTTCTACTCCTTCCAGCTGCCGGAGGAGTGGGCCGTTCCTTCCGACTCCCTGGTGAACGACATCCTCGAGGTGGACGCTCTCGATCAAACCGGCAACTGGTGCCATGACATCGGCGACCTGACCTCGATCATCATCGAGTACGACGACGTCCCGCCTCCGGCTCCCACCTGGGTGACCACGCAGACGATCTACATCCAGAGGGGCTTCCTGCTCACGGGGCACTGCGAGAATGAGGTCGCCATCGAGTTGATGGTCAACGGCGAGCTCTTCGGTGAGTACGAGACCTCGCTCGGCACCGGTGAGTTCATGACGTCGGTCGACCTCGAGGATCCCGATTTCTTCCCCGCGGCGGCGCACACCAGCGTGTGGGTGGCCCGGGCCAGGGACGAGGCGGGCAACCTGTCTCCGCTGTCCGAGGAGTTCGTGATCCAGTATCGTCCCGATCCCATCCGCATCCTCGCGGGCCGATTCCGCGGCGACGGCGCGGACATGATCCAGGTGAACACCGCGGAGGATGTCGCCTCGATCCGGATCCGCGTCTACGGCCTGGACGGACAACTCCACAGGATCTTCGATCTCGACGGCGGCCCGCGGCAATTCCATCACGAGTGGAACCTGCGGGACTCCGAGGGACGCAGGCTGATGGACGGGCTCTACATCTTCAACATCGCCACGACCTTCGCCGACGGCGAGGTCGAGCACGAGCGAGAGGTGGTGGCCATTGCGCGCGACTGACCCTGCATGGATCCGACGGGCGACCCTGTTCGCCCTGGCCGCGATCGTGGCCCTGAGCAGTCAGGACGCGGCGGCTTCCCAGGGGGGCAGCTTCCAGCTGTGGCCCCACTCGGCCCGCGAACTGGCCATGGGGGACACGGGCACGCTGCTCGCGCCCGGCCTGGAGTCGCTGTTCAGCCAGCCGGCGTCGCTGGTCGGACTGAACGGCTGGGAGCTCGGCGCGAGCACCCAGCGTCTCGCCGAGGGCGCGGAACTCGCCCTCTCCTCGTTCACCGCGGGGATCGGCTCGGGCCACAGGCTGCCCGGCCTGCGCGATCGCACCCTCACGAGCCGCCACGCCCTGGCCATCGCGTTCCAGCACCTGGGCGCCACCCTGGCCGACGATTCGGGCTGGGGCGAGTGGACACTGACGGCGGGCGGCGCATGGAGTCCCGTGCGCTGGCTCTCGGTGGGCATGCGCGGCGACTACAGCCGCGGCGGCAGCGAGGACGGCGTCGACGACGGCCGGGCCCTCTCCCTGAACGTCGGCGCGCGAGCCGTGGTGTTCCATCCCGCCGTCGAGCTGGGCCTGGTGGCCGAGGACTACTACCACCGGTTCTTCTGGAAGGACGACGAAAAGGACACCCGCCGGCGCGCGTCGGCCCAGGTGGTGTCGCTGGCCGCCTACCTGCCGGGCCGGCTTCGTTGCGAGGTCATGGGACGCTATCGCTACCGCAGCATCGAACGCCTGGCCATGGGTCTCGAGTGGAGCCCCTGGCGCGAGCGATTCCATCTTCGCGGCGGAATCATCGCCCATCGGCGGGTGGAGGAGAGCCTCAGCCCCTCCTTCGGCGCCGGCTTCCTGTTCGGTCCACTCGGCGTGGACTACGGTTTCCGCTACGAGCGGGTCGAGGGACCGGGCGCTCGGCACCGGGTCTCGCTGCGCTGGATCGGCGAAGCGTCGTGAGCATGCCGCGCTTCATCGTCGCCTCTGCCCTCGCTCTCGCCATCGGGTTCGGCCCGGGGCGGGCGCTGGCGGCGGCCGATGACGAGGCCAGGTTATTCGTGGCGGTGGGAGGGCATTTCGCCCACATCTACGAGCATCCGGAGAGCGCCCTCGGCTTCGACGCGGCCTGCGTCTTTCCCCCCGCCACGGTCGGTCAGTTCTCCGAGACGCTCGAAGAACTCGATCTGGGCTTCGCCCTGGGCTACCAGCGGAGCGTCATGAAGGGCAAGGCCATCGTCGAGGGGATGGAGATCACCCTCAGGCGCTACCTCGACGCGGGCCCCGCCGGCCTCGTTCCCTTCCTGGCCTTCGGCCTGGGGCAGAACGCGGTGAAACCCGTAGGGGAGGATGCCCGTTCCACATGGAGCGCGGTGCTGAGCGCCGGCGCGGAATGGCGATTCTCCTCGCGCTTCCTGATGCAGATGGAACTGCTCTCCCGCAGCGTGGAGTTCTCGAACGACAGCTTCTCGATGACCACCTTTACCCTGACCTTCGGCACGAGGTTCGACGCGTGAACTCCTACCGCAAAAAGAGCGACGGCCTGCCCTTCGGCGACAGCCCCTTCCCCTGGACGCTGCGCCTGGTGGCAGTCAACGTCATCCTGTTCGTGCTGCTCCTGCTGGCCAGGAACACCGGATTCGGCCTCGCGATCTTCAACGAGATGGTGCTGGTGCCCTCCCAGGTGTTCAAGGGGCACGTCTGGCAGCTCATCACCTACATGTTCCTGCACAGCCCCAGCGGACTGATGCACGTGGCCTTCAACATGCTCCTGCTCTGGATGATGGGCCGCGAGGTGGAGCTGACCCTGGGCAGCGGCACCTTCCTGAGACTCTACTTCCTCGCGGGCATCGTGGCGGGCATCTGCTCCCTGTTCACGGGCAGCCCGGTGCTGGGGGCCTCGGGGGCCGTGCTCGGCATCCTGGCCGTCTACGGCCACCTGTTCCCCGATCGCGTCATCCTGGCCTTCTTCGTCATTCCCATGAAGGTGAAGTACTTCATCTGGGTCATCGCCGCCATCGACCTGCTGGGCGCGATCCAGGGCGGCGGCAACATCGCGCACCTGGCGCACATCGGCGGCCTGTTCACCGGCATGCTCATGATGCGCACCGGCTGGTACCGGAAGCGCTGGCTCGACCTCGACGGCTGGCGCCGGCAGCGCGATATCGACCGCGAGAAGGGCCGTCGCAAGCGGGTGGACGAGATCCTCGAGAAGGTCTCCAAGCAGGGGATCCAGTCGCTGAGTCGTCAGGAGCGCGAGTTCCTGGAGCGCATGCGCAAGGGGCACTGAGGCCGACGTCCACTTGATCGAACCGTTTCCCACAGGCTATAATTACTGGACTTGTCCCAAGTCGCGCGGTGTCCCCACGCCATAGCGATCGTCGCCAGTAAAGGAGCCTGGATGTCCCGCGCCCCGCGGATCCTCGTCGCGTTCGTGTCTCTACTCGCGATTCTCGCACCGCTTTCGATGGCGACCGGCGCGAACGCCGCTCAGCGCGAGATCACGCTTCCTCTCGACGAAGCCTGGAACACCGACCGGCCGGCCGGCCGCCGCCTGGCGACCGTGCTCGCCGACCCCACGCAGGACCGCGACCAGCTGCCCTCGATCACCTGGTGGTGGGCGCTGTCCGGGGACGAACGGATCGAGGGGGCCGAGCTCGTCGTCGAGGAGGAGGCCCTACTTGCCCGGCTCGACATCTCTCCGCGGCGCCTGCCGCTCATCGGCAGCGAGGGCGGCGCCGCGCGGACGACGCCCGGCCCGCTTCACGCGTCGAGCTACGACCTGAGGATCTCCGAACCGCGGCTCCTGCACGGCCGACGCTTCCAGGCCATCGAGCTCACTCCGCTGCGCGAGACGGACGGCCGTCTCCTCGGCCTGCGCCGGGCGAACCTGCGCTGGAACACCGATGCGCTCACGCCGGATTCCAGGGAGGTCCTGCGACCCGAACGCGCGGACTTCCCCCTGCGAGGGCGAGTGCTCGCCACCCTGGGCGACGGCCTGCTCAACCCCGGCGCGCTGCCCGCGGATCCGATCCGGGCCGTCGGCGGCGGCGATTTCCCAACGGACGTTCCGAGCGTCGAGGGCAGCGTGGTGGAGATGGTGGTGGTGACCGTCGACTCCTTCGCCGATCTCTGCCAGACCTACGCGGACCAGCGCACCGCCGCCGGAGTGCCCACCGTGGTGCGCACCATGGAGTGGATCCGCGGCCGCTATCCCTTCGGCAGCGATCGGCCGGAGCTCCTGCGCCGCTTCCTGCAGGACGCCTACAGCAAGTGGTCGCTGCGATACGCGCTTCTCGTGGGGGATGCCGAGCACATGCCGCCGCGCTACGCCTATTCGGAGATCTTCATCGAACCGCGCACCCTGCCCACCGACCTCTACTTCGCCTGTCTCGACGGGGACTGGAACGACGATCACGACTCCTTCTGGGCCGAACCGGCGGGCGTTCCCTACGGAGTCCCCGGCGACGGCGCGGATATGCTGCCCGAGATCGCCGTGGGCCGCCTGCCCGCCACCGAGCGTGCCGAGTGCGCCGTGATGCTCGACAAGGCGAGCCAGTACGCGGATGCCGCCGGGAGCTACCAGAACCGCCTTCTGCTGCTCGGAGAGGTGCTCTTTCCGATCGACTATCCCACGAACCCCAACATCATCATCGACGGGGCCGCGTTCTGCGATTCGATCCACCGGAACGCCACGGACGGAAGCCATGCCGTCACGGCGCTCTACGAGAACGTCGGGGGCTATCCCGGCAGCCAGCCCCTGAGCATCGAGTCGGCCTCGGACTCCATGAGCGCCGGCCAGAACATCGTCCTGCACAACGGTCACGGCTATCGGCAGAGCATGAGCGTGGCCGACGGCAGCATCGATCCCTCGATCGTGAAGCGTCTCGACAACGGCGACGAGACCTTCCTGCTCTACATGGTGAACTGCACGGCGGCGGCCTTCGATTTCAACTGCCTCGCGGAGGACTTCCTCGCGAACCCGGGCGGCGGCGCGCACGCCGTGATCGGCTCCACGCGCGAGACCTTCGCCACCACAGCCGCCGCCTACTCCGACGTGTTCTTCGACCTGCTCTACACGGATCCCGGTCTGCGCCTGGGCGACGTCTTCACGGGCACCGTGGCCGCGTTTCCCGACACGGAGGATGACACCAGCCACCGCTGGACCTCCCAGACCTTCACGCTGCTGGGCGACCCCAGTCTCTGGATCCACTATCGCCTGCCCGACGTCCTCGCGGTGTCCCTGCCCGTGTCGGCGGAAATCGGCGCCGGAAGCGTGACGGTGGCGGTGGACAAGCTGATCGGCGGCCCCAGGGCCGACGCCACGGTGACGCTGCACAAGGTCGGCGAGGACTACCAGCGCGCGACCACCGGTCCCGACGGCCTCGCGACCTTCGACCTGGCCGCCGCCGGCCAGGGCAGTTACGAGGTCACCGTGACCGGGCGCGACCTGGTGCCGGTGAGCGACTCCTTTCTCGTATCCGTGCCCGCGGACGCTCCCCTGCTCAGCGTCGCCACGATCACGGTGGACGACGTCGCGGGCGGGCCGGTGCAGGGCAACGGCAACGGCATCGCCGAACGCGGGGAGACGGTGCGTCTCCTGATCGAACTGCAGAACCAGGGAGGGACCGGCGCCACCGGCGTCACCGCTCAGCTGTTCTGCGCCCACGGCGACGTGACGCTGGTGGACGACACCGACAGCTTCGGCGACATCCCGTCCCACTCCATCGTTTCGGGGCTCGATCCCTTCCTGCTGACGGTCGGAGACGGGACCGTCGACGACGCGATCTTCCCCTTCATCGTGCAGATCGACCACGACACGGGGCAGGCCGGGGACGACTTCTTCCTGGAGGCGGCGACGTCGGATCTGAAACTCTACCTGACCACCATCAACGACTCGCTCGGCGGCGACGGCGACGGGCTGCTCGAGCTGGGGGAGACCGCCTCGATCACCATCTCCACCTCCAACCGCGGACGAGCGAGCGCGCAGTCGGTGACCGCCCGCGCCGAGGAGATCTTCGGCGGCGGGGCGACCCTGCTGACGACCGAGGATTTCCTGGGCGACCTCCCACCCCTGACCGCGGAGCTGGCGCCGGCCACCTTCAGCGTCGAGCGGACGAGCGAGGCCGCGCCCGTGATCCTCGTGCGCTTCGAGGATCTCTTCTCCCACGTGGACAGCCTCTACGTCGTGATCGAGCCGCCCGCCGGCACACTGGATCCGCCGACATTCGAGTTGCTCACCGAGGTGCATCGAATGCGCCTCCACTGGACACCGCCCGCCCTCGAGGACGCGGCGGCCTACGCCGTCTACCGCGCTCCCGCGGCCGGTGGGCCCTACGTGCGGATCTCCGAGGACTGGGTGGACAGCAGCTCCTTCGAGGACGAGGGACTGGCGCCCTACACGAGCTACTGGTACCGGCTCCGGAGCATCAGCAACAGCGGCCTGCTCGGCGCCTTCAGCGACTCGTCGAAGGTCACGACCAACCCGGCCCAGAAGCAGGGATGGCCCGTTTCCATGCTCAAGGAGACGCCCAGCACTCCCGTGATCGCGGACGTGGACGGCGACGGCGGCTACGAGGTGATCGTCGGCAGCAACCTGCTCCACGGTTACGACCATCGCGGCCAGGAGCTCAACGACGGCGACGGCGATCTGCTGACCCACGGACCGCTCTTCGACCAGGGCGACAACTTCTTCTGCTCCCTCGCGGCCACCGATCTGACGCCGAGTCCCGGCATCGAGGTGGTGGCCTGCAGCTGGAACACCGGGGAGGTGTTCGTGATGGAGTTCGAGGACACGCCGACCGGCGCCTCCGTCAACGTGGCGGACGGCTGGCCCCAGAGCGTCGAGGCCGCCTATGGAATCTGGGGCTCGCCCGGACTGGCCGACGTGGACGGCGACGAGGATCTCGAGATCTTCGTCTGCGACATCGGCGGCACCCTGTGCGCCTGGAACCACGACGGCTCCGAGGTCGACGCCGGCATCGGCCTCCGATCGGGAACCTTCGCGACGGGCCTCGGCGGCTGGACCCGCTCGACGCCCTCCTTCGCCGACATCGACAACGACGGCGATCAGGAGATCTTCATCGGCTCGCGCGTGGGAGCCCTGAAGGGCTACGACGGAGACGGCAGCGACCTTCCCGGTTTCCCCTTCGCCGTGGGCGAGGACATCTACTGCGCTCCCTCGATCGGCGAGATCGACGGGGACCCGCAACCCGAGATCGCCTTCATCGCCGAGAACGATTCCGTCTACGTGATCAACCACGACGGCACGCGGGTGCCCGGCTGGCCTGTGCACCTGATCAACCAGAACTGGGCGCTGGCGCCCAGCATCGCGCTCGCCGACATCGACGGCGACGACCTGGCGGAGCTCTTCGTCTGCGGCATCCAGACCTACGACATCATGGACGTGGGCTGGCTGGACGACGACGGCAGCTGGATGACGGGCTGGCCGATCGAGGCGGCGTTCTCCACCCAGTCCTCGCCGGTGGTGGGCGACCTGGACGGCGACGGCGACCTGGAGACGGTGCTCGGCAACGAGAACGCGAGCATCGAGGCCTGGCACCACGACGCGACGCCCGTGGACGGTTTCCCGATTCTCACGGGCGACTTCGTGCGCGCGGTCCCCAGCATCGTCGATCTCGACAGGGACGGGCTCATGGACCTGGTGCTGGCCAGCTGGGACAAGAACGTCTACGTCTGGGAGTTCCCCGTCGCCCACGACCCCGAGACCACGCCCTGGTACACGTTCAATCACGACCAGAAACGCACCGGCAACGCCGGCGCGCTGGACTGGGTCGTGGAGGCCGGCGACGGCCAGGCGCTGCCGGCGGACGTCGTCCGGCTCGACGCGAACTTTCCCAATCCCTTCAACCCGGAGACCCGGGTCAGCTTCCGCATCGGCGGCGAGAAGAGCCGCAGGACCCGTCTCGAGGTGTACGACGTTCAGGGCCGCCTGCGCAGGGTGCTGCTGGACGAGAAACTGGAGCCCGGCGCGTACCTGCGCAGCTGGGACGGGCGCGACGAGGGGGGACGGCCGGTCGCCAGCGGGCTCTACTTCGCGCGTTTGCGGGTCGGCGAGAGGGTCGAGACCCGGAAGATGACGCTCCTCAAATGAGCTCAGCGAAGGTTCCCGAACGCTTCGCACGGACCTGAGGCGCTTTTCGGGAGCATTCGCTCCGCACTCGTCGAGACAAGGAAAGCCCCCGCCCTGGGGGCGGGGGCTCTTGGGGGGCCGCGGAGCTGATTTCTCGGTCTGCGCTCAGGCGTCGAGCGCGGAAGAGAGATCAGCGCTACGGCATCGTGGGTGCGCGGTCGCGCTCCCGGCGGGTCGTGAATCCTTTCTAACCCTTGTTCTTGCCGAACTTCTTCTCGAGGCGCTGCTCGAGCTCCTGCAGCCGCTCCTCGAGCTGCTCCAGCTTTTCTTCCCAGTCCTCGTCCTCGATGCGGCGGATGATCTTGTGCACGCCGGCCTCGCCGCTGTCGAGGACGTCGTGGAAGCGTTCCACGGCGATGTGCAGCTCGGCCTCCTCGATCTCCACGGAAAGGTTCTTGCGTTTGCCCTTGCGGTAGAGCACCAGCTCGGTCTCGCCCTCGCCGGCCACCTCGGACACGGCTTCCCGCAGCTCGCTCACGCAACCGACCTTCGCGTCGCCGAGCTGGACGATCACGTCGCCGTCTTTCAGCCCGGCCTTCTCGGCAGCGCTGCCCTCGTGCACGCCCAGCACCAGGGCGCCGGCATCCGCGCCCTTGAAGTACTCGGCGAGATCGCCGTCGAGATCGCGAACGTCGACGCCGAGCCGCGCGCGGCCGGGCATGCCGTGGAGCATCTTGGCCAGGCCCATGTTCTCGGGCGGACACATGAAGATCTTCTCGAGGCGCTTGCCGTGGCCGAAGGGTGCGCAATCCGGCTTGTCGCCGCCGGAGAACTTCTTCATGAACAGATTGCTCGGCAGGCCCTTGAGCGTGAGGCTCTGCTCGCGCTCGCCGAGGGTCACTCGGAAGCTCTTGCGCCGGCCGTCTCGTCGGGCGCGCATCTTCACCTTGTCGCCGGGCTCCCGGTCGCGAACCATCTCGACGAACTCGGCCATCGACTCGACCTTCTTGCCGCCGAACTCGACGATGACGTCGCCGGCCTCGATGCCCGCATCGTCCGCGGGAGTGTCGTCGAAGACGGACAGGATCAGGACGCCTTCGGCCTTGCGAAGCCCGGCCTCCTCGGCCGTCTCCTCGTCGAGTTCGGACAGGGTGACGCCGAGATAACCGCCGCCGCTCTCGTCGCCGAGGATCATCTCGTGCTCGGCGTCGATGACGATGGTCTTGCCGTCGTCGCTGTGCCAGGTGATGGTCTTCTCGCCCGCGATGGCGGGCAGGGTGATGGCGAGGGTCGCGAGCAGGGCGAGGCAGACCTTGGCATATCGTTTCATGCGCTGGACCTCCGTGCAGGGGGGATTGGATACGCTCCCTCTACGGGGCATCGCCGGGGGAGTTCCAGGGAAGAAAGGCCGCATTGACCCCATTTGTCGGCTCCGCTATCTTCCGCCACACCTATGGAAACTCCTCATCGAATCGAGCGCCTCGGCGCCTCGGGCAACGTCTTCTATCTGGCTCTCGATCTCGACCTCCCCGGAGCGGAGGCCGCGGCTCTCGCGCGCCTGCTGTGCGCCGGAAGAGGGCTCTCGCCGCTGCCCGGCAGCCCGACGCCCGCGCCCTCCGACGGCCTGATCCTGTGCAGCCGCGACATCGGCCGCCCGCCGCGCCAGCGCATGTTCAACCCCGACGGCAGCGAGGGGCTCTGCGTCAACGGCCTGCGCTGCCTGGCCGCCCTGCTCGCCGGTCGGGGCGAACTGCCGCCTGGCGGCATCATCGAGACCGCCGACGGTCCCATGTCGCTCCGGATCGAGGGCGAGAGCGTGGAGGCTCGTCTGGGCAGACTGAGAGCCGCGCCGGGATTTCCCCCGCCCTCGGTGCCCTGCCGGTTCGAGGTCGGCGACGAGATCCTGCAGGGCTACGTGGCCTTCGTGGGCAACACCCAGCTGCTCCTGTTCGGCGGGGAGGAGATTCTGAATCGAATCGATGAGCTGGGACCGATTCTGCAGAAACATCCGCGCTTTCCGGACGGAGTGAACGTCGGATTCATCCATTCCGGTGAGGAGCCATGGCGCGTGAGGGTCTGGGAGCGGGGCGTGGGGGAGACCCTCTCCTGCGGATCGAACTCCCTGGCCGTTGCCGCGGGCGGCCCGGAGGGCATCGGCCCCGGCCGGTCCCGCGAACTCGAATACCCCGGAGGAACCCTGTTCGTGACGATGGACGACGACGGTCGCCTGCGGTTGGCCGGCCCCGTCCGAGCCGAGGGCAGCTACCGCCTCGCGGCGAAGCACGGCATGAAACCCGACACCAATCCTGGCCTGAGGGGGCCCATGGGAGGCGACTCTTGATCGAACTGCAGGGAGTGACCAAGCGCTACGAGAGCACCGTGGCGGTGAACGGCATCGACTACAGCTTCCAGCCGGGCAAGGTCACCGGCTTCCTCGGCCCCAACGGCGCGGGCAAGTCGACCACGATCCGGATGATCATGAACATCATCGCGCCGGACACCGGGAGCATCACGGCGGGCGGCAGGCCCCTCGACGAGGCCTTCCGCAACCGTCTCGGCTACCTGCCCGAGGAGCGCGGTCTCTACAAGAAGATGAAGGTGATCGACCACCTCGCCTTCTTCGGCACCCTCAAGGGCCTGAGCCGCGCCGAGAGCCGCAAGCGCGGCATGCGCTGGCTGCAGACGCTGGGCCTCGACGACCGCGCCCAGGGCAAGGTGGAGGATCTGTCGAAGGGCATGCAGCAGAAGATCCAGTTCGCCGGCACCCTGATGCACGAGCCGGAGCTCGTGCTCCTGGACGAGCCATTCAGCGGACTCGATCCCATCAACACGGAGGCCCTGCGCGAGATCATGCTCTCCCTGAAGGAGGAGGGGCGCACGGTGATCTTCTCCACCCACATGATGGATCAGGCCGAGCAGCTCTGCGACGAGATCGCCCTGATCAACGACGGAGACCTCGTGTTGCAGGGGCAACTGGGCGAGGTGCGGCGCTCGTTCGGTCGCGGCCATCTGCGCATGCGCTACTCCGGCGATGATTCGGTGCTCTCCGGCGACTCCCGCGTCGACCGCTTCAAGGCGGTCGACGACGGCATGGTGGAGCTGAAGATGAACGACGAATCCGCGGTGCCCGGGGCCCTGCGCGACTGGAGCGCCAAGCTGGACATCACCCATTTCGAAGTGATCGTGCCGAGCCTGCACAACATCTTCGTCCAGACGGTGCTCGCCGCCGGCGGCGAACTGAACCTGGAAGGAGGCGCGGCATGAACAAGATCATGGCCGTGATGCTTCGCGAATACCTGGAGCGTGTGAAGCGGAAGTCCTTCTTCATCGGATTGATTCTCGTGCCGCTGTTCATGAGCGTCGTGATCCTGCTTCCGCTCTGGTTGAGCAACGTCGAGGAGGAGGCGGCGAGCAACTGCCTGGTGATCGACGAGGGCTGCGGCCTCAAGGCCGGGCTCGAGAACCGCCTCGCCGCCGACAGCCTGGCCACCGGGGAGCTGCGCTATCGCTTCCAGGATCCGCTGATGTCCAACATTTCGGCCGAGGGCCGGGACGAAGCGCTGGCGGGAATGCTGGAGGAGGAGATCCTCGACTGGTACGTGATCCTGCCCGCCGACCTCGTCGCCCACGGCGACGCGGAGTACCACGGCCGGATCGTGAGCAACTTCACGCAGCTCGACTTCATCGAAGGCAGCCTCACGGAGCTGATCCGCGCCGAGCGGATGCGCAATCTCGAGCTGGATCCCTCGCTGCTGGAGGAGATCAGCGTCCGCGCCTCCCTGCGTACCATCCAGCACAAGAAGGGCGGCGCCACGAGCGAGGCGGGCTTCGAGTCGCTCTACTTCGCCACGCTGACCCTGGTGATGATCCTCTACATGACGATTCTCGTCTTCGGCAGCATGATCCAGCGCAGCATCCTGGAGGACAAGAACCAGCACGTCACCGAGGTGGTGCTGTCGAGCATGAACTCGACGCAGTTCTTCACGGGCAAGATCCTCGGCATCGGCGCGGTCGGCCTCACCCAGTACCTGGCCTGGATGCTCATGGTGGCCGGGGCCGTGATGTTCGGGCTCATCTCCAGCGCCCAGATGCAGAGCCTCACGGTGCTGCAGCCGGGCGTGCTCGCGGCCTTCGTGATCTTCTACGTGCTCGGATTCCTGCTCTACGCGGGCCTCTTCGCGGCGGTGGGGGCCATGAGCACCACCGATCAGGAAGCGCAGCAGATGATGCAGCCGATCGTCATGCTGCTCGTGGTGCCACTGGTGGCGATGATCTACATCTTCCAGAACCCCGACTCGGCGGTGTCGGTGGGGCTGAGCCTGTTCCCCTTCACCTCGCCGCTGTCGATGTTCATGCGCCTCAACATCAGCGCGCCGCCCGTCTGGCAGCTCCTGCTCTCCTACGCGATCCTCATCGTCACGACGGCCCTGATCTACGTGGCCTCGGGCCGGATCTTCCGGGTGGGGATTCTGATGACGGGCAAGAAGCTGAGCCTCGTCGAGGCCTGGCGCTGGGTGAGGCAGCCCTGATGGCGAACCCGGGAAACTATCGCGTCGGGCTCTTCCAGTTCGCCCCCCGACTCGGCGACCGGCGGGCGAACCTCGAGGCCATCGAGGCGGGGCTCGAGGGCGCCGAGGCGGAGCTGTTCGTGTTGCCGGAGCTCGCCACCAGCGGCTACGCGCTCCAGGAGCGCCAGGCCGCCCTGGCCATCGCGGAGCGGCCGGAGGGAAGCGAGGGGCTAGAACGTCTCCAGGCCCTGGCCGAACGCAAGGACGCGGCGCTCGTCGTGGGCCTGCCTCTCCATGAAGGGGACAAGCTCTTCAACGCGTCGGCCCTGCTCAGGCCCGGCAGGGATCCGGTGTTCTACCGCAAGCTGCACCTGTTCTATAGAGAACGGGAGCTCTTCGAGCCGGGGGACAGGCCGCCCGAGGTCCACGAGCACCGCGGGCTGGGCATCGGGGTGATGATCTGCTTCGACTGGGTGTTTCCCGAGACGGCCCGGCTGCTCGCCCTCGCGGGCGCCGACCTCATCGCTCACCCATCCAATCTCGTGCTGCCCGGCTTCGCCCAGGCGGCCATGGTCACGCGTTCGGTGGAGAACGGGGTCTTCAGCGTCACCTGCAACCGGGTGGGCGAGGAGTCCTACACGGACGAGGCGAAGCCGCTCCGCTTCACGGGCCTCAGCCAGCTCCTGGACACGCGGGGGGAGCGGAGAATCCGGTTCGATGAGGTTGAGACCCGCTGCGCGGTGGTGGAGATCGATCCCGCCGCGGCGGCCGACAAGATGCTCACGCCGCGCAATCATCTGATCGAGGATCGCCGCGTCGATTTCTACGGCGAACTGACCGCCGGGAACGACGAGGGCGGAAACCATGACGCATGAGGGCGAAGGCACCCGGGCGCTGACCTCGCTCCTGCGACCGCGGCTGGGCCCTCTGGTTCCCGAACCCTCCCCCGAGCCCGGCCTGGTGGATTCGGCCGTGCTCGTGCCGCTCCTGGACGGCCCTCACGGACCCTCGCTGCTCTTCACGCGCCGATCGGACCACCTGCCGGACCACGCCGGCCAGGTCGCCTTTCCCGGCGGCGTCAAGGATCCCGACGACCGCGATCTCGTGGGCACGGCCCTCCGGGAGTCCGCCGAGGAGGTGGGGGTGGACCCCGAGCGCGTGGAACTCATCGGTACCCTGGGCAGCATCACGACCCTGGCCAAGTATCGAATCCAGCCCTTCCTGAGCGTCTGGCCGGCGCGGGAGTACCGGCCGGTGAGCCGGGACGAGGTGGAGCGGGTGTTCCTGGTTCCCGTCCACTGGCTGGCGGATCCCGCCAACCACTCCCGTGCCAAGGTGGAGGTGCCGGGCAAGCGTCTTGACGTGCCGGCCTGGCTCTGGGAGGGCGAGATCATCTGGGGCGCCACCCGCCGCATCACCGAAGACCTGCTGGAGCGGCTC
This sequence comes from uncultured bacterium, assembly GCA_964399495.1. Lineage (GTDB taxonomy): Bacteria > Krumholzibacteriota > Krumholzibacteriia > JACNKJ01 > JACNKJ01 > CAYNQX01. Next base: position 15,024 of record CAYNQX010000021.1, read on the forward strand.
GTCGCCGCTTCGAATCGCGAGGGGCTTTGACCTTGAGAAACCGGGATTCTTGTTCTAGTATGCTCTGTTCGCTTTCCTCAAACGAATCAACGACTTGACGGGGATCGAAGATGGATTTCCAGCTGACGGAACAACAGCGGATGATACGCGACATGGTTCGCGACTTCGCGGCCGGGGAGATCGAACCCAGGGCCGCCGAGTTCGACAGGGGGAAGATCTTTCCCGCCGAGATCATCGAGAAGGCCGCGGGGCTGGGCCTGATGGGCGTCATGGTGCCGACCGACTACGGCGGCTCCGGTATGGACATGCTCTCCTACATGCTCGTGCTCGAGGAGATCGCGGAGGCCTGCGCCTCCACCTGCGTGATCCTCTCCGTGCACAACACCCTGGCCTGCGGCACCCTCCTGCAGTACGGCACGGACGAGCAGTGCCGACGCTACCTTCCCGACGCGGCGTCGGGGAAGGCGCTCGGCGCCTACCTGCTCACGGAACCCGGAGCGGGTAGCGACGCGGCCTCCCTGACCTGCAAGGCGCAGCCCGAGGGCGACGGCTGGCGGCTGACCGGTTCCAAGGCGTTCATCACGAACGGCGCGCACGCGCGTTTCGGCGTGGTCTATGCACGGACGAACGCCTCCGAGGGAGCCAAGGGCATCAGCGCCTTCATCGTGGACATGAAGGCCGAGGGCGTGTCCTGCGGACCGGAGGAGAACAAGCTGGGGCTGAACGCCTCCTCCACGGTGATGGTGACCCTCGAGGACGTCTTCGTCCCCGCCGGGAACCTGCTGGGCGAGGAGGGGCAGGGCCTCAAGGTCGCGCTGGGAATGCTGAACGCGGGGCGCATCGGCATCGCCGCTCAGTCCCTGGGCATCGCCAAGGCGGCCCTGGCCGAGGCGCGGCGCTACGCGGCGCAGCGGGAGCAGTTCGGCTCCAGCATCGACCGCTTCCAGTCGGTGCAGTGGATGCTCGTGGACATGGCCACGGAAATCGAGGCCGCGCGCCTGCTCACCTACAAGGCCGCCGTCGAGTACGGCGCGGGCCGGGAGATCATCGGCGGCGCCGCCATGGCGAAGCTCTTCGCCAGCCGGACCGCGGTATCCTGCGCGGAGCGGGCCGTCCAGATCCACGGAGGCTACGGCTACACGAAGGAGTACAAGGTGGAGCGTCTCTTCCGGGACGCCCGCGTGACGGAGATCTACGAGGGAACGAGCGAGGTGCAGCGTATCGTGATCGCGCGGCAGCTCGCCAGCGAGTAACAATCCGAAGAAGGAGTGACATGAAGATCGCCGTGCTGGTGAAACAGGTGGCCGATACCGCGGCCAAGATCGAGCTTCTTCCCGACGCGACGGGCGTCAAGCTCGATGGCGTACAGATGGTCCTCAACCCCTACGACGAGTTCGCCGTCGAGCAGGGCATCCTCGTGAAGGAGGCCCAGGGGGGCGAGGTCGTGGTGTTCAACATCGGACCGGACGCCGCCGACGAGGCGGTGAAGACCGCCCTGGCCATGGGCTGCGATCGCGCGGTGGTGCTGCGCGACGAGGCCGCGGCCGAGCTGGACGCCGCGGGCATCGCCCAGGCCCTGGCGAAGATGATCGAGAAGGAGGGCGGCTTCGATCTGGTGTTCTGCGGCAAGCAGGCCACCGACAGCGACACGCACCAGGTGGGCCCGGCCCTGGCGCAGCACCTCGGCATGCCCGCGGTCACCTTCATCACCGGCTTCGAGGCGGGTGACGGCGAGGTCGTCGTGGGGCGCGAGGCCGACGGCGTCGCCGAGACCCTGGCCGTGGGCCTGCCCGCGCTGCTCACCTGCCAGAAGGGGCTCAACGAGCCGCGCTACCCGAGCCTGCCCGGCATCATGCAGGCGGCCCGGAAGCCCAAGGAGGTCCTGACCCTGGCCGACCTGGGCGTCGATGCGACTCCCGCCGTCACGAGGAAGGGCATGGAGATGCCCCCGCCGCGCGCGGAGGGCAAGCTCATCGAGGGCGAGGCGCCCGATCAGGCCAAGCAGCTGGTGGATCTACTGAGGAACGAGGCGAAAGCCGTCTAGGGCCCGGACGAGGCCGAGAAGGAGGACGACATGGCAACGATCTGGGTTTACTTGGAGACGGCCGGCGGCAGGCTGAGCAAGGGCGCGCTCGAGGCCCTGGGCGAGGCGCGCCGACAGGCCGACGCGGGCGGCGGTTCGGTGACCGGCCTGCTCATCGGCTCGGGCGTGCAGGAACTGGCCGGCTGGGCCGGGCAGCACGGCGCCGACAAGGTCGTGGTGGCGGACGATGCCGCCCACGCGAATTTCAATCTCGAGGCCCACACCCGACTGGCGATCCGCGCCCTGGAAGGCGGCGAGGCGGATCTCCTCTTGATGTCCGTGGGCACCCACACCCGCGAGCTGGCCGCGCGCCTGGCGGCGCACTTCGGCTCCGGCATGGCGGTCGACTGCATCGCCGTGACGGCCGATGGGGGGGAGTTGCTGTTCAAGCGTCCCATCTACGCCGGCAAGGCCTACGAGACGGTAGCGCTGGCGGGCAAGCCGGCCATCGCGACGCTGCGACCCAACAACTTCGCAGCGCTGGAGGCCGATGCGGCCCGCAGCGCCGAGGTGGAGGCCCTGGACGCCGGCCTGGACGCCGACTCGCTGGGCCTCATCGTCAAGGAGGCCGTGGCCGCGGCGGCCGACAAGGTGCCGCTCACCGAGGCGACGGTGATCGTCTCCGGCGGGCGGGGGATGAAGGGTCCCGAGAACTACGGGCTCATCGAGGATCTGGCCGACGTGCTCGGGGCCGCCGTCGGCGCGAGCCGCGCGGCCGTGGACTCCGGCTGGCGGCCGCACGGCGATCAGGTGGGGCAGACCGGCAAGACCGTGAGTCCCGTGCTCTACATCGCCTGCGGCATCTCCGGCGCGATCCAGCATCTCGCCGGAATGAGCTCCAGCCGCTTCATCGTGGCCGTGAACAAGGATCCCGAGGCGCCCATCTTCAAGGTGGCGGACTACGGGATCGTGGGGGACCTCTTCGAGGTGGTGCCCCTGCTCACGGAGGAGTTCAAGAAGGCGATGGCCTAGTCGATTGCACTCGAGGTGATGGAACCAGTCGCCTGGAATGCAACGATATACGATTGCAGTCACCTTGGGCGGCCTTCGTGGCCGCCCGGAGTGGCCCACAAAGGAAAACGAGATGACCCGATGGGCCATCCCGTTTTCCAGAGAGCAATCCCTATACCTGGCCTCGAAAGGCGGCGGCATAAGTTGTTGATTTGTCGATGGTTAGGGCTGAATGAGCTCTCCCCGTCGACCCCTAGATACTAGCACAAGGTTACCGGGTGCGCAAGCGAGGGCGTGGCGGAAATGACGTCCGCGAGCGTGTCTTTTCCAAAGTCCGCGATCACATGAAGTTACAGGCGCGCTCCTCCCGCCCGGGAGGCGCGGGGCCGGAAGGACGAACATGAAGCGGGTCTTCAGCGGCATCCAGCCGTCGGGTCAGCCACACCTCGGAAACTACGCGGGAGCGCTCATGAACTGGGTGCGCCTGCAGGAGGAGTACGAGTGCATCTACAGCGTCGTGGACTACCACGCCGTCACCCAGCCCTACGAGAAGGACGAGCTCGCGGAGCGCAGCCTGGACATGGCCACGGCCGTCCTGGCGGCGGGCGTGGACCCCGACCGGGCCACCCTGTTCATCCAGTCGGCGGTTCCCGAGCACACCGAGCTGGCCTGGCTCCTCAACTGCGTCACGCCGCTGGGCGAGCTGGAGCGCATGACCCAGTTCAAGGACAAGGCGTCGCGGAACCGGAAGAACATCAACGTGGGCCTGCTCGACTATCCCGTGCTGCAGACCGCGGACATCATCCTGTACAAGTCCGAGCTGGTGCCGGTTGGCGAGGATCAGGTTCAGCATCTGGAGCTGAGCCGTGAGATCGTCCGCCGCTTCAACGCACGCTTCGGCGACGTCTTCCCCGAGCCCCAGCCACTGCTCAGCCAGGCCAAGCGGATCATGGGCCTCGACGGGCAGGCCAAGATGAGCAAGAGCCTGGGCAACACCCTGGCCATGCTCGCGGATGCCGACGAAATCTGGGCGGCGCTGCGTCCGGCGGTCACCGACACGAGGCGCGTGCGCAAGGACGATCCCGGCGAGCCGGAGGACTGCAACATCTTCTCGATCCACAAGGCCTTCACGGACGAGGCCAAGCGGGATGAGCTGGCCGAGGGCTGCCGCACGGCGGGCATCGGCTGCTTCGACTGCAAGAAGGTGCTGGCCGCGAACCTCGACGCCCACCTGGCGCCGGTTCGCGAGCGCTACATCGAGATGAAGGAGCAGCCGGAGAAGGTGCGGGAGATCCTGAGCGCCGGCGCCGCGCGCTGTCGGACGCTCGCCCGGGAGGTCCTGGCCGAGGTCCGCGACGCCATGGGGTTCATGGCGTGATCAGCGCCGCCTGCCACCCTTGAACAGGGTCATGCGCAGGAGGCCGTCCCGGCCGGGAGGGTTGCCCTTGTAGGCGAAACCGGCGTGGGCCACCTGGCCCTCCGACAGCAGCAGCCTCTCCTCGAGACGACTCGCCAGCCAGCGCGCCCGCGCGGCCGCCAGCTCCTCATTTTCTGCCCAGGCCTCCACCTGGATCGCGCGGTTCGGCGCGTCCAGCACCTCCCGCATCAGGCGATCGATGCTCGCGCCGTCCTCGGCGCTCGCGAGCGGGTGCTCGCTGCGTTTCTCGAAGAGGTCGTGTCCGGCCGCCTCCACGACCTGGTTCTTCCCGTCGCGATAGGAGATGAAGGGCAGCGAGAAGGTGTTGCCGGCGTACTGGTAGCGGTTGGTGCCGGAGTCCTCGATCGTGAAGACGAAGGAGTAGGGGAAGCCCGGCTTGAGCACCTCGTCGTGCTCGCCGAGGCCGTCCCAGTCCAGGGTGGCCGGCGGCACGCCCTTGCCCTCGAGGCGGCGGAAGATTTCGCCGCGGTAGTCGGTGATCTCCAGCTGCCAGCGCTCCACGTCGGCCGAGCCGTCGAATCCGGTGCGGAAGGTGGTCACCGGCGCGCGGGTGATCGGCCGACTGGCGAAGTCGGGGATCAGCGGGCAGTCCACGCGCTCGCTGTCGTAGAGGTAGGGGTTGAAGCTCGACAGCGGCGTGTAGGCGAACAGCAGCGCCTCCGCCTCGGTGCCGCCGTCGTCGATCTCGCGGGGCGAGGGGTGGAACTCGAGATCCGTCTTCTCGACCTCGAGGCGGAACTCGTTGACGTCCACGACCTCCATTTCATGGATCGACTGCCCCTGTTCGGGCCCGGCGCCGGACGGTTCCTCGGCAAGGACGGGACGGCCGCCGGTAGGGAGCAGCAGCGCGCCGAGGGCGAGGGTGAGGATGATTCGCGGGTTCATGCTTTCCTCCGGATCAACGCAGTCGGAACACGATGGTGAGAACGCCCCACTGCTCGGCGGAGCCGCTGATGGGGCTGAAGCGCCAGTCGGCGAGGCAGCTCTTGGCCGCCCGGTCGAGGGGCTGATAGGGGCTCGCCTTCTCGATGAACACCTTGGCCACGGTGCCGTCCGCGCGAACGGTGAAGTAGACGCTCACGCTGCCCTGCCAGCCGCGCTCCCTGGCCTCGGCCGGGTAGAGAGGCGGGCTGGAGGCGAGGATCTCCCGTCCGAGGATCGGTCCGCTCAGGGTCATCGAGACGCCGTCGCCCTCCTGTTTCAGTTCGGCGACGGCCGGGGCCGACTCCTTGCGACCGGGGCTGGGCGCCTTGATTGTCTGGGTCAGCGCCTGGGTAGCCAGCTCCGAGCCGCCGCGGGGCTTCAGCGCGCCGCGGTTCACGGCGCCCGTGCCGCCGCGCGAGACGAGGCCCTTGCCCCGCCCCGGTTCGGCGGTCTCGGCACCCAGGATCCCCGATCCCTTGCGGGCGGGGCCGTCCACCTGGATTCCGGCCAGCGCGGCGACCCGGCCCCGGCCGTCGCCTTCGGACACCAGGTGGCCGTCGGGCAGATTGCCCCGATAGGCCTTCTTGCCCTCGGTCAGGCTGCCGCCCACGAGGTCGGGATGGCCGGTGGCGAGGCCGCCGTCGGGCACGGAAAGAGTCAGGTTGGCGCCCGCCACGGAAGGCGCGTCGTCGGCGTCGATCTCGAAGAGCTGGGACTCCGTGAGTCGCGAGGTCCGGCCCACGAGCACGTCGCCGGCCAGGTTCACCTCTTCGCTGGTCTGGCGCAGCTTGCGCGGCGCGTCGGTGAGGCCGGCCGAGAGCAGCACCTCTTCGGAGTTCACGCGCGGCAGCGAAGGAGCGACCTTGCGGCTGCGCGAGGCGAGAGGCTTCGCCTCGAAGGCCTTCGGAGTCTCCTTGGGCTTGGGCGTGGGCGCCGGAATGGGCAGCGAGGCCATGTCCGCGCCGAGCAGCCGCGGCCTGTCCGGTTCGGGTTTCGCCTTCGCGAACAGCGATCCCTCTCGCTCTATCTTTTCGGGCTCGGGCGCTTCGGGCGCGGCCTTCACGACCTTCTCGGGCGCGACGGTGACCTTTCCCGCCACCACCTCGCCGTAGCGCTCCTCCAGATAGGCGATCTCGGTGAGCTTCAGCTCCTCGCTCACCTGGGTCGCGGCGCCGATCCCCAGCAGCAGGATCACGGCCACGTGCAGCACCAGCGAGATCGCGAAGGAGGCGCGGGTCTCGGGCCGGATGCGCCTTGTGTCTTCGTTGTACCGGGCCACTAGTTCGCCTCCCCGCCGGCCTGCTCGGTGGCCAGGGCGATGCGCGGCGCGCCGGCCTTCTGGATCTCGGCGATGACGGCCTCGACATCTCCGTAGGGAATGCCCTGGTCGGCCTTCACCACCGCCATGCTGCTCGGCCGCAGCTCGAAGATCTCGCCGAGCGCGGAGCGCAGCTCGTCGAAGGCGAGGGTCTCGTCGTCCACCGCGAGGGTGCCGTCGCTGGCGAAGAGAATCTCCACCTTGTCCTGGTCCTCGGTCTCGGTGGTGGTGGCGTCGGGCAGGTCCACGTCCAGCTCGGGCTGGTTGAGGAAGGGGCTGATCACCATGAGGGTCAGCACCACCACCAGGGAGACGTTGATGATCGGCACCACGTCGGTCTTCGGCGCCGGCAGCGTGTACTTGCGTTTCTTCACTCGGACACCTTCACCCGGTTGAGGAGGGCCAGGCCCTCGGCGCCGTTCTGCTTGAGGACGTCCATCACCGACACAACGTTGCCCAGCAGCACGGCGTCCTCGGGCACGACCACGACCGTGCGGTCCGTCGCGTTCTCGAGGCGCGCGCGCGTGAGCGCGGCGAGTCCGTCCAGATCCATGTGCTCGCCGTCCACCTGGATGCTCTCGGGGGTGACGAGCACGGTGAGCTTGTCCTCGGCCGTGTTCTCCTGCCGCGCCACCTCGCTGGTCTTGCCGGCCCGGGTGGCGTTCACCTGGATGCCCGACCAGAGCAGCGCCGGCATGGTCATGAGGAAAACCACGATGAGGGTCGTCACCACGTCCGCGAGGGGAGTGACGTTGGCCTCGGCGATGTTCTCGGGCCGGCTGCGATCGCGACGTCTGCGCGCCATGGCGATCTCCTAGCCCTCGCTCCGGCCGCCGACGTAGCGCCAGAACGTGTTGCGGGCGTCCTCGGCCTCCGTCACGCGCACGCGGATCTTGCGGGAGAACATGTTGTAGAAGACGGTCGCGATGACGGCCACCACGATGCCGGCCGCCGTCGTCAGCAGGGCCTCGGAAACGCCCATGGCGATGACCGAGCTGCCGCCGCTGCCCGTGACCGCGATATCCTTGAACGCGCGGATGATGCCGACCACCGTGCCGAAGAGGCCGAGCAGGGGGGCGATGTTCGCCAGCGTGCCGAGCACGATGAGGTTGCGCTCCATCTGCACCTGCTCCTTTTCCATCTCGGTGTCGAGGATCTGGTCGACCTCGTCGCGTCCGGCGCTGAGGTTGTCCACCGCCGCGGCCATGATGGTGCCGAGAGAGCCCTTGCCCTGCTTGCAGAAGTTGGCGAACTCACCGAGCTGGTTGCGGGTGAGATACTTGCGCATGCTCTCCTTGAAGCTGGTCGAGGAGTAGCGGGTGCGCTGGAAATACCACCACCGCTCGATCGCGAAGGTGATCACGAGCACGCTGCAGAGCAGCAGCACGACCATGGTCGGGCTCTGAAGCAGCAGGCTGCTGAGGCTGTTTACGCTGAGCATTGATTCTCCTTTGACGGTTCCGTCCGGTCTCTACTGCGCGCCGGCCTGACTGAGTTCCTGGTCCAGGGCGTCCATGCGCTCGCGCGCGAGCGACGCCCATTCGGCGTTCCTGGTGCCGCCGGCGATGGCGGCGTAGGCATCGCGCGCCCCGGCGTAATCGCCCGACTCCTCGTGCAGGGAGGCGACCTTGGCCATGGCTGCGAGTCCGAAGTCGGTATCGAGAGCGCCGGGCTGTGCGGCGGCCGCGCCGAAGGCTTGGGTGGCCTCGTCCCGGCGATCCGAGCGCATGAGGCACTCGCCTCGCTGGTAGTGGATCTGGCTCAGGGGAGCGTCCGCGCGGCCGACGAGCATGTCGTAGAGCTCGAGGGCCTTCTCGTAGTCGCCGGTCTCGCTCTGGTAGACCTCGGCCATCTGCAGCTCCACTTCCAGTCGGCGTTCGTGTTCGGTGTGACGCTCCAGGAACTCCTCGCTGCTGCTCAGGAAGGAGCGCCATTGCTCGAGCTTGCGATAACAGAGTCCGGCGTTGAACAAACCCAGTGGAGCAAGTTCGCTGCCAGCGTACTGATCCGCGAGAATCAGGAAGTGTCCCGCCGCCTCGGCGAAGTTCTCTTCCATGAAGTGGATCTGACCCGCCTTGAGCAGGGCGGCCGGAACGAGGTCGCGATCGGGATAGGTCGCGGTGTAGTTCTCGAATCCCGCGCGCGCGCCGCCGAGGTCGCCAAGGGCGAGGCGCGACTCGGACAGGTAGAACAACGCGTCCGGCGCGACCTCGGAGTCGGGGTAGCGCAGGGTGATGGTCTCCAGGTGGCGGGCGGCCTCCTCGAAGCGGTTCTCGCGGAACGCCTCGCTGCCCTTCTCCCAGAGCACCTCCGCGGCGAAGACGGCGTCGGGGTTCTCGTCGACATAGGCGAGCAGGTCGCGGCCTCCGCGCACGAGGCAGGCCTGGATCGCCTGCTGGGCGTCCTCGGCGCGGGATCCCGTGGGGTGGATCTCCCCGTAGCGCTGGAAGATCGCCGCCGCGGCCTCGTAGTCGCCGAGGTTGTAGAGGCAGTTGGCGCCGTTGAACATCGCCTCGTCCGCGTAGGCATGCTCGGGATGGTCCGACACGAGACGGTCGTACTGCTCCCGCGCCTCGCCGTAGGCCTGCAGGCCGAACAGGGTGTCGGCGAGCTTGCGCAGCACCTCGGGCCGTCCCTCGTAGTCGGGATGCCGATGCAGCACCTGGCGCCAGCGGGAGACGGCGTCCTGGTAGAACTGGAGGGCGTAGAGGCACTCGCCGGACTGGTAGAGCGCGCGCGCCCGGTCGTCGCACTCGGGGGCGGCGGTGAGGAAGTCGTCGAACAGTTCCAGGGCCTTCTCGTACTCCTTGCGATTGAAGTACATGCCCGCGGCCGCCAGGGCGTTGGCGGGATTGCTGCCCGCCTCGTTGCTGATCACCAGCAGGTAGCGCTCCTGCTCGAGGGCGGCCTTCTGGTCGTTCCCGAGACGGCTGTAGCTGGCGGTCATGCCCTGCAGGGCGAAGGGGGCGACGTCGCTGAACGGGTAGTCGTTCAGGACGAGGCGGTAGAGGTCGGCCGCGTCCTCGTAGAGGCCGAGCTCGTAGTAGCTCTCCGCGATCAGATAGTAGGTGCGTCCGCGCCAGGGATTGGGCGTGGGGAGCAGCTTGCGGGAGAGGTGCCGGTAGTTGGTGACGATCCGGCTCAGGTCCGCGTCGTTGTGATAGGACAGGGTCAGGAGAAAGAGCGCCTTCTCGCCCAGGTCCTCGCCGGCGTGCTTGTCCAGAAGCTTGCTGAGGATCTTGCGCGAAGGGCCGGTCTCCCCGAGTTCGAGGTAGTCGAGGGCCTGGATCAGATGCACGCGGCCGGAGAGGGGATCGCCCTCGTAGCGGTCGAGGAACATGTGGGCGAGGCCGATGCTCTGATTCCAGTTCTCGTTGTGGGCGTAGTGGTGGATCATGCGGAACAGAGCGCTGCTGCTGATGAGTCCGTCGGGGAAGTCCTGAAGAATGGCGCTGAACGCGTGGTCGGCCTCGCTCTCACGACCGAGCTCGAAGAAGGCGAGGCCCTGCAGCATGAGAATCTTCTCGCGCAGGGGGTCGTCCGCGGGCACATCGGCCAGCAGTTCGGCCAGGCTGTCCAGGGCGCGATCGAAGTCCTGCTCCCGGAAACGCAGGGTGGCCAGCTTGAAGCGCGCGGCCAGGGCGTGACCGCTCTCGGGATGCTCGGTGAGCACCTCCTCGAACGCGCTGCGGGCGAGGCCGCGCTGATCGGAGCGCAGGAAGCATTCGGCGATGGCGAAGCGCACGTCCTCGGCGAGACCGGTGTCCGGATAGCGGACGAGGAGCTGGCGGTACTGCTGAATCGCCTTGAGGTACTGACCCTCGTCCGAGAGGGTGCGCGCGGTGTAGTAGCGCGCCCGCTCGGATTCGACCGTGAGGAACTGTTCGCGGGCGAGGGCGGGCTCGGCGCGCTGGTAGTGGTAGACGCCGTAGGCGAATCGCAGCTCCGCGCGCTCGCCGTAGCCGGGCCACTTTTCGAGGAGCCGGTCGGCGGTGCGCTTGAACTCGTCCCATTCGCCGAGCGCGACCCAGGCCTGGGCCAGGGCGAAGGCGCCGTCGCGAGCGAGGTAGCTGTCGTCGTGATCATCCGCGACACGCTCGAAGTGCTTCGCCGCCTGTTCGAAGTCGGCCCGGGCGAAGGCGCACTGCCCGCGTCTCAGTTCCGCGCCGGCGACGAGCGCCGGTACGCTGCCGCGGCTGCCCTTGACCCGCGCGAACTCGACGTCGGCGGCCTTGAAATCGCCGAGCAGGAAGAGCACCTCGGCGGCCATGAAGCGGGCGCGCGCGCAGTGCTCGGAGTTCTCGAACTTCTGGCAGACCGCGCGATAGGCGTCGGCGGCGGCCATGGTGGCGCCCTCGGCGCCGTAGAGGCGGTCGGCCTCGTCGATCAGCGATCCGACGCTCTCCGCCGTGGCCGCATGGGTCGGGAAGAGGGCGGCGAGGAGGATCGCGATCGCGATGAGCTTGTGATGATTGCGCATGGACTTCACCTCAGTTCACCTCCATGAGAACCGGAGTCTTGAGGGTCGGGTCGTAGTCGCGGATCTCCACGTCGGTCTCCTCGGTCCAGGGATCGCCGTACTCGTCGAGCACGATCACGACCACGCGATAGGTGCCCGAGGACACCAGGCGGCCCTGATCGTCCCGGCCGTTCCAGGTGTAGGTCTCGGGCGGCGTCCTGCTGCCCGAGGCGCTGTGCCGGGGCTCGCCCTCGGCGTCGTAGATCACCAGCTCCCAGCCCTTGGCCTTGCCGCGGAACTGGCTGCGGAGGCTGAGTTCGACCTTGTCGCGGTCGCCGCTGGGAGAGAAGGGCGCCGCGCTGCCCCGGAGGCTCACGCCCAGGGGCACGCCGAAGCGCCAGGTGAAGCTGAGTCGGTGGGAGAGGCCCAGCGGCGATTCGCTCACCGCGTAGTCGAGCTGCCAGGCACCGTCGCGATAGCCGCCGCCAGCGGCGTAGCTGTTGCGCACCGTGTCCCAGCCGCCGCGCATGGCGAAGTTGCCGAAACTCCACACCTCGAGACCGGCGTAGATGCCCAGAGGAGCATTGCCGACGCGCATGAGGTCGAGGGTCGTCAACACGCGGCCCTGACGCAGGTGCAGGGCGCCGCCGGCCCGCATGGTGAGCGGGAAGGTCTCGGCGCTGTGGTTCAGCGTGATGCTGGGGGCGATCAGATTCTGCATGGTCATGCCGAAGCTGAAGCTGCGGAAGGGGCGGCTGAACACCGCCAGGTCCAGGCCGGCGCCGGTGCCGCTGAAGTCGGCGATGCTCTGGTTGACGCTGCGGTAGGTGGCCGCCAAGCTCATCATTCCCACGCGCCTGGCGAAGCTCACCTGCAGCGTGTTCTGACGCTCGTCGAAGGTCTCGGTGAAGTCCTCCACCAGCGAACTGCGCTCGTAGCCGCCGGAGCTGAGCAGGGCGCCGGCCAGGCCGAGGGTGCCGAAGCGGCCCAGGGGCTGGACGAGGCCCAGGTACTGGTAGCGCGTGTCGGCGAGCAGCTCGGCGTGGAAGAACAGCAGTTCGGTGCCCCGCACCTGCTCGAGGCCCGCGGGGTTGTAGAAGAGGGCGCTGGCATCGTCGGCCAGGCCGGTCGCGGCGCCGCCCATGGCGAGACCGCGCGCGCTGGCGCCGAAGCGCAGGAACGCGCCGGGCTGTCCCGCGGCGGCCTCCTGGGCTTTCACGATCCCGGGGCCGGCCAGCGAGAGCAGGCCGACGAGGATGATGAGTATGCGCGTCGTCTTGAGCATGGTCACCTTTCCCGGTTTACTTGATCACCGCGATCTTGCGCTGGAGCCGCTCGCTGCCCGTGCGGACGAGGCAGAGATAGCCGCCGTTGCCGACCACCTCGCCGTGTCCGTTGCGGCCGTCCCAGGGCACCTGATAGCTCGCGCCCTGTTCGGTCTGGAGCTCGTGGCTCCAGACGAGATTTCCGAAGTGATCGTAGATGCGGATCCCCGCGGTCCCCGTGGCCCGGGCCCGGAACAGGATGACGGTGTCCTCCCGGCCGGCGGCGAAGGGGTTGGGGCGGTTGCTGATGGCGCGGCTGGCGGCCAGCGAGGAGCCCAGGACCAGCGTGAAGGTCTGGATCGTCTCGCGGTTGCCCTTGATGTCGTCCGCGTAGAAGCTGAGCGTGTGCTCGCCGTAGGCCTCGATGCCGAGGTCGGCGAAGCTCAGGGGACCCGTGTAGAGCGTCTCGGGAACGTCCTCGGGACCCAGGTCGATGCCCCAGTAGGTTCGGAACAGGCCGATCTCGCTGGAGCTGCTCAGGGTGAACACGGTCTCGAGACCGACCACCAGGCCGTGGCTGGTGTCGGCCGTGCTGCCGTCGAGGTCGATGCTGGTGAGCGGCGGTCCGATCACGATTATCGACACGACGCGGGTCGGCAGGTCGCCCACGGCGACCTGGAGCATGATGTCATCGCGGCCGCCCGTCGGCACCTCGACGACGGTGCTGGCGCCGCCCAGGTTGCCGGTGAGGACCGTGTCGGCGGCCAGGATTCCGTCGCCGCCGAGCACGGTGAAGGCCACCGGCTCGCTGAGGACGTGGTTGCCGAACAGATCCGCGAGGTTGGCGGTGACCGTGGTGGCCTGGCCGACCTCGAGGGTGTCGCTGTCGACGCTCACGAGGATGCTCTCGGGCGGGCCGTGCATGATCTGGACGGGATCGGAGAACACCACGGTGCCGCGGTCGTCTTCGATGCGCAGGTAGATCGGCTCCGCCGCCGTGTAGGACTGCGTGAGGGAGCCCAGCCCGGAATGGGTGCTGCCGGCGGTCAGGGCCAGGCTGCCCGCGCCGATCTCGCCCGTGTTGTGGTTGATGGCCGTCACGCTGTAGCTGCGGTCGTCGCTGGTGACGCGCTGGCCCGTGGCCGTGTCGATGAGTTCCAGCTCCACCTCGAAGGAGGCGGGCGGGCCCACGACCGCGGTGATCGGCGTCGTGACGCGGTAGGTGACGTCCTCGGGCACCATGTGGATGATGCCGCTCGTGCTGCTGCGGCCCAGGTCGTCGGTGACCTGGATCACGATGTCCTCCACCGTGGCGTAGGTCTGCTCGGGAATGGAGAGCTCGCCGGCCGCCAGCACGCCCGTGATCACGCCGAGCTGATCGAGGGCGTCCTCGTGGTTGGGGCGCATCGCCGTCAGGTAGACCTCGTTGTTGCCGACGGTGATGAGGCTGCCGTCCTCCTTCACCAGGCGCACCGTGATCGGGAAGCTGGCGGGCGGGCCGGCCTGGGCCATCTCCGGCACGATGATCTCGTACTGGGCCTCGCCCACGGGAATGTTCACGGAGTGCGCGAGGACCTCGGGGTTGTCCTGGTCCTGGGCGAAGAGGATCACGCTGCCCTGGTTGTGGATGAGGATCTCGTAGTCGCCCACGCCGCCGATGAGCGGCGCGCCGTTGTTGGCCGGGTTGCCGCCCGAGAGGCTGCCCTCGGAACTGCTCAGGGTCACGGCGCCCTCGTCGAAGTCGTCGATGAGGTTCCAGTACTGGTCCGTCGCGCGGGCCTGCACCATGAAGGGCACCTCGGCCTGCTGCAGGATCGGCTCGCCGCTCTTGCCGGTGGGGGAGCCGACGCCGGGCACGGCCGTCTCGCCGGGGGAGATGAGCTGCAGGCGCTTGTAGCCGTCGGGACGCATCGTCACGGTTTCGGAAATGCCCACCACGCCGCGCTCGTCGCTGACGCGCAGGTAGATCGCCTCGGCGGCGGTGTAGGTCTGCTCGAAGCTGCAGGTGCCCTCGGTGAGCACGTTCTCGCCGATGCTCCAGCTGCCGGCGCCGAGCTGGCCCGTCTGGCCGGAGAACACCTGCACGCTGAAGGTGGTGTCGCGGCTCGCCACGACGAGGCCGGTGCCCAGGTCGACGAGGCTCACCGACACGGGGAACGAGGTGGGGCCGCCCACCGTGGCGCTGTCCGGCACGACCACCCGGTAGGTGAGGCCGCCGGCCTGCATGTCGATGAGATCCGTGTAGCCCACGCGGCCCACGTCGTCCATGACCCGCAGGACGATCGGCTCCACGCGGTCGTACTGCTGCCCGTTGATGACGCGCGCGCCGGCTGCGAGGGTCTCCTCGGTGATCGCCAGGTTGCCGGCCGCCACGGAGAGGTAGGGGTCGAGCGCGGTGATGGAGAAGCTGTGGTTCGCGTCCGGCGCGGGTTCGCCGGTGACCGGGTCGATCATCTCCACGATCATCTGGAAGCCCGGGAAGCCGGTGGTGGGCTCGGGGTCCGGCAGGGTGATGTGGTACTCGTAGCCGGGGTTCACCTGCAGGGAGGCGGTCTGGCCGGGGGGCTCGGGGTTGTCGTCGTCCCAGACGCTCAGGTCCACCTGGCCCTCGCTCTCCAGGTACAGCTGGAAGGTGCGCTTGCCGTTGACGAAGGGCTGGCCCATGTCGCTCGGGTTTCCGGCGTCGACGGAGTTGTCGGTGGCGCTGAAGGTGATCGCTCCGCCCTCGACGGTGTCGACGAGATTCCAGTACTGATCCACGGCGCGAATGGTCACGGGGAACTCAATGCGGCTGCGCTGGACGTCGGGCGTCCCGGTCTTGCCGCTGCCCAGGAACTCGCTCTGGCCGGGTCGCACCTCCTCGCCGGGCACGAGCACCTGGAGGCGCTTGTAGCCGTCGGCGCTCACGGCGAAGATCGGGCTGTTGCCGCCGAGGGTCTGGTCGTCCTCGACATGCATGTACACGTTCTCGGCGCGGCTGTAGCTCTGGTTGATGAGCGCGTATCCGCCCGAGAGGGTGGCGGTGACGGTGCCGGTGATGCCGAGGCCGGGGGCGCCCTCGACGGCGGACCACACCGACACGTCGAGCTCGCGGTCGGAATCGACGCGCGTGCCGGTGTCCACGTCGCTCAGCTCGACCTCCATCGGGAAGGTGCTGGGGGGACCGGCCACGGGAGAGACCTCTTCGGCCAGCCTGACCCTGTACTCGAGGCCGTTGCTCATCATGTGGATGGGCTGGCTGTAGGCGAGGCGGCCCGCGTCGTCGCTGACGCGGATGATGATCTCCTCGACCGTGTCGTAGGCCTGGGCGGGAATCGTGGCCACGCCCTCGCTCAGGGTCACCTCGCCCACCCAGAGAACGCTGCTCGCCGGGTCGAGGTTGCTGCGGAAGGCGGTAAGCTGGACGGTGCCCGTGGCCGCCGTCTCCGGATCGCCGCCGGCGTCCACGAGGCTCACGGTCATGGGGAAGGTCTGGGGCGGTCCCACGTAAGCGCTGTCCGGCGCGTCGATGACGTACTGGGAGCCCTGCTCGAGGTTGATCGCGACGGTCTGGGGCAGGATATCCAGGTTGTCGAGCGGATTGGCCTCCACGAGCACGGTGCCGCTCTGGATCAGGAAAATCGGGAACGTGATCTCGCCGCCGGAGAGGTTCTGGCCCTGGTTCGACGGGTTCTGCTCGTTCAGGGCGCCGTCGTCGCTGACGAGGCGGATATGCTCGTCGTTGTTGGGCACCGGGTTCCAGAACTCGTCCACGCCCCGCACGAGAACGTCGAACTGCAGGCTGGTGGTCTGGAGCTCCGGCGTGCCGAGCTTGCCGTCGGCCTCGTAGCCGCCGGGGTTCGGGGTCTCGCCGGGCGCGACGATCTGCAGGCGCAAGAAATCGCCGGGGGCGACCTCCACCACCGAGCTGTCCGCGCGCTCGGGCGCCGTGACGTCCGCGGCGGCCAGGGGCTGGTCGCCCGCGCTGCGGAAGTAGAGCTGCGCCTCTCCCAGGCCCGAGGGCGGGAGGAGCAGGGGATTGCTGCTGGTGATCTCGCTGTAGCCGACACTCGAGAGCATCACGGTCGGCTGCACGGCCACCAGGTTGCCGTGGGCGTCCACCGCCAGGATGTTCGCGGTGAGCGTCTCGCCCGCGACGATGGGGTAGGGCACGCCCACCTTGCCGTCGCCGATGCCAGGGGTGTGCACCTCGCCGGGGAGGAGCAGGAGCAGGTCGCTGTATGCGCCGGGGAACACGTCGAACAGGCCGCTCTGACCCGTGCGCGAGTAGGCCTGGTCGGTGACGGTGAGCGTGACGTCAACGCCCGCCCGGTTCACCGTGAGGCCGCCGCGCCAGACGCCGAGGTCGGCGCCGGGCCAGGTGCCGCCGTCGCCGAAGTCGATGGTGGTGGGGGTGAGGATGCCGTCGCCGTGATCGACGGTGAGCAGCGCCGTGCCGTCGTAGGTGGGGATGTGGTTGCCGAACTGGTCCCGCGCCACCACGGTGAGGTCGCTGAGCGGCTGGCCCGCGGTGAAATCGGGGATCTCGTCGAGCAGGTCGCCCGGCGTGGGATTGCTGCGGGAGTTGATGCCCAGCGTGAAGTGGTCGATGACGCCGGCCTGCAGCGGCACGGCCGTGAAGGCGCCGGCCGCGGAGGCGGCGTCGTCGGCCGCCACCGTCTGGAAGTTGGGATCCGCCAGCGTCCTCAGCGTCACGCCGAAGCCGCCGGTGGCGGTGGCGAGCTGCTGCCCGTTCACGGGCAGGTCGGCGACCGGGTCGGAGCTGTCGAAGTTCAACGTGATCGGCAGGGCGGGATCGCTCTCGCCGATGGGGTTCCAGTAGGCGTCGGTGGCGACCACGCTCACCTGGAAGGCGATGCCGGCGTCCTGGTGGTCGGGCGCGCCGGTCTTGCCGTCGTCTTCGAGGGAGTCGAAGATGCCGGGCGCGAGCTGTTCGCCGGGGGCCACCACGGCCATGCGGGCGTAGGCGGCGGGCGCCACCTGCGCGGGATCGCTCGTGCCCGCCACGCTCTGGGAGCTGGTGATCGTGAGCGTGCGCGCGCCGTGGGTGCGCATGACGAGGTCGACGTTCGTGGCGTTGCTCACCGTGAAGTTGTTGTCTGGGTAGGCGGGCAGCTCGAAGTAACCGTCGCCGCTGCTCGCGCCGACGAAGTGGTTGCCGCCCACCATGTTGAAGAACGCGTCCACGGGGCGCACCACGGCGGGGCTGATGACGTCGCCCGCGGTGACCGGGTTGGGCGTGCCGAGGTTGCCGGAGTAGCCGGGCGTGTTGAGGCCGGGCGCGTAGGTCTGGCCGGGCAGCGTCACGAGGAAGCTGGCCAGGGGACCGGGATTCACCTGGAATGCCCCGCTCACCGACGAGGCGCTGCCGCCGCTGTCGCAGACCAGGGCGCAGGAGAAGAAGCGGCGCGTCACCTGGATGTCGGTGTCGAGCTGGCCGCCGGCGAACACGCTCGAGCTGCTGAGGATGTAGTCCTCGCTCTCGTCGACGCCGTAGCGGATCCGCAGGGAGACGGCGCCGTCGAAGGGGTAGAGGTTCTCGTAGAAGTCGCGGGCGGTGATGCGCACGTTGAAGGGCTGGGTGGTCACCTGCACGTCGAGGGTGTCCCAGACGGCGTAGTTGAACTCGAAGTGGTCGAGGCTCTGGGGTGCCAGGTCGAGGTAGCTGTTGCTGACATCGGCGATGGAGCCGGTGGCCGTGGCGCTCACGCCGTGGGTGGCGGCGGTGATGAGCGTGATCTCCTGGCTCGAGAGCAGGTTGCCGGACATGGAGGCGTCGGGCGGCAGGACGACGCCGGGATGGGCGTCGCTGCTGGCGTAGCTCACCGTGAAGGGGAGGCCCGGGTCGCTCTCGAGCACGGGATTCCACCAGGCATCCACCGCGTGGACCCGCGCCTCGAAGGACACGCCGGCGAGCTGGGGATCGGGGGCGCCGGTCTTGCCGGGAGGCACGCCGGGGCTGAGCTGTTCGCCGGGCAACAGGAGCACGACGCCGTCCAGGTCCGCGGGCCAGAGGGGCGTCACCGTGGCGTCGCCGCTCGGGTAGCCGCTCTGGCCGGGGTAGATGCGGCTGCCGGTGGCCGTGAGCGTGTTGGAGCGGGTGAGGGGGTCGGTGCCGAGGAACTGGAGAGGGACGATGGCCTGGCCGTGATCGAAGCCCGAGCCGGAGACGAGCTGGGTCGGACCTGCCGCGAGGTGGCCGATGGCGGGCGCCAGGCTCACGTCGTCGGCGAAGTTCGCGATGGGTACGCCGAACTCGTCGACGGCCGTCAGCGCCACGTCGATCGACTGGCCGACCCACTTGTCGCCGGAGGGGATCGATACGTTGAAGTGGTCGACGAAGGGGTAGCAGTTGATCCACTCGTAGCCCTTGGGGGCGGTGACGTCGTCCACGGCCCGCGCCTCGAGCTGGATGCCGGTGCCCGGCGCGCCGAACACCACGTTGTCGAACTGGATCTCGCCGTTCACGATGTAGCGCGAGGGAGGCAGGGTGGCGGAGTGGGTGGTGTAGAGCTCGAAGAGGAGGGCGTTGACGCTGGTGTCCACGGAGCCGTCGCCGTTCATGGTGCGCACGAGAACGCTGAACCCCTGGCCGATCGTCACGGCGGGGTTGCCGTCCACCTCGTTGGCGTCGATCACGGTGAGTTCCGTGTAGTCCCAGGCCCCCGCGCCGGTGGCGAAACCGGTGAGCAGGAGAAGGGCGGGAAGAAGTGCCCGAGTAAGGATGGTCTTGGATCGCCTCGGCATCGGCTGCCTCCACTCCGGGAATCTGGTCGGGGCCTCACACCGTGGGAAACGGGTGAGATGTCGCCTGTCGCTTCCGCTGCTTGCCCGGGGGCTCCGATCCGTCCGGGAGGACAGCGTGGCCATGAATCAGCAACCCCCATGCCATCGCCAATCTCTTGAAACGGCAATCAATTAGGCTTGCCACTTCGCCTTGATGGTGAAGCATGGGGAGTCCTGGGGAACGGGGCGCCGCGAGGAGTCGGAGAGGCATCTGCACGATCGATCGTGCCTGAAGCCGGGGATGGGATTCGCGCCTTGCCACGGATTTCGCGAGCGGGAAGGTCGAGGTCTTGGTATCTTGGAAGATGGAAATCGGACGGTTTCGCGAAACCTCGGCCAGGGTCACGGCATCCAAGCCGCGATGCCCATCCCAACTCCTTTGCCCGTGGAGGCCCCATGTCTCGCGCACGTATCGCAGTCCTCGCCATGATCCTCCTGCAGGGATTCCCGAGCCTCCAGACGGCCGGCGCCGCGGTGCTCGAAGTGCCGAAGGATCACGGGAGCATCGAGGCGGCGCTCGAGGTGGCGGTGAAGGGCGACCAGATCCTGATCGAGCCGGGGGTGTACCACGAGAGCCTGGCCGTCGGCAGCGGCATCAGCATCGTGGGCGCGGGCGCCACGCCGGAGGAGACCGTCCTGAACGGCGGCTACCTGCGCAAGGTGCTGAGCGTGGTGGGCGTGACGGACCCCGTGCTCATCGAGAACCTGACGATCCAGGACGGATTCGCCGGCTACGGCGCCGGCATCTCGGTGGACGGGGGAGATCTGACGCTCGACCGCGTGCACCTGGTCGGCAACACGGCCGCCGGCGAGGGCGGGGCGCTCCTGGCGCGCAACTCCCGTCTCACCCTGCGCAACTGCCTGTTCTACGCGAACTACGCGCTCGGCGGCGGGGGCGGCGCCCTACATATCGAGGGATCGAATCCGTCCGGCGCTATCCAGGTTATCGAGTACTGCACCTTCGCGGGCAACTCCGGATGCTGCGGAGGCACTTCGCTCACCATGGCGGACTGCGACCTGAGCATCAGCAACAACATCCTGGAGGACGTCCGCTGCCTGCCCGGCGCGAATCCCACCTTCACCTGCAACAACGGGGCGGTGTGCGGCGTGGACGGCGGCTTCAACTTCATCGCCGATCCGCTCTTCTGCGGGTTCGAGTACGTGGACTGCCGGCTGGAGTCCGCCTCGCCCTGCCTGCCTGAGAACAACCCCGACTGCGGCCTGATCGGAGCGTTCGGCCCCTGCGAGCTCACGGCCACGAGCAGCACCAGCATCAGCGCGGTGAAGTCGCTCTACCGTTGAGCGGCGGGAGTTCCTAGTCGGGGGCCTTTTCCGAAGGAACTGGCATCAGACCCACGCGCGGCACCCGTCGCGCGAGCGCGATCAATGCCAGCGCCAGTCCCATTCCCACGAACCAGCCCACGACGACGTCCACGGGGTAATGAACGCCCACGTGGACGCGGCTGTACGCCACCAGGATCGGCAGCGTCAGGATGAGCCAGCGCCAGCGCCACCGGATCGCGCCCAGGGCGAGAAAGGTGCCCGCGGCGCCCATGTTGGCCGCGTGGGAACTCGGAAAGCTGGCGCCGCCTCCGCAGTGCACGAGGACCCTGAGACGCTCGATCTCCTCGTGGCAGGGCCGCAGGCGGTCGAAGATCTCCTTCAGAACATGGCTGTTGATCCCGTCGCTGAGCGCGATGAGAGGGACGAGCCACAGCGCGCGTCGGCGCCAGCGCGGTCCGCAGGCGAGCAGCAGGAAGAGCCAGAGCAGTAGCATGGGGATGCGCAGCCCCTCGTCCTCGGTGATGAACACGAAGAAGTGGTCGAGCCAGGACGGCCAGTCGCGAGCGTTCAGGAACAGGAGGAGCTGTCGATCGAAGGCGAGCAGGGATTCCATGACGTCACTCGGAGTTTCGGGGTCGCGATGATGGGCGGCCGCCGCCGCGCGGAAGCGTCTTCACAATAGAGGACCGGGCTTCCCGTGGCCAGAGCGCTTTGCCGATGGGCGCGCATCCGCCGACCGGGGAACGTGCCCCTTGCCGCTGCGCTCCGACTCGACTATACAGGAGCGGTCTCGATCTCGGTCGATGAGAACGCCGTGGAGGTGATGCGTGTTCGAGTACCAGAAATACGGTCGCTACTTCGCCCAGTGCGCCCACGCCATGGAGGAGCTGGCGGCGGCGGAGCTGACGGAGCTGGGCGCGACTCAAACGCATCCGGCCTATCGCGGCCTCTACTTCGAGGCCGGCCCCGCCGCGCTCTACCGGATCAACTACTGCTCGCGCCTGGTCAATCGCGTCCTCGCGCCGCTCATCACCTTTCAGTGCCACTCCGACCGCTACCTCTACAAGACCGCCCGCAAGCTCGACTGGGAGGCCTTGCTGGGCAGGGATCAGACCTTCGTCATCGATGCCCACGCCTCCGACAGCAATCTGCACCACTCCCAGTTCGCCGCCCAGCGGCTCAAGGACGCCATCGCCGACCACTTCACCGACAAGTACGGCGAGCGACCCAGCGTCGACCGGCGCGAGGCCGATCTCTGGCTGAGCCTGAGCATCCATCGCAACCGGGCCGTGATCAGCGTCGACACCTCGGGCGGATCCCTACATCGGCGCGGCTATCGCCGGGCCGCGAACGAGGCGCCGCTGCAGGAAACCCTGGCCGCCGCCGTGATCCGTCACAGCGGCTGGAGCGGCGACACGCCCCTGGTGGATCCCATGTGCGGCTCGGGCACGCTGCTGGCCGAGGCCGCGCTCGTGGCCGGAGCCGTTCCCTCGGGCTGGATCCGGCAGGGGGGCAAGAGGCCGACCTTCGCCGTGCTCCCGGACTTCTCCCTGGACATCTGGGAGAAGGTGCGCGGGGACGCGGACGATCGGCGTCGCCCCGTGCCGGCGGGACTGCTGTCGGGAGGGGACACGGACGGCAAGGCGCTGAAGGCGGCCCGCGAGAACTTCGCGCGGCTGCCGGGGCCTCCCGTCGTGGATCTGAGCAAGCGGGACTTCCGCGGCATCGACAAGCTCGAGGGCGTCACGCTCGTGACGAATCCCCCTTACGGACGGAGACTCGGGCAGCGTGAAGCGGTGAAGTCGCTCTACCGCGAGTTCGGCGACTTCCTCAAGCAGCGCTGCAAGAACTCCACGGCCTGGATCCTCTGCGGCGACGTGGAACTGGTGAAGTCCATCGGTTTGAGGACGAAACGCCGGATCCCGCTGTACAACGGGCCCATCGAGTGCCGGCTGGTCGAGATTCCCGTCTATTAACTTTCCCGGATATTGGTTCGGTTTGTCTTGTTTTGGGTCGCGACTTCTCATAAAATCGAAACACTCTGGCGAGCTCGCCAGGGTGGTCGTGACATCAATTCAATGGAGGCAAGACAATGCGCACACTGCTCAGCATGTTTCTGATTCTTGCTCTTTGCACCACTGCCTGGGCTGCGGGCAACGCAACTCTAGGGACATTGAACAAGGGCACCGAAGTCGAGCTACGCGACGGGCTGATTCACAACCACGACGGCACCTTCGAGAACGGCGTCATCTGGCAGAACGCCGGCGTCGCCCCTCCGGACTACGGCGCCTTCGCCGAATGCTTCGATCTGACCGGTGAGGGGATGATCGTCAGCGTTCACCTCTGGTTGACCCAGACCGGTTACTACGCCGGCGAGGCGGTCGACATCTACGTGTGGGAGGGCTCGCCTCCGACCGCTAACGTGCTGGCCTACCTGCCCGGCGTGACCTTTACCGACATCGCCTACTGGCCCGAGGTCAGCGAGCATGTCGTGCCTCTGAACCTGCCGGTCACCGGCACCGTGTCGGTGGGCTTCTGGCCGACTTGGGTAGGGGAGCTAGCGCCTCTCTACGTGGCGGTGGATCAGGACGGCCCCGGCGGCTGCCCCTGGACCAACATCGCGCCGGACATCGGCTACCCCGACGGCTGGCAGCATCCGAACATCGTCTGGGCGGATGTCGTGTCTCTCGGCATCGGTGTGACCACGCAGAACACCACGGCGGTTCAGCCGATGACCTGGAGCACGATCAACTCGCTCTACTAGTCGATGGATTGCCTGGGGTCGGACCGTCGATCCCGTTCAGAAAAAAGAAAGCGGGGCGATCTCAGGATCGCCCCGCTTTTCGTCGATGGGTGCCGGAGGTCGGACTCGAACCGACAAGGCCCGAAGGCCGGAGGATTTTGAATCC
>CAYNQX010000021.1:38540-52619 GCA_964399495.1 uncultured bacterium
ATCTCCGGAATCGCCTCCTCGATCTGCTCCTTGGTGTCGGCCAGGGTCTCCGCGAGGTTCTGGAGCCACTCCGGCAGCTCCTGATCGTCGGGCTCGGGAGCGGCCGGCTTTCCGGGCTGCGAGGCGGGACGCGCCGGCTTCGACGCGCCCCGCTTCTTCTGCTGCTGTCCCGTCAACTTCCGGATCAGCCCCGGCAGGAGCAGGAAGAGGATCAGGATGATGAGTTGTTCCACGGTCTAGCTCTCCGGGTTCTCGTCGGACTCGGGTTTGTCCTCGCCGGCGATCGAATCGCGCATGTGGGTGTCGCTCACGATGTTCTTCATCCGGTAGTAGTCCATGATGCCCAGGTTGCCCTCGCGGAACGCCTCGGCCATGGCCCGCGGCACCTCGGCCTCGGCCTCGACCACCCGCGCCCGCATGTCCTGCACCTTGGCGATCATCTCCTGCTCGGCGGCCACGGCCATGGCGCGTCGCTCCTCGGCCTTGGCCTGGGCGATCCGCTTGTCCGCCTCGGCCTGGTCGGTCTGCAGCTCGGCGCCGATGTTCTTGCCCACGTCGACGTCCGCGATGTCGATGGAGAGAATCTCGAAGGCCGTCCCCGAGTCGAGCCCCTTGGAGAGCACGGTCTTGGAGATGTCGTCCGGGTTCTCCAGCACGGCCTTGTGATTCACCGCCGAACCGATGGTGGAGACGATGCCCTCGCCGACGCGAGCGAGGATCGTCTCCTCGCCCGCGCCGCCGACCAGCCGGTCGATGTTCGCGCGCACGGTCACGCGCGCCGTGGCGATGAGCTGGATACCGTCCTTGGCCATGGCGGCCACCTTGGGCGTGGTGATGACCTTGGGGTTCACCGACACCTGCACGGCCTCGAGCACGTTGCGTCCGGCCAGGTCGATCGCGGTCGCGCGTTTCCAGCCCAGCTCGATGTTCGCCTTGTCGGCGCTGATCAGCGCGTTCACCACCAGCGCCACGTTGCCGCCGGCCAGGAAGTGGCTCTCCAGCTCGTTGATGTTCAGGGAGAGCCCGGCCTTCGTCGCGCTGATGAGGGGACGGATGATGGCGGGGGGGCTCACCTTCCGCAGCCGCATGCCCACGAGCGTGAACAGGTTCACGCGCACGCCGCTGAAGAAGGCGGTGATCCAGAGCCCTACCGGAATGAAGTAGGTGAACAGGACCATGAAGACGATGATGATGATGACCACCAGGAAGAGCACGAGCTCCGTGGCGATCGAGAACATGGGTAGCATGTCCCTCCTTGGGAACGGGATGCGGACGGCCTAGGCGCCGCCGATTTCTTCGTCGGTTTCCACGACCACGCGGTTGCCCTGGATCTCCACGACCCGCACCCGCTGGCCCTTGTCGATGTAATCGCCCGAGGTGACGACATCCACGCGCCGCCCCTCCATGTCGATGGTGCCGGCGGGCCTCAGATCGGTGAGGCAGACGCCGAGCTTGCCCTGCAGGCCTTCGCCCTCGTACTGGTCGGCGTGGTAACCGGCCGTGTGCTCCTGCCGCGTGTCGAGCACGATGCCGCCCATCCAGCGCGCCTGGGGGAGATACTTGAGCATCACCAGGAAGAGGAGGAGCGTGATGGCGAAGGAGGTGATGAGCAGCAGCAGGGCAGCGCGGATGTCCGGCATGCCGGCGCCGGGACCGACCCGGCTCAGAAGCAGCCCGGCGGTGAGCATGAGCCCGCCGCTGATGCCGGCCACGCCGAATCCCGGTATCACGAAGATCTCCAGGACGATCAGCAGCAGCCCGCCCAGGAACAGCAGCAGCTCGACGTTGCCGGCCAGGTGCACCAGGTAGTGGCTGCCGAAGTAGAGCGCCAGGCAGATGACGCCGATCAGTCCGGGAATGCCCAGGCCGGGCGTGCGCAGCTCGAGCAGCAGCGCGAGCCCGCCGAGGGAGAGCAGCAGGCCGGCCAGTATCGGATGGGTCAGGAAACGCACCATGCGCTCGGACCAGGTGAGGCGGGCGGCCTCGAAGGTCGCATCACGCCAGCCCATGGTGTCGATGAGTCCGGTCCGCCCCGAGACGACGTGATCGGCCAGCCCGAGCTCCTTCGCCTCGCCGCCCGTGAGGGTGAGCAACTTGCCCTCCTCGACGACCTCGTCGATGGCGATGTCCGCGTCGACCATCGCCTCGGCGAGCCTCGCGTCGCGGCCCGTGGCCTCGGCGGTGGCTCGCATCTCGCTGCGCATGAAGGAGACGGTCTTCTCGCCCGTCTCCTTGGACTCGCCGCCCGGGCTGATCTGCACCGGTTCGGCGGCGCCGATGGAGGCGCCCTCGTTCATCACCAGGGTGCCGGCCGCCAGGCTGATGAGGGCTCCCGCGCTGATAGCGCGACCCTCGACCCAGGCGACGGTGGGCAGGTGGGTGGCCAGGATGGCGTCGCGAATCTCGACGGCCGCGTCGATGCGCCCGCCGAAGGTGTCCACGGTCAGCAGCAGGATATCGGCGCCGGCGTCCTCGGCCTCGGCGATGGCGCGCTCCACGAAGGGGGCGAGGCCCATTTCGATGGTGCCCTGGATCGGAATCTCGGCGACGCGCACCGTTTCCTGAGCCTGATCCGCCCCCGAACCGGGCGCGGAGATCCCCAGCAACGTGAAGCCGAGCAGTAACAGGGGAATTGCCAGCAACAGGGGGCGGAATCGCGGTCGTCGGAAGCGGATTTTCATGAGACCTCCCATTATTAACCCCTTACACCCCTTGACTCTGCAACGACTTGTGCTATTGTGCAAGCCGTTTCGGGGCCGTAGCTCAGCTGGGAGAGCGCATGACTGGCAGTCATGAGGTCAGGGGTTCGATCCCCCTCGGCTCCACCCAAAGTCCTCTCGCAATTGAAGTTGCGGGAGGACTTTTCTTTCTGACCATTCGGGCCGCTCGCTTGTCGGCCACGGAGGACCCGTACCGGCCGGAGACCGGCGAATTCGAGCCCTCGTCGCCACTTAGCGAGTTTTTTTCGCCTCCCGGAAGTTCAGCTCCAGGGTGAGGATGCCGTGTCCGCGCAGGGGCACTCGCAGCTCCCCGTCGATCAGGTGCCCGCCCAGCGGCAGCTTCTCCTCCCTCTCCTCGATCAGGTCGCAGCGCCACAGCTCCTCGAGTTCGAGCCCCGGCCGCAACCTGGCCGCCTTTTCCTCTCCACTCAGGTTGTAGAGACGGACGATCAGCGCGTCGCGGTTATCCGCCCGCTTGATCGCGCTCACGCAGATCGAGGGTTCCCGGTTCTCCAGGAGGCCGCGGCCCGCGGGCAGCAGCCCGTCCGCGACTCCCTGACTGGTCGGCGGCGCCGTGCGCCAGCGCTCGCTGGCGCCCTTCACATCGGCGCTCAGGTGATCGCCCCGGAAGGGAAGCAGTGCGTAGCGGAAGCGCTGCTCGCCGAGGCACTGCGCGTCGGGCGTGAAGAGGGTCGGCCCGGCGTTGCATCGACGCCGGCTCTCGAAGTCGTCGCGGGAGAGCCAGCCGACGGCGCGCAGCAGCGTGAGGCTGATGCCCGCGCCGCTTTCGCCCCGCATCGGCATGATCTCCGGCAGACCGCGCGACAGGAGCGCGAGGCCGCCCTCGTCGTCCTGCAGCAGCGAGTAGTCCTGCTGGGGATAGGTGCCGGGGTGGGGCTGCACCCAGTCCTCGCCGGTGGGAGGGGCGAGGGGTCGGTCGACCACGAGGTAGTGGCCGTCCGAGAGCACGCGATCGGTGTCGATGGAAGTGGGGAACTCCACCCGCAGGCGATGGTCTTCCGCGCGGTTGTCGAACAGGGTCTCCACGTCGAGCAGGGGACTGCCTGCCGTGAGCGATACTCGCACGCGCAGAGGGCAGTCGATGCGAGTCTCCTCGCGCCCGCGGCGGTCGGCCCTGAGAGCCGTGGGCAGGGGCAGCTTCAGCGTGCACTCCAGCACGGCGCGGTAGGGGCTCGACTCCAGGCAACGGATCTCGCCCTTCAGGCCGGAGGACGTCAGCGTGAGACGGTTCTCGGCGTGGGAGTGGTCGTACTCGTCGCCGGCGTCCTCGTCGTCGGCGAGGAGGTGCAGGCTCGGGAAGTTGCGCCCGCCCACGAGGTCCTCCAGGTCGAAGCGGCCGTCCTCGCGCAGCGTGACGCGCAGCAGGCCGTTGTCGAGGATTGCGTCTTCCACCTTCACGGGCGGCAGGGTCATCGCGGCGGGAGCCTCGTCGCACTCGCGCAGGTGGTAGCCGGCGCGGCCGAGCGCCGGCAGGTCGCTGGCCTCGAACTGGATGCGCAGGAAGCAGTCGGCCGTGTCGGCCTCGGCCGCCGGTCGCAGGATCCGATCGGCGAACTTCTCCCGGTACACGTCGAAACGCGCGAGCTGACTCTCCGCATCGAGCTGCGCGCGGTAGTCGATGCCCCAGAAGCGCTCGACGTACTGCTTCTCGACGATGTGGAAGGGCACCTGCCGGCCCTCGTCGTCGAACAGTCGCAGTCGGTCCGTATCCTGTCCCGGCGGCTGCAAGATAATGAGCCGCTCGATGATTTCGCTGCGCCGGACGGGCAGCGGGTTGAGCACGGTGATCACCGTGTCGAGGTCGAGTTCGGCGCGGCTCGCGAAGCGGGGGGCGACGTCGTTCAGACCGCGGCTGACGAGTCGTTCGGCCGTCTCGCGCACGCCGGCGAAGCGGGGCATCATCTCCGCGTGCACCTCGTCGGTGCTGCAGCCGCAGATGGAGTCGTGGGGGTGGTTCGACAGGAGCTTCTTCCAGGCCTCGTTCAGCGTGCCCGTGGGGTAGGGCTGACCGTCGAGATAGCGGAAGGCCGCGCAGGCGGGCTCGGCGACGCGCGCGAGCCAGTGCTGGCAGTCGTCGTTGGCCTGCTTGATCGGCATCCGCGCCGACCACACGCCCGAGAGAATGTGGTGCTGCTTGCCGCCCAGCAGCTCGCCGCGGAATCGCTTGCCCTCGAAGCCGGAGTCGCGGAGCGCGGCGAGATAGGCGGCGAAGTCGGTGTGGCGGAACTGGGTGCCGGGGAAGGCCTCGCGCAGTGGACTCATGACCCGCGCGAAATCCTGCTGCACGGGGAAGTGGTCGCAGCCGTTGTTGAGCAGACGGATCGGCGTGCGCGAGAGCGGCACCATCTTCTCGAAGAGCTCGGTCATCTGTTCCACGGCGCGTTCCAGGCTGACCTCGCGCCGCGTGTGCGCGTGCCAGATCTCCTGGAAGCCGAGGCCGCCGCCGTTGCAGTAGCCGCCGCACTGGTTGATGGCCAGCACCTCGCTGCCGTCGGGCGCTTCCCAGAGATACTCGTGACCGAGCTCCTCGATCTCGTCGCCGTTGCCGCGGGTGTAGATGAAGCTGTCGATGCCCGCGAGGCGGAGCAGCTGCGGAATCTGTGCGAGGTGGCCGAAGGAGTCGGGCATGTAGCCGACCTTCTGGGCCCCGCCGAAACGAGCGCAGACCTGGTGACCGATCAGGAGGTTGCGCGCCATCGCCTCGCCGCTGACGAGGAACTCGTCGGGCAGGATGTACCAGGGGCCGAGCGAGAGCTTGCCCGTGCGGCACAGCGCCTCGATGCGCGCCGCGTCGTCGGGGCGGTAGGACACGTGATCCTCGAGCGCGATCGCCTGGCCGTCCATGACGAAGTGCTCGAAACCGTTCTCCTCGTCGGGCGTCTCCAGCGCGTCGAGGACGCCGCCGAAGACGCGCGTGAGATCGACCATGAACTCGCTGGCGGTGAGATACCACTCGCGGTCCCAGTGGGTGTGGGAGACGACGAAGACCTGTTCGGGAGCGTTGTTCACGGAGTAACCTCTCGGATGACGTTTCAGATGCGGCAGTCGTCGAGCAGCTCGCCGACGGTGGCTTCGGCCAGGCCGATGCTCGTGTCCGCGGCGCCGTAGTAGAGCAGGCAGCGAGCCGTGGGCGGCGCGGGACCTGAGCCATCGTGCCCCTTCAGCACCATACCGCTGGGGAAGACCACGTTCGGCACCTGGCCCATGAGCTCCCACGCCTCGCGCGGCTCGAGCACGTTGTTGCGTCCGCGCGCGATCACGCGGTCGGGGTTCTCCGCGTCGAGCAATAGAACGCCGGCCTGGTAGATGCTGGCGCTGCCGAAGTGGGTGGCGACGCCGTGGTAGACGACGAGCCAACCCTCCTCGGTGAGCACGGGCGGCGGGCCGGCGCCGAGGCGCTCGTCCCAGTGGTGGGGGCGGCCGGTCGCGATCTCGGCGACGGGACGCCAGGCGAGCAGGTCGTCGGACTCGGACAGCAGCATCGCGTCGCCGCCGCCGGCGAAGCCGTCGCCGGCCCTGCGGTTGGGACGGTCGAGGCGCAGGTAGCGTCCGCCGACCTTGCGCGGGAACAGCACGCCGTTGCGGTTGCCGCCCTCATCGTTCCCGTGGCCGGAGACGAGGCCGAGGAAGCGCCAGGCGCGGCCGTCGTCGCTCACGGCGAGGCCGAGTTCGCAGCGGTCGTCGAGATCGATGGCCACCACGCAGTGGCGCTTGCCCTCGAGCAGGGTGAGACGGGGGTCGTAGACGTGGAAGACATGCCCGGGCACGGACTCCAGCCCGTCGAAGCGGATCGGTTCGGGGTCGATGGCGAACTCGCGTCCATCGCCGCTCACGGCGCGCAGGAGGCAGGTCTCGCGGCCGCGGCTCTGGACCCGCAGCATCAGCTCGAAGTGGCCGTCCACACGAAGGGCGCCGGGGTTGAAGACGCTGCTCGGGTCGTCGAAGGGGGGCGCGAGATCCGGGAGGTCTTCACGGGTGATCAGGGGCGCGCTGCCGGCGCGTCGGAAAGGCATGTTCCTCTACTCCTCCCAGCCGATCAACAGCGCGCTCGCGCGCCAGTAGCCGTGGCCGCTCTCGTCCTTCGGGCGGATCTCCTCGATGGCGAACTCGAACTCGTGGGAGCCCGCGGCAAGGTCGGTCAGATCGAAGCGGTGGGGCGCCACGGCGTCGCCGGGGCACCAGCCGCTGCGGCTGAAGTCGCTCGACCAGGAGCCGTCGCTCCAGCGCTTGCAGTAGGGGTTGATGGGGCGGAACTGCAGGCAGTCGTCGCGCCAGGGTTCGAAGCGGATCCGCTCCTTGCCGTCGATCGTGAAGACGTTCGGCTTGCTCTCGAACTCGTCGGCGCCGCGGCCGTCGGTGCAATGGCCCGACACGAAGTAGAGCAGCTCGATGCGTGCGAGGTTCTCGGGAATCTCCACGGACACCTCGATCGGACCGGCGTCCATGAGCTCGCGGGTGACGGACTGCTCGTTGAAGAGGGCGCGGCCCCAGTCGGGATTGTCGACCGTGTCGTCCTCGTGGAACTCGAGGTCGAAGTCCAGGCGCCAGCCGGGGTTCGACCAGGTGTCGATGAAGCCCTCGTAGTGGAAGTCGCCGACCAGGAACGGGGCGAGCCAGCTCACGTCGACGCCGTGCTCGGTGACGCCGCCGTAGGCCGTCACGAACTTGACGATCTCCACCGCCGGCTGGTCGCGGCGGATCAGGCTCACGCTGCCCGCGCGGTCCCAGATGTCGTGCACCGAGAGAGGGCCCTTCGGGATCGGCCGGGTGCGGACATGGGCGGTGATGCGCACGGGCTTGCTGGGGCCGAAGTACCAATCGGAGGAGTTGGAGATCCTCCGACCGTTGTCCATCCACTTGTAGGTTTCCCCGTTCAAGGAATCCCGCATCGTCGAGAAGGTGCTGTCCGGAGCAAAGAGGATCGGCACATCATGGAACACCCACTTTGCCGGATCGGACATCACGTCTGTCTCGACGGGCCAGACCCAGGAGTAGGACTCCGCGGCCGCTCCTTGCGGCAGATGCAAAGCGAGGCCCACGAGGGCCAACGAGAACATGGCCCGAAAGGTCACGAGACCTCCTGCACGCGGCCGTCGTCACCGCTGTCTCGCTCCTGCGTGTCGAGTTTGCGGAACATGAAGCGCAGGTCGCGGAGGCCGCCGGTGGTGAACCACACGATCACCGCAATCGAGAGCACGATCTGGATGAGCACGTAGACCTGCCAGTAGCGCGCCCAGGAGTCGCTGATGGGGTCGAGGTGCTCGACGCCGAGCTCCGCGGCCGTCTGCGCGCGTTCCACGTGCCCTGCCGCGTAGGCGGCCTCGGCGAGCACGGTCCAGGCGCGGCCGAACTCGGGATCCTGGGCGACGGCCACCTCGAGCTGCGCGGAGGCCTCCTCGAAGCGCTCGGCCTTCAGCAGGAATAGACCCATGCGCTGCCGCAGCTCGGGATGGTCGCAATGGGGGAAAGCGGCGAGCATGGAGTCGAGACGCGCGGCCGCGGGCGCCCAGTCCTCGGCGCGCGTGTCCTTGCCCTGCACGAGCTCCTCGGTTTCCAGCAGGACACCCCGCACGGGCTCGGGCACGCCCGCGAAGTCGGGCGCGGGATCGCGGTGGGCGACGTTCCAGATCGTTCCCACGATGAAGATGAGCGTCCAGAGACCGGTCCAGACATAGCTGGCGATGAAGATCAGCTTGTCCCCCCGGGTGAACTCGCGGCCCATGCCGAACAGCTTCCAGCCTTTCGAGGGGGCGGTCTCGATCACCTCGGTCTCGTCGGCGATCAGGTGTTCGCCGCGGTGGAGCGTGCGGTCGAGATCGTGCACGCGCCGCGGCCCGAGCAGCGACACGGCGATGTAGAGCAGCGTGGACACGAACATGGCCAGGGCCCAGTACTGCTGCCCGTTGATCTCGTAGAGCCAGTGCAGCGTGTTCCAGAACAGCGCGGTCGCGCCCTCGCGCTGCGCGTCGAACAGCGCGGCGTCCATGCGGTGGATCAGGATGCCGCCCACGGCGATGGTGGCGCCCGTGACCAGCGCCGTCCAGGCCGCGGGAGCCGTGCCCCGCTTCCAGTAGAGACCGCCGATGATCACCGCGCCCGAGCCGCCGGCGAAGATGGCGCCGGTGATGGCGAAGAACAGGAAGATGTACTCGCTCTGTTGGAACAGCAGGCTGAAGAAGAAGATGAAGATCGCCACGCCCAGGATCGCCAGCCGCAGCACCATGAGATGCTGCTTCTGCGTGAGCGGCTTCTTGCGGAAGGGCATCACGACGTCCTGGATGAAGATGCTGCCCCAGGAGTGGAGGTAGGTGTCGTGGGTGCTGATGAAGGCGGCCAGCATCACGGCGGCGAAGGCGCCCATGAGCCCCACGGGCAACAGCCGGGTGAGCACGAGCGGTGTTCGAAGCTGGCTCTGGAGCGCCTGGTTGTCCTGGTCGGCCAGGGCGCCCTTCACGAAGTCGGCGACGGGCGCGAAATCCGGATGGCGCATGATCGTGTAGGCCAGGATCGGCACGATCAGCAGGAACAGATTCTGCGGGAAGCCGCGCCAGTTGCCGAGCACGCCGCCCATCTTCGCCTCGTGGGCGTTCTTGGCCGACACGTTGTAGGCCTGCGTGCCCTGCCAGCTCATCGCCCCGTAGAGCAGGCCGAAGATGCCGATGACGAAGTAGACCAGGTTGAAGTCCTCGACCTGGCTGGTCTTGAAGGGGTTGATGAGGCTGGCGTTCTCCGGCGCCATGTTGAGCGTTTCGACCACCTGGCTCCACTCGACCTTCGTGAAGAGGAAGATCACCAGCGCCACGAAGACGATGTTCACGAACACGCCCTGCACGAAGTCCGTGACGATCACCGCCACCTGCCCGCCCGTGAACACGAACGTGAGCGCGATCGAGAGCAGGATCAGCATGACCACGGGGAACATGGGAATCGTGAGCCCGAGCAGCATGAACTCGGACGGCAGGCCGCAGAAGTGGATGAAGAAGCGCGCCCCGACCGCCGGGAAGATGCCGAAGTTGATGATGCCCGACAGGAAGGCGATGAGCCCGGCGAACACGCGGAAGCTCTTGCTGTAACGCCGCTCGAAGAACTCCGCCAGCGTGAGGCAGCGGCTCTGCCGGAAGCGGTAGTTCACCCAGCCCGACACGGTGACGAGCAGTACGAACACGCCCATGGTGAGGCCCCACCAGCTCATGGAGAAGCCGGCCACGTAGTTCATCTCGAGCAGCCCGACGATCGAGATGGCGCCCAGCCCCGAGATGCCGCCCGCCACGCTGAGCAGGTAGCGCCCGGCGGAGCGACCGGCCGCGAGGAAATCCGCCACGCTCCGCATGCGGCCGCGGCTCATCCAGATGCCCACCGCCATGACCTTCAGCATGACGATGACGATGATCCAGTCGAAGAGGTGCATGTTCATGTTTAGTGCCCGGCCTCCAATGTACGGAGCAATCCGAGATGATCGATTTGACGATAGTGGTGTTTGATTCCTTCGGAATGAATGGCAACAAACGCCTTGCGTTGAGGCCTGTGGATTTGGGTGCTCCACTTCAACCTGCGCCAGTCCCTTTCGGGGAGCGCAACGAGATCCTCAAGGCTCGGGGCATACTCGTGTTGGATCGAGTAGTGGTGCTTCTGCGCATAGTAGACGAGACGGAGAGGATGGAGTCTATTCGCACTCGAAACCCCCTCGTTCGTCGCCCAACCAGGTCTTTCGCCCTTTCCGCAGAACAGGACGCAGCCCCACATCTCCGGATAGTGCATGTTGATCAGTCCCTGTGGCGACCAGACCCAGTTGTCCTCCCGGTGGGACTTGCCGGTTGCGGGATCGATGGACTTCGCGTAGCCGTCTTTTACTGGATCCAATCTCCACTGAACACGAGAGAAGTTCACACGCCATGTCTCCCACTCACTTGGAGGCCCGCCGTGATTCGCGCACTCCTCGAGCACCTTCCAGGGCATGGCGATCTCCACGCTCCAGCCCTCGTCGATGTCGGAAGGGTCGTTGAGCGTGCCCCGAAGATCCACGGCGGTCTTCAGCCCCGCGATGTCCCAGGAATCGACGGCGTGGCCGCCGTCACGGTAGGGGCGGGTGAGCAGCAGGTCCCAGACGGTGTTCAGCGCGTTGAGTTCGAGCTCGTAATAGTTGTGGGTGTCGCCGTCGGGATCGATGAACACCTCGAAGTCGTTGTCGTAGAAGATCACCGCGTCGCGCTCGGTGAGCGTGCCCCAGAGGTGGGGCTCCTCCATGTCGGCGGCCACGTAGAAGTAGGTGTCGTCCCAGAGCATCTTGGCGCGGGTGCGGAAGCGGGGCCTGGGCTTCAGGTCGCCCTCGATGTCCACGAAGTCGGCGGTCCAGGGAGCGTTCCGCCACGCGTCGTCGTCGAGCTTGCCGTCGATCACCGGCGGCGAGGAGGCGCGGAAGCAGGGGTAGGCCAGCGGCCGCCAGGTCTCGAAGTCGACCTGCGGAAGGGGGAAATTGCCGGCGAGCGAGGGCGAGGCGAACATCAGCGAGATCACGACAAGGCGAAGCAAACGCATGAACCACTCCCCGGAAGACGTGTCTCCCACACTACACGCTGGGCGACCCCGTCCGGTAGCAGAAAACCCCTCGGCGCAATCGTGCTTGCCGCCGCCGTTTTTTTCCCCTGGACGCGTTTCCAGCATCCTGCTTGCATGGCCGGGTGACCTCGCCTAGGCTGGACCTCCCAGGAGGAGATCGATGAACGCGAAAGAGCCCGTGCTGATTCTCTTCGAGCCCGCCACCGTGCTGAGCGTGGGGCCGCCCGTCGACCATCGACCCGTCTGGGACCTCCGAGTGGGCGCGCTCTCCCTGGCCGAGAGGCTGGAACGGGTCGCGGGCCTCGCCGTGTCGGGCCACTGGGCACGGCCCTCGCTCGGGCCGATCCTACTCGAGCCCGAAGCGGCGCTCTTCGACGCCGACCGCGTGATCCTGCTGGCGGGAGACCTGCTGCTCCCGGACACGGAGTCCCGCGCGCGTCTGCTCGATCTCTCCCCCGGCCAGCGGATCGACGACGAGGCCGGCGCCGCGGCGCTCTGCCTGAAGGGCGACGAGGCCCTCGAGTGGCTGCGCGCCCTCGACTACGACGCCGAGCAACCCGAGCCCACGGAGGAAGCCGTCCACGGCCCGCTGGGCCCGCGGATCCGCTTCTGGTGGGAGCTCTTCGAACTCGCGCCTCGAGCGCTGCGGGCCGATCTGCCGGCCCTGACCGCGGGCGACGGCTGGACGGCCGAGGAGAACGTCTTCCTGGCCGCCGATGCCGAAGTGGCCGGCGGCGTGGTGATGGACGCCTCGGGTGGCCCCGTGGTGATCGACCGCGGAGTGCGCGTGGGGGCGGGCAGCTTCGTCCAGGGACCCTGCTATCTCGGCCCCGATACCCAGGTGAAGGCTCTGAGCATCCTGCTCCACGGCTGCTACGTGGGGCCGCAGTGCCGCCTCGGCGGCGAGATCGAGGAGACCCAGTTCCAGGGCCACGCCAACAAGCAGCATCACGGCTTCCTCGGACACGCCGTGGTGGGCGAGTGGGTGAACCTGGGCGCCGGAGTCACGAACAGCGACCTGAAGAACAACTACTCCGACGTGCGCGTGCTGCAGCGGGGCCGGGAACTCGACAGTCGCCGCCGATTCATCGGCTGCTGTCTGGGCGATCACGTGAAGGTGGCGATTCAGGGCCGGATCAACACCGGCACCGTGCTGGAGGCCTTCACCAACTGGTTCGGCTCCGCCTTCCCTCCCAAGGGCTTACCCGCGTTCACCTGGGGCGGCGACGGAGTGCTGCAGCCCTACGATTTCGACAAGGCCATCGCCACGGCGGCCGTGGTGATGGGACGCCGCGGCGTCGATCTGGGCGACGGACTCTCCGCCCTCTACCGATCCCATTTCGATCGCAGCGTGGCTGAGCGGGAGCGTCGATTCTCCTGACCGACCACGATCCCGCCTCGCCGTCGGTAGGGGGATCGTCCTGCAGTGTGCCCTCCGGCGCCATGCAAAATCCTCCGCCCATGAGCGCATTCGTCTCGACCGGACCCTTGACCCGGCCCACGAAAGAAACCCCGTAAAGTGCAGCCAAACGGTGAGTTCCGGGCATTTTCAGCCACGCTCCATTTGTCTCGATATTTCCATACGGGAATGGCCCTGGATTTGATAGGGGGCCTGCTAGGCATTACCCTGCCCAGTACGAGACAACCAAACCGGGGGCCCATTCCCACTCTCGTGTGCTGCGCTTTCTCGCGTTTGGTTCTACGGCTCGGGCGGGGTTTTTTCATGCCCATCGGTGACCGCCGGCGCGTCCGCGCGCCGCAGCCCGCGACGATCTCCCTTCGAGAATTCCCAATCCGGGCTCGCATTTTGAGGTTTGACAAACGCAAGTCTCAATGATATCTTGCTTTGCGTCTTTTGGATGAAGGGCTGAACCTTCCGACGGAACGTGGAGGACAGCCGGAGCCATGAAGGGGTGAGCATGACCAAGGCCGACCTCGTCGAGGAGATCTCCTCACGCGTCAATCTCAGCAAGAAGGATACGGGGATTGTGGTCAACCTGGTTCTCGACAACATCAGCATGGCCCTGTCCCGCGGGGACAAGGTGGAGTTGAGAGGTTTCGGCAGCTTCCGAGTGAAGCAGCGCCGCAGCCGTCGAGCCAGGAATCCGCGCACCGGCACATCGGTGTTCGTGCCGGCCAAGCTGGTCCCCTTCTTCAAGGCTTCCAACGAGCTGAAGAACCTGGTCAACGTCAACGCGCCGGCTGAAGGCGCGGAGGAGGCGGACCAGGGCTGATTCGCCCTTCCAATCCGCATCGAACTGGAATCACTGCATTTCCGGGAGCGCTCCTCCGAGTGGGGGACGTTCTCTGCATTCTGAAAGGTAAGACCGCATGCCCAACGGTAGGAAGCGTAAGCGCAAGAAGATCGCCACCCACAAGCGTAAGAAGCGCATGCGCAAGGACCGTCACAAGAAGAAGTAGTCCCGCCTTTGCGTGATACGACGCGCTCCATGCTGGAGCTGCTGGGTAAGCACCCGGGCGGGCTGACCATAAGAAGGGCAGCCCGCCTGCTTGGTGTCTCCCGGGACGACTATCGATATTTCAGGCGAGCCGTGCTCCGGATGCTGAAGGAGGGAACCCTCCGAAAGTATCGGGGGCGCTTTCTTTTGCCCGGAACTTCCGCCTCGTCGCCCCACCGACGACCGCGGGCGCAGGACTTGCCGCCGCCTTCTCGTCGCAGGGATCGCGGCAGGCTGCGGCCGCCCATGCCGGACGCCTTCAAGCCCGAGAGCCCGGAGACCGAACGCGCTCAAGGAATGCGGGAGCTGATGAAGGAGTACGG
>CAYNQX010000021.1:52719-70431 GCA_964399495.1 uncultured bacterium
GAGATCTGCTCCCTTCAGGAGGACCGCGACCGCGCGGCCGTGAGCCTGTTCATCGACTTCGACGCCGAGGGCGCTCCCGGCGACCTGCGCCTGGCCGAGAGTCGGATCCGCGTGAGCCGCAGCCTCAGCTACGAGGAGGCGGAGGCGCTCGTGATGTCCGAGGGGGAGAGCGGCTCCGCGCCCACGCTGCGCGCGATGCTCGAACTCGCCAACCAGCTCGCGGCCCGACGGGCGCGCGGAGGGGCGCTGCAGTTCGACCTGCCGGAGATGCGGCCGATCGACGAGGGCGAGGGCGTCGAGTGCTTCGCGCCCGCGCCGAAGCTCTGCAGCCACATGATCGTGGAGGAGTTCATGCTGGCGGCGAACCACGCGGTGGGAGGCTTGCTCGAGGCGAGGGGGCTGCCGCACCTGCGCAGGGTTCACGAGCCGCCGGAACCGGAGGACGTGGGGGTGCTCGTCCATCATCTCGCCCATCGCGGCATCGGCTGGAATCCCGGGGATCCCGTGCGCCACCGGGACTATCAGCAACTCGCCGCCCGGGTGATCGAGAGGCCCGACCGCGAGCGGCTGCTCATGCGCATGTTGCGCTCCTTCCGCAAGGCGGCCTACTCGGACCGCGACCTGGGGCACTTCGGGCTCGCGTGGACCCACTATCTGCACTTCACCAGCCCCATCCGTCGCTATGCCGACCTCGACGTGCATCGCGTCGTGAAGGAACTGCTGATCGGCGAGCAGAGCCGTACCGGCAGTCGCGTGCGCAGTATGAGCGTGTCCGGAAAGGAAGAGCGTTCGCGCCCGCGAGCACGTCGTACGAGCCGCCCCCTCACCGAGCTTGCGCGGCGCACCAGCGAGACCGAGTTGAACTCCCTTCAGGCCGAGCGGGAGTCGATGCGTCTGGAGATGGTGCTGTGGGCCCGTCAGCGACTCGGCGAGAGCTTCGACGCCGTCGTGCAGGTGGTCTTTCCGACGGGACTGCTGCT
Source organism: uncultured bacterium (assembly GCA_964399495.1). Lineage (GTDB taxonomy): Bacteria > Krumholzibacteriota > Krumholzibacteriia > JACNKJ01 > JACNKJ01 > CAYNQX01. Next base: position 53,700 of record CAYNQX010000021.1, read on the forward strand.
CCGCCTGCCCGATTCGGGCGTCGAGGGCTTCATGCCCGCCCAGTTCCTGGGCGACGAGTGGTTCGCCCACGACGAGGAGCGGGAGGAACTCCGGGGAGAGCGCACCGGAATGGTGTTCCGTGAAGGCGGTTCACTGCGGGTGAGATTGGCCGCCGCCAACCTATTCACACGCCGACTGCAGTTTTTCCTTGAGGATACGCGGGATGCGGACGACAATTGAGGCAGGTCATCTCACCTGAGGAGCGTACCCGTGCAGGAACGTAGACGCGCACCCCGTCTCAAGGTCAAGCTTCCCGTCGATCTGCGCATGCCCGGTCGGCAGGTCGCTCGGCTCGGCGACACCATGGACGTGAGTCGCAACGGCGCCTACTTCAGCACCGAGTACTTCATGGGCGAGGGCACCCGCCTGCCCATCACGCTCCACCTGCCCGCGGACAAGGGCATCCCCAAGGCCGAGATCCATCCGGACGGCATCGTCGTGCGCTGCAATCCCGAAGAGGAGAACCCGGCCGTGAAGGTCTACGAGGTCGCCGTCTTCTTCATGGATCTCGCCGACGAGGAGCAGGAGCTCCTGGATGCCTTCCTGAAGCGCTGCCAGGGCAAGGCCCAGGCCCGATAACTCCTTCGGGTTTCCCGACATTTCCACCTCAAATCGTAAAGGTTAGTGCCGATACCCTTGCTGAGTCTATCCGTCTCAGTAAAGGAGTCCCGCACATGCCTGAGAGTCCCTCGATCGCAGGACTGGTGGAGAAGAAAACTCTCCAGAAGCGTACGCTGTCCCAGATCGAAAGCATCCCGAGCTTTTCAACGGTCGTTGGTGAGTTCCTGGAGTTGTCGGCCCGTGACTATTTCACGGCCCTCGACTTCGAGAAGGTACTCATCAAGGACCAGGCCCTGGTCGCGCGCCTGCTCAAAGTCGCGAACAGCAGCTTCTTCGGAAGCTCGCGTCCGATCCAGACCGTCCATGAAGCCGTGGTGCTTATCGGCATGGACAACCTCAAGAACATCGTCTACGCCGTCAGCTCGAGTGGGCTGCTGCGCCGGGAGATGAAGAGCTACCGCTACCCCGAGGCGGGCTTCTGGCTCCACTCCATGGCGGTTGGCATGACCTGCCGCGCGCTCATGGAGGGCCTGAAGAACGGCCCCCTCGGCAGCGAAGAGGCCTTCGTCGCCGGGTTGCTGCACGACATCGGCAAGCTGATCATCGACGAGTATCTCGATCCCGGTGATGGATCGGGCCACTACTCGCTCGAACAGGAAGAGGAGTACGCCGGCTTCAGCCACCCCGAGCTCGGCGAGAAGATCCTCGATCGTTGGAAGATTCCGGAGAACATCCGGGAGGCTCTGCGCTATCACCACGATCCCTTGGTCGATGGCGAGTTCCACGCGGGCGCCGCGGTCGTGCATCTGGCCGACAGCGTCTGCAACAAGTGGAGCGTGGGATCGGAGCCGGTGATGGACCTTGGTCAGGAGATCGACGAGGAAGAGTACTCGGAGATCCTGGAGAAACTCCAGTTCCCGCCGGGAACCTTCCTGCCGCTGCTCTGGGAGCTGCGTCAGAAACTGGCCGTCATCGAAAACTACTATGTCGAGGAAGAATGACACTCGCCTCGACGGATCGGGAGAATTCCCTCCTGCTGGACCTCTACTCCGCGGAGGATCTGAGCGACTTCTACTCCGTGGTCGCCACGGCCCTGCGTGAGCGTTTCGGCAAGTCGGAGTTCGCGATCCATCTCGTGGACAGGCGCCGGAAGCGGTTCCTGGAGTACGAGAGCGTCACCGGCTTCGGAGCGCAGGGGGATCTGCGGGAGTATCCGCTTCAGGTCCATGGCGGCGAACTCGGCGTCCTGAGCGTCGCGGGCGCCAGCGACGAACTCGCGAACTACTGCTCGCACCTGGCGCTGGGACTCTACTTCCACAAGTTCATCGACCAGCAGGGGCAGCTCATCGACGAGAGCCTCGCCCATGTCCAGGCGCTCAAGGCCATGGGCGAACTGCTGGGGGAACTCGATCAGGAGCTCGTCCTCAACAAGACCCTCAAGTTCTTCGTCGACCTTCTCGGCGCGGAGGTGGGCGGCGCGGTGCTCTGCGAGGGCGATCGCCATCTCGCCGAGGCCCGCTGGGGTCTGCCGGAGGAGGTCTTCAGCGAGCTGCTCAAGACGGCGGCCGAGGTCGGCCGGGTCGAGGACGAGGGCGCGACCCAGCGCGTGCGGCTGCCTCGCGAGCGCACGGACGGATTCTCGCTGGGGTCGGTGCTCCGACTGAACATCGATCTCAAGCAGCCCCACAGCGCGCAGATCATCCTGGTCTCCGGCGAGCATCTCGAGGTCGGTGCCCATCAGCAGGAGCTGATGCGCTCCTGTCGCGTCATCGGCGGCATCGCGCTGCAGAAGGCGCTGGACCACCAGGAGCAGATCCGGCAGCACAGGCTCCGGGAACAGCTCGAGGTGGCCAAGCAGATCCAGGTCAAGCTGCTGCCGGATGTCCTGCCCCTGTCCGATCGGCTGGAGATCGCGGGACTCAGCCGCCCGGCCCAGGATGTCGGCGGCGACTACTACGACGTCATCGAACTCGAGGGCGGCGATCTCATCGCGATCGTGGCCGACGTCTCCGGCAAGGGGATCCAGGCCGCCATCCGCATGGCCGGTCTCCAGGCCATGACCCACAGCCTCGGCTTCCAGGATGTCGGCCCCGGCGCCCTTTTGAGTCACCTCAACCACTTCCTCGGCACGGGACGCCTGCGCGGCCATTTCATCACGGCCTGCTGCCTCCGCTTCCCCGCCGCAGGCGGCAGCGTGCGCCTGGCCTCGGCCGGCCACGAGCCGATCATCTTCGCGCGGACCGGCGAGGAGCCGCGCCTGGTGGAGGAGGTGGGCGGACTGCCCCTCGGCCTCCGCGACGGCCAGGAGTACGAGGAGATCGACCTCGATCTGATCGAGGGCGACCGCCTCCTCATCTACACGGACGGGATCACGGACACCAGGGACGGGAGCGGCGAGCTCTTCGGCACCGATCGCCTGACGACGGGCATCGCGGCGGCCGGAGACGCGGACGCTCAGGCCTTCCTGGACAGCCTGGTCGCGGAGCTCGAGAGCTATCGAGGCGACCGCCCCTGGCCGGACGATTTGACTGCATTGACTTTTCACTATCGAGCAGAAGGGAAGAACTGATGGAAATCCGTTGCGTCGATAATGGCGACCAGGTGACCCTCAGCGTCAAGGGCGAGATCGAGGTGTACTCACTCCCCGAGTTCTCCAGAATGGCCGAGTCCTATCTGGGTGGACCGAAGGAACTGCAACTCGACATGGCCGGACTCGAGTACATCGACAGTTCGGGCCTGGGCTTTCTGGTGACCCTCCATGAGCGCATGGAGCGCCAGGGCCAGAAGCTGGTGCTCACGAGCCTGCGCAGCCACGTGGCGCGCGTGTTCAAGATCACTCGCCTCGACCAGATCCTGGACATCAGCAGCGAAGAGACCAGCGTCAGCTGATCGCTCGGCCCATCGCCGTCATGACGGCATCCGGAGGGAAATATCTGCCCTCCGGGGCGGTCGCGTTTTTCCGTCGGTCGCAACCGCGGTCAGGCGCCTTCGCGTATATCATTGGCATCGCATGCCTTAGCGTTCCCTTCCGGGAGGGCGGCCAGTGGCATGGACCTTGATCTAGGCCCCCTGGGCGAACCTGTGTCGATCGGGAGAATCGACGCGCTCGCTCAGGGAGAAGCTGATGATCAAGGCACTGCAGAGCAGCAGCCTGGCGATGCGTGTACAGCAACAGCGGCACGAGCTCATCGCCAACAATCTGGCCAACGCGAACACCCCGGGCTTCCAGAAGCTCTACGGACGTGTCCGCGCGGAGGGCGCCGCCGCGTCGCCCGGGGCGAACCCGGCCGGCGGGACGTCCCGCGCGCTCCTCGTGGAGAGCCTGCCATCCAAGGCGCAGGGAGCTCTGGCCAGCACCGGTAACCCGCTCGACGCGGCGATCATCGGCGAGGGCTACTTTCTCGTCGAGACGCCCGACGGGAATCGGTTGAGCCGTGACGGAGGCTTCGGCCTCGGACCCGAGGGTCAGCTCATCCACTCGTCCGGCCACCCCGTGCTGGCCGACGGCAGCTCAATCTTTCTACAGAACGATCCCAGCATCCTGCCCGACGGCACCGTGATGGACGGCGACCGCATCGCGGCGCGTCTGTCCGTGGTGGCCCCCAACGAGGGAAGCCGCCTCGTGCGACAGGGGGACAACCTCCTCGATGCGCCGGGCGGCTACGAAGAGCTGCCGGCCGAGGATGTCCGCGTCGTCTCCGGCCACCTCGAGGGATCCAACGTGGAGGCCGTGGAGGAGATGGTGGCCATGATCCGGGCCTTCCGCGCCTACGAGATCGCGTCGCGCTCGGCTCAGGCCGCCGACGACACGCTGCGCACCGCCGTGACCAAGGTCGGCGTGCTGCGCGCCTAGACGAACTAGCGGGCGCGTCGCGCCCATGCGAGGAGAAGCGAAAAGATGATGAGAGCCCTTTCCACATCGGCCAGCGGGATGCGCGCCCAGCAGCTCTACGTGGACACGATCGCCAATAACCTGGCGAACGTGAACACGACGGCGTTCAAGGCCTCCCGCGCGGAGTTCCAGGATCTGCTCTATCAGAGCGTCTCGCCGAACCAGAAGCAGACGGCCGCCGCCGGGATCCAGCCGATCCAGGTGGGACACGGCGTCAGGCTGGCGGCCATCCGCCGCACGTTCACCCAGGGGCCGACCCAGGTCACGGGCAGCGCCCTGGATCTGGCGATCAGCGGCGACGGCTTCTTCCGCGTCGAGAATGCCGACGGCACCTACTCCTACACCCGCGACGGCAACTTCTCGTTGGACGGCGAGGGTTCCCTCGTCACGCCCACCGGCATGAAGGTCGCCCCCGGCTTCAGCTTTCCCGAGGGCACCGGCGAGGTCGGTGTGCAGCGCGACGGCCGGGTGCTGGTGAGGGCAGCGGGCGAGGAAGAATCCTCCGAACTCGGCGTGCTCGAGGTCTATCGATTCGCCAATCCCGCCGGCTTGCGCGCCACGGGCAACAACCTCTTCGAGGAGACCGAGGCCAGCGGCATCGCTCAGCCCGGCATCCCCGGGGAGGAGGGATTCGGTGTCGTCGAATCGGGCCTCCTCGAGGCCAGCAACGTGAGCGTGGTGGAGGAGATGATTCGCCTGATCGAGGCCCAGCGCGCCTACGAGCTGAACTCCAAGGCGATCCAGACCTCCGAGGACATGCTCTCGGTCACCAACCAGTTGAAGCGCTAGGAAGCAGAATGAAGCGTACCCTTCTCATCACCGTTCTCACTCTCACGGCCCTTCTCGCGACCGGCGTCGCGTCGGCGGCGGGTCTGCGTCTCAAGGCCGAGCATGTCTGCGAAGGCCCCGAGCTGCTGCTCGGCGACATTCTCGTCGCGGGCAGCGCCGGCGAACTGGACGCGCGTCGCATCGGCGCGAGTCCCGCGCCCGGCGAGAGCCGCAGCATCACCCGCCGCCGGCTCACCCGCCTGCTGGCGGACTGGGGCTGGCGCGGCCGGGTGGAGGGCCCCGAGACCATCGTGCTGACGACCCCCGGCGTCGTGCTGGACACGGCCCGGCTCCGCGAGGCCGTGGAGCGCCGGCTCGGCCTGGAGCTCGAGGCTCTCGGCTTGCGCCTGAAGGAGATCGAGGGCGGCTGGCGGGACGAGCTTCTGCTCTCCACTACCAGGATCCGCTGGGATCTCGACCTGCCCAATCGGATCGAGCAGCGATCCAACGCGGCGAGGCTGGAGCTCAGCGATGCCTCCGGATTCCGGCGCCGTCTGCAGCTGCGATTCCGCTGCGAACGGCCGATGCAGGTGGCGGTGGCCGAGGGCGGTATCCCGCGAGGCGCCACGATCTCCGGCTGGCGCTTCGAGGAGCGGGACGGATTCAACATCGCCGGCACGCCCCTGACGCCGGCGGAACTCCCCGGCGCCGTGGCCACTCAGCCGCTGAAGCCCGGCCAGGTGTTCACCCGCGGCAACACTCGGCCCGCGCCCATGGTGAGGGCCGGCCGCGAGGTCGAAGTGCGGCTTCAGCGGGGAGCGGTCACCGTGACCCTGCGCGGGATCGCGCGCGGCGACGCCGCCCTCGGCGAGATGGTGTCGGTGCGTCACATGGACAGTCGCGAACTACGCCGCTATCGCGTGGCGGGCCCGGGAATCGTCGTTCCCAGCTACACACAGGCCGCAGGAGGCAACTCATGAAACGCGCCCTATGCATCGCATTCATCCTCGCGATCGGCATGGCGACTCCGGCCGTCGCGGAGCAGCCGCTCTGGGACAGCAGCGCGGGCGGCAGCCTGTTCTCCAACGTGAAGGCGCACGCGGTGGGGGACATCCTCACGGTGATGATCACGGAGAACTCGAGCGCCAGCAGCGACGCCAAGACGGCCACCGAGAGTCAGAACGACGTCAGCGGCGGCGGCGGCGAGGGCGCGCTGCAGTTCATACCGCTCTGGGGCATCAAGCAGAAGAACAAGTACGACGGCAAGGGCAACACCACGCGCAAGGGCGCCCTGAACGCCGTCATGAGCGTGCGGATCGTGGAGGAGCTGCCCGGTGACCAGTTCCGGATCGAAGGGCAGCGCGAGATCAAGCGCAACGGCGAGACGGAGCAGATGAGCCTCACGGGGATCATCCGCAGCCGCGACATCAGCCCCCGCAACACCATCACCTCCTCGGCCATCGCCGAGGCGGCGATCAGCTACGAGGGTGACGGCGACGTGGCCAACGGCAACGAGCCCGGGTTCCTGACCCGCGTGATCAACTGGTTCTTCTAGAAGGGGAAACGATGCAGCGCAGAGACATGCACAAGTTCGGGATCCTGCTTTTCGCCCTGCTGGCCTTCGGCGTCGACGGCGCCGATGCCGCCAGGATCAAGGACATCGCCAGCGTCAACGGCGCCGGCGGCGATCACCTGATCGGCTACGGCATCGTGGTCGGCCTGGGGGGCACCGGCGACGGCAGCAAGACCGGATTCACGAACCACTCCGTGGCCAGCATGATGGAGAAGTTCGGCCACACGCTGAACCCGGACGACATCAAGCTGAAGAACGTGGCCGCGGTCATGGTCACCACGAAGCTGCCGCCCTACAGCCGTGTCGGCGGCGAGCTGGACGTGACCATCTCCAGCCTGGGCGACGCGACGAGTCTCGAGGGCGGCGTCCTGCTGATGACGCCCCTGCTGCGGCAGGCGGACGGCGTGCAGTACGCCATCGCCCAGGGGCCCGTGTCGATCGGCGGGTTCAACATCGACGCCGGCCTGGGCAACAGCCTGCGCCAGAACCACAGCACGGTGGGGCGCATCCCCGAGGGCGCTCAACTCATCCGCGATTGGCGGGGCAGCCTGGTGCGCGACAACCATGTCGAGCTGAGCCTGCACAACCCCGACTTCACCACCGCGGCCAACGTCGCGCGCCGCATCAACGAGAACATGGGCGGCGAGACCGCCCGCGCCTACGGCGCCGGTCGAGTGTCCGTGTGGATTCCCGCCGAACGCAGCGAGGACAGCTTCGCCTTCATCAGCGAAATCGAGAACCTGGCCGTCCGCACCGATCTGCCCGCGCGGGTGGTCATCAACGAGCGCACCGGCACGGTGGTGGTGGGGCAGAACGTGTCCATCAAGGACGTCGCGATCGCCCACGGCAACCTGCGGGTCGAGATCCGCACGGGCTTCTCGGCCAGCCAGCCCGCGCCCTTCGCGCAGGGCAGCTCGATGCTGGTTCCCGAGGTGAGCGCGAACGTGAGCGACGGGCAGGGTCAGCTGGCCGTGCTGCGCAAGAACAACACCGTGGAGGAGGTGGCGCGCTCGCTCAACGAGCTCGGCGTCAATCCCCGCGATATGGTCGCGATATTTCAGGCGCTTCGGGAGTCGGGTGCTCTCGAGGCCGAACTAGTGATCATGTAGGAGGGCGTCATGAGCAACATGTCGATAAAGCCCCAGGGCGCGATCAAGCCGACCTTGCACACGGCGGGACACTCCCCGATCAAGCCGAAGCTCGTGGCGGGGACCGTTCCGCTGTCCAAGATCAAGGGCGTGGAGATGAAGCCCCACGTCGGACCGGCGACGTTGCCCCTGGACCCGACGAGCCGTGGGGACGGTGTGCTGAGAACGCTGCCCGACCTGCCGGCGCTCACCGGAAAGACGACCCGCAGTCTCGAACAAGAGGGTGCCACCGAGCACCGGAAGGTGGTCGAGGCGGCGAAGGAGTTCGAGGCGGTGTTCCTGCGCTACCTCGCCAGCGCCATGACCCAGACGGTGTCGGCGGGCGGCGAGATGGAGGGCGCGCATTTCTACAAGGGTCTCATCGACGAGCAGCTCGGACGCATGCTGGCCGAATCCGGCCGCGGTCTCGGGCTGCAGGAGTCCCTGGTCAAGAACATGTCGGAAGCTAACCTGGAGGACGACCATGCTGGATGATCGGCAACTCGACAAGCTCGAGGCGCTGTTGCTCGAGGAGGCCAAGGAGTACGCCGACCTGGTGACGAAGAGCCGCGCCCAGAACGAGGCGCTGCTGGTCGGCGAACAGCCGGCCATCGAGGCCAGCCTTCACGAGCAGATCGGCGCGTTGCAGCGCTGCCAGATCGCGAGCGAAGCGCGGGCGACCTACTCCGCCGAGCTGTCCACGGAACTCGGCCTGGGTGCTCCCTGCGGCACGGGCCGACTCCTGGGCGCGCTGCCCGGCGGGGACGACGGCCTGCGACGGGCGCATGCGGCCATGTGCGATCTCAGCGCGGAGCTGCAGGAGCTCAACGCGAAGAACAGGAATCTCACGGAACATCGGCTGGATCTGATGCAGGGGGACTTCACGTCCCTGCAGTCCATGATCGCCCGCGCGGCGGGCAAGAGCGGCGAGAGCGGGGAGCCCGCGCAGGGCAGCCTGATCTCTCTCCAAGCCTGAGGAGTCGAGCATGTCGGGTCTTTTCGGACTGCTGCAGACCGCCAAGCTGACGATCTTCGCCCAGGAGATGACCCTCGGCGTGTTGAACCACAACGTGGCCAACGCGAACACGCCGGGCTACCACCGGCAGCGCGTGGATCTGTCGGCCCGGGGCAACATCGTGGGCCTCGGCGGGGCGATCGGCGGCGGCGTGAACATCGACGGTATCCACCGCTTCAACGACAGCTTCGTCGAGAACCAGCTCGGCCGCGCCACCTCCAACTCCGGCGAACAGAGCACGCTGGCGCGCAACTTCTCCATCATGGAGACGATCTTCGGCGAGCCCGTGGACGACGTGATGGGCGAGAAGGGCCTGGGCGACTCGATCAGCGAGTTCCTCAACGCCTGGCAGCCGGTGGTGAACCCCGAGATGGACTCGGACGACGCGGACACCCGCAGCCTGATCCTCGAAACGGCGCGTTCGATGGCCCACCGCTTCAACACCCTGGCCGAGAACCTGCAGGACCTCGCCCACTCCCTGCGCGGCGACGTCGCGACGAAGGTGGGCGAGGTCAACACGCTGCTCGACGAGGTGGCGCAGTTGAACCTGCAGCTCGACAGCGGGGCCATCGACGAATCGGCGCGGGCCGACCTCATGGACAGCCGGTCGCTGAAGCTGAATCGCCTCTCCGGCCTGATCGGCGCGGAGTGGAACGTGTCGGATCAGGGGCAGCTCAAGGTCTACGCCGGTGGGCGCGTGCTGGTGGACCACGTGACGGTTCACGGCATCGAGGCCGAGCGCGATCCCCGGGACCGGATCGACGGCATGCGCCTGGCTCCGACCGACGACGACTTCCCGATGGCCGCCCCCGGCGGCGAACTCAGGGCGATGATGCAGATGCTCGACGTCGAGATGCCCGAGATCCTCGGGCGCCTGGACGAGCTGGCCTCGCGCTTCATCGACAAGGTCAACGAGATCCACCAGGCGGCCGAGGGCGATGGGGGCGGCGGCGTCGATTTCTTCGTCGGCAGCGATGCGTCGTCGATCGCGGTGAGCGGCGTGCTCGCGGACGATCCCGACCTCATCTCCCTCTCCGGACTGCTCCCGGACGGCCGGGATATCGCGTCGGCGATCTTCGATCTCCACACGGAGAGCGTCGACCCGGATCGCGATCTCACGCTCGAGGGCCTCTACGCGGGGCTGGTCGGCCACCTCGGCGCGCGCAGCGGAGCCGCGATGCAGCTGAGCAACGCGGCGGAGCGTCTGGAAACCGGACTGCAGTCCCGCCTCGAGTCCGAGGTGGGCGTGAACGTGGACGAGGAGCTCGCCCAGATGATGGTGGTGCAGACCACCTACCAGGCGGCCTCCAAGGTGATCAAGGCGATCGACGAGATGCTCGATATTCTCATCACGGTGATCTAGGAGTAGCCATGCGAGTTACCCAGAAGATGTGGCATCAGTCCCTGCTGAGGAGCATCAACCACTCCTACAACCGCATGGCGTCGGTCGACATGCGGCGGCGGGTCACGAAGCCCAGCGACGATCCCAGCGCCACGGAGCAGATGATCCGCGTGCGCACGATGCTGTCCCGCAACGAGCAGTATCAGCAGAACGTGGCCAGCGCCTCGCGCTGGCTGACCTACAGCGAGACCGCGCTGGCCACCGCGTCGGACAACATGCGGGAGGTGAAGGAACTTGCCCTCACCGCCGCCGACGATTCCAATCCCCTGGAGGGAATGCTCGAGAGCCTCGACGCCATCCTGGAGGATCAGCTCAGGCTGGCGAATGCGGAACACGGCGGGCGCTACCTCTTCGCGGGAGCCGGTGGGCGGCAGGCGCCTTTCGAGCTGAGCGGCAACCAGGTGATCTATCGCGGCGACGACACGGAGCTCACGACGGCCATCAGCAGCGGCCTGTCGCTGCGCTACAACATTCCCGGCAACGAGATCTTCGGTTCCTCGGAGGCGAGCTTCCAGGGCACCACGGACTGGGATCCGGCCAGCACCTGGGATACCTCGATCGACAGCCTGCTCGACGGCAACGGCATCGACATGGGCCGCATCAGGGTGACCGACGGATCGGGCGATTTCGCGGTGGTCGATCTGCAGGGCGCGACGACCCTGGGGGACATCCGCGACCGCATCGAGGCCGCGCTGCCCGACCTGCAGGTGCAGATCGTGGACGGCGAACGGCTGCAGATCACCGACATCGCCGATCCCGGCGAGAACATCAGCATCGAGGACGTCCAGGGAGGCTTCACGGCGGCGAGCCTGGGGCTGGCCGGCAACGGCACCGGCGGTTCCCTGCTGAGCCGAGACCTCGATCCCATCCTCGACGACGCGACGCCTCTCACCGACCTCCGCGGAATGCTTCTGCCGCTGGGCAGCATCGGCATCTCGGTGAACGGGGAGGAACCGCCCACCGAGGTGGATCTCAGCGGCGCGGCCACGGTGGGGGATCTGCGATCCCTGATGCACGCGGCCGTTCCCGAGATCAGCGTCACGGTGGCGGGCACCGGCAACCGGCTGCAGATCGAGAGTATCGGGCTGGTGAGCGTCGACATCGTCGAGTTCGACGGCGACGTGACGGCGAGCACCCTGGGACTGGCGGGGGGCGGCGATCCGGTGCGGCCCTTCGGCGCCATCATCGACTTCCGCGAGGCGGTGGCCAACGGTGATCGGGATCGCATTCGCGAACTGCTGCCCCAGATCGAGAAGCTCGAGGAGCACTTCATCACGGCCCGATCGACGGTGGGCAACCGCCTCAACCTGGCCGAGGATGCCCTGGCCAACCTGGATACCCGCAACTTCAACTTGACCAGCACGCTGTCGGAGCTGGGCGACGCGGACATGACGGAGGCTCTGATCCACTATCAGAGCGCCGAGTCGGTCTACCAAGCCTCGCTGATGATGGCATCGAACATCTTTCAACTGAGCCTTTCCAATTTCCTCTAGGAGAAGAGGTGTAGCGATGGAATTGAGCAACACACGTTTCGGAACGATCGAGTACGAGGAGAAGGACCTCATCCACATTCCCGAAGGATTGGTGGGAATGCCGGACATGGTCAGCTTCCTGATTCTGGATTTCGAGGAGGAGACCCCGTTCAAGTGGATGCAATGCACCCAGGACGCGAACCGGGGCTTTCTCATCGCGGATCCGCTCCTGTTCAACCCGGAGTTCAGCCTCGCTCTCGGCGAGGATGATCTTCGCGATCTCGAAGTGAACAGCCCGGACGATCTGGCGGTCTTCGTGATTTGCACCTTCCGCGGCAAGTGGTCGGAGACCACCGGCAACCTGATGGGGCCGATCATCGTTCAGGTCGAGAAACGTCTGGGGCGACAGGTGATCGTCGAGGAGTCCTCTTTCTCCACTCACGAGTGCCTGCACGATCCAGTACTCAAGGCCGAGGCCGCGAAGGCCGATGGCGGTAGTAAGGACGCGATCCAGAGCGGAACGCCCACGTCCGTCAAGGCCGTGGGCGCCGACATGCCCGCGCGCGAGAGCATCGGCTAAAGCACCAGCGGAAGGAGCCACTGTGCTTGTACTGAGCAGGAAACGCGATCAGAGCATCATGATCGGCGAGGAGATCAGGATCACCATCGTCGACGTCCGCGGGGACACGGTCCAGCTGGGGATCGACGCGCCCCGCAAGATCGCCATCTATCGCGAGGAGATCTACGCCGCCATCCAGATGGCCAACGAGGAGGCGGCCAAGGACGTGGCCGATCCCCAGGACAACCTGGGTCGATTGAAGCCACCATCGAGCGATCTCTGACCGGACTCTTCTCCAACCCTCCGCTTCGCGGAGGGTTTTTTCATATCCTGCCCGACCTTTCATCCCATCTTCATCCACTCCCGATGCTTCCTCATGAGGGCCCTCGATGCCCCGTCGTGCCGCGCCGTCCTGCTGCGTGTATCGTTGTTGAGAAATAGGGCGGATGATGGAAAAAAGGGCTCAAGGAATTCCCCGGAGTGTCGATGAAGGGAGCAGACGATCCAATAAGGTCGTCCGACAGATGGCGAATGGGAGATGGGTCGGAGCGAAGGAGCGCCCCGGCTCCGGCAATGAACTGGAAACCACCCGAGGGTGGTAGCTTAAGGAGAAGCGAAGAATGGCTTTCCGTATTAATCACAACATCGCATCGATCAACGCGTATCGGAATCTCGCGCGTAACGATCTCGGTCTCTCGCGATCGCTGGAGCGTCTGAGCTCCGGCCTTCGCATCAACAAGTCCGCGGATGATCCGGCCGGCCTGGTCGTTTCGGAGAACATGCGGGCGCAGATCGCCGGTCTCGGCCAGGCGATCGAAAACAGCGAACTGGCCACGGCCATGGTGCAGACCGCCGAGGGCGCGCTCACCGAGGTCCACGCTCTGCTCATGGGAATGCGCGAGCTGGCGATTCACGCGGCGAACGAGGGCGCGAACAGCGCGGCGGACCTCGCGGCGGATCAGGCTGAAATCGACAACGGCATGGCGACGATCAATCGAATCGCCAGCCAGACCCAGTTCGGCACGAAGAAGCTGCTCGACGGCTCCAACGGCGTCACCGGCTCGGTGTTCAGCGGCAATGTCAGCTTTCTGGGTGGCAGTTCCGAGACCCAGTCGGGCACCTATGATGTCGTCGTGACCACCCAGGCGGAGAAGGCCACGTTGACCACGGGCAACTCCGGGGCGATCGCCGGCATCGCGGCCGACGAGACCCTGACCCTGACCAATGACGCCACGGGCGTGAGCGTTTCGATCAACCTGTCGGCCGGCGACAACCGCCAGACCATCCTGGATAAGATCAACGCCTACACCGGCTCGACTCAGGTGGAAGCGGCGGCGAGCGGCGCCAACGACATCGCGCTCACCAGCACCCTCTACGGCACGAGTGGCGACTTCACGATCGTCTCCGACACCGCCGCCACCGACGGCACGCAGTCCGGCTTCAGCGCCGGCGCGGGCAACTCGGATGACGGGGTCAACATCGCCGGCACCTATGACCTCGCTGGTACCAGCTATCAGGCCGACGGCGCCGGAGCGATTCTCACCGGACGCGCGGGCAGCATCGTGGATGGTTTGCGGGTTCAGACGACCGAGGCGGCCGGCACCGCGGGCACCGTGATCGTCGCGAACAACAGCCTGGTCTTCCAGGTGGGCGCGAACACGGGGCAGCAGGTGAATCTGTCGATCGGAAACATGAACGCCTCGAACCTCGCCAAGGGGCTCGATGTGACCACCGGCGGCACGAACCAGTTCAGCAGCCTTGCCGAGGTGAGCATCCTCGACGCGGAGCGGGCGGCCGACTCGCTGGCGATCATCGACGCCGCCATCGAGGAGATCAGCTCCATCCGCGGTACGCTGGGTGCGTTCCAGAGCAACACGCTCGAGAGTGGCATCAACAACCTGCGTGTTGCCGAGGAGAACCTGGTGGCGGCCGAGTCCACGATCAGGGACACGGACATGGCGGCCGAGATGGCCACCTTCACCCGCAACCAGATCATGCTCCAGGCGGCCACGGCGATGCTGTCCCACGCGAACAGCGCGCCCCAGGTCGTGCTGCAGCTCCTGGGCGGCGGCTAGGGATATGACTCCCGGGGGGAGAGCCATTCCTCCCCATTCGCAGGGCCTCGCCGAAAGGCGGGGCCCTTTTTCCGTTCTACCACTATAGGGAGTGAGGGGAACGGACGGCGGCGCGGGGGAAAGCAAGGGGGCGCATGACGCAATATGCGAAACCGGGGTGGCGATTTGCGAAGAGTAAAGGAGTGATGAGGAACATCTGGGAACGATGAGAACAATAAACAGAAAATGTTAAAGCCTTGGTAACGATGGCCGAAGCACGGGAATGAGGAACCGTGACGACTGACTTCAGCGGTCGACTAAGGACGGAAGACCAAGGGAAGGAAGTCGCTAACCCAGAGGGGATCGGAAAGGATCTCCAGGGAAGAATCAAGGAGGATACCGGATGGCCTTCAGAATCAATCACAATATCGCGTCGATGAACGCGTATCGTAATCTGGCTCGAAATGACATGGGCCTGTCGCGCTCCCTCGAGCAATTGAGCTCGGGTCTGCGCATCAACAAGTCCGCGGACGATCCGGCCGGCCTGGTCGTTTCGGAGAACATGCGGGCACAGATCGCCGGCCTCGGCCAGGCGATCGAGAACAGTGAACTGGCCACGGCCATGGTGCAGACCGCGGAAGGCGCCCTGACCGAGGTGCACTCCCTGCTCACCAGCATGCGCGAGCTGGCGATTCACGCGGCGAACGAGGGCGCCAACAGCGCGGCGGATCTCGCTGCGGATCAGGCGGAAATCGACAACGCGCTGGCGACGATCAATCGTATCGCCAGTCAGACCCAGTTCGGCACCAAGAAACTGCTCGACGGCTCCAACGGCGTCACGGGCAACGTGACCAGCGGCAGCGTGTCCTT
Source organism: uncultured bacterium (assembly GCA_964399495.1). Taxonomy (GTDB): domain Bacteria; phylum Krumholzibacteriota; class Krumholzibacteriia; order JACNKJ01; family JACNKJ01; genus CAYNQX01. Next base: position 69,033 of record CAYNQX010000021.1, read on the forward strand.
CCTGAGCGGCACCAACGCCACGACGGCGGGCACCTACGACGTCGAGGTCACCACCCAGGCGGAGAAGGCCACGCACACGACGGGCAACTCCGGCGCGATCGCCGGCATCACGGCCGACGAGACCCTGACCCTGACCAACGACAGCACCGGCGTGAGCGTGACGATCAACCTGTCTGCCGGCGACAACCGTCAGACCATCATCGACAAGATCAACGCCTACACGGGTTCGTCCCAGGTCGAGGCCGCGACCAGCGGCGCCAACGACATCGCACTCACGAGCACGGTGTACGGCACCGCGGGTGACTTCACGATCGTGTCCGACAACGCCGCCACCGACGGCACGCAGTCCGGCTTCAGCGCCGGCGCGGGCAACACGGACGACGGCGTGGACATCGCGGGCACCTACGACTCCGCGGGCACGAGCTACCAGGCCGATGGCTTGGGCACGATCCTCACCGGTCGCGCCGGCAGCATCGTCGAAGGCCTGAGGATCTCGACGACCGCGGCCGCCGGCACGGCGGGCACGGTTACGGTGGCGAACAACAGCCTGGTGTTCCAGGTGGGCGCGAACAGCGGCCAGACCGTGGCCCTGTCCATCGGCAACATGGCGGCCTCGAACATGGGTACCGGTCTGGACGCCGCCAGCGGCGGCACCAACCAGTACGCCAGCATCAGCGAGATCAGCATTCTCACCGCCGAGACGGCGGCCGACTCGCTGGCCGTGATCGATCAGGCCATCAGCGACGTCTCGAGCCTGCGTGGTACTCTTGGCGCCTTCCAGAGCAACACCCTGGAGAGCGGCATGAACAACCTGCGGGTTGCCGAGGAGAACCTGGTCGCGGCCGAGTCCACGATTCGCGATACGGACATGGCGGCCGAGATGGCCACCTTCACCCGCAACCAGATCATGCTCCAGGCCGCCACGGCGATGCTGTCCCACGCGAACAGCGCGCCCCAGGTTGTCCTGCAGCTGCTCGGCGGATAATCCGGATCCTCCCGTATTCACGGAGGAGAGAGCCCGTCCCTCAGGGGGCGGGCTCGTTTTTTTTGGGTACCCAGGGGAACGAGAAGGAATCTCGTGACCCTGGGATTCCGCATGCGGAACAAAAGGGGCTTCTGGCGGGCGATGTGGAGCGATAAGGAATAAGTAGTATCCATGTGAAGCAGGTGGAAATCAAGCAGGAATTAAAAACATAAAAAGGTAAAGCGGGAGGGCATGATGCCGATTACAGGAAGCGAGACGGACAGTGAGTTCGTCTTGGGCTCCATGCCAGAGGATCAGGCAGGAGCCGTAAGTCCGAGAGACTTGGAAGATGTGTAAAGGAGCCCCTCACCCGAGGGGGAATCAAGGAGGATTGCCGGATGGCATTTCGCATCAATCACAACATCGCGTCGATGA
>CAYNQX010000022.1:0-66140 GCA_964399495.1 uncultured bacterium
AGAAGACATATCCAACTCCAGGGATGGAGCCTTGGGAGGGATACATTAGTATAGGTCAAACAGCGTCAGCATTCAACCTCTAAGTATAACAATAACAACGAATTAAGTGTATTTCACGGCACGGTTCTTGCCGCCCGAACAGTCCCCCCGGGGGGGACTACAACCCCTTCACCATCACCAGGCAGGGGTTCGCCTCGCCCCAGAGCAGATTCTCCTCCAGCGGCACGAAGCCCATCGCCTCGTAGAACCGGCGGGTCCGCGCGTAGTGCTCGCTCTCGCGCGAGGGCGCCAGCGTCTTCACCTGGAACAGCTCGACGCCGGCGGAACGCAGCCGCGATTCCGCCGCCTCCACCAGCGCGCGACCGATGCCGCGACGATGCAGGTCGGCGTGCAATCCCATCACCTGGATCTCGGCTGCACACTCACCGAAACGTTTAAGCGTGATGAACCCCACGACCTCGCCGCCCTCGCGCACCACGAGCGTTTCCATGGTTTCGATGTCGCGGGCGTACGATTCAATCGCCTCGGGAATCCCGAACCAGTCCGGCAACCCGCGCAGGATCGCCTCGCAGGCCTCCGCCTCGCCGTCCGCCATCGGCTCCACCGCCACCGGCGCGCGCTCCCACTCCCGCCGCAGCAGGCCGAAGCGGTGCCGCGTCAGCCGTTCGCCGCGCCACTCCACCATCTCGCGGTCCACGCCCTCATGCCGGAAGCCGAGCTTGCGCGCGACGCGCATCATGCGGGGATTGAGGCTCCAGGTGGCCATGTCCAGCTTGTGGATGTCGGAGTTCTCGAACAGGTAGTCGATCCAAAGACGCAATGCTTCGGTGCCGAGGCCGGCGCTCCAGTTCGAGGCGTAGGCGATGCAGAGGCCGAGCGACCACACGTCGGCGAAACGCTTGCCGGCGTAACGGCCCAGCCAACCGACAGGCGCGTCGTCCTTGCCCACGATCATCGCACGCGCCACGGGCTCCATCCCGCACTGCTCGAGCCAGAACTCCAGCATGTCGGCGAGCTTCTCGTCCGAGGTCGGCACCTTTTCGAAGGGCGCGTCGTAATCGCGCCACTCGCCTTCCCGGAATGCCGCGCGCACGAACGCCGAGTCCTCCTCGCGGAAGACCCGTAGCGCGACCCGTTCACCGGTGGCGAGATTCGTCATGCCGACGATACTAGGAGCGCCGCGCGGCGGAGTAAACGTCAAACCCGCCGGCGGCCTCCCGAGCTTACTTGTGCTGCGGCGAGATCGCCTTGAACATGGCCTCGTCCCAGGTCTCGCCCTGGGCCAGACGCTGGCGCAGGTGCACGAAGTCCACCTCGCGGTCGTGCTTCGGGCCCTCGTTGAAGGCCTGGAAGCCGGCCTTGCCCTCGGTCATCATGTTCAGGGCCAGCCAGTCGCGGTTGGTGCCGCTGTTGGCGTTCCAGTGCTCGAGCTTCTTCTTGCGGATCGAAGCGAGCGTCTTGGCCAGGCAGTTCGGCATGGTCATGGTGAGACGCGTGCAGAGCGAATCGGTGAGCACGTCCAGCGCGGTGAGATCCACCTCGCCGCTCTTCAGCACGGCCTTGCCGGCGGCCAGGGCGTCGCCGGTCTTGGGCTTGCCGTAGACGATGCGGCCGTCGTCGCCGATCCAGCGCTCGGTCTCGACCAGCGGGTTGGGCACGTACTCGCCGTCCACCTTCAGCGCCGGCGCGACATCCGTGATCAGGCCGATGCGCATGGCCTCGTGGGCCGACCAGGGCTCGCAGAGGCTGCAGCTCTCCATGGCCTTCTCGATGCCGACGAACAGATGCAGGAAGTCCGTGCTGCCGCCGTCCGGCGCCGAGCCGTGACGCGGGCCGGCCTGGCCGAAGCGCGCGAGGTCGCTGGCCACGGAGAAGTCGCAGGCCATGCCGATCTCCTGGCCGCCGCCGATCCGCATGCCGTTGACGCGGCAGATCGTGGGCTTGTCCACGGCGAGGATCGTGGTGACCATCTCGTTGAACAGCCCCATGTACTGCTTGTACTCCTGCGGGCGCCCCGCGTAGTACTCGGCGTACTCCTTCGTGTTGCCGCCGGTGCAGAAGGCCTTGTCGCCCATGGCCGTGAACACGATCGCGCTCACGGCGCGGTCGTTCGACGCCTTGCGGAAGGCGAGGATGATCTCCTTCACCATGCCGGTGGTGTAGGAGTTGTACTGGGCCGGATTGTCCATGATGATCCAGGCGTTCTTGAGAATCTCCACCTCGTTGCCGGACTCGTCCTTCACCGGACGCAGCTCGTAGCGGATCTCCTTGAAGTCGTCCTGCTCGATCAGATCGTGGTTCTTCAGCATCACATCCCTCACTTTGGGTTCATCGCTCTAGGGCTTGGCCGTCGCCACGCCCTTCGCCTTCAGCTTGTCGTGCCGGAACGCTCCCCACAGGGCCGCGCCGATCGCGCCCGCGTGGATCGAGTCCGGGTGAATGTGGATCTCGCCCGTCTCGCCCTCCGCGGCGAGCCGCTCCTTCAGGGCCAGCACGAAACCCTCGTCCCGCGCCAGGCCGCCGGTCACCGCCACGGGGTACTCGGCGCTCACGCGCCGGAGCAGCTTCACGAAGCGGTTGGCCATGGAAATGTGGATCCCCTTGAGGATGTTCTCCGTGGTGATGCCCCGGGACACCATGTTGATGACGTCCGTCTCGGCCAGCACGGCGCAGATGCCGCTCACCAGCTCGGGCGTCTCGCCCGCGGCGGACAGGGGGCCCACCTCGTCCAGGTTCACGCCGAGGTAGCGGCTGATGTTCTCGAGGAACTGGCCGCTGCCGGAGGCGCACTGGCTGGTCATGGCGTACTGCAGCACCCGCGAGCGCTCGTCGATGCGCATCACGCGCCCGTGCAGCGCGCCGGCGTCCAGCACCGAACGGCTCTCGGGCAGCAGGAAGATCGCCCCGCGCGCGTGGGTGGTCATGCCGTAGAAGTGGCCGGTGCTGAAGTCCACCGGGTCGCCGTCGCCCGTCGAGGCGATGTAGACCAGGTCGTCCCGCGCCACGCCGGCCGCCTGGAGGCAGCGCTCGAAGACCTCGTCCACCACGTCCTTCAGGTCGCGACGGCGGATGCGCTCCGTGTCCAGGGCGAGCAGCTTCTCGTCGCCGCCATGCGCGCGGACCACGGCCACCTTCACCGCGCTGGTGCCGACATCGATGCCTGCGGCAAAGCTCATGCGCTGCCTCCCTGGACGGATGCCGCCGCGCGCTCGTCCCGCCGCATGGCGAAGAGAGCGGCGCCCACGGCGCCCGTGTAGATGGAATCGGGATGGATGTTCAGCGAGATCGACTCGCCGTAGTTCTCGTCGACCAGCTTCCTCAGCTCCCGCACCGCGGCGCCGTTCTTGGCCACGCCGCCCGTGAACGTGAACTCCTCGCGCACGCCGCCCGAGCGGGCCAGCAGGGACATGGCCCGCAGGATGATCGCCCGATGCAGCCCGGCCAGGATGTCCTCGCGCTTGTGGCCCAGGGCCAGCTTCTCGCGGAACTCGGTGCCGGCGAACACCGTGCAGGTGCTCGAGATGCGCGACGGCTTCTCCGCCTTGCTGGCCATGGGACCGAGCTGGTGCAGGGCCAGGTTGAGCTCGTCGGCGATGTAGCCCAGGTAGCGGCCGGTGCCGGCGGCGCAGCGGTCGTTCATCTGGAACGAGTCGACGATGCCGTTCTCGTCCACCTGGATCGCCTTCATGTCCTGGCCGCCGATGTCCAGCACCGTGCGCGTGCCGGCGAACATGGCGTGGGCGCCGAGGCCGTGGCAGAGAATCTCCGAGCTGATCTCGTCCTTCTCGAAGGGCAGCGTGAGGCGGCCGTAGCCCGTGCCCATGGTGCCCGTGACCTCGAACTCGATGTCCGACACCTTGCTCACCGCCTCGCCCAGGCCGTTCTGCGAGGCGGGCGCGTCGATGGCCGCCAGGGCCGCCATGGCGCTCTCGCGGAAGGACTGCTCCAGCACCTGGTTCTCCACCAGCAGGATCGCCTTGTCGAAGAAGCCCACCAGCAGGTCGAAGGAGATGCCCGTCTCGCCCGCGATCTCCTGGGCGAGATCCATGTATTGGCTGCTCGCGACGTCGCGGAAGAACAGGCTGTCGTCGTCCTGGAAGCTCGTGATGTGGGCCTCCATGCGGCCCTCCATCTGGCGGAACAGCTCGGTCATCGCGTCGCGCAGGCCGGCGCCGTGCTCGGCGTAGCGGGCGTCCTCCACCTCCTCCAGACAGATCCGGCGCAGATGGCGCCAGTGCTCGTGCAGCTGCTCGTACTTGAAGCGCACCCGCAGGCGGGCGAGGAACTCCGTCAGCGTCTCGTCGTCGTCCGCGCCCAGCATGCCGCGCAGCATCTCGAAACGCGCGTTGATGAGCGCCTCGCTGCGGGCCACCTGCGACGCGACCAGATAGTCGCTGCGGCTGTTGGTGAGGCCGCGGCCCACCACCTGCGCGCTCTCGTCGAGAATGATCGCCTTGGTGGTGGTCGAGCCCAGATCAATGCCGATGCTGCACTTCACGACACCTTCTCCTGGCGTTTGAGGTCGATCATCTGGAAGTAGCTCTCCAGGCGGTTCTTGATGTTGGCGCCGGAGAAGTAGCGGGGATCCACGAGGTCCGACTCGATGAAGCCGCCCGGCTTGCCGGTGGCCTGCTCCACCTCGCGCAGGATCAGGAGCTGTCCCGCCGAGAAGGAGTTGCAGCTCTTGATGGAGTTGATCAGGAAGCCGTCCGCCTCGTAGTCCTTCACGTAGTCGCTGAGCATCTTGGCGCGGTCGGGCAGGTTGAGGTTGGTGTAGCAGCCCAGGCAGTACTCGGCCAGGCTCTCGAAGGGGCGGTCGGGATCGTGACGGAAGCCGCGATCGTAGGTGCCGCCCACCTTGGTGTAGCTCGAGGCCACCACCACCGCGCCCTCCTCGTAGAACATCTTCCAGAACTCGCGGAAGCTGGTCCAGTTGGGCGGGCCCTCCACCACGAGGCGGTACTTCTCCTCGGGCATGATGCCCTCGGGCGTCACCGGGCCGGCGCCGCCCGCGATGCGCGCCTCGATCTCGCCGCGCAGCATGCGGTAGTACTCCACCGCGTCCTCGGTGCCGCGGAAGGCGGTGAAGATGGGACCGATGTAGTAGACGCCGCCGAAGTAGGCGTCGATGGGGGAGGGCCGATGCTTGGCCGACTCCAGCGCCCAGACCAGGTCCTCCTCGGCGTCCTTCGAGTTCTTCAGCAGCTCGCGCAGACGATCTTCGTCGAGCTTGTTGCCGGAGATCTTCTCCAGCACCGGCACCAGCTCGTCGCGGATCTGCTTGGCGACGTAGTCCACCATGTCCGGCTCGATCTCGCCGTCGCCCTGGTAGGGCACCTGCAGCATGACCACCGGGCAGTCGTAGAGCACCTTGAGCGTTTCGAACCACTTCATGAACGTGAAGCAGCCCGTGTAGGAGAGCAGCAGCAGATCCGGCTCCGGCAGCTTGGTGCCGGTGGGGCCGATGTTGCCCTTCATCATCATGCCGACGTCGCACTTCACGTAGGTGCACACGTCCTCCGAGTGCCCGTGGCGCTCGGCCTCGCGGATGTAGTCGCCCGACGCCTTGCGCATGCCCGATTGCAGCGCGTTGATCTCCGGATGCACCGGCAGCATGTCGAAAGCGAGGATCAGCTCCGTGAGGTTGCCCGGCACGAAGGTGTAGACCACTTTCTTTCCCGTTTCCCCGGCCCGTCCCAGCTCGTCGAAGTGGTCCGCGATCATGGTCTTCTGCTTGATCATGCTCGCTTCTTTCTGGACGTCTGGCTTGCTCATTTCTCGCTCCAAAGCATGAGGGAGTCGGCGAAGGTGCCGGCCTGTTCGCGGATCGCCTGAAATTGGCCCGTGTTCTCCGCGTACTTGAAGTGCGCGTTGGGAATGCCCCGCTCGTCCATGGCCTCCATGAGCAGCGGCAGGTCGAGCAGCGCGGGGTCGCAGAAGCTCGGCGAGCAGAACACCACGCCGTCGGCGCTGTGCTTCTCCACCAGCTGCGCCAGGAACTCCCGCTTCTCGCACTCGGGATCGTAGCGGCTGCTCGAGAAGGTGCTGCGCTCGAGGTAGGCGGAGGCGAGGATATCGAGGGCGTCGCCCTCTTCGGGCAGAGGTGTCGTGTGCCAGCGGCTGCCGAGCAGGAAGTCGTCCTGCACGATCATGCAGCCGGCCAGCTCCAGCGTGCGGATGAGATCCGGCGGCGGCTGCTCGCAGAAGGCGCCGCTCACGACGACGCGGCTGCCGTCCTGGAAGGGCCGCCCCGCGGCCTCCACCGCGTTCATGTAGCGATACACGAGATCGGTGTGCTCGCTCACCTCCATGATCATGCCCGCGCGCACCAGCGCGTAGGCCTCGGAGGCCGGGTAGCACCAGGGCTCCTTGTTGCGCCGCCAGTCGAGCTGCGCGATCGCCTCGTGGTTCGCGTTGTAGAGGCGGATGCTCTCGAGCAACTGGTCGTTCTCGACCTTCTTCCCGGTGAGCCCCTCGAAGTCCGCGAGCAGCTTCGCCAGCTCGTTGCGATAGAACTCGCCGCCCAGCTTCGGGTCGAAATTCTGCGGCAGGTCGAAGTACTTCGCGTAGACGCCGGGGAAGAGCAGCTTCCACATGCCCGACAGGTTGCGGATGACGTCGCAGATGGAGGGAAAGAGGAAGCCGTCGAACTGGTCGAACTTATCGTCCATGGCCAGCTCGACGAAGCTGCGCGGCAGGTGGCAGATGTAGGACTGGAAGTAGGCGTCCCCCTTGATTATCTCCACCTCGGCGCCGCCGCCCATGATGCCGACGGGCAGCATGCCCGCGCCGTGAATCAGCGGCCGGGGAACGTAGATGGGGAGGTAGCCCATGACCCGCCGGTCGGGGCTCTCGGCCTTCCATCGGCGCACGTAGTCGAAGTCGAAGTCGAGGAACAGTTCCTCGCACTGCTTCACGATGTTCTCGGGCAAGGACGAGCCTCCTTGGTCGGGCCGGCCGGGAGTGCGGCTGGGCCCATTTCGAACGAACGTTCGATATTATTGTCTTCAATCGTGACGGTCAGGTCAAGCGGAATACGGAAACCGCCTAAGGCACCATCACCGCACGTTTTGCAAGAGTTCCGTCGTGGGCGGCAGCCAGGATTCCGTTGATATCGGAAAGCGGATGTCGCTCCACGAAGGGGCTCACCTGGATCCGGCCCTCGGCGATCCACCGGAGCACCTCGGGATACACGGACGGGTCGCTGCCCCAGTTGCCGGCCATCGTGGCGTCGAAGGCCATCAGGTTGCTGAGCCGCAGCTCGAGCTTGTCGAGCGTGAAGCCCACCACGGACAGGTGCGCGCCGAAACCCATCAGGGCGAAGGCGGTCTCCTGGCCGGGCCTGGTGCCGGAGGTCTCGTAGATCCGCCAGCAGAGAGCCGGCGCGCCGAGCGCCTTGGCCGCCTCCTTCACCTGGCCCTTGACCTCCTTGATGGAGAGGCCCGACACGTCCACGGCCGCGCCGGCGCCGTGGGCGCGCGCCGTCTCCAGCTTGCCCGCGTCGATGTCCAGCGCGATCACCTCGGCGCCGGTCGCGGCGGCGATCTGCACCGCGTGGATGCCGATGCCGCCCACGCCGATCACCACGGCCAGCTCGCCGGCGGCCAGGCCGGAGTTCTTGACGGCCTGGAAGGGCGTCGTGATGGCGTCGGCCACCACGGAGAGCTCCCAGAGTTCGCAGCGGGCCAGCACGTCGTCGCCGATGGGGCAGAGGAAACGCGCCGGCACCTGCAGGTGGCTGGCGAAGCCGCCGTGGCGGTCGTTGCCCGGCATCACCTGGCGGCGGCAGATCCGCCCGCGGCCGGCCAGGCAGAGTTCGCACTCGCCGCAGGGCATCACGGCCGGCACGAGCACCGGCTTGCCCACCAGGGAGTCGTCCACGCCCTCGCCCACCGCCAGCACCTTGCCGCTGATCTCGTGGCCGAGGGTCAGGGGCAGCTCGCTCCGCGTGGGCACGCCCTGATAGAGAAAGGAGATGTCCGTGTGGCACACGCCGCAGCCCGCCACCTCGATGAGGGCCTCGCCGGGCGCCGTGGCGCCGAGGGGCAGCTCCCTCTCCTCGCAGGGTTCGCCCTGGGACGTCATCATCCAGGCCTTGCTCACCGTTTCCACCGTCATCCCGCTACCTCTTTCTTTCGGTCCGCCGCGCCTAGGCGCTCTCGGACTCCGTCTTCGGTTCTGGGCCGATGCCCGATTCCTCGCGCGCCTTGAGCGCCGCGCCGGTGGCGGCGGCCAGCATGGGCTCGGGCACCACCTCGACCGACAGCCCCGTGAGCGTGGCCAGAGAGGTCAGGATGCCCGGAAAGTATTCCGCCACGCCGCCGGTGACCTTGATGGGCCCCTGAAACCCGCCGATCTCCGCCACGCGCTCGGCCACGGAGTGGATGCAGCCCAGCGCCACCTCCTCGCGGCTCGCGCCCTCGCGCAGCCTTTCCAGCAGCTCCCCGCCCGCGAACACGGAGCAGTAGCTGCCCACGTGAGCCATGTGGTCGGCGGCGGCGGCCAGCTCCTGGAGCTGGGTGGGATGGATGTCCAGGTGCCGCGCCGCGTACATGAGAAAGGTGCCGATGCCCACCGCGCACTGGCGCGCGGCGCCGATCTCGGTGGGGTTGCCGTCGGCGTCCACCTGGATCACGCGCGGCTCCTGGCCGCCGATGTTCACCACCGACATGGCCTGGGGGAACTTGCGATAGGCCCCGAGCGCGTGGCACACCGCCTCGCTGTAGCTGTGCGTGGCGCCCGGCACCAGGCGCGCGCCGAAGCCGGTGGCGCCGATCTCGTCGAGCGCGTCTTCGGTCACCTGCGCATCATCGAGGGCCAGGTCCAGCACCTCGCGCACGCGCTCCTGGAAATAGCCCCGGGTCTGCACCACCGCGCGGCCCTGGGTGTTGCCGTCGTCGCCCAGGATCACCGCCTTGACGCACTCCGTGCCCACATCGACGCCGGCGGTGAAGCGTTGCCGATCACTCATAGCCTCTTCCCCTTCGAAAGCTGTCCCGACCCGCGGTCGACGGTTCCGCCGTCCCCGAGCCGCCCTGGATCTCGATGAACTCGCTCAGCTTGCTCATGACCCGGTCCATGGAGAACAGACGCAGATCGTGGGTGTCCGCCTCGAGCACGATCGAGCGCAGGCCGGTGGCCTTGCGCAGGCTCGGCTCGAGACCGTAGCGCACGTTGCTGTGCTCGGGCGCCGTGCGCCCCTCGTGATGAATCACGCCGTCGACGCCGTAGTGCCGCAGCTTGGCGACGAGCTGCTCCTGCTTGGCCGTGTCCGAGCGGTTGGGAAAGATGCTCGTGTAGGTGCGGGCCATGCTCTCGATGGGATTCTTGGGGTCGAAGCCCTCCAGCGCGAAGATGTCGCAGTAGGTGGAGGCCACGATGGCCGCGCCGTGATCCATGAACAGCTCCGACAGCGGACGCAGCGCGCACCAGATCGGCGGCCCCTCCCAGTACAGCCGGAATCGCTCGCCGGGCACGGCGGCCACCTTGTCGGCCACCCGCTCCTCGAGCTCCGCCTTCAGGATCTCGTAGTACTCCACCGCCGCGGGCGTGCCGCGCATGCACACCATGGGCGCCAGATGGATCAGCGTGTCGAAGTACGTGATCGGCGAGGGCACGCACTCGGCGAGATCCAGGATCTCGCCCCAGAGGCGCGAGGCGCGCGCGGACAGGGACACGATCTCGGCCAGGCGATCCATGTCCAGCCCGCGACCCGTCAGCCCCTGGAGCTGGGAGATGAGCCGGGTCATCTGCTGGGCGGCCGCGCCGGTCTCGATGAGATCCACCTGGCCCAGCGCCGCCGAGGGGTGCAGGCCGTACACGGGCACCTGGTAGTGCGTGCCGTAGAACTCGAACCAGCGAATCAGGCTGTGCCCGTAGTTGGTGTTGTACACCACCACGTCCGGCCGCGGCGGCCCGGCGATGCCGTACAGGGACACCAGCGGGCTGTCGCCGATGAGCATGGCGCCGATGTCGCAGGTCATGCTGGAGCTGGCGAACTGGGAGAAGCCCTCCGTCAGCGCGCGGGGAATGTATTTGCCCGAATGGCGGCTGGCGCCGATGAGGGCGCTGTGGTTCTCGGGAAAGAAGGGCGTCAGGCCGAAGGCCCGCACGATCTCCACGGGCCCGGTGCCGGAGCAGCAGGCCACCTGGCGGTTCGGATCGTCGTTGGCCGCCTGAAGGTCCTGGTAGTAGTCGCGCAGCAGCTCCTTCAAACGCGGGGCGGAGCGCAGGGGCACGCGGCCCGAGGGCATGCCGCCCTCCGGCGCCTTGTGCGTGGGCCGCAGGTGCACCTTGGGCAGAGGCCTCGCCTCGCGCGTCGGCGTCTTCTCGGCGGCGGCGGCCAGGGTGGCGGCGATCTCCCGCCTGCGCTGGATCTTCTGCCGCTCGCGGGAATGGATGAACCGCACGAGCCCGAAATTGAGCGGCGCCGACATGCCCAGCTTCTCGGCCTCGTCGACGATGGCGCCGTTGATGGCGTCCACCTCGGTGAAGCTCGAGCGGGCGAGGTCCTGCCACATGGAGGGACGGTTCTTCCCCAGAGCCTTCTGGGAGCCGACCACCGGCCGGTAGGGGTCCTCCTCGTCGACGATGGGAATCCCGCGCGCCTTCATCACGTCCACGATCTCCAGGCAGAGCGCGCGCATGAAGCCCTGCACGTCCTCGTCGTCGAGCATCTCGCGGCAGGTGAGGCCGGTCAATGCCGAGACCGGGTTCACCACCGCGTTGTGCAGGAGCTTCTGCCAGATCACGTTGTCGATCTTGTCGACCACGTTGGTGTCGAGCCCCGCCTTGCGGAACACCTCGCCGACGGCTTCGATCTTCGGCGTGACCGCGCCGTCGTGGGGCGCGATCTGGATCGGCTTGATGCCCGCGCGGTAGCGCAGGCGGTTCGGGCCGACATGCTGGATGCTGTGGTAGGTGATGCCGCAGAGCACGCGCTCCGGGCCGATGATCGAGGCCATCGTGTCGGTGTTGCCGATTCCGTTCTGCATGGACAGCACCAGGGTGTCCGGCCCGATCGCCGGCATCGCGCCCTTCACCGCCGCCTCGGTCTGGTAGCTCTTCACGGCCACGAAGACCAGATCCGCCGGCGGCAGGCCCGCAACCGAGGTCTTCACGTCCATGCGCACGCAGCGTTCGCCCTCGTCGCCCCGGGAGATGTACAGCCCCGTCTCGGCGAGCAGGCGCGCCCGCGACTCGTTGATCTCGATGAGGGTCAGCTCCTCGCCGGCCTCGCTCATGAGCGCGCCGACGAGCCCGCCGAGGGCTCCCGCTCCGACTACGACGATTCGCATTCGCGCCTCCCTTTCGTCCGGGTCGCCGCCATCAGCGGTTCTTCCATTCCGGGCGCCGCTTCTCGTAGAAGGCGGCGATGCCCTCGCGCGGATCCTCGGCGGCCATGAGCTCGCCCAGGAACACCTTCTCGGCCTCGTCCAGCGCTTCCGCGAAGGAGCGGCCGCGCGACCTCTTGAGCATGCGCACGTTCAGGCGCATCACCAGGGAGCTGGCGCGGCGGAAATCCTTGAGGGTCGCCTCCATGGCCTCGACGAGTTCACCGTCCGGCACCACACGGCTCACCAGGCCGCAGTCGGCCATCTCCTCGGCGCCGTAGATCCGGCCGGAGCAGGTGATCTCCATGGCCTTGGCCCGGCCCACCAGCGCGGGCAGCTCGACCACGCCCACGGGCGCGAAGAAGCCGAGGCGGATCTCCGGCTGACCGAAGCTGGCGGACTCGGCGGCCAGCAGCACGTCGGCCATCAGCGCCAGTTCGAAGCCCGCCCCCATGGCCGAGCCGTTCACGGCCATGACCACGGGGATCTCGAGCGCATCGAGATTGCGGAAGAGCCGGCCGAAGGATTCGATCATGCCGGCCGCCCGCTCGGGCTCGTGCTCGCCCACGTCGGCGCCGGCGCTGAAGGCCTTGCCCGCGCCGGTGATGGCCAGGGCCTTCAGGTCGTTATCGGTCGCGGCGGTCGCCACGATCGCGGCCAGCGAGTCCATGAGCGCCTGGGTCATGATGTTCACGGGCGGGTTGTCCAGGGTCACGTAGCCCACGTCGTCCCGTACTTCGTAGTTCACCGTCGACATTGTCTCCGACTCCTTCATGAGCAGTCCGCCTTGGCCCAGGTTGTCCCGGGCCTCTCCAGGCTGTAGTAGACCTGTATCTCCTCGACATTCTCGTTCATGCGCGGCACCGCCTGCACCGGCATGCCCACCGCGATCTCGTCCTCGGGGATGCTGGCGCCGAAGCAGGCCAGCAGGCGGCCGGTCTCGGCCAGGTCGACCACGCCCACCACGTAGGGCGCCTCGCCCTCGAAGCCGGCCGGCGGCGCGTCGATGCGCGCGTAGCTGAGCACGGTGCCCTCGCCGCCGATCTCCTCGTAGTCGAACTCGCCGCTCAGGCAGTCGGGGCAGTCGGCCCGCGGCGGGTAGGCGAGCTGCCCGCAGCCCCGGCAGCGGGAGGCCATGATGCGCCCGTCCCGCAGGTGGCGCGCGAAGTCGCTCACCTTGGTGTGGGTGCAGAAGCTCACCTTGCCGAACCACTCGAACATGCTCAGTCCCTCCGGTAGAGGTTCACGAAGCAGTACTGGCCGATGCCGCCCACGTTGTGGGTGAGGCCGAGGTCGGCGCCCTCCACCTGGCGCTCGCCGGCCTTGCCGCGCAGCTGCGTGACGATTTCGCAGGCCATCGATACGCCGGTGGCGCCGATGGGGTGGCCCTTGGCCTTGAGGCCGCCGTCCACGTTCACGGGTGTCGCGCCGCCGAGGTAGGACGCCTTGTCGTCGATGAAAGCCCCGCCCTCGCCCTTGGCGCAGAAGCCCAGGTCCTCGTAGGCCATGAGCTCCGCGATCGTGAAGCAGTCGTGCACCGAAGCCACCTTCACCTGCGAGGGCTCGCTGCCGGCCATGGCGTGGGCCTGCCGCGAGGCCTCGGCGGCCGAGGGCAGGCCGGTCAGGTCGGGACGCCGCAGCACGGACATGCTGGCGGTGGCGCAGCCGAGGCCGTCGAGCCAGACAACGGGGCTGCTCGTCTCGCGCGCGCGGCTTTCGGACATGAGTATCAGGCAGGCGGCGCCGTCGGCGTTGGCGCAGCAGTCGTAGACCCGCAGCGGGGAGGCCACCGGGTCGGAGGCCAGCGCCTTCTCGAGCGTGATCTCCTTGCGGAACAGCGCCTTCTCGTTGAGCGCGCCGTAGTGGTGGTTCTTCACGGCCACGCGGGCGAGCTGCTCCGGCGTGGTGCCGAACTCGTGCATGTGCCGCCGAGCGAAGAGGGCGTAGTAGCCGGGGAAGGTGGTGCCGAAGGTCGACTCCCACTGCACGTCGCCCACCCGGCCCATGAGGGCCAGGATCTCGGGCGTCTCGAGCTCGGTCATCTTCTGGCAGCCGATCACCGCCACCACCTCGTGCAGGCCGGAGGCGATCGCCATCCAGGCGCTGCGGATGGCCGCCGAGCCGGAGGCGCAGGCCACCTCCGTCAACCAGGTGGGCTTCGGGTTCAGGTTCAGGTACTCCTGCACCACGCCGGCGATGGAGCGCTGCTTGTGGTATTCGGGAACCGCGGCGATGACCGAGGCGTCGATGGCCGCAGGCTCGAGCCGCGCGTCCGCGAGCGCGTGCCGGTAGGCCTCGAAGGCCAGCTCCTGCACCGATGCGTCGCTGCGGCGTCCGAAGACACCGTGCCCGATTCCCGCGACCGCCACTCTCGTCATGCCCACTTCCTCAGATGTACTGGCCGCCGTCGACCTTGATCACTTCGCCGGTGATATGCCGCGCGAAATCCGAACAGAGGAAGGCCACCACATGGGCCACCTCCTCGGGAGTCGCGATGCGCCCGAGCACGGACTCGTTGATCGCCTGGTTCAGGAACTCGGGCGGGATCTTCGCGGCCATCTCGGTTCTCACCATGCCCGGCGCCACGGTGTTCACGTTCACGTTGAACTTGCCGAGCTCGCGCGCCAGAGTCTTGCCGAGCGCGATGCAGCCGCCCTTGGCGGCCGCGTAGTTGCTCTGGGCGAACTTCCCCCGCAGCCCGTTGATCGAGGCGATGTTCACGATCTTGCCGCGCTTCCGATCCTTGAACACCCGCGCGGCGGCGCGGTTGTAGGTGAAGTAGCCCTTGAGATTGGTGTCGATCACCGCGTCCCAGTTCGCCTCGCTCATGTTCCAGAGCAGGCCGTCGCGCGTGATCCCCGCGTTGCAGACGAGGATGTCCAGGCCGCCAAGCTCCGACCGGGCCTTCGCCACGGCTTCCTCGGCGGCGTCCAGGTCGCTCGCGTCGGCGCGGATCGCCAGGACGCGGCGGCCGGTGGCCTCGATGCTCTTCGTTACCTCGGAAACGACCTCGGGCGCATCAAGGTGCGTGATCACGAGGTCGCAGCCCTGCCCGGCCAGCTCCAGCGCGATCGCCGCGCCGATGCCGCGGCCGCCGCCCGTGACCAGGGCCACCTTGCCGTCCAGTCCGAGGTTCATGACGCGTCCTTTCGCGAGGGCCCCGGCAGGCCGCCCCGGATCATGGCGATCATCTCGTCGCCCAGGGCCTCCACGTCGCCGTCGCGTTCGGGGTCGTACCACATGAAGATCCAGTTGAGCATGCCGAAGATCAGCAGCGTGTAGCGCCGCACGGCGCCGTTCTCCCTATCCGCCTCGCCCATGATGTCGCCCACGACCTCGGCCACGCAGCGGAAGTAGCGGCGGCGCAGATCGGCGATGGTTGCATAGCGGTCGGGATCCAGGCTGCCCATCTCGAAGGTGCAGACCTTGAGTTCGCTGGCGTGACGGGTGAAGTAGGCGAGGTGGTTGGCCACGAGGCGCCGCAGGATCTCCTGCGGCGTGCCGCCCTCGGCCGCCGCCGCCTCCTGCTCGGCCAGCAGCGAGGCGAAGGTGCGGTGCTGGATCTGGAAGAGCAGGTCTTCCTTGTTCTCGAAGTAGTAGTACATGCCGGCCAGGCTGTAGCCGGTCTCGCGCGCGACGTCGCGGATGGTGGTCTGGGCGTAGCCGCCCCCGGCCATGAGCTCGGCCGCGACGGCCAGCAGGCGTTCGAGCTTGGGTCCCTTGCGGGGGCCCGAGGCTTCGGACGATGTGGATTCGGCATTCTTCATCACTCGCACTTCACTTCCCGTTTGGCCTTGATCGCGGCCAGGATCTTCTCCGGCGTGATCGGCAGCTCCGTGATGCGCGCGCCGCAGGCGTCGTAGATGGCGTTGGCGATGGCGCCCATCATGGGCACGATGCAGCCCTCGCCGATCTCCTTGGCTCCGAAGGGGCCGTGGGGCTCGTAGCTGTCCACCACCTGGGAGTCGATCTCGGGCGAGTCGGCGATGGTGGGGAGCAGGTAGCCGTGGAGATCGGGGTTGAGCAGGCTGCCGTCCTCCGCGTGCAGCGTGTCCTCGAGCAGCGCTTCGCCCATGCCCATGATCGCCGCGCCCTCCACCTGCCCGTGGAAGGTCACGGGGTTGATCACCGTGCCGGCGTCGCTGACGTCGGTGAAGCGGTCCACCTTCACGTAGCCGGTTTCGAGGTCGACCGTGACCTCGGCGACGGCGGTGGAGAAGCTGTAGGCCGGCGAGGTGCCCACCGCCGCGCCCTTGTACTTGCCGCCCAGGTTGGGCGGCGGCGCGTAGTGGCCCTTGCCCACGACGGGGCCGTCCTGCGAGAACGCGAGGCGCGCGGCCTCGTCCCAGGCCATGCCTTTCGCGGGATGCTCGGCCACGAACAGGCGGCCGTCGCGCGCCGTGAGACCGTGGGGGTCGCAGCCGAGCTGCTTGCCGGCCACGCGCAGCAGCTGGTCCTTGATCTCGGCGGCGGCCATCTTCACGGCGTTGCCGCCCATCAGCGTGACGCGGCTCGCGTAGGAGCCCAGGTCGACGGGACCCAGCACGGTGTCGGATTCCACCAGCCAGACGCGCTCGTAGGGAATGCCCAGCTCCTCGGCGGCGATCTGCGGCAGCACGGTGTCGCAGCCCTGGCCGATCTCGGCGGTGGCCATGTGCAGGGAGACGGCCATGCCGTCCTCGTGCACGCGAATCACCGCGTTGGAGTGGGGGAAATCCGAGCGGTAGATGGGATAGCCCGCCCCCGACACGAAGCCGCCGCAACCGATGCCGACACCCTTGCCCGGCGGCAGCTTGCCGTGCTTCGCGCTCCAGTCGGTGATCGATCGAGCCTTGTCGAGCGTGGCGGTGAACTCGCAGGACGAGATGTCCAGGTCGTTGCAGGTGATCGTATCCGGCGTCATGGCGTTGACGCGGCGGATCTCGACCGGATCGAGATTCAGGTCTTCCGCGATCATGTCGAGCAGGCTCTCGAACGCGAAGCGGGGCTGGGGCACGCCGTGGCCGCGCATGGCGCCGCAGGCCGGCAGGTTCGTGTAGAGCCGGTAGCCGTCGTACTTGTAGTTGGGAATGTTGTAGAGGGTCGGCACCATGGAGCCCGCGTAGTAGGCGGTGACGATGCCGTAGCTCGTGTAGGCGCCGCCGTTCAGCAGGATGCGCGACTCTACGGCGGTGATGCTGCCGTCCTTCTTCACGCCGATCTTCAGGTCCATGGTCTGCTTGTGGCGGCCCCGGAAGTGGGTGAACATCTCGGCGCGGGAGTACTTCATCATGACCGGGCGGCCGGTGATCCTGGCCAGGATCACCGAGCAGAACTCGAGCGGCGTGGTTTCGGCCTTCACGCCGAAGCCGCCGCCCACCGCGGGCTTGATCAGGCGGATGTTGCCCTGGGGAATGTCGAACACGCGCGCCAGCATGTGATGTGTGTAGTGGGGCGCCTGGGCGGACATCCACACGGTGAGCCGTTCTCCGTGATGTTCCCAGCGCGCGATCGCCGCGTGCGGTTCGATCGGCGACTGGTAGGGCCGGTTGCCCACGAAGCGCTGCTCGCGCACGTGGTCGGCCTCGGCGAAGCCCTGCTCGATATCGCCGAAGTGCCAGTTCACGGCGGTGTTGACGTTGCTCTTGAAGCGCTTGTCGTTCGGGTGGATCTGCGGCGCGTCGTCGGCCATGGCGGCTTCGGACTCGAAGACTGCCGGCAGCTCCTCATATTCGACGTCGATCAGGCGGATCGCGCGTTCGGCGACCTCCTCGCTGATGGCCGCCACGGCCGCCACCTCGTCGCCCACGTAGCGCACGCGCTCCTTGGCGAGGATGTGCTCGTCGTAGCGGGCCGGGCTCACGCCGTAGAGGATGTCGGGCACGTCCTTGCCCGTTATCACCGCGAGCACGCCGGGCAGGGCCTCGGCGCGGCTCGTGTCGATGCGCTTGATGATGCCGTGCGCCACGGTGCTGCCCAGGAGCTTGCCGTGAATCATGCCGGGCAGGCTGATGTCCGCGGTGTACTTGGCGCGGCCCGACACCTTGTCGGGCGCATCGTAGCGGGTGACGCCGCGGCCGATGCTGCGATGATCGCGGGGCTGGACCTTGTGGTCGTCCAAAGGCTCCGTGTCGAGTTCGGTCTCGGTGAAGCTGCGCCAGTCCTGGATCGCCGCGATGATGCGCGGGTAGGTGCCGCAGCGGCAGAGGTTGCCGCTCAGGGCGGCGAGGATCTCGTCCTTGCTCGGATCGGGGTTGCGATCGATGAGCGCCTTGGAGGCCATGATCATGCCCGGCGTGCAGAAGCCGCACTGCAGGGCGCCGTGCTTGATGAAGGCCTTCTGCAGCGGGTGGAGCTGGCCGTTCTCGCCCAGGCCCTCGATGGTCTGGACCTCTCGACCTTCGGACTGGACCGCGAGCGTGAGGCAGCTGTTCACGGAGCGGCCGTCCATGATCACCGTGCAGGCGCCGCAGTCGCCGGCCTCGCAGCCGCCCTTGGTGCCGGTGAGTTCGAGATGCTCCCGCAGGACGGTCTTCAGCGTGGTGTTGGGCTTCACGGCGACGCTGCGCTCTTCGCCGTTCACCGCGAGCGAGATCAGAATGCGGTCGCTCATTACGCGGCTCCTTCGGCCCGGGCGGCGGCGGCTTCGAGGGCGCGCATCGTGAGGGTGCGCACCAGGTCGCGGCGGTACTCGTCGCTGCCGCGCAGGTCGCAGATGGGCAGCGCCGCGGCCTCGGCGATGTCGGCGGCGGCGGCGAAGGCCGACTCGCCCGGGCTCTTGCCCAGGAGCGACGCGCCGCAGTCGGGCACGAACATCGGCGTCGGCCCCACCGCGCCCAGGGCGATGCGTGCCCCGGCGATCTTGCCGCCCTCCAGGGTGAGCCGCGCGGCCACGGCGGCCACGGCCAGGGCCTGACCGCCCCGCAGCGTGAAGCGCTGGTAGTCGGCGCCGGAGTTCGCGGGTTGCCTGGGAATGGTGATGCTCGTGACGATCTCGCCGGGCCGCAGCACGGTCTGCCGGGGTCCGGTGAAGAACTCCTCGGCGGCGAGGCTGCGTTCGCCGCCCGCGCCCACGATTTCCACGGATGCCTCGCCCACGATGCAGATGGGCGGCGTGTCGGCGCAGGACACCGCGCGACAGAAGTTGCCGCCGATGGTGGCCTGGCTGCGTATCTGCTCGCCGGCCATCACGGCCGCGGCCCGGCCGAGTGCCGGGTAGTGTTTGGCGACTTCGGGCGACTCGGCGATGTCCGCGATGCTGGCCATGGCGCCGATGCGCAGGCCGTCGCCACCGGTCTCGATGGCGCCGAGGCCGGGAACATCTTGCAAACTGATCAGGTGTTCGGCGGAGTCGCGCCGGGTGCGGAAGTCGATGATCACTTCCGTGCCGCCGGCGAAGTAGCGGGCGTCATCGCCGAGGCGGACGCCCATCTCGCAGGCTTCGGCCAGGGTGGCCGGGCGATGGTAGCTGAAGTCGCAGATCTCCATAATAGGTGCTCCTGTATGAGCTTCACGGAATCGGAGAATCGGAGCCGGTAAACTGAACTAACGTTCGATAGGTTAGCATGCGGGCGGGAGAAGTCAAGTTTGTCGGGGTTTCGCCGGGATCTCCACCGGCTCACGGATTCACCCCCCAGCCCTTGCTCTCCCGATCATCGGGTGGCAATCTCTCGATTCCGGCCTCCCGCCGGCAACAACCACCTCGAAGAGGAGCGTCCGATGAGCTTCCCCACCCGCGCCTTTCTCGCAATCGCCGGATCGATTCTCCTGATCCTGGCGGGGCAACCCGCCTCAGCGGCCGATCGATACGACCCGGGCGTCCCCTCTCCGGCCGAGTTCCTCGGCTTCGAGATCGGCGATCGTCCCACCTACTCCGGGGAGATCCTCCGCTACTTCGAGGCCGTGGCCGCGGCCAGCCCCCGCGCCACGCTCCATACCTACGCCCACAGCCACGAGGGCCGGCCTCTGGTCTATCTGATCGTGAGCAGCGAGGCGAACCACGCGCGCATGGGCGAGATCCGCGCCGACATCGGGAAGATCGCGGATCCGCGACTCAAGGTGAACGCCGAGGCCCTCATCGAGACGACGCCCGCCGTGGCCTACTGCGCTTACTCGATTCACGGCGACGAGCTGTCCGGCTGCGAGGCCGCCCTGCGCCTGGCCCACGAGCTCACGGCCGGCGAGAGCGATGAGATCAAGGCGATCCGCGAGAACCTCGTCGTACTGCTCGACCCCAACGAGAATCCCGACGGCCGCGAGCGCGTGCTGGCCATGGGCGCGGCCTTTCGCGGCGCCCTCCCGAATCCCGATCCCGATGCCCTGTCCCACTCGGGTTTCTGGCCCTGGGGCCGCGCCAACCACTACCTCTTCGACCTGAACCGCGACTGGTTCGCCCAGGTGCACCCCGAGAGCAAGGGCCGCGCGAAGATTCTCGGCCAGTGGCGGCCCCAGCTCGTCGTCGACGCCCACGAGATGGGATCCGGCAACACCTACCTGTTCAGTCCGCCCCGGGATCCCTACAACCCCAACTGGCCCAGCGGCACACTGCCCTGGTGGCAGCTATTCGCGGCCGACCAGGCCGAGGCCTTCGACCAGCGGGGCTGGAGCTACTACACCCGCGACTGGAACGAGGAGTTCTTCCCGGGCTACGGCTCGGCCCTGGCCATCTACGCGGGCGCCGTGGGCATTCTCTACGAGCAGGCCGGCACCCGCGGCGAGCCGGTGCGCCAGGCCTCGGGCCGTGTGCTCAGCTACGCGGAATCCGTGGACCACCAGTACGTGAGCAGCCTCGCCAACCTGGGTACCGCGGTGAAGTACAGGGCCGAACTGCTGCGCGCTTACCGGGCCGCCCGCATGGAGGCCATCGAGCGCGGACGGAAGGAGGCCGTGCGTGCGTACTACTTCAGCCCCGAACCCGACGCCGTTCGCGCCGAGCGCCTGGCCGCCGGTCTGAACGCCCTGGGCATCGAGGTGGACCGCCTCGAGGCGAACGCCACGTTGCGCGGAGCCCGCAACCTCTGGGCCGACGGCGCGGCCGACGCCGAGTTGCCGGCCGGCAGCTTCCGCGTGCGCCTCGACCAGCCCGACGGCCTCCTCGCCCGCGGCATCCTCGAGCCCCACACCCTCATGGCCGACTCCTCCCTGGCCATGGAGCGCGAGCACCTGGAGCGCCGCAAGGGCAGCCGCATCTACGACACCACGGCCTGGTCGCCCCTGCTCGCCTCGGGCCTGAACGTCTTGTGGACGGACCGCGCCGACAAGCTGGACTGGCATCCCTGGGCGGAAGCCGCGCCGCAGCCCGGCGGACTGCTGGCCGGAAAGGCCCGCTACGGCTGGCTCTTCGACGGCAGCCCCGACGCCGCGCCCGTCCTGGCCGCCAAGTTGAGCGCCGCGGGCTTCAAGGTGAGGGCCGGTGATCGTCCCTTCACCATGGAGGGGCGCAGCTATCCCCGCGGCAGCTTCCTGCTGCGGCTGGAGGAGAATCCCGATGCCGACGATGCCGTGCTGAACGAGTTCGCGATCGAGGCCGGGATCGAGCTCGCGCCCGTAGCAAGCGCGCGGATCCTCGAGGGCCCGGACCTCGGCGGGGGGCACTGGCGCCTGCTGGCCGAGCCGCGCATCGCCATCGCCGCCGGCTCGCCCCTGAACTTCACCAGCGTGGGCGCCGCCTGGCATCTGCTGGACAAGGAAGCCGGCCTGCGCGTGAGCCTGGTCGATATCAGCCGCCTGGGCGAGATCGACCTGGGCCGCTACAACACCCTCGTGCTGCCCCAGGTCTGGGGCGGTGGCGCGCGCTACTGGCGCGCCCTCGGCGAAGGCGGTCTGAGCGCTTTGCGCGACTGGGTGGAGCACGGCGGCACCCTGGTCGCGCTGGCCACGGCCGCGGAGTTCCTGGCCGATTCGGCCACCGAGCTCTCGCAGGTGCGGCTGCGCGGTCAGTCCCTCGAGGACTTCCCCGCGCCGCGCTTCGGACTGGACGACGCGGCCATCCGCGTGCTCGAGAAGATGCAGGGCACGGGCCTGGCCGCGGACGGCAGCGCCACGACCTCGGCCGGCATCTATCGCTGGAAGGAGAGTCCGGAGGTGCTGGGCATCCCGGGTCAGGGATCGCCACTAATGGGGCCCGGCGTTTGGGCGATGCACGGCAAGGCGGGCGAGGCCGCCCGCAAGCGCGGCGCGCCGAAGCCGGTGACGGTCGAGAGCAAGGAGAACGGCAAGCCCGGTCCGACGTTGAGCCCGGAGGAAACCGCGGCGGCCCGGGACAAGGCGGATCGACGCCTGCGCCGCTTCCTGCCCAGCGGGGCGATCCTGCGCGTGGACCTGGACCCCGAGCACTGGCTGGCCTTCGGCGCCGGCGAGCGCGTGGCCGTGCTGGCCGGACGTCGCGACGCGCTGCTGGCCCGCGACCCAGTGAGCACCGTGGGGCGCTACGCGGCGCCGGAGATCCTGCACCTGGGCGGAGTGCTGTGGCCGGAAGCCGCGGGGCGCATCTCCCAGACCGCCTACCTGACGCGGGAGGGCATGGGGCGGGGACAGATGATCCTGTTCGCCGGCGACCCCAACTTCCGCGGCTACTTCTGGGGCACGGAGCGCCTCTTCCTCAACGCCGTGCTGCTGGGACCGGGCATGGGCGTGCGCCAGGGGGTGCCCTGGTAGCGGGCCTTCGGTACCAACACCATCAGAATCCGATGAACCGGTAGTAGAGAAAGAACAGCAGGAAGGCGATCAGGAACCCGATCGCCAGAATTGCCAATACCCGCAGCCACCGCCGGGGCCGGAACTCCTCCGGCACCGCGCTCGACGTGATCGCGCGGTAGGTGAGGATGCCCAGGAAGGGGCCGGTCACGAAGGAGAGCGTGGTCGCGAGATCGACGAGCGCCTTGAGGCTGGTCAGGTAGAAGGCGATCACGATCATGCCGCCCGCGCAGAGCAGCGCCATCCAGGCCCAGTAGTCCCAGGAGTTGCCGGAGCGCTCCATGACGTCGTCGGGATTCTCCACCGATCGGAAGCGCCGCACCACGAGCTGCAGCGCGCGGGGAAAGCCGTCCATGACGGTGAGCATGGTGGAGAACATGGTGGTAAACACGGCGATCGAGATGACGGGCTTGCTCCAGGCCCCGAGCGTCGACGTGTACAGATCGATCAGCTGGCCCGCGAAGGCCGCGGCGCTCGGCGCGAAGGCCTCGCCCTTGCCGAACATCACCGCCGCGCCGAGCACGCAGAACATGATCGCCAGCAGTCCCGTGCCGAAGTAGCCGAGCTTGAAGTCGAACAGCGTTTCCCTCAAAGACGGCGCATGCCCGGTTTCCTTCTTGCGGGCGAGCACCCAGAGCGACTGCCAGACGCCCACGTCCATTCCCGTCGGCATCCAGCCCATGAGCCCCACCAGGAAGGCCACGTCCACCAGCCCGACCGGGCCCCAGAGCTCCATTTCGAACAGCCTGGGCAGCACGGTGGCCGTGGCGATGACCGTCGAGACGGCGAGCAGGCCCATCACGACCTTCACCACCTTGTCGAGCAGGGGGTAGCGGCCGATCACCATGACCAGACAGGTCAGGCCGATGAGCAGCGCCGACCAGGTGTTGAGCGACCAGTCCAGGCCCGTCATGTGAATCGTCACGCCCGCCGTGATGGCGGTGACGGCGGCGAGCACCGTGAACATGGAGCCCAGGGTGAGCAGCAGGTAGAGCACCAGGCTCCACTTGCCCTGACGACGGTAGCCCTCGAGCAGGCTGTGCCCGGTCGCCACGGCGTAGCGCTGCCCGAACTCGAACAGCGGGTACTTGATGAGCAGGGTGAAGACGATCACGACCAGCAGCGAGAGCCCGTAGCCCGCGCCAGCGCGCGTGGCCTGCACGAGATGCGACACGCCCACGGAGACCGCGGCGAAGAGCATTCCCGGCCCGATGGCCTTGAGCAGCGATCGCTTTTCGCTCATCTCCTAGCTCACCTTGAGGCGAACGTCCACGACGGCCGGCGCCGTGCCGGACGGGTAGACGAAGATCGGGTTGAGGTCCATCTCCACTATTCGCGGGAAGTCGGCCGCGAGGCGCGAGACGCGCAGCAGCAGGTCCTCGACGGCGTCCAGGTCGGCGCCCGCCTCGCCGCGCAGGCCCTCGAGCACCGGGTAACCCTTGATGCCGCGCATCATCTCGCGGGCCTCGTGCGCGGAGAGCGGCGCCACGCCCACGACGACGTCCTTCATCACCTCGACGAAGATGCCGCCCAGGCCGAACATCACCAGACTGCCGAGGCCCGGCGCGGCGGTGGCGCCGAGGATCAGCTCGCGGCCCGGCGTCTTCTGTTCCATGAGCAGGTAGCGCGCGTCCTTGCCGGCGAAGCGCTTGCTCATGGTCGCGTAGGCTTCGGCGAGTGCCGCTTCGTCGGCGATGCCCAGCATCACGCCGCCCTCGTCGGACTTGTGGATCACTTCCTCGGAGTCGACCTTCAGCGCGCAGGGGAAGCCGGTGGCTTTCGCCGCGGCGGCCAGGTCGCCTTTGCCCGTGATCTCGGCGTATCCCGGCACCGGCAGGCCGTAGGCAGCGAGCACGGCGAGGGCGTCGGCCTGGGAGAGGTAGGCGTCTTCATATTTCGAGACGATCGCCTCGGCGGCGGCGCGGTCCACCTTGAGCTTCGGCGGTTCCTCGCGCGGGCGGTCGCGCAGCTCGGCGTAGGTGGCCATGGCGGCGAGGCTGCGCGCGCCGTCCTCGGCGAACTCGTAGACGGGAATCTCCGACTCCCGCAGGCGGTCGATGAGCCGGTAGTACTCGCTCGAGGTCTCCACCACCATCACGACCGGCTTGTCGGTGCCGTCGGCGGCTTCCTTGATGCGCGCGGCGATGGCGTCGAGGTCGACGAAGGGCGCGGTGACGAAGAACACGCACACCATGTCCACGCCGTCTTCCTTGAGCAGCGTGTCCACGGCCTCGAAGTAGTGGTCGGGGCCGCCGGTCGCGACCACGTCCACCGGGTTGCCCAGACTCGCCTCGGCGTACTGGGTCTCCTGCAGCCGCTTCAAACCATCGTTGGACCACTTGGCTAAAATCAACCCGCTGCTCACGGACTCGTCCACCATCTGGATGCCGGGACCGCCGGTGTTGGTGACCATGCCGATCCGCTTGCCGCGCGGCGGCGTCTGGGTGGAGAAGGCCACGGCGGTCTTGATCATGCGTTCGCTGTCGTGGAACTCGAGCACACCCGCCTTGCGGAACATGGCGGTGGCCATGGCGGCCTGATCCACCAGCGCGCCGGTGTGCGACGACACCGCCACCGAACCCTCGTGGGTGCGCCCGGCCTTGATCGCCAGGATCGGCTTGTGGGGCGTGATCTCGGCGGCCACCTTCAGGAAGGCCGCCGGATCTTTGAAGCTCTCGATCTGCATCATGATCGCCTTGGTGCCCTCGTCCTGGCCGTAGTACTCGAGGATCTCCGGCATGGTGAGGTCGCACTCGTTGCCGTAGGAGCAGTAGAGGCGATGGCCCAGCCCAACGTTGTGCAGGTGCAGCTTGAGCAGCTCGCCCATGCCGCCGCCCTGGGCGATGATCGAGATGTTGCCCGGCTTCATCGGCACGAAGGTGAAGTTGGCGTACACCGAGATCTCGGGATCCGAGTTCTGAATACCCTGGCTGTTCGGTCCGAAGAGCCGCATGCCGTAGGAGTGGGCCAGCTCCACCATGTCGCGCTCGCGCTGCAGGCCCTCCTCGCCGACCTCCTTGAAACCGGCCGTGTGCACGATGCAGAACTTAACGCCCTTCTCACCGCACTCCTTGAGCACGTGGGGCACGAGCGTGTTCTTCACCGAGATGTTCACCAGGTCGATGTCGTCCGGCACGTCGAGCACGGACCCAAAGCACTTGAAGCTGCGGATCTCCCGCGCCTTGGGATTGATCGGAAAGATCGGCCCCTTGAAGCCGTAGGCCGCGAGGTTCCTGATGACGATGTTGCCTATGGAAAAGGGGTTGTTCGAGGCGCCGATCACGGCCACCGAACCGGGACGGAACAGTCCGTCGAGCATCTCGCGCTCCTTCACTGATAAGCGCGGCCCGCGATCGCGCGCGGGCCTCGCGTCACTTCACTGCTTCCCGTTTCAATGCCGACAGCGCCGCTCCCAGCGCGCCGGTGAACTGCGGATGGGGCGGCACCGTGACGGGCCGGCCCAGCTTCTCGGCCAGTATCTCCACGATCACCGGGTTGTGCGCCACCACGCCGCCGGTGGCCAGCACCTCGCCGGCCAGGGTGTCCATCTCGACCACGCGTGCCACCACCGACACGAAGGCGCCGCGGATGATGCCCGCCACCGGCGCGCCCTGGCGCAGGTGGGAAAGAATCTCCGTCTTGGCGAACACCGTGCAGAAGCTGCTCAGGTTCACGGCCTCCTCGGCG
The DNA here is from genome assembly GCA_964399495.1 of uncultured bacterium. Lineage (GTDB taxonomy): Bacteria > Krumholzibacteriota > Krumholzibacteriia > JACNKJ01 > JACNKJ01 > CAYNQX01. The sequence continues at coordinate 25,695 of CAYNQX010000022.1, forward strand.
CTCTCGGCCAGGGCGTCCATCTCCTCGAGCTGGATACCCAGGCGCATGGCGATCTCCTCGATGAACGCGCCTGTGCCGGCGGCGCACTTGCGGTTCATCTTGAAGTTGGCGCGGCGGCCGTCGGGCTCCAGGCGGATCACCTTGTTGTCCTGCCCGCCGATGTCGATGATCGAGATGGCCCGCGGCGCGTGATGGAAACAGCCGACGCCGTGGCAGTGGATCTCGGTGAGGGTGTCGGCGGCGAAGTCGACGTTGTGGCGTCCGTAGCCCGTCGACACGGTGGCGGCGATGTCGCCGGCGGTCGCGTCGATCTCGGCGAGGGCCTCGGCCCGGCACAGCTCGGCCGTGGCCTGGTAGTCCACGCCGGACACCCGCACGGCCCGGGCGAGCGCGTCGCCCGTCTCGTCCACCAGCACCAGCTTGGTGGCCGACGCGCCCACGTCCACGCCGCAGTACAGACGGCCGCCTTTCATGCCGCTCTCCGACTCAGGAATGCTGGCCCGCCTCGTGAAGCTGCTCCACCAGGGCCTCGAACTGGGTCCGCGCCTGCTCCTCGGAGTAAAGGCGGAGGTCGTTGAGGTCGCCGTTGATCACCACGTAGGGCACGCCGAGCTTCCTCGTGAGGCGCTCGGGCAGGCCGTAGCGGTTGTTGGAGTTGTTGGGGCAGGTCTTGGCGTCGTGATAGATCACGCCGTCGATGCCGTAGTCGCGCACCATGCCCTCGAGGTAGCTCAGCTTGAACTCCTCGCCGCGCACGATGAACAGCTCGGTGTACGCCCGCGCCATACCCTCGAAGGGATCGTCGTGGCCGAGGTCCTCGAAGATCCAGCTGTTGCAGTAGGTGGAGGCGGTCACGCAGACCTTCTGGGCCGCGAAGAGCTCGGCGTGCTCGCGCAGCTTGCCCCACACCGGCATGCCGTCCCAGTAGAAGCGGTGGGCCTCCGCCTCCACCGCGCCCTCGTTCGCGGCCACGCGCTCCTCGAGCTCGGCGATGAGCATCTCGTAGTAGGCCTCGGCGCGGGCATCGCCGCGCAGCACCACCGCCGGCCCCATGTGGATGGTGCCGTCGAAGAAGGTGATCGGCGAGGGCCGGTGCTCGGCCAGGCGCAGCACCTTCTTCCAGAGCAGCGTGCAGCGGTAGGAGGAGGCCACGATCTCCTTCAGGCGATCCAGGTCGAACTTCACGCCCGTGATCTTCTCGCAGATCGGAATCAGCGCCTTGTGCTGGGCGATGAGGCCGTCCAGGTGATCGCGCGTGATCTCCTCGAGGCCGCGCATGGTGTCGATGCCCACCATGGGCACGTCCCACTCGCGCTGGTAGAAGCCGAACCAGTCCTTCACGTCGCGGCACTGGTTGGTGTTGTAGACGAGCAGGTCGGGCCGCGGCACGCCCTCCATGCCGAAGGCGGGCGTGAGCGGCGTCTTGCGGTTGAGGTAGGAGCCGACGTCGCTCGTGAGATAGGAGCAGATGTCCGGGGAGTAGCCGGCCGCGTTGGCGGCGGGGATGAGATCGGCGGCCATGCGCGAGGAGCCGAGCACGGCGCCGTGGTTTTCCGGAAAATAGACGTGAAAGCCGAAGGATCGCAGCAGTTCGGCCGGCCCGACGCTGGTGCACCAGGCCACCTTGGCGCCGTCGTCCTTGGCCGCGGCATCGAGTTCCAGGAAGTATTCCGCCATCAACTTCTTCATGGGACCCGTGGACCGGATCTTCTTGATGGCGCTCTTTCGCTGCTCGGACATGATCGACCTCCGCTGTCGTACATGGGCTCCGGGCGAGTAGACCCAATTCATCGCGGAGCTGTCAAGTTGGCGGCCGGTCGGTAATCCTCTGAAGCGATGCGACGTTCAACACCTTACCCGCCCCGCTCATGCAGATGCTGGTGGCAGCTCGAACAGCAGGATAGGTTCTCCTCTTCGCTGTCGCCTCCTTTGCTGCGCAGGTTCAGGTGGTGCAGAATTATTCGACAGGGCCACTCCCTGTGCGTTGAAGACGACCTGAGCTTGGCATAATGAAGAATCCGGGCTAGACAGAGCTAAGTTGGATTACATGCAAGTCTAACCTGCAGCAACCACATGAGATCCAAAGGATGCGCCCACTAAGATCAGTCGATTGACTTTATCCGCCACGGAACTATACTTAAGATCATCGCGCTGACCTTAGGAGGAGGATGCGAGAAATATCATCCGAAGAGATCAGGGAGCGCCTACGAAGAGAAAATCCTTGGTGGCAGGCGCCCGCCCAACTACCCGAGCCATTCTCGAAGTGGCAACCCCGCGGCTATATGTCTCACGTCTTCGCACTCGTGGAGACCGTGTCCGTCCAGAGGGCCGTTGTCCTCATGGGACCAAGGCGGGTGGGCAAGACTGTTCTGATCCACCACATTATCGGGGAACTTATGAAGAAGGGGATTTGCCACTCCCGCATCTGCTACGTGACGATCGACAACCCGATCTACAACGGCCTGACCTTGATCGAGATCATTCACCACTACTGCGAGGTCTCAGGAGCTAAGCCGGACGAAGAGCGGCTCTTCCTGTTTTTCGACGAAATCCAGTATATGCGGAACTGGGAGTCTCAGCTCAAGGCCCTCGTCGACGACTATCCCGAGGTGCGATTCATGGTGTCAGGCTCTGCGGCCGCCGCCTTGCGGCTCAAGAGCCAGGAGTCGGGTGCGGGCCGTTTCACGGAGTTCATGCTGCCCCCCTTGACCTTCTACGAGTACCTCGATCTCTCGGGTCAGGCGCAGCTTGTGCAAGTTCGGGACGGCGATGATATCCAGATTGATGCCCACACAGAGGATATCGACATACTGAATACCGAGTTCATCAAATACATCAATTTCGGCGGCTACCCTGAGGCCGTACTTTCTCCGGAGATCCAGGCCGATCCGGGACGCTTCATTAAGAGCGACATCATCGACAAGGTACTGCTGCGAGATCTCCCGAGTCTTTACGGCGTCAGCGATATCCAGGAGTTGAACTACCTGTTCACAACCCTCGCCTTTAACTCCGGGGACGAGGTCTCACTGGAAGGGCTCTCTAAGCGCTCCGGAGTGGCGAAGAACACGATTAAGCGCTACATCGAATACCTGGAGGCGGCATTTCTGATCAAGACGGTCCACCGCATCGACCGGTCGGCGCGGCGCTTTCGCCGCGCGAACTTCTTCAAGGTGTACTTGACCAATCCATCGATCCGATGCGCGCTATTCTCGCCGGTGAACGGCACTGACAAGGCGATCGGCTCATTGGTCGAAACCGCCGTCTTTTCTCAGTGGTTTCACTCCGATCAAAACCTCCACTATGCGCGATGGCAATCGGGCGAAGTCGACATCGTGAATCTGGGTAGGAGCCAGGAACCCTACTGGGCGGTCGAGGTGAAATGGTCGGACCATTATGCCTCTCATCCCGAACGGCTGAAGAGCTTGCTGTCTTTTTGCCGGGCAACCAATCTACGCGATGTAAAGGTAACGACCAAGAGCGTGTATCGAAGACAGGAAATTTCCGGAATCACACTTGAGTTCGAGCCAGCCGCGATTTACTGCTACAAGGTGGGAATGAATGCAATCCGATGGAGGCAGGCTCCCTTGTCCGAGCAATAGCCGAAGCTCACTGCATGCTCTTCAGCGACGACATCGATCACCAACTTGGATCAGCCCCAGGAGGCTGCACATCGACCCGGCAGGAAGCAGGGCAATTGCACAGGCTATTCCCTTGATGAAGTCGCTATTGGCTATCGACCTGAGCGATCTGCATGGAAGCGGAGGTCCCTGATGAGTTCGCCCGTAAACTGGCATACATGCCAAACCCACTCGACCCAAATCCTGGCTGAAGGCCTTTTTAACCTTCAGGCTTGTCCCCCACATCTACATGATCACGTTGGTTGCTCCCTGCCGGGCAACTACTTGATCACGTTGAATGACGATCCAGTTTACATCGGAGAAGCAAAGAACGTATCCGCACGAATGAGGCAGCAGTTCCGAAAAAACACATCCACATTCTATAAGAACTACTTGAAGTCTCAACCCATGCATCCATCCGAGGTCAATAGCTTTCGAGTTCAGTACATGAGAACCACAATTGGGCGAAAGGAGATCGAAGATTTCGGTATCTCCAACCTCCCGAACATGCTGAACAGATTTCAACTAGGTAAACGAAAGATAGCACCAGCGGCTACGTGTGATATTGAGTGGCTCGAACTACAGACGCGAAGTTCTGAAATACTCGCTGAAGCCGAGACGGAGTTCCTCTCCGCACCTCTCAGTCCAATGCTAGAAGCTCAAGTTCCCGTGTGTGCAGGACTCTATTCGGTATGGAATCATGATAACGGCCAACTCATCTACATTGGAGAGAGTTCGGATATTGCCAAGAGACACGCTACACATTGTAGGCAGACTTACTTTTCAGCACTGAGGCGAAACTTAGGCGCCTCAATACTTGGATTGAGCTTGAAAACAAAGAATGGAAGGAAAAGGTACTTCAATGAAAGCGAAGATCTGCTCGTAACCGACTATCTCCGCTCCTGCCAGTTCACCTTCATGCCTGTCGCTTTGGGTCGGATCGAGATCGAGGAACACCTGATCCACAAGCATCAGCCCCTTCTGAACCGCAAGGGGAATAGACCTGTTGTAGATAGAGCTCTGACTGAATAGGGTAACGGTCGATCTCAGCGTCTCAGGCCTAAAACCAGTCTGGAGACCTGGTCTTGACCAGGCGGCAGGCCCAGCCTAACATCCGTCGCATCCCGGCGGCCTCCCGGCCCCCGGTTCGCGCCACTCAAGGAGGGATCGTAATGGTCGTGGGTGTCATCGGTTCCGGGTCCATCGGGCCGGATCTGGCCTATGGTTTCGTGTCCGCGCTCGCCAAGACGGGCGGCGGCAAGGTGTATCTGCTCGATATCCGGCAAGAAGCCCTGGATGCCGGCATGGAGCGCATCCGCGGCTACGTGGCCAAGGGTGTCGCCCGGGGCAAGCTGCACCCCAAGGCCGCGAAGGCGATCGAGGCGGCCATGGCGCCCACCACGAACATCGCCGACCTGGCCGACTGCGACTACGTGCTGGAAGCGGCCACCGAGGACCTGCCGATCAAGCAGGCGATCCTGGCCGATCTCGAGAAGGTGGTGCGCGACGACTGCCTGATCGGCTTCGCCACCTCGGGCATTCCCCGCTCCCGCATCGCCGCCGAGGCCGCTATCGAACAGCGCTGCTTCGTGAACCACCCCTTCTTCCCGGCCTGGCGCTCGACGCCCGTCGAGGTGGTGCTGTCCGGCGACGAGACTCTGAGCCAACGCATGCTCGACACACTCACCTTCCTGGGCAAGGTGCCCATCATCACCGCGGACGTGCCCTGCTTCGCCGCCGACGACATCTTCTGCAACTACTGCGCCGAGGCCGCCCGCATCGTGGCCGAGGGCACGGCCACGCCGGCCCAGGTGGACGCCATCGTGCACGGCGCCATCGGCGGCGGCGGCCCCTTCAACGTGATGGACCTGACCCGCGGCAACCTGCTCAACGTGAAGTGCCTCGACCTCATGAAGGAGGCGGACACCGGCAGCGACTGGTTCACCCCGCCGCCGATCTTCACCGAACAGGCAGGCACGCCCTGGCACGACCGCAAGAACCCGGGCAACCCCGAGTTCGACGAGGCGCTCGGCAAGGAGGTGCTCGACCGCATGCTCGCCGTGCTGCTGGGCCGCACCTTCTTCGTGGTCGACCGCGACATCTGCCACCCCCGCGAGCTGAACTGGATGACCCGCACCGCGCTCGGCTTCGGCAAGGGCCTGCTCGACCTGGCCGAGGACCTCGGCATGGAGCGGGTGCACGAGCTCTGCGTCGGCTACGCCGCGAAGAACCCCGGCTTCGAGATCACCGCCAACGTGGCCGAGAAGCGGATGCCCGCCTTCTCGCGCAACGTCGAGGTGGAGCGGGACGGCGACGTCGCCGTGCTGCGCATCCGCCGGCCCGAGGTGATGAACGCGCTGAGCGAACGCACCCTCGAAGAGGTGAACACCGAACTCGACGCGCTGGAGAGCGACGATGCCGTGAAGGGGATCGTCTTCACCAGCTTCGGCGGCTCCCTGGCCGGCGCCGACATCATGGAGCTGGCCGCGCTGGAGACCGCCGAGGAGGCCCGCGCCAAGTGCCTGTCCGGACAGACGGTGCTGAACCGCATCGCCGCCTTTCCCAAGCCGGTGGTGGCCGCGGTGAACGGCCCCGTGCTGGGCGGCGGCGCCGAGATCTCGATGTCCTGCCATGCGCGGGTGGTGGGGCCGCAGCTCGTGCTGGGCCAGCCCGAGGTGAACCTGGGCATCATTCCCGGTTACGGGGGCTCTCAGCGCCTGCCGCGGTTGATCGGCCTGGAGCGCGGCCTCGACCTGCTGCGCACGGGGCGGCCCGTCATGGCCAAGGACGCCTGCGCCTGGGGCTGGGCCACCGGCGAGCCGGTCGCGGATCCCGTGGCGGGGGCCAAGGCCCTGCTCGCCGATCACTTCACCGGCAAGGTGAAGCTGGCGCCGGTGGATCCCGCGCCCATGACCCTGCCGGACGAGCTGCCGAACGTGGACATCGGCCATCATTCGCTTTCCATTGATTCGGAGCTTGTGACGGTGATTCGAGAAGGCCTGGTGAAGCCGCTGGCGGAGGGGCTGATCGTCGAGGCCGACGGTTTCGCGCGCTGCCGCGGCCTGGTGGACTACGACATCGGCATGAAGAACTTCATGCAGAACGGGCCGCGGGTGCCGGCCGTCTTCATGCACGAGTAGGGGAGAACTACAATGAGCAAGAACGAGTCGGTGGTGATTCTCGACGGCGGGCGGCGCACGCCGCGCGCGGATATTCTGGTGAACAACCGCGAGCCGGGTCTCTTCTCGCGCTTCAGCACGACGCAGCTCGGAGGCAAGGCCATCGCGGCGACCCTGGACAGCACGGCGCTGGACGCGGGGCTGATCGGCCACGTGGTCATGGGCATGGCGTCCCACAGCCACCGCGATTCGATCTACGGCGCGCAGGGCATGCGCTGGCGCGGCGGGCTGGGCGACGACGTGCCCGCGCTCACCGTGGCCCGCATCTGCGGCAGCGGCGTCGAGGCCCTGGCCGTGGGCGCCGAGATGATGCTGGCCGGCGTGCGTCACGACACCGAGCGGCCCTTCACCGTGGTGGGCGGCGCCGAGAGCATGCAGTACCCGTTCAACCTCTACGGCTACCGTGGACGCAAGGTGGGCGCGGCCGTGCAGAAGTACGGCCCCCTCGCCGCCGGCTCCCTGCCGCGGGGCGAGCATCTGCAGGATTCCCTGCTCATGGGCCTGTACGATCCGGGCGCGAACATGGCCATGGCCAACACGGCGGAGGAGCTGGGCCGACGCTACGAGATCACGCGCGAGGAGGCCGACGCCTTCGCCTACCGCTCGCACACGAACGCCGTGGCCGCCCGCGACGCCGGCTTCTTCAAGGAAGAGATCGCCCCGGTGTCCGTGCAGGCCGACGGTGTGACGCCCGAGATCGAGCTGGATCACGACACCCACGTGATGGACAACGCCACCCTGGCCAAGATGGCGCGCCTGCCGGCCGTGTTCGAGGCGGGCGGCATCATCACTCCCGGCAACGCAAGCGCGGTCGTGGACGGCGCGGCCGCCATGGTGATCGGCAAGGAGAGCTGCGCCGCCAAACATGGCGCGAAGCCTCTGGCCCGCGTGGCCGGCATGGGCGTGGCCGCCTGCGACCCGCAGATCATGGGCTGGGGCCCGGTGCCCGCCACCGAGAAGGCCCTGGCGAACGCGGAGATTGCCGGCAAGGAGATCGACCACGCCGAGCTCAACGAGGCCTTCGCGCCCCAGGCCCTGGCCTGCATTCGCGACTTCGAGAAGATGGGCATCGACCCCGAGAAGGTGAACCCCATGGGCAACGCGATCGCTCTGGGGCACCCGCTGGGGGCGACCGGCGCCGTTCTCACGCTCACCTGCGCCTACGCGCTGCGGCGGAAGCGGGAGCGCTACGGACTGGTGACCATGTGCATCGGCGGCGGGCAGGGGATCGCGTTGGTGCTGGAGTCGCTGGCTTAAGCGCCCGCACTTTCGAAACAGCCGTTCGGCGGCCCCCGGCGGCAACCCCGACACCCATCGGGGCGCCCCTGCGGGCACGTGGGTTTCGTTGCGATGCGTCGCCGATGGACGCTTACACTCATCTTACATTGATCTTTCATGGATCTGACCATGCATCTGGGCCCAGCCATTATCCTCTCCTTCATGCACGCGGACATGGATAGTCACCGAGGCGAAAGGGCAGGATCATGAAGACACTCGAATCCATCAGACGACTCACGGGCGCACTGGCGATGACCCTGGCGCTGGCCGGGTCAACCGCAGGGGTCGCCGCCGCGAGTACGGTCGGCTTGAACGTCGGCATCGACAGACCGATGCTCCTTGCCGACTCTCCTCAAACCGTCCATCTGCGAATCGGCCTGCGGGGTTTCGCGATGGATGAGAGCCTGGCGCGCAGTCCCCTCAATGTGGCGATCGTTCTGGATAAATCCGGCTCCATGGATGGACCGAAAATGGAAGCGGCCAGGGAGGCGGCCGTCATGGCGCTTCGGCGCCTGGGCGATCGGGATATCGTCTCCATCATCACCTACGACTCCACGGTCGAGGTGCTCGTGCCCGCGACCCGGCTCACGGACAAGGATGCCGTCATCGCGGCGATTCGCGGGATCCGGGCCGGCGGCAACACGGCCCTCTTCGCCGGCGTGAGCAAGGGCGCGGCCGAGGTGCGCAAGTTCCTCGATGCTCATCACATCAATCGCATTCTCCTGCTGTCCGACGGCATGGCGAACGTCGGCCCGAGTTCCCCCGATGCGCTGGCCCAGCTCGGAGCTTCGCTGGGCCATGACGAGATCCCGGTCACCACGATCGGGCTCGGCCTGGACTACAACGAGGACCTGATGAGCCGACTCGCCCTACGCAGCGACGGCTATCACTACTTCGCCAGGGAGGCGGAGGAGCTGGCCGGTATCTTCGACGAGGAGTTCGGCCGCGCGCTGTCGGTGATCGCACAGGGTATCCGCATCGAAGTGGACTGCGCTCCGGGAGTTCGCCCCATCCGTTTCCTAGGCCGGGATTCCGAAATCGCCGACCGGACCGCCGTCTTCACGCTGAGCAACCTGTTCAGCGACAGCGAGAGGCGGGTCGTCCTGGAAGTCGAAGTGTCGCCGCACAGGGTGTCGGCCCCGGACACCGAGCTGGCGTCGGTCAGGGTGACCTACGAGAACCTGGCGACCCGAAATCGGGATCGCCTGCGGCGCGACCTGCGCGTGAGCTTCACCGATTCACGAGAACTCGCCGAGTCGGCCATCGACGAGAAGGTGATGATCGATGTGGTTAAGCTCATCGGCGTCGAGCAGAACATGCTAGCCTCCGCGTTGAGGAGCAAGGGACGCGTCGCCGAGGCGCTGGAAGTGCTTCACAGCAACTCGGCCTTCCTGGCATCCAATGCCAGGATTCTCAACTCCATGGAACTGGAGGAGTACGCCGCCGAACAGAAGGCCGACGCGGAGAAAATGGGGGACGAGGATTGGGATGAGCAGGGTAAAGTGATGCGTGAGAGCCAAGTCAAGTCTCTGTACTAGCACATCGTGCAGGCGGGAAGAATGAAGACCCGACTCGTAATCGTCCTCGCGTTGATCGTGGCGATACCGACGGCCCTGCTGTTGGGCCTCGGGCTGCGCCTCGCCCGCCACGAGAGGCAAGAAACACGCGAGCGGTTCACGACCTTGCTGCACGAGCGCCTGGGCGACATCGACGCCGGCATCGCCCGCCTTATGAGGGACCGTGAAACGGCGCTGCTGCGGGTGCTGAACGCATCGGAGGTCGACAAGGGAGAATATCGATCCCTCACGCGTTCGTCGCCCCTGATCTTGCAGGCCTTCGCCCTCGACGCCGAGGGCAAGCTCATCTACCCGGCGCCGCTCGACGTCCTCAGCGAAGGGGAGTGGTCTTTCCTCGACCGAGCGCAGGATCTGCTGCTGAGCAAGGAGTTACTGCGGGGAGCGTCCCCGGACAGTTCGACCAGCGTTCAACTCGAATCGCAGCGCCGAGCCAGCCAGGGATGGCTGTCCTGGTTTTGGGGGCAGGACATCAGGCTGCTCTACTGGACGAAAGGCGACGAGGGCCGGATCCTCGGCGCCGAGCTGGATCTCGTCCGGCTGCTGGCGGACATCATCGCGGAGTTGCCGTCCACGCCGATTGCGGACCGCCGCGGCTCCATGGTTGGATTCGAAGACAGGATTCGCCTGCTCGATTCCCGCGGTGAGACTCTCTATCAGTGGGGCTCCCACGAGCCCACCCGGGGTGCCGCACCAGCCGCCACGCGGTCTCTCGCGAACCCCCTGGGCGCCTGGTCGCTCAGCTACCACCTGCCCGACGAGGCGATGGCCGCCCGTGGCCGGGCAGTGCTCATGGCCATCCTGGCCGGCACCGCCGCACTCGTGCTGGCGCTGGGCGGGTTGGCCGTCTATTTCCATCGAGCCAGTTCACGCGAGCTTCGGGAGGCGGCCCAGCGCGTGACCTTCGTGAACCAGGTGTCCCATGAACTGAAGACGCCACTCACCAACATCCGGTTGTACGGCGAGCTGCTTGCGGAGCACCTCGACGATACGGATGGCAAGGCCTCCGCTCACGCCGGTGTGATCGTTGCGGAGAGCCAGCGCTTGAGCCGGCTCATCGGCAACATCCTCAGTTTCGGCAGGCAGCAACGGAATCTGCTCAGGCTCCACCCGAGCACGGGAGTCGTGGATGAGGTGGTCGGGACCGTTCTGGATCACTACGGCCCCATGCTCCATGAGGCCGGCATCACGGTGCTTCGGCGACTCGACGCCAAGCGCGAAGCCAGTTTCGATACCGACGTGCTGGAGCAGATCCTGGGCAATCTGCTGAGCAACGTCGAGAAGTACGCCGCCATGGGAGGCATCGTGACCGTCGAGAGCAGGCAGGAAGCGGCCCGGACCACGATAACGGTAAGCGACGAGGGACCGGGCATCTCGCAGGCCGAGGCGGAGAGAGTCTTCCGGCCTTTCCACCGAATCAGCAACCGGTTGACGGACGGCATCAGCGGCACCGGCATCGGCTTGTCCATTGCGAGGGATCTGGCGAGATTGCACGGCGGCGACCTGGTGCTGGCGCCCTCGGAAACAGGAGCATCGTTCTGCTTGACCTTCGCCACTCAGGGCGTGGAAGCAGGGAGGCGGACATGAGAGTACTCATCGCGGAAGACGACCCGCACATTCGCAAAGGCCTCGCCGAGATCTTGAGCGGCGAAGGATACGATGTCCTGCTGGCCGCCAACGGCCGGCAGGCCCTGGATCTCTTCGACGGCGAGTCACCGGACTGCGTCTGCCTCGATATCATGATGCCGGGAGTGAGCGGTTACGATGTCTGCCGCGAGATCCGCCGCCAGGGTTCGGATGTGCCCGTTCTCTTCATCAGCGCTAAGTCCGAAGAGGTCGACAAGGTACTGGGCTTGGAGCTGGGCGCCGACGATTTCATCGTGAAGCCCTTCGGCGTTCGCGAGGTGGTGGCCCGCATCCGCGCCGTAACCCGCCGATGCCTGATGACCCGGCAAGACGTCGATCCCCCGGTCCCTTTTTCGATGGGCGACCTCGAAGTGGCCCCGGCCGAGCTGCGCGCGAGGCGCAACGAGGAAGTGGTCGAGCTGAGTTTGCGGGATGTCGAGATCCTGCGGATCCTCCATGAGGAGCGGGGGCGTGTCGTCGCTCGACACACGCTGTTCCAGCGCGTGTGGGGTTTGGATCACGTGCCGAACAGCCGCACGCTCGATCAGCATATCTCGCAGCTTCGAAAGCGTATCGAAGTGGATCCGAAGTCTCCGGAGATCATCAAGACGGTGAGAGGGGTCGGCTATCGTTTCGATGAGTGACGGCGGGAGACTCATGAAGCTGCCGGTATCTCGATTACACGTTGATCCAACTCAGGGGAGTCTGCACTAGCCATGATCCGCTACGACCACCCGCTCATCCGCCCGCCCTCCGAGGCGAACTCCCTGATTCTCCAGGCGACCCTGGGCTGCTCGCACAACAAGTGCGCCTTCTGTCTCACCTATCAGGACAAGCAGTACCGGCCGCGGCCCACCGAGGAGCTGTTCGCCGAGATCGACTGGGCCGGGCAGGCCTATCCCGACACTCGCCGCGTGTTCCTGGCCGACGGCGACGCGCTGGTTCTCAAGCGCGACCGCATGCTGGCGATCCTGGAGCGGCTGGCCTCCCGCTTCCCTCGACTGCAGCGGGTCTCCAGCTACGCCAGCCCCGGCAACTTCAAGCTGAAGTCCGTCGGCGACCTGGAGCGCCTGCGCGACGCGGGGCTCACCCAGCTCTACATCGGCCTGGAGTCGGGCGACGACGAGGTGCTCCGGCGCATCCGCAAGGGCCATACCCAGGACGAGATGGTGGAGCTCTGCGCGGGGGCGACGGCCGCGGCCATGAAGCTGTCGGTGACGGTGATCCTGGGGTTGGGCGGACCGCGGCTGTCGCAACGCCATGCCGAGGAGACGGCGCGGCTGATCGATCGCATTCGCCCCCGCTTCGCCTCGGCGCTCACGTTGATGCTCGGCGACCGCAGGCCTTCGTTCGAGGAGGTCTTCGACGATCCCGAGTGGCGTCTTCTCGATCCGGAGGAGATCCTGCGCGAGCTGCGCGTGCTCGTGGAGAACGTGCGGGAGGACGGGATCATCTTCCGCTCCAACCACGCCTCCAACTACCTGGCGCTCGCCGGCACGTTTGCCAGGAGCAAGGCGGCCATGCTCGCCGAGATCGACGAGGCGCTGGGCGGCGAGACGCGGCTGCGCCCCGAAGGTTGGCGTGGATTGTAGAGCGGCGACTCGAGCTCAGTGCTCGTAGAAACCCCGGCCGGATTTCCTGCCCAGGTAGCCCGCCCGCACCATGCGCCTGAGCAGCGGCGGCGCGGCGTAGCGCGACTCCTTGAACTCCGCGAAGAGGATCTCGGCCACGTGCAGCGTGGTGTCCAGTCCCACGAAATCCACGAGAGCGAGCGGGCCCATGGGGTAGCCGCAGCCGAGCATCATGCCGGCGTCGATGTCCTCTTTCGTGGCGACACCGTTTTCCAGGGCGCGGATCGCGTCGAGCAGGTAGGGCACGAGCAGGCGGTTCACCACGAAGCCGGGCGTGTCGCCGGCGGCGATGACCGTCTTGCCGATGGCCTCGCCGAAGGCTTGGGCTGCTTCGAAGGTGGTGTCGCTCGTATCCACCGTGCGGATCAGTTCCACCAGCAACATGCGCGGCACCGGGTTGAAGAAGTGCAGGCCGACGAAGCGGTCGCGGCGGCTCGTGGCCGCCGACAGCTCGGTGATGGACAGCGACGAGGTGTTGCTGGCGAGGATCGTCTCGGGTTTGCAGAGCTTGTCGAGGGCGGTGAAGAGTTCGTGCTTGGCGCCCAGCTTTTCGGTGATCGCCTCGATGACGAGATCGCAGTCTGCGAGATCGTTGCGGTCGGTGCTGCCGCTGAGGCGGGCGAGGGTTTCGTCGCGGGTGGCCTCGTCCAGCTTGCCGAGGTCGATGCCCTTGGCCAGCGACTTGTCGATGCGGGTGCGGCCGTTTGCCACGAGGTCGGCGTCGATATCCACCATGATGGTTTCGAAGCCGCCCTGGGCGGCCGCCTGGGCGATGCCCGCGCCCATGAGGCCGCAGCCTACGATACCGACCTTGTTGATCATCGTGGCCTCCCTGGTGTGTCTCCGGCGGGGCAACGAGCCAGTCCACCCGGGTGGACGCCGAGTGTCGAGCGCGACACGCGCCTCAATCGTCTCCCCGCCGCTGATCCTTCTCCATGAGCTGCTTGATCTTGCGCTCCTCCCAGTCCTTGCCCAGGAGGCCTCCGCCGGCGAACACCGAGAACCAGTGCACGGCGACGCCGATCCCCCAGCCGAACAGGGCCCAGTGGAACCACCAGTCGCCGGGCGACGTGAGGATGTTGGTGATGATCAGGAACGCGTTCACCAACACGTACACGAGCAGGTGATAGTAGAAACCCCGAATCTCCTCGACCTGCTTCCTCGCCCGTTCGTACCGCTCTTGATCGCTCATCTCAATCACCCGTCCCATCGTTGGTGGTCCCGTGCCGATCAGGGTTTCCGAGGGGACACCTAGCCGGCCTGCTCAAGAATTGCGTCGACGACCTGCGAGAGTGGCGCGGTGGCGTCGATCACGATTGCGTTCTTCGGTATGTCCTCTTTGGTCGCATGTTGAATTCGCGCATTGAACTCCCCTTCGCTTGCCTGTCCGCCCCACTCATCCGCGGGGCGGGCGGCAAGACGCCGGTTCAGGGTGTCCAGATCGACCTCGAGAACGAAGACTCCATCGAAGAGATCAATGAACCGGCCCCAGTTCCTGGATCCGCCGCAGAAGAAGGACGCCGCCTGGCTCCGGTCCGCCACGATGGCCCTCACCTTGTCGACGTCCCAGATCCAGTGCTCGTAGCCTGCGCCGTCCACGGGCTCGCCGGTCTCGGGATCACCCCGATAGGACAGGACCCTGTCGCCATGGATGGCGTGGTAGCCACGCCGCTCGAGCTCCTCGGCCACCGAGGTCTTGCCGGTGCAGGAGACGCCTTCGATCAGGTAGTTTCTCATTCCCATGGGCCGTCCAACCAGGACAGGATCGGGGACAGGTCGGCGGCGGCCCGATCGCGTATGAGGCGGAGCCGCGGGTGCAGGGCCGAGTCGTCTTCCTTGCCCATGAACCCTACCATGCCGCGCACGAGCATTCGCATGGCGGCGCGAGTCGAAGCCTCCAGCCCCTCGCAGGAGCCCGCGCCGGCCCGGTACGCATCGATGACCGCCCCCGGCTCCAGGGGGCCGTCGTGCCCGAGGGCCAGGCCGATCAGAAGCTGCACCAGGTCGTAGGTCGGCGGCGCCACGGTGGCGTTCGACCAGTCGAGCAGGATCGGCGTGCCGTCCGCGCGCCACATGGTGTTGTCGAGGTGGGGATCCATGTGCGCGAACACGATCGGCCCTTCACGCAGCGTGTCGATCGCCGCGGGCAGGGCGGCATGCAGCCGGTGGAGTCCGTCGACCACGCCCGGCGTGAACTCGGCCGGATAGCGTGACCGGGCTCGCGCCAGCGCCCGCTCCCACCGCGAGTTCTCCCAGACCTTTGCCAGAGCGGTATCACGCCAGTCCCGCACATCGGAGCCGGAAGGTGCGTCATCCAGCCGGGTCACCGTGTGGATCTTCGCAATGAGGTCCACCAGGGCCGCCGCCCGGGCGGCGTCGACGGCGACGAGCACGTCTCCCTGCCCGCATCCCGCGAGGTCCTCCATCAGCAGGAGCCCTTCATCCCCGGCGCGATCGATTCGCGACCCGCAGGACCGCGGGATCAACCCTGCCAACCGGTCCTCGTAGCGAGACCTGAAGTCGCGCGCCCTCCCGGCACGCTCGGCATCCTCGGTCTTGGCGATCAGTCGATGTCGACCCGTGTCGGTCTCGACGAGAAGACGATGGATCTTCCCGCTGAACCCGTACTCCGAGCCGATCCGCTCGGCGCTCACGCCGGTCACGGCGCCGTGTTCCCAGCGATCGTCGAGGGTCATGTTCAGGATGTCGACTGTGAGCATGTGTCCCGGGTCCATGGGGTGCGGCCAACAGGTGGCCTAGCTCTCCTCTGCCGGCGGAGCCTCTTGCCCGGGCAAGTAGTACACGCTGACCGCTTGCTCGTTACCCTGAAAGTCCATGACACGGTCTTCCCGATGCTCGAACCCTGCCCGCGCAAGGACCCTCCTCGAGCCCTGGTTCGACTGCGCGGCGATGGCCAGAATCTCGGGCAGCCCGAACCGCGCGAAAGCCCAGCGGCACGCGGCGACTACGCTCTCCGCGGCGAGTCCCTGGCGCTGGTAGGCCTCGGCGATCGCGAAGCCGATCTCGACGTCGTCATCGAGCGCGCTCAACCCGACGTGCCCGATGAGCAGGCCGTCGACCTTGTGTTCCACCGCCAGGACAAAGGGCCCGAGCCGGGGATCCGCGGGATCCGCGAACTGCTCGATCAGGAACTCGATGGTCTCGCCGGCCTCGGCTTCGTCGGCATACACCTGGCTGGGGAGCCATTGCCGAAACGCGGGCTCGTTGCTCTGGGCGTACAGCGCCGCGGCGTCGCCCGGCTCGAAGGACCTCAGGACGAGGGCTTCCGTGTCTATCCGGACCTGTGCCCCCGATTCGTATTCCATGTTCCCCGCCATCGCTTGCTCCCCGACGTTCGGCTGCTCATCGGTGGGGGCATTTTCGCTCGCTAGAAATGCAAGCCCACATGAACGCCGATCATAGTGTGCTTCTCCTCATCGGTCCACGAGTGGTCGATCATCGGGCCGATATCATACTTGCCGAGAGGGAAAGTGTAGGTGACCTCGATGTGCGTCGAGTACGCGGTCTCGGATTCACCTTCATGTTCGGCCCATTGAACGCCCGGGGAGGCGGAAAGGACGAGCCCTCGCCACGGATTTACGGAAAGCGGCAGCATGACGGCATAGTGCGCCGATTCGGTGAACAGGTACTCGGCGCCGAGGCCGATGGCAAAAAACCGACGAATCCCCTCATCGCCAAGCCGTTTCATGAGGTGTGCGTGTACGCCCAGGGCGTTCTCCGCATCTTCTTCAAGATGCACGTAACCGACGGACATTCCCAGTTCGGGGCCACTCAGATCATGACCATGATGCGCGTGATCGTGGTGCGCATGATCGTGAGTATCCTCGGAAGCGGCTGATTCCGCCGAAGTCCAAAGGCACATCGCCATGATCAACGCATACAGGCCATACTTGCTCATCGACTGCTCCCTGTGTAACTGCTACCGAAAAGCTCCCAACCCCGTGATCGCCTGCCCGAGAATCAGCGTGTGCACTTCATGCGTGCCCTCGTAGGTGATCACGCTCTCCAGGTTGCACATGTGCCGCCCGGCCTGGTACTCGAGGCTGATGCCGTTGGCGCCGAGCAACTGGCGACACTGCCGCGCCACGTCCAGGGCCAGTGCGCAGTTCTCGCGCTTGGCCAGGGAGATCTGCACGGGGCCGGCCTCGCCGGCGTCCTTCATCGCGGCCAGGCGCTCCACCAGCAGGCGACCCTTCACGACGCCGGTGAGCATGTCGGCCAGGTGGCCCTGGATGAGCTGTTTGCGGGCGATCGGCTCGCCGAACATGATGCGCTCGCCCGTGTAGGCGGCCGCCTCCTCGAGGCAGGCCATCGCGGCGCCGAGCGTTCCCCAGGCGATACCGTAACGCGCCTGGTTCAGGCAGGACAGCGGCCCGCCGAGGCCCACGGCCTCGGGCAGCTGGGCGCTGGCGGGCAGGCGCACGTCATCGAAGTGCAGCTCGCTGGTTACGCTGGCGCGCAGGCTCATTTTTCCTGTCATCCGAGTTGTTGTGAAGCCGGGCGTGCCCTTTTCCACCAGGAAGCCACGCACGCCGTCCTTGGTCTCTGCCCACACCACGGCCACGTCGGCCAGGCAGCCGTTGGTGATCCACATCTTGTTGCCGTGGAGAATCCAGCCGTCGCCGTCGCGTTTGGCGCGGGTGGTCATGCTGCCGGGGTCGGAGCCGGCGTCGGGCTCGGTGAGGCCGAAGCAGCCGATCTTGGTGCCGGCGGCGAGCTGCGGCAGCCATTTTTCCTTCTGCTCCTCGCTGCCGTAGCGATGGATCGGATACATCACCAGGCCGCTCTGCACCGACGCGAAGCTGCGCAGTCCGCTGTCGCCGGCCTCGAGCTCGAGCATCATCAGGCCGTAGGCACGGTTGCCGAGGCCGGGCAGGCCGTAGCCGGTCAGCGTGGGGCCGAACAGACCCAGACCGCCCATCTTGGGGATGAGATCCAGGGGGAAGTCGCCCTTCTCCCAGGCCTCGCCGATCACCGGCGCCGCCTCCTTCTGCACGAAAGCGCGGACGGTCTGGCGGATCAGGCGCTCCTCGTCGGTGAGGGTCTCATCGACGCGGTAGGGATCGATCCAGTTCTGCATGGCCGGCATGGCTCCTCCCGGGAAGCGAATGAGGGATGGCGGCAGATATACCAGATGAAATGGGGCCGGAGCTATCTCAAAAGGACGAGACGGGTCCGCGCGACGCCGGAAGGCGACGAGAACTCGGCAAAATAGACGCCGCTGGCCAAGGCCCGGCCGCGGCCGTCGCGACCGTCCCAGACGAACGCGTGGCGGCCGGCCGGTAGCGCGCCCCGGTGCAGCACCCGCTGCCGGCGTCCGCTCGGATCGTAGATCCGCAGCTCCGCCTCGCCCGCGCGCGTCAGCCGGGCCTTCAGGATCACCCGCGGGTTGAAGGGATTCGGGTGCGCCGCCAGTTCGACGAGTCCGGGCCGCGCCGGAATCCCGGGCGCGGCGCTGGCCACGCCGCGTGACGACTCGTAGCAGCCGATGTCGGGCGGCGTGGGCGGCGGGTTGGGACGGACCGCGCCCGCCAGGTCTTCGTCGCTGCCCGCGAAGGGGTCGCCGGCGGCGATGCAGGGGCTGGAGTCGGCCAGCGCGAAGCCCTCGGGAAAGAGGCCGGTGTCCAGGAATGCGGGGGACGCGGCCAGGTTCAGCGGCCCCCAGTCCTCGTTTTCGATGTTGCTGGTCGAAACGTTCGCGACGGCGCCGGGACAGAGGGCGATCTGGCTCCCCTCCAGCGACGGATTGCCGCTGACGATGCAGTTGGCGAGCTCGGCCGTGGCCCCCGGCGCGACCACCAGGGCGCCGCCGTTCTGTCCGCTCTCGTTCAGGGCCAGCGTGCAGTGGGTCAGGGTGGCCTGCGCGCCGTCCTCCAGCGCCAGGGCGCCGCCGCCCACGCGGGGGCGGCCGGTGGAGTGCCAGCGCAGGCTGAGGTCGAGCGTGAAGGAGGCCACCTCGTTCACCCAGTCCCGCTCGACTCTCAAGGCTTCCACCCAGCAGTCACAGGCGCCGGGGAAGTCGCAGTCGAAGATGTTGCCGCGCACGGTCAGCAGCGAGTCCGCGGGCCAGAGCCAGGGCTCGGCCAGGGGCATCAGGCTGTCGCCGCTCCAGCTCGCGAAGAGGTTGTGGCAGTTCTCCTGGGAGTACTCCGGGTGGCAGATCGCCTCGGACTGGGTGTCGAAGAAGTCCAGGCAGCCGTATTCCTCCAGGTTCAGCTTAAGCTGCGAGCCCGGGAAGCCGGCCCGCTCCAGCCAGACGCCGGTGAGATGCAGATCCACGCCCACCACCTGGCTCCAGGGAATCGGCGGCGCGACGAAGTTCACCCAGGCGTAGCCCGCCATGTTGTCGGGCGCGCCGATCATCTGCTGGCCGTGGATCCGCACGTCCGCGCGATTCCCCGCCAGCAGGCAGTTCTCGAGGTCGGCGACGGCGTCCGTCGACAGGAAGAGGCCGCCGCCCTCGTCCTCGGCGTGGTTGTCGCCCAGCGCGCAGCGCTCGAGCTGCACGGCGGACTCGGTGGAGCCGTAGATCGCCCCGCCGTTGGCGCCGGATCGGTTGCCCTCGAAGCGGCAGTCGACGAGACGCGCCTCGGAGTCGGGGTGCACGTAGAGGGCTCCGCCGTCCTCGTCGGCCAGGTTCTCCTGGAAGCGGCAGCTCTCCAGCAGCACCTTCGCGCGCTTCACGCGCAGCGCGCCGCCCACGTCGCCCATGCCCCGCCGGAACGTGAGGCCGGTCACGTAGCTGCTGTCGTCCGGGGCGTTCTTGAAGAAGAGGCCGCGGCCCAGGCTGTCGAGCTCCATCACGGTGGAGTCGGCGCCCGCCAGACCGATCACCGACAGCCCCATGCCCTCCACGAGCACGTCGTACTGGCCGAGGCCGGTGTACTGGCCGGGATTCAGCAGAATGCTGTCGCCGCCCGCGGCCATGTCCACGGCGTGTTGGAGGGTTCGATAGGGGAATTCGATGGTGCCCGCGCCGGTGTCGTCGTCGCCGTCCGGGTCCAGGTACCAGGCATCGGCACCGGCCCCGGGGGGGCGGAGCAGGCACAGAAAGGCGGTCAGGAGCAGGATGTTGCGACACGTGAGCAAGGTCCGCCTCCGGGGAACGGCATCCATGATAGCCCACCGCGGCCGCGCGTGCACCGGGAAAAGCGCAGGGAGACGCGCCGAAACGGAATCGAGGGCCGCCGGATCTAGCCGAAGAGGTCGCCCTGATCGGGCTTGGGCGGCGCCGGCGGAGGGGGCGGATCGGGGGGTCGCTGGCCGAGGGCCGTGAGCAGGGCGCGGGCCGAGGCGGGGCCGTGGCCGGCGTAATGGTTGTTGAAGTAGCCGTAGATCTCGAACAGCGCCTGCCGCTGCTCCTCGATCCAGTCGACCCAGCCGCTCAGTTCTTCGCGGCGGTCCACGCGCACCCGGTCGAACACCTCGATCTCGCGGTCGCCGATCCAGCGCAGGTAGGCGAAGTCGGCCGTGACGGGCCTCACGGGCGGGTTGTGCGGCCCCACGCCCGCCACCCAGGCCACGTCTCGCTCGCGGAGCATGGCCAGCACCTCGTCGGAATGCCAGTCGGCGTCGCGAAACTCCACCGCATAGCGGAATCGGCGGGGGAGGGCATCGAGCAGGTCGGCGAGGGCGGGCAGGCGGTCCACGCCGAAGTAGGGCGAGAACTGCAGCAGCAGCGGCCCGAGCTTGGTGCCCAGCAGGCTCATCCGCTCCACGAACTCGTGGGCGATGTCGAGGCGGCCAAGGCCGTCCTTCTCGTGCGTGATGTCCCGGGGGAACTTGGCGGCGAAGCGAAAGCCCTCGGGGCTGCGCAGGGCCCAGTTCTCCACTACAGTCGCGCGGGGGACGGCGTAGAAGGTGGAGTCCACCTCCACGGTTCGGAAGACCTGACCGTAGTGGCGCAGGTAGTCCGCGGGGCGCACGCCCTCGGGGTAGAAGGGGCCTTCCCAGTCCTTGTAGCTCCAGCCGCTGGTGCCGATCATCAGGCGGGCCAGGCCCGCGCCGGGAGCCTGGTGTCCGCGGAGATACTCCTCCTCGTCCACGAACTCCTCTTTGCGCCAATCTTCGTAGTCACCTTTCATATCAACATGATAGACGCCTGTTGCGACTCCCGGCAAGTGTCTCGGGCCGCTTTAGGCGTTGCGCCGGTCGCAGGCCGCCCCTAAGATCGGTCCGTTCACATATCGGAGGTGGAATCATGGGACGTCTCGGAACACTCGCGCTGCTCATTCTGGCATTCGCCCTGACGGGGACGGCTTCGGCCGATGTCATCGTCCAGTCCGACAGCGGCGAGGAGTTCCCCGCCGCCCTCACCTGGAACGATCCCGGCGGCGGTGACGGCGTGGCCCTGCGCGCGACCGGCACCGGCCTCAGGAAGAAGGCCATCTTCAAGGTCTACGCGGCCTGCTTCTACGTGAACGCCGACGCCGAGCTGGGCGACGATCCCTATCCGGCCCTCATCGAAGGTGATTTCGAGAAGGCCATCACCATGCGCTTCCTGCGCAAGGTGGGCGCCGCCAAGATCATGGACGCCTTCCGCGAGGGTATCCGGAAGACGCTGCCCGAGGGCCACGACGAGGCCGTGAACGCCTTCGCCGGCTTCTTCGACGAGAACATCAAGAAGGGCGCCGAGCTGGAGCTGCGCTACCTGCCCGGCAAGGGCCTGAGCTCCTATCGCGACGGCCGCCCCCTGGGCACGATCGACGATGAAGCGGTGATATCCGCGCTGTGGGCCACCTGGTTCGGCGACCAGCCGATCAGCGACGATCTCAAGCAGGGCCTGGCCGGCCTCTAATCGGGAATCCGGGGGCGGCGGCGCATGAAGGTCTGTGTTCACGGTTCCTACGGAACCGGTAATCGCGGGGACGACGTGATCCTGTCCCGGCTCCTGCTCCTCCTGGCCGAGGAGCTGCCCGGCGCCGAGGTCACCCTGCTGTGTCGCAACGAGCAGCGGGTCTCCCTGTTTCTCGAGGTCGAGCACAAGGGAATCGACCTCGACGTGCGCCCCCTGCACGCCTCCTTCCGCCGACATCCTTTCGGCGTGCTGCGCGCCGCCCTGGGAAGCGACCTGTTCATCCTGGGCGGCGGCGGCCTGCTCTGGGGCGGCGCTCCCGGCAACCTGGCCTACTGGCTCACCCGCCCCCGCCTGGCCAAGCTGGCCGGGCGGCGCCTCGCCTTCTACCTGCCCGGCATCTACGGGCTCGCCGGCGGGCGCGCGAAACGCCTGCTGGGCCGACTGGCCCGCAAATCCGACTTTCTCTCCGTGCGCGACACCGAGGGCCTGCAGCAGCTGATCGGCTGCGGCGTGCCCGAGTCCGACATCGTGATGGGCGCCGACCCGGCGTTCCAGCTCACGCCGCCGGAGCCGGGCCAGATCGAGGAGATCCGCTCCGCCCTCGGACTCGAGGGCCGCCGGCTGGTCGGCCTGTCGGCCCGGGACTGGCGCCGGCGTCTCTCGGCCGGAATCTTCGCCAACATGGTGCGCACCCTGCTCGATGAGGAGAACGTCACGCTCATTTTTTTCGCCATGAAGACCGGCGGGAAGCTGGGCGAGACCGACACCGACGACATCACCGTGGCCCGCAGCCTCCTGCGCACCCTCCCCGAGCCCCTGCAGCAGCGCGTCGTGCTGGTGGACGACGGCTACCGCGACGACGAGGTACTGGCCCTCATGGGCGCCTGCGAATACCTGCTCGCCATGCGCCTGCACGCCCTGATCTTCGCCACCATCTCGGGCACGCCCTTCGGCGCCGTGGCCTACGACGACAAGATCCGCGCCTACATGGAGATGCTGGGCCGCCGGGACTTCATGCTCGACATGAAGGACGTCACCGAGCCCGGCTCGCTGCAGCAGATCATCGACAACCTCCACGCCGAGCGCGAACGCGTGCCCGAAGGCCCCATGCCGGAACTCATGGTCACCGCCGCGGGGCTCGCGTCGCGCAGCATGGATGTCCATCGTGCCCTGGCCGAACGGCTCCGGGAGTGGTTTCCCGGCATCGCGAAACCACGGCAATGAAACGATGAAACGGTGAAGCGCGACCTCGTCTATTTCTCTCCCATCCCCTGGCGGGGGCTCTACCAGCGCCCTCAGCACACGGCCCGCGCCCTTGCCGAGAACCGACGCGTGCTCTTCATCGAGCCGCGGACCCTGCATGTTCCCGACCCGCCGACCGATGAGGAGAACCTCGCCTTCCTCGCCCTGCCCGCGCTGCCCACCAACGCGCGCCGGCGCTCCCTGCGCGCCCTGGCCCTGGTGGCCGACCGCTTCGCGCTGGTTCGCGATCTCTTTGCCCGCCGCCAGGGCATCCGGCTTCTGCGCAAGCTCGCCGAGCGGGGAATGCGCGACCCGGTGCTGCTCTTCGGGCATCCGGAGTTCGCCCACCTGCGCGAGCTGCTGCCCGCCTCGCCCCTGGCCTACGACCACATGGACGACATTCTGCAGTTCGGCCACGCCACGCCGTCGCTCAGGCGCAACTTCACGCGTCTCGTGCGCGACGCCGACCTGCTCAGCGCCACCGCCTCCCGCCTCGCCGAGCAACTGCGCGAGCTCGGCGGCGACGAGCCCCTGCGGATCGGCAACGGCGTGGAGATCGAACACTTCTGCAGGGCCGAACCCGCGCGGCCCGAACCCGCCGAGCTGGCGGCGATGCCGCGGCCGCGCGCGCTCTACGTGGGCAGCGTGGCGGAGTGGTTCCACTTCGACCTGCTGTTCGCGGTGGCGCGGGCGCTGCCGGAGGTGAGCTTTCCGGTGGTCGGCCCGCTGCGTCCGGCGCTGGAGCACAGGCGAGCCGAGGCGCCGGCGAACGTGAAGTTCTTCGGCACGCGGGCCTACGACGAGGTGCCGGCCTGGCTGCATCATGCCGACGCCGCGCTGATTCCCTTCGTCTCCAGCACGCTCACGGCCGGCGTGGACCCCGTGAAGCTCCATGAGTACCTGGCCGCCGAGCTGCCGGTGGTGGCCACGCCCTTCTCCGAGGAACTGCGGGAGATGGAGCGGGCCGGCGGCGTCACGCTGGCGGACGAGGTCGGGGCCTTCGCGGCGGCCCTCTCGTCCACGCTGGCGAGCCCGCCCGCCGGCGACGGGCTCCGGGCCCTGGCCGAGGGACGTTCCTGGCGGCAGGTGCTGGAACCCCTCGCCGGCGCGATCGACGCGCTTTAATCTGCCGCGTTTTCGGACCCTTCCCTGTCCAATGGGGCGATCGTCACGAGAGGACGACGGAAGGGAACACCGATGAAGGCCATCGCCATGAATGAGAACTACTGGGAAAACGGCCGCACCGGCTCCGCGGAGGAGCTCGAACGGCGTTTCCCGGAGATCATGCGCGCGACCCGGGACTCCCTTTACGCCACCCTCTTCCGCATCGTCCGCGACGAGCAGGACGCCGAGGATCTGCTGCAGGACACCTACCTGCGGGCCCTCTCCCGGGTGAAGAGCTATCGGGGGGAGGGCTCGCCGGAAGCCTGGTTGCGCCGCATCGCGGTGCGTCTTGCCCTGAACTTCCTCAGGGCGCGCAAGCTGCGCCGCGTGCTTCCCTGGCCCCTGCCTCGTCCCCAGGACGGTACGGAGATCGAGACGATCGAAGGAGCGGAACGCCGTTCGGGCCCGGACCGATCGGCAGGTGACGCGGAGCGAAGGCGACGCCTGGAGACTCTGCTGGCGAAACACCCGGCGAAGGCCAGGACCGCCTTTGCCCTGCGTCATCTCGAAGACCGCCCCTATTCGGAGATCGCCGCGCTGCTCGGTTGCAGCGACGCCACGGCGCGGAGCCTGGTCTCCCGCACGGTCTCCCGCCTTCAGCGGGAGATCAAGCAGCGAGGTTGGAGCGATGAATAGCGAGGACAAGCGACTGCGCGAGATCCTGGAACCGGAGCCGCCGCGACTCTCCCGGGAAGCGGCCGACAGACTGGAAGCGCGAGTGCACGATGCCGTGAACGCGAGGGAGGCGAAGCGTCCCGCGCTCTGGCCCCTGGCCCTGGCGCCCGTGGCGATCGCACTGGCCCTTCTGTTCTGGCTCCGTCCCTGGGCGGGCGACCCCGCGGCGCCGGAGTTCCTGGTGCTCGACGAGGAAACCTACCTCAGCGAGCTCATCGAATATCGCGACGCGGGAGGCGAGGTCGACGAGATCTTCGAGGCCGACGACACGAACTACGAACACGACAACTGGACCGACGAAGACTGGCAAGCCTTCCAGGAGTCCCTCGAGGACTTCCGGTTCACGGACAATGGAGGTGTATGATGAGGCGGATGATTTTCCTGACCACGCTTCTTCTGATGCTCACCGGCACTCTGGCCCTGGCGCAGCCGTCCCGCGGCGAACGCCCCTGGCGACAGCAGCGCAACCCCGAGGAGATGACCGAGGCCTTCCGGCTCTACAAGATGACGGAGTACCTCGAGCTCACCGAGGAGCAGACCGCCAGGATCTACCCGCAGATCGCGGCGATGAAGAAGGGTCGCGAGGAGCATCGCGAGCAGATGCGGGCGAAGATGAAGGAACTGCGCGAGCTCGTGGAGGAGGAGAAGTGGAGCAAGGCCGCGAAGCTGGGCGACGAGCTCCACGCGATGAAGGAGACGCAGATGACCGCGGCCCACGAGGCCCACGGTGAATTGCTGAAGATGATGAGCGACGAGCAACGCGCCAAGTTCATGCTGTTCGAGCAGCGCTTCAACCGCCACCTGCGCCGGGTGGGCGAGCGGATGAAGGGCCGTCGCGGCGGACCCGGCGGACCCGGTGGACCGACGCATGGCGGCCCGCCTCCGGGCGGCCCGGGCGGCTTCGGCCCCGGCGGCGAATGCGACCAGGACGGGCCCCACGGCCCGCGCGGCGGCGGACGCCCCGGCAACTGCGGGCCCGGCGGCTGGTAACACGAGCAACCCTGCCGGCTTCCCCATGCCCCTCCCCTCGCGGGAGGGGCTTTTTCTATGAACGGAGCTGGGCGAGGAGTCGCCGCTGGAACAGAAGGGTGATGCCGCCCATCAGCAGCCCGAAAGCCAGGCTGCCGCCGTAGCGCAGGAGGCGATCGTCGAATGCCGAGAGGAGGAAGGGATTGCCCAGGATGAAGAGGATCAGCGTCCATCCGGCCTTGCGCGTGTAGGTCAGTACCGCGGCTTCGTCCTCCTCGTTGCGGATCTCGTAGCTTCGGCCAAAGAGCCCGTTGGGATGAAAGAGGCGGCGGCCCTCACGGTCGCGGGTCGTCCAGAGTGCCGCGGTGGCCTTCGAAACACTCATCGTTCCTCCTTGTCTGAACCTGAAGTCTGTCGCTAGTATGAGATTCGACGACTCAACCGTTCAACGACAAATCAATTCGACAGGTTATGGACATTCTTCGCGCGAAGCACATGGCCGAGCGGCGCTTCATGCCCGACGACGAGGGCGGCGAACTCTTTCACCCCTGGGGCTCCTTCGGGCCGTCCACCCGGGTGGACGACATGGGGCTGCGCGCGCGTCTGCTTCGCGTCGCGGCCGTCTGGTACGGGCTTGCTCATCTCGGCTACTACCTGTGGTTCCTCTGGGTAGGCTTCTACCGGGGTGACGACGCACTGATGAAGATCGCCCCGCTCCTGCTCTACTGGGGCATACTGCTCATGGCCTACCGGATCCTGCTGCGCACGCTCACCCGGGGCTGCTCGACGGCTACCAATCGCTGGAGCGAGCGGGAGCGGGAAGCGGAGGGCGCCGGCCACTGGGTGCGCTTCGCCGTGATGTACCTGGTCGTCCCCTATCTGCTGCTCCAGCTCGGCGGCCTGTTCGGCTAACGGCGCGCAAGGACACGTGTCTTTTCCCAACCCGCTGATTACCCGTCGCTTGCCACATCGGCGGCTCTTCGCTAGGGTTGCCCAGGCCCACCCGAAAGGAGCCTCATGTCCCCGGCCGAAAGCAGCTGGCTAGAGCGTCTCTTCGCGCCCCTCGAGCGCATGTTCGCGAACCTGGAGCAGGCCGTCACTCCCAGCGAGGGCGTGTCGAACTTTCTCGGCGCCATCGATTCGTGGGTCTGGGGCAACTTCCTCGCCTTCATCCTCGTGGGCACGGGCATCTTCATCGCCTGGAAAACGGGCTTCGTGCAGCTTCGAAAGCTGCGCCACGCCATTGACCTCGTGCGGGGCAAGTTCGACGACCCCAACGACGAGGGCGACATCAGCCACTTCCAGGCCCTGGCGACGGCGCTGTCGGCCACCATCGGCACGGGCAACATCGCGGGCGTGGCCACGGCGATCGCGGGCGGCGGCCCGGGCGCGATCTTCTGGATGTGGGTGACCGGCCTGCTCGGCAGCGGCCTCAAGTTCACGAGCTGCACCCTGGGCATGAAGTACCGCTCCTTCGACGAAGAGGGCAACGCGGCCGGCGGGCCGATGTACTACATCGAGCAGGGCCTGGGGCGGCGCTGGTTCGGCTCGCTGATCAAGCTGTCGGTGTTCGTGGCCAGCTTCTTCCTGGCGCAGGCGGTGCTGGGCAGGATGGCGGAGCCGGCCTGGTACGTGACAGTGCTCGTGACCGTGATCGTGATGGCCGCCGTGAACTTCGTGTTCTGGCACATCTCCCGCTTCTGGGTTCGGGCCACGGCGCCCGCGGCCGAGGCCCTCGATCCGCTGCTCACGAAGGTCCGCTTTCACAAGTGGCTCGCCGTGGTGTTCGCGCTGTTCGCGGCCATCGCGAGCTTCGGCATCGGCAACATGATCCAGGCCAACAGCATGGCCCTGCCGCTGGCCGACGACCTCCACATTCCCCGCAGCCTGTCGGGCATCGTGCTGGCCGTGCTGGCGGGGCTCGTGATCATCGGCGGCATCAAGCGGATCGGTCGCTTCACCGGCAAGCTCACGCCGACGATGACGGTCATCTACGTGGTGGGCGCGGCCGTGATTCTCATCAAGAACGCGTCGCTGGTGCCCGACGCCTTCGCCCTCATCTTCCATCACGCCTTCAACCCGACGGCGGCGGCCGGCGGCTTCCTCGGCAGCTCGGTGGCCTTCGCGATCCAGCACGGCGTGGCGCGCGGCGTGTTCAGCAACGAGTCGGG
Organism: uncultured bacterium; assembly: GCA_964399495.1. Lineage (GTDB taxonomy): Bacteria > Krumholzibacteriota > Krumholzibacteriia > JACNKJ01 > JACNKJ01 > CAYNQX01. The sequence continues at coordinate 53,639 of CAYNQX010000022.1, forward strand.
CCTGGGCAGCGCGCCGATCGCGCACGCGGCGGCCAAGACCAAGGAGCCGGTGCGCGAGGGTCTCGTGGCGATGATCGGCCCCTTCGTCGACACGCTGCTCATCTGCACCATGACGGCGCTCGTGATCCTGACTACCGGCGCCTGGACGATGATCGATCCGTCCACCGGCCTGCAGTACGACAGCACGCTGCTCAGCAAGCAGGCCTTCCAGCTCGGCCTGCCGGGCTTCGGCAACTGGATCGTGACGCTGGGCATCATCCTGTTCACCTTCAGCACCATCATCGGCTGGAGCTACTACGGCGACCGCAGCGTGGGCTACCTCTTCGGCAACCGCGGCGTGAAGGTGTATCGCTGGATCTACATCCTGCTCATCCCGATCGGCGCGGCGATGAAGGTGAAGCTCATGTGGACCATCGCCGACATCACCAACGGCCTGATGGCCTTCCCCAACCTGGTGGGCCTGATCTTCCTCTCGCCGGTCATGGTGACGCTGCTGAAGGACTACTTCAGCCGCGAACACAAACCCCTTCGTTAAGGAGGCGGCATCGTGAGTCTGCTCTACTTCCTGATCATCGGGGCCGTGGCCGGCTGGATCGCCGGCAACATCATGCGCGGCGGCGGATTCGGCCTGCTGGGCAACATCGTGGTGGGCGTGCTCGGCGCGATCATCGGCGGCTTCACCCTGGGCCTGCTCGGCTTCGTCACGACGGGTCTGCTCGGCTCGCTCATCAGCGCGGTGATCGGGGCGGTGATCCTGCTCTTCATCGTGGGGCTGATCAAACGATGAGGCGCGCGGCTGCCGCAATGCTGTTCATCGCCCTGCTGGCCGGCCTGCCGGGCTGCGCGGGCGTGGACATGAAGGTGCTCGAGGGGATCCTCGACACCGAAGCGCCCCTGAACGAGGCCACCGTGGCCGCGGGTCTGCGCGAGGCGCTCGAGGTCGCCACGGGCCGCAGCGTCGAGCAGCTCTCGAGCGTCGACGGCTTCCTCGGCGACGCCATGCTGCGCATCATGGTACCGGAGCAGTTCGAGACTGCGGCCTCGACCCTGCGCGACATCGGCCTCGGCGGCTACGTGGACGACTTCGAGACGGCCATGAACCGCGCGGCGGAGAAGGCCAGCGCCGAGGCGCGGCCGGTGTTCTGGAACGAGATCCGGAGTCTGAGCATCGCCGACGCCTTCGGCATCCTGAACGGCGGCGAGCGCGCGGCCACCGACTACTTCCGCGGCCGCACCGAGGCCGAGCTCCGCGCGCGCTTCATGCCGATCGTGAAGGAGAAGATGGAGGAGGTCGGCCTCTATCGCCTCTACGGCGAGCTGGCCGATCGCTACAACGCGATTCCCTTCATGAGCACCCCGGCCCTCGACCTCGACGACTACGTGGCGAGCCACGCCCTCGACGGGCTCTTCACGGTGCTCGGCGAGCAGGAGGCGCGCATTCGTCGCGATCCGGTGGCGCGCACGACGGAGCTGCTGAGGCGGGTCTTCGGCTAGAACACTTCCGGTTCCTTCTCCGCATCGATGCGCAGCAGGTGGTCCAGCGAGAAGGGTCCCGAGCCGCGCCATACGAGCAGCAGCAACGAGAACAGCACGAACAGCGTGAACTGGAAGTTCAGATTAGCTCCCAGCATTCCCCCTTGCGTCACCCCCGACAGGCTCGCCACCACCGCACCGATCATGATGACCGCGTTCGCGCCCGCCGCGGCGCGCGTGATGAAGCCCAGGGCCAGGCTGGCGCCCGCGATGATATGGGCGAACACCACGGACCAGGCGATCATGGTCTGGCCGATGGCCAGGTTCTCCCCCAGCGCCAGCGAGTGCTCGATCTCCGACATGTTCGTGATGAAATAGATCCCCTTGATCACCAGTGCGAAGCCCAGGTAGATGCGCAGGGCGTCCATCGGTCGCACGTGCTTGATGCCGGGCACCAGGTCGCGCAGCGGCACCCGGTCGGCGCGCTCGGCGCGGCGGCGCTCCATGGCCGCCTCGAACTCCTTAGCGGCCGCGGCCTCGTCGGCGGGCTTGAAGCGAACCAGGAAGGTGGCGAAGGCGCAGACGCCCACGCAGCCGCCCAGGATCAGCAGCGCCGTCGGGTAGGAGATGTGTTCCGAACGCACCAGGAAGCCGGCCGCCACCGCGCCCATGTTGCCGCCGGCGCCGACGATGCCGGCCACGGCGCCCAGGGCCTTCTTGTTGATGAAGGGCACGATCGAGTAGGTGGCGCCCTCGGACATCTGCACGAAGAGGCTGAACACGATCATCATCGGAATCGCCAGGGCGATCACCCGCATCTGCGAGAAGAACACAAGGGCGACGCCCTCGGCCAGCAGCGCGATGAACAGCCACTTCACGCGCCCGCGCAGCCCGCCGTTCACGACGAAGCGGTCGCTGATGAAGCCGCCCAGCGTACGGGCGAAGATGTTCATGAGTCCGAACAGGCCCGCCACCAGGCCCGCGGTCTTCAGGCCCAGATCGAAGTAATCCATGTAGTAGATGGCGGCGATGTTGTTGATGGTGAGCTCGATGCCGAAGCAGGCCGCGTAGATGAGAAAGAGCGCCCAGACTCGGTAGTCCTTGGCGGCGGACCAGAACGCGCCCTTGTTCTTCTTGATCTCGGGCATCTCGCCCCGGGCGCGCAGATCCTTGAAGTTGCCTTCCGGGAGGTCGGTGGTGAAGAAGTAGTAGCCGATTCCGGTCAGGAAGCAGACGGCGCCGGCCACCACCATCGACATGCGCCAGCTCGCCTCGTCGGTGAGCCCGAAGGCGAGGAAGGCCGCGAAGACCAGCGGCATGACCATCTGCGTGACGCCGCCGCCCAGGTTGCCCCAGCCGGCCGAGGTCGCGTTGGCCGTGCCGACCACGTTCGGCGCGAACATGACCGAGGTGTGGTACTGGGTGATCACGAACGAGGCACCGATGGTGCCGATGCCCAGGCGGAACAGCATGAAGGTGGTGTAGTCGTGGGCGAGGCCGATGGCCATCACCGGCAAGGAGCCGATCATCAACAGCCAGGTGTAGCTGAGGCGTGGACCGATGCGATCGCAGAGCCAGCCGATGACCAGGCGCGCCACGATCGTGATCGACACCGAGGCGATGATCGTGTTGCCGATCTGCGCCTTGGTGAGGGCCAGCTCCTGTCTCACCACCGCCATCAGCGGCGCGATGCCGAACCAGGCGAAGAAGCAGAGGAAGAAGGCGAACCACGCCATGTGGAAGGCCCGCATCTGCGGTGTCCGCAGTGAGAAGAGATCGATGCTGGTCGCTTTGTTCCTTATTTCCATGCTTCATCCTCCCCGACCCGAGGGTGGGCTCAACCGAGTGCTAGCAGGGCATCTCCGCGTTCTTCCTCGCATAGAACCACCAGTTGACGATCAGGCAGCTCAGGTAGTAGGCCGCGAAGCCGTAGAGTGCGTAATGGGGAGTGCCCGCCTTGATCTGCGTGGCGAAGATCTTCGGAATCAGGTAGGCGCCGTAGGCCGCGATGGCCGAGGTCCAGCCCAGCACCGGACCGGCCTGCTCCTTGGAGAAGATGATCGGGATCATCCGGAAGGTGGAGCCGTTGCCGATGCCGGTGGTGGCGAACAGGAGCACGAACAGGAGCAGGAAGGGCAGGAAGTACTGCTCCGGCTGGGGAGACACGTTCGCCTTCGCGACGAACCAGCCCGCCCCGATCGTGGCGCCGATCATGACGATGGTGTCCCAGTGGGTCACCCGCGCGCCGCCGAGCTTGTCGGAGAGCCAGCCGCCCAGGGGCCGGATCAGGGCGCCGACGCCGGCGCCGATGAAGATGTACTTCGCGGACATCGGCGCGTTGGGGTTCACGATTCCCTCGGCCAGCGGCAGACCGTCGGCGCCGACCCTGATCACGCCGAACACGTCGTCGATCAGCTTCGGGAAGGCGTTGGCGTAGCCGATGAAGGAGCCGAAGGTCATCGTGTAGAGCCAGGTCATGATCCAGTTGTGCTTGTTGTCGAAGATCTTGAACTGGTGGACGAGGTTGGCCTTGGTCTCCTTCGGGGTGAGCGTGCGCATCACCAGCAGGGTGGTTAGCACCGCCGCGACGAGCACCAGGAACACCTTGAGCAGCACGGGGAATCCGCCCCAGGGCAGGATCAGCAACGTGATGCCCACGCCCGCGCCGATGTAGCCGAGGATCGTGAGCCACAGGTACTTGGAGATGGCGATCGGCGTGGGGCCGCACTTGTGCTGCGGCAGGTTGCTCATGCCGAAGAAGGCCAGGATGCCGAAGAACGCCAGGATCGGCACCCAGACGAGCCCCGCGTTCTGGATCCAGAGTTCCTTGCCGCCCACGGACACCGGATCGCCGCCGAAACGGCCGAAGGCGCCGAAGGTGATGATCCACGGCACCAGGAACTGCATCACGCTCACGCCCAGGTTGCCCAGGCCCGCGTTGAGGCCCAGGGACAGGCCCTGCATGCGCTTGGGAAAGAAGAAGCTGATGTTGGACATCGACGAGGCGAACGCGCCGCCGCCCACGCCGGACATCGCCGCCAGCAGGATGAAGGTGAAGAAGGGCGTGTCGGGATTCTGCAGCCCGATCCCCGCGCCCAGCGCCGGCAGCAGCAGCAGCACGGTGGACATGAACTTGACGTTCCGGCCGCCGCAGATTGCGATCATGAATGAGTTGGGGATTCTCAGGGTCGCGCCGGCCAGGCCCGCCACGGCCGGCAGCGTGAAGAGGAGCGCGCGGTAGGCGTCGCCCGTGTAGGGCTCTCCGCCGTTCATGAAGGTGAAGTTGAACAGCTCGAGGTCGGCGAAGTGAACCTTCTGGATGAACTTCGCCACCATGCCCCAGTAGAGCCACACGGAGAAGGCCAGCAGCAGGTTGGGAATGGAGATCCACAGGTTGCGGTTGGCGATCTTCTTACCGGGATCCTCCCAGAAGGAGGCATCCTCGACGTCCCAGTGCTTGATCTTGCTCATTGAGCCTCCACCTGAAGGATCAGGTCGGGAAAGGGAAAGGGGGCGCTATTGGTCGCTGGCCCGGGGGGTCCGCCACCAGCGCACGACCTGATTCCGGCGATTCCAGTACATCAGGGGCATGACGAGAGCGTGAACGAGCCGCGTGAACGGAAAGAAACCGATGATGACGAAGGCCATGACGATGTGCAGCTTCACCATGAAGGGCATGGCCGTGACGAGGTCGATCTCGGGATGGAACGTGAAGATCGACCACAGGTAGGGCGTCGCCGTCGTGGCGAACCAGGAGGAGCCCCAGCCGTGGAAGAGCGCCGTCCAGACCCCGCTGACCACCTGCACGAGAACCATCAGAATCAGGATCCAGTCGGTCAGGCTGCTCACCACCCGGAGGCGGGGAGCGTTCAGGCGGCGCAGCGTGCTGATGATCAGTCCCAGCAGGGCCAGGATACCGAAGGCCAGCGCGGCGATTTCGAGGATGTAGAGGCGCAGGGGCACGCTGTTCCAGGCGAGGATGGAACGCGGCACCAGGAACGCGACCAGGTGGCCCAGCAGCACGGTGAGCAGGCCGTAGTGGAACGAGACCAGCCCCCAGAAGTGCTGCCGGTTCTCGAGAAACTGCGACGAGAGGCTCGAGTAGGTGAACGCCCTGCGGCGGTAGCGCACGATGCTCACGAGGAAGAAGAGGGCGAACGCCACGTAGGGCAGCGCGACGAACAGCAGCTCGTCGAAGTAGGCGAACACGCCGCCGAAGAAGATGGATGCCAGTGTCATTTCCCGCCTCGCTGGATGGGGCTCGTTCTCGATTGGCTCTGCGCCGAAGCCGTTCGCTAGGGCGCCGTCTCGGGTTCCGCCTGCGGGTCGTACCTGTCCCTGAGGACGATCCAGATCGCCTCGACGACCCCGGAGTAGGGATTCTTCGCGTCCCCAAAGCCCTCCCGCATCTTCACGACACCGGTGAGGACATACTCGCGGGCGAAGGGGTGGGCCACCTCGTCCGGCAGACGACTCAGGAGCTGGAGCACGTGCGTGAGGTGGTCCGGCAGCTCGCCGCTCTCGGGGATGCGGTGCTCGCTCAGCATCTGCCGCATCTTCACCAGGAATTCACCGCGGGCGTAGTCCTGCCCGTAGAGAACCCAGCCCAGCTCCAGGGTGCAGGCCGGGTTGATGTCGAAGGTGCGCGTGAACAGCTCCTCGAGAGCCGGCACCGTGCAGACCTCGGCGAAATCGAGGAAGGCGGAGAGCTTGCTTCCGGCCTCGGCGGAGTGCTCCTCGAGCTGGGGCAGGAAACCTCGAAGCCTCTCCACATGCCCCTCCGCCGGATAGTCGAGGAACTGCGCCAGGAGCTCGTAGGGATGCTTGGCCGTCTGGATCACTGGCCACGCTCCGGGCCGTCGGAGAATCCGAAGCCGCACTGCTGCTTGTGCTCCATGGGATCGCGCATCGCCTCGATCGCCTGCTCGCGCAAGGAGGGCGGAATCACGAATCGCTCGGCGAAGGTGCAGAGCGAGGTGAGCCGGTAGATGGCGTCCGCCTCCTCCGTGTTGCTGTCGGCCTCGGCCAGCGCCTTGGTGGCGCTGTCGGCCGGGAGGTCGCCCACGGTGACCTCGCGGCGCATCAGGCGCACGGCCATCTGCTTGCGCAGGGCGTAACGCACGGGCTCCGGGTCGCCGGCGCCGAACAGGTTCGCCAGGAACTGCAGCGGCACGCGGGCCTCGTCGATCTCGTGGAAGAACTCGTCGGAGACGCGGGTCACTGTTTTCCCCTGCTGTCTGTGCATCACCGGCGATAGCGGCGGCACGTAGAACAGCATCGGCAGGGTGCGGTATTCGATATGCGCGGGCAGCGCGATCTTCCACTCCTTCACGAAGCGGTAGACCGGCGAGCGGCGGGCCGACTCGATCACGCGATCGTCGATGCCGGCCTCGCGGGCGGCCGCGATCACCTCGGGATCGTCGGGATCGAGGATGGCGTTGCGCTGGGCCTCGATGAGCTGGTCATCGGGCAGGCCGGCGATCTGCTCGATCTGCTCCGCGTCGTAGAGCAGCACGCCCAGGTAGCGGATGCGGCCCACGCAGGAGTGGAAGCAGGCCGGGGCCTGGCCGGTCTCCACGCGGGGAAAACAGAGGATGCACTTCTCGGACTTGCCGGTGGACCAGTTGTAGTAGCTCTTCTTATAGGGACAGGCCGCCACGCAGGAGCGCCAGGCGCGGCAGTTCTTCTGGTCGATGAGCACGATGCCGTCCTCGCCGCGCTTGTACATGGCGCCCGAGGGGCAGGACGCCACGCAGGCGGGGTTGAGGCAGTGGTTGCAGATGCGCGGGAAGTAGAAGAACACCAGACGCTCGATCTCGGCGAGCTGCGCCTTCTCCTCTTCCGTGAGGTGCTCGAGGTTGGGATCGTTGGCGGCGTAGAACTCGGAGCCGCCGAGGTCATCGTCCCAGTTCGGGCCCGCCTCGATGTCGATGTGCTTGCCCGTGATCATCGAGATCGGGCGCGCCGTCGGCTGGTCGTCGCCGGCGGGCGCGTTGAAGAGGTCTTCGTACTTGTAGGTCCAGGGCTCGTAGTACTCGTCCACCGTGGGCTGGGCCGGGTGGTGGAAGATGTTGGTGAACGCCTTGGTCTTGCTGGTGGATCTCAGCGCGAGCCTGTCGTCGACGACGTGCCAGCCACCCTTGTAGCTTTCCTGATCCTCCCACTTGGTGGGATAGCCGGTGCCGGGCTTGGTCTCGACGTTGTTCCACCACATGTATTCGGTGCCCTTGCGATCGGTCCAGATGTTCTTGCAGGCGATGCTGCAGGTGTGACAACCGATGCACTTGTCGAGATGGAACACCATCGATACTTGCGAACGAACATCCATGCGAACTCCTCGCTTACCAGTCGAGCTTGGGCAGCTTCCGCACGACGACATGCGTGTCGCGGTTGCAGCCGACAGGGCCCCAGTAATTGAAGTGATAGGTGAACTGGCCGTAACCGCCGACCAGGAGGTTCGGCTTGAGGCGCGTGCGCGTGAGGCTGTTGTGCCCGCCCGCGCGACGGCCCTTGCGAAGCGGCGACTTGGGCACGCCCAGCGTGCGCTCGGGCGAGTGGTAGATGATGCAGATGCCGCGGGGGATCCTGGCGCTGACCGCGGCGCGCGTCACCACGACGCCGTGGTCGTTGTGCACCTCCACCCAGTCGTTGTCGTGGATGCCGACGGCCTCGGCGTCCTTGTGGTTCATCCAGAAGGGCTCGCAGCCGCGCGACAGCGTCATCATGCGATGGTTGTCGCCGTAGGTGGAGTGGATGTGCCACTTCCCGTGCGGCGTCAGGTAGTTGAGCATGATCGACGGCAGGTCGCCCTGCTCGCTGGGCACCGTCGTGGGCACGCCCTTCTCGATGGCCTGCGTGGGGTCCGTGACGCGCAGGTCGGCGTACTGCACCGGCAGGGGCTTCGGCTTGTAGGTGGGCAGGTGCTCGCCGAACTGCAGGTAGCCCTCGTGATCCAGGTAGAAGTGCTGACGTCCCGTGAGCGTGCGCCAGGGTACCAGCGTCTCCTTGTTGTAGGTGAAGGGCGAGTAGGCCCTGCCGTTCTCGATGAGTCCCGACCACATGGGGCTGTTGATGAAGCGCTGCGGCCGCGTCTGCAGGCCGAGGTAGTCGGTGCGGACGTTGCGGTCCCCCTCCACCAGATGCTTCAGATCCAGGCCCGTGCGCTTCTCCATGTCCTCGTAGGAGCGGTAGGAGAGCTCGCCGTTGGTCACCGTGGCCAGATTGAGGATGGTGTTCACCACGTGCACGTCGTCGCGCAGCGAGGGGTACTTCTTGCCGTCCCACTCGGTCACGGCCGGCGTGTCGAGCATCTCGTCGTAGTGGTCCTCGATGCCGTAGTGCGTGCCGTGGGCGCCCAGGCCGTTCTTGCGGGCCAGCGGACCGAAGGAGATGTACTGGTTGTAGAGATTCCTGTAGTCCCGCTCCACCACCTTGATGTTGGGCATGGTCTTGCCGGGCACGGCCTCGACCTCGCCCTTGATCCAGTCCTTCATGGTGGGCTGGGTGATCTCCGCGGGTGAGTCGTGGGCCAGCGGGGCCGCCACGATGTCCTTCACCTTGTCGGGGAAGTGCTTCTCGGACAGCTCGGAGAACTTCTTGGCGATGTCCCGGAAGATCTGCCAGTCGCTCTTGGCCTCCCAGCAGGGCGGCACGGCCTCCGACAGCGGGTGGATGAAGCTGTGCATGTCCGTGGAGTTGATGTCCGCCTTCTCGTACCAGGTGGCGGCGGGCAGCACGATGTCGGAGTAGAGCGCCGACGTGTCCATGCGGAAGTTGAGATCGACCACCAGGTCCATCTTTCCGTGGGGCGCGTTCTTGTGCCACTCCACCTCTTTCACGCTGCCCTCGGCGAAGTCGTCGGCGATCGCGTTGGTGTGCGTGCCGAGGTAGTGCTTCAGGAAGTACTCGTGGCCCTTGCTCGAGGACATCAGGGCGTTGCCGCGCCAGATATACCAGACCCGCGGCCAGTTCTCCGGCGCGTCGGGGTCCTCCACCGAGAACTTGAGCTCCTTCTTCTTCAGGCCGTCGACGACGTGGTCGACGATCTCGTCGTCGTTCTTCGCCCCGGCCGCCTCGGCCTGCTGCGCCAGGTCGATGCTGTTCGTGTGGAACTGCGGGTAGAAGGGCATCCAGCCGTTGCGCACGGCGCGCACCTGGGCGTCCATGGTGTGGCCGCTGGCCAGCGAGTTCTCGCCCTGGCCCGGCGGCACCGTGTGATAGTCCGTGAAGGACTTCTCGTAGCGCCACTGATCGGTGTGGACGTAGTGCCAGCTCGGCGCGTTCTGGAGACGCGAGGCGCCGTACCAGTCCTTGCCGAAGGCGATGGCGCCCCAGGGCTCGCCCGGCGCCAGCTTCTCCTGGCCGACGTAGTGGGCCAGGCCGCCGCCGTTCACGCCCACGCACCCGCAGAACATCAGCGCGTGGATGCCGGCGCGGTACATGAGGTTCGCGTGGTACCAGTGGTTGATGCCCGCGCCGATGATGATGGTGCACTTGCCCTCGGTCTTCTCGGCCGTGATGCCCCACTCCCGCGCGAACTGGATCAGGTCGTCCCGGCCGATGCCGGTGTACTTCTCGGCCCAGGCCGGCGTGTAGGGCAGCTCCTCGTCGGCATAGTCGGCGGGGTAGGCGCCGTCGAGGCCGCGCGGCACGCCGTACTGGGCCATCAGCAGGTCGTAGGCGGTGGCCACGCGGACCGTCTTGCCGTCCGCCGTCCGGATCTCGCGCACGGGGACGCCGCGCTCGAGGGTCTTCGCCTCACCGAAGTCGTCGAACTGGAGCTGCATCACCTCGTCGCTATCGTCGAGGAAGGTGAGCGACGGATCGATGGCGCTGCCGTCGGTGGGATCCTCGAGCTTCAGGTTCCAGTGGCCCTTTTCCTTGTCGGCCCAGCGGAAACCGGAGCTGCCGCCCGGCATCTTGGGGCGCTTCTCGGCGGCGTCCCACATGAGCATCTTCCAGTCGCCGTGCTCCACTTCGCCGTAGCCGGCGACGCGGTTGGCGCGCAGGAGCTGGCCGGGGCGGTGGCCGCCGTCTTGCCCGTCGACGATCTCCACCAGGAAGGGGCCGTCGGTGTAGCGCTTGGCGTAGTCGATGAAGTAGGGGGTCTGCTTCTCGTGGTGGAACTCCTTGAGGAGCACGTGATTCACGGCCATCCACCAGGCGCCGTCCTGCCCCGCGTTGATGGGCACCCACTGGTCGGCGTACTTCGCCACCTGATTGAAGTCCGGCGCGAACACGTACATCTTCGTGCCGTTGTGCCGCGACTCGGCGGCGAAGTGGCAGTCGGGCGTGCGGGTCATGTTGAGGTTCGAGCCCATCACGGCGAGCATCTTGGCGTTGTACCAGTCGGCGGATTCGTTCACGTCGGTCTGCTCGCCCCAGGCCTCCGGAGAGGCGTTGGGCAGGTCGCAGTACCAGTCGTAGAACGACAGCGCCACGCCGCCCATGAGCTGCAGCATGCGCGCGCCCGAGGCGTAGCTGATCATCGACATGGCGGGAATCGGCGAGAAACCGGCGATGCGGTCGGGGCCGTGCTCCTGGATGGTGCCGACGTTGGCCGCGGCCATGATCTCGAGCACGGTGTCCCAGGTGGTGCGGCGGAAGCCGCCCTTGCCGCGGGCCGTCTGCCAGCGCGCGCGCATGGCCGAGTCGCTGGTCATCGACTTCCACGCGTCGACGGGGTCGTCGTGCATGCGCCGCGCGTTCCGCCAGTTGTCCAGCAGGACGCCGCGGATGTAGGGGTACTTCACACGGAGCGGGCTATAGAGATACCAGGAGTAGGAGATGCCTCGCTGGCAGCCGCGGGGCTCGTAGGGCGGGAGATTTTTGTCGAGGGTCGGGTAGTCCGTGCCCTGCATCTCCCAGGTGACGATGCCGTCCTTCACGAAGATGTTCCAGGTGCAGCTGCCCGTGCAGTTCACGCCGTGGGTGCTGCGGACGATCTTGTCGTGCTGCCAGCGGTTTCGATAGAACTCTTCCCATCCGCGAGATTCTGGAGAGACCTTGTCCTTGATCCAGGGGATCTTTCCGTTCCCGTCAGCCATTCTGTCCTCCCGAACTCAGCGCGTAGCTCTTACGGTTTTTCTTGGCGGCGGCGATCATGGGCTCCCGAACGCCGCGCAGGCGCCGGCCCCAGATGCCGCCGAAGATGACGATGAACGCCAGGGCCCCGAGCAGGCCCAGGGTCGCGAAGCTCCATGAATCGGCCTTGCTGAAGATCTCGTTCTCGGTGCCGCTGGCGGCGGCGTTCAGGTAGGCGGCCATCGCGAAGGTCTCCGCCTCGTCGAAGGGATGATCCCTGAAGTTCGCCTGCATCTGAGCCGTGGGCGGAGCTTCGAGCCAGGCGTAGAGGCCGGACATGCCGCCGAAGCGCTCGGCGGCCTTCGTGAGATCGGGGCCGAGCCGGCCGCCGCCGAGACCGCCGATTCCGGCCACCGTGTGGCAGGAGATGCAGGGTGGGCCGCCCTGGGCGAGCTTGGTCTCTCCGAGGAAGAGGGCGTGGCCCAGGGCGATATCCTCGTCCGTGGCCGCCGGCAGCTTCTTGGGCCCCGAGAAGGCCGAACGCTCCAACCCGGACTCGCTCTCGATCAGATCCAGCATCTGGCCGGCGATCTCGGCGGTCATACCGGCGATGGGAATCATCGGAACGCCGTTGGCGTCGGCGAGAATCTGCAGCGCGTAGGGGTCTTCCGCGTCGAACATGGCCTGGGGATTCAGGATGAACTCCTGGAGCCAGGTTCGATCCTGCCTGAGGGTCACATCCTTCAGATCAGGGCCGACGAGCTTGCCGCCGCCTATCGTGTGGCAGGGACTGCAGTTCGTCTTGAAGTACTGGACGGAATCACCCAGCGCGGGGGTCGAGGACAGGGCGGCCAGGAGGATCGTAGGCATCAGCGAGCGGCGCAACCACGGTCCTTTTCGGATCTCGAACTTCATCATGCCCCTCTCAACTTGAATCAGAAAACGGATTAGGTGGTCCACTAATTCAATTGATGATCACTCGCAAGGAAGGTGAGTCGCGTTAACC
>CAYNQX010000023.1:0-65822 GCA_964399495.1 uncultured bacterium
GAGTAGGCATGCCAGTGGCCCACGTCGAAGTTGGCGCCGTAGCGGTCGGCCGGCAGCCTGTCCAGCAGGGCGGCGAGTATCTTCGGATCCCGGTCGAAGACGTTCTCCAGCGCGAAGCGGGCTTCATGGTCTTCCGCGAGCTGGGCCAGGTCGCCCCAGAACGCGGCGGAGCGGTCGAGCCAGGCCTCGGCGTCGAGGCCGTACATGTCGGGATCCCAGGCCGTGTGCGCCACGAGCTCCGTGACGTCGAACAGCGGGGCCAGTTTGAGGGCGGCGGCGAGTCGTCGTCGGGTCAGCGCCACCGCTTCGGGGTCGAGTCCGCCGGGGTTCAGGTCGCGGAAGGGCGCGTGGAAGCGGCAGCGCACGCCGCGCGCCTTGAGCTCCGCGCCGATCGCGGCGGCCTCCCCCAGAAACTCGGGCGCGAGGACGTGGTGGTCGACCACGAGCTCCAGGCCCAGGGGCAGACGCAGCAGCTCCGCCTCGTAGCGGCGAAACTCGGTGATGGGCAGGCTGATGAACAGGCGATGGGACAAGGCGACCTCCAGGGCTCCGCAAACAGGCTCCGCAAACTCCCCCGGACGCTTCACACGGACGTGAGGCGCTTTCCGGGGGAGTTTGCTCCGCCGGGGCGATAAAGTAAAGCCCCCGCCGACACCGGCGGGGGCTTCTAAACCTAGCGGAGGTAAGCGATCGGTCGGGCGCCTCTGAGGGCTCGCCTTGCGAGCTCGAAGTGAAGCCCGACGACGCTCACCGGAGCTATTTGAGCATCAGCATCTTCCTGGTCTCGGAAGCACCATTCGCGCTGAGCTTGTAGAAGTAGAGGCCGGTGACCGCGGAGTCTCCTCCATCGGTATCACCCTGCCACACCACTTCGTGCGGACCCGCGTCGAGCCGGCCGCTGAAGAGGCTCTTCACCAGACGGCCCTGCGCGTCGAACACCTCGACCCTGGCAACGCCCGGCTCGGCCAGCTGGAAGCTGATCTTGGTGCGGGGGTTGAAGGGGTTCGGGTGGTTCTGGGCCAGTGCGATCTTGGCGCCGGCCGGCAGGTCACCCGCGTTGTTCGGGTTCTGGTAGAGAATCTCGATGTCGGCGTCGCTGCGCGGATGCAGCTTGTACTCGCCGTACTCGTAGCGGACGACGCCGGTGATGTTCAGCGTGTCGCCCAGGCCCTCGATGTAGCCGTAGTCGCCCATGTCGCCGACCCGCAGCCAGATCAGGTCGTCCTGGGTGACGGCCCACTCGTAGAAGTTCGCGTTGAAGCCGCGCTCCACGACGACGACGTTCTCCACCTTCACCAGGCCACCCTCATGCTGCTCCCAGTGGGTGATGTCGGTGGGGTCGCCGATGGTGACCACCTCGGGATCCAGCACCGTGTTACCGCTGGACTCGATCTCGAAGTAGTAGTACGGCGCCGAGAGGGAGGTCATGTTGTAGTACTCGGAGAGCGGGTCGCCGATCACCAGGATGTCGCCGATCGCCACGTCATCGATATGGGCCGGCATGTAGGCCTCGATGCCGTTGTAGCCCGAGCGGGCGCCGTTGACTTCCTGCAGATACACGTGGCTGCCCCACACGTCGAACTTGCTGTGGACCACCGCACGCACGGTCACGACGTCGCCCGCGATCGCGGAGGAGTCGCCGCCCGCGTCGGGCGCCTGAACGAAGGCCAGCGTGTTCAGGTTGCCCCAGAACTGGGTGGCCGTCGGCAGCATCGGCACGCCGTCGGTGTTCTGGACGTCGAACACGGTCAGCGTGAGCAGCTGCTCGGCGGTCATGTCGAGCGCCAGGGTCAGATGAACGAGCTGGTTGTCCGTGGCGTCGAGCACGGCCGTCGTCACGGTTCCCACGTCGATGAAGTAGTGGAAGGCGTTCTGGGCCGTCGTCACCTCCACCTCGCGGTCGAAGCGCACGTCGATCGTGGCGGCGCCGGTGGCGACCGCGTACTCGAGCTGAGGCGCGGGCGCAGCGCCGCTGTAGACGATGTCCGCGGCGGTGCGGGGCGTGAGGCGGTAGAAGTCGTGGTGATACCAGATGACGCCCGTCACGGAGGACATCTCCGTGGCCAGAGGCGGCGCGGCCGCCTCGAGGTCGTCGTCGAAGAGCAGGGTATCGTTCACGGCGAAACCGAACTCCTCGCCGTACCAGGAACCGTAGCCCTCGCTGAGATCGATGACGCGGACGTTCTCGACCTTGGCCAGGACGCACTCCCACTGCTCGGCGGCCGGGTTGAGCGTGCCGGCGGTGCCGGCGGCCACGGGAACGTAGGTCTGCAGATCGGAGGCGCGCAGAAGCACGGGCGTCGGCGGAACGGTGCTGCCGACGATCGTGTAGGACGCGCCCACACCCGTGAGGAGAATCTCGGCCAGGCCGAAATACTCGTCATAGGTGCCGGTGATGTCGACGATGTCGCCGACCGCCAGATCCGTCGGACCCGCAGGGCCCATGTAGATGTAGATGCCGCTGTGCGGACCACCGGCGGCTTCCTGGGCGAAGAATCCCTGACCACCGCTCACGAGGTCGAGCGCACTGACGACCACGCCCTCGACGGTGACTTCTGTGCCCACGAGGATCAGATCCTGCTGCAGGTCGTAGATGGTGACAACGGTTTGAGCCTGCGCGAATCCGGCCATGAGCATGACCAGCACGAAGGCGAGGCTGATGGACTTTCTCATTGGTCCCCCCTGTTTAACGATGACGAAGCTATGCTGAAAACCCAGGGCCCGGGAACGGCCCTTGGCGTCCCCTCAGCGAAGGACGCCAAATTCCTGCAGGAAAACCTGCACCTGCTCCAGGACGTTGTCGTTGTCCCAGACCAAACTGATCGGGAAGCTCAGCAGAACCAGCTGGCCCCCGGAATCGAAGTGGCGCCTCACGCCGATGACGCCGTCGAAGAGACTGCTCGGATAGGTGTGGTCGCCGTCGAGGCGATACAGCTCTTCGATCAATCCGGTGGTGAGCGCTTCCTCGTTCAGGACCATCCGGTCGACGCCCTTGAGGATCTGTCCGGCCGCGAGACCGAGGTCTTCGGTGCCGGAAGCCTCCACTCCCGTGAAGGGCTTCGGGCCGAACACCCACCAGTTGCTTGTATTGTTGCCCTGCGTGCTCACGTCGTGCACGTAGAGGCTGTCGGAGTAGAGCACTTCGGACTCGAACTCGCCCGAAAGGCTGCCCCCCGAGTACTCGCCCCGACTGCCGCCGATCATATTGAGCCCTGTAAGTAACACGGAGCCACCGGCTTCGAGGTACTCCACCAGGCCGTCCTCGGCATCAGTGATCTCGGGGCTGGGGTCGTTCGTGAATCCGAGCGGCGCCCCATCGCTTCCATTATACCATATCACGGCTTCGAACAGCGAGAAGATAGCGGGGAGATTGGTCGCCGTCCCGATGGGGCCGTCCTCGTCGACATCGTGGATCAGAAGCTCCCCGGCCGGGAACAGCGCCGCGAAATCCTCGGTCCAGAAGGGATCCACGTAGACATCGTTCGCGGCGGGGCCGGGGTCCGCCGAGTCCAGCAGCAGCACACGCGCCTGGCTCACGTCCCGCACGTAAGCGCTCGCGCTCAGCACGTTGCTGCCGGCGCCGCCGCGATCGATGGCCTGCAGATGGAACTCGCGTTCCTGCCCCACCAGCCCGCCGAAGTCCTCGGGAATCAGCGTGAGCAGCGTATCGGTGGCCGGAACGGTCAGGTAGCTCTCGGGATCCTCGAACCAGAAGCGGATCTCCTCGATGAAGGCCAGGGCCTCATCGGGATCGGTGGCGGGGTTGTCCGGATCGGCCACCTTGAAGCGCAGCGTCAGCACCGGCAGGATGTTGCCGGGCAGATTGAGCGTGCTCGTGGTATCGCCCGAGGACGTGACGGCCCAGATCCTCGGCGCCTGGTTGTAGACCGGCAGGGTCGCGGCCGCGGGGCTGGGATCGCGTAGTCCCTCCCCGTCCACGGCGCGAATCTCGAAGCGGTGGCTGAACATGTCCTCGCCGGTCGTCGGCGCGGGCAGGAAGAAGGTATCCCGCGTGGAAGTGACGAAGGGTTCCACCGAGCCCACCCAGCTGCTGTCCGTCGCGCCGGAGGCGGGATCGTGGAGCCAGCGGTACTCGTAGCGCGCCACCTCGCCGTCGGAATCCTCGCCGTGCCAGCTCAGGATCTGCCGGTAGTGGGTGGGCGCGAGCTCGCCGTCACCCAGGAAAAGATCGGTCTCCGGCGGCTGATTCGGCAGCAGAGTCTCGTCCACCGAGCAGGCGCCGCCGGCCAGGGCCACCACCGCCAGCAGCAGGGCCGCGAAGATCCGGAGTCGAGTGTTATCGTATCCGCTTGCCATGCAGTTCCTCACTTCAGCACCAGGAACTTGCCCTGCTGGGTCTCGCCACCGTTCCGGTCTGTGACCGAGAACAGGTAGAGCCCCGTGGCGACGGGCTGTCCGTTGAAGCTGCGTAGATCCCAGGCTGCCATGGTGCCGGACAGCAGCGGCGCGTCGGCGCCGGCGAGCACGCCGGCGGCGTTCTCGCCGCGATAGGTGTCGCGGTCGAAGTCGATCTCGGCCACCAGGTCGCCCGCCAGGGTGAACACCTTTATCTGGGCCTTGGCCGGCAGGCCGGCGAACCAGATGTAGCGGCCGGTGGCGCGATTGCTGTCCCAGACGGCGCTGCCCCGGTAGGGATTCGGGAACACCGTCACCTTGCGCCCGGCCGCGCTGGCCGGACTCAGGCCGGGAATCACGTGCTCCACGTTCTGGCCCAGGCCGCTCTCCAGACTCGGCGTCTCGGGATTGCCCAGATCATAGCTGGTCACCGAAACCCAGTAGTGATGGCCGTCGCTCACGGGGTCCATCTCGTAGGCGTACTTGTAGGTGACGGATTCGCCATCGATCTCTTCGACGACCCAGTCATCGACGGAAAGCTCCACGCCCGCCAGGCCGGTGTTATAGCCGATACTGTCCGGTTCCATAACCAGGAACGGCTCCACTTCATCGTGCTGATAGAGATATCCGGAATCTGGCCAGTTGAGGTTGAGGAACTCCTGGCCGGTCTGCTGGGTGAGCTCCCCTACCTGCGACTCCAGCCAGGATCTGGTGAAGTAACTGTCCAGAACCGGATTCTTCGCGGGGATCCGGTCGAGATCGAACTGCGCGAGGAGATCGAAGGAGGCCTCTTCGTCGCTGCGACCGATATAGACCCGATACCCCTCGAAGTCGTAATCGTTCGTCATGGGATCGATGCTGCTCTCCGGATCATCTTCCCAGAGGATTCGGATTCTACCGCCATCGGTTTCGACGTGCAGTCGAGGGGAGAACGGCGGCGTGGGAACCGTGAAGTTGAAGTTGTAGACGGTCTGCGCGTACAGGGCGTTCTGCACCAGATCATCGAAGTTGTCCCCCGCCAGCAGCGCGAAAGTCACCTCGATGAGATCGGGGTCGCTTTCCTCGTTGGGCGCCGGATACAGGCTCATCGGGCCGATGCAGAACAGGGAGATCGGACTGTCTCCGGAGTTGTCGGGACTGGGAGTGATCAGCGACCAGTCGTCGGTGCCAGGTGCCGAGAGGATCTCGTACTTTTCGGAGTCGTTGTCCTTGGACAGGCTGCCCGGCTCCCAATCCCACCAGTGCCATGCGACATCTTCCTCCACGTCCTCCCACTCGCCGCCGGATGGCTTTCGCTTGATGCCGAGGAATTTGATTCCCGCATGCTGGGGAGCATCACCGTCATCGTAGCTCATGTGGTGCTCAGCGAGCAGGTTCAGGGGTTCCTCGCTCAACCCGGCGTACTCGGGTAGATCGTCCACCCAGTAGAGCTGGTGGTGATGGAACCAGTTTGCGCTGCTGGGCGGCCAGTTGCCTATGGGGTACTTGCCCTTCCACCCCGTCGTGAGCTCGCTGTAGAGCCCGACGTAGGCATGCTGCAGAGTTCGGTCCGGAACCAGCGTCCATTTCACCAGCACCATGGCGTCCGCCGGTTCGTAGCTCCAGGCATAGCTCTCCTGGAATACCATCAACCCGGTGGCGTTGTGGTAGTCGTCCGCGTTGCCGGTAACGGGCGTATGTGGGTGGTCGAGGAGATCGTCGAATACCGCGATGTAGTCCTGTTCGCTGATCGCATAGAGGGGCTGGTAATAAGGGCTCGTCGGAAGGGTGCTGTACTCCAGGATCCACTCGAAGCCGCCGTTGCCCAGTTCAAAGCCCAGGGGTTGCCACTCGGTAGGACGGTTGTAGCTCCCCCAGTAGCCATCCTGCACACCCGTCGTCACGAGGGTGTCCAGGTTCACGTTGACGCCGCCAATCCATATCCCGCCGCGGACCATGTGGTCGATTTCGGATCCCTTGGGATACTCCATCGAGGCTTCACGCTCTGCGAAGTTGTTGCCCATGAATCCATGGTTGGAGAGAGCCAGAACCAGATTGCCGACATCCGTGGTCTTGAACGCATAAGGACCATCCACGTCCCGCGCTCCAGCCGGATCGAGCCGGTGGGTCTCCCATCGGAGCTTGTCCATCGCCGCATCCGGGTTCGATGCGTTCCCCATGCACAGGATACCTGCGACGGCGACACCGGCGAGCCACCAGGAGGTTGCTACAGTTCTTTTACCGCTTCTCATAGTCGATGATCTTTCCCAGCTCCGGATCGGCGACATAGACGCGCCCCTGCACCACGGTCAATGCCGTGGGAGACTCCAGGATTTCTTTGTTGTGCGTGTTGACTCGCAACTCCGCCTCGGACTCGAGGGTCAAGGGAATCTCCCATACGGTGAGATCCGAAGCGTTGATCACGAAGAGGTGTTCCTCGTTGGCCGTGATGCGAGTGGGCTCTGGAAGCAACTCGTCGTAGTAGTCGAAGAGGGGGGGATCCTGGGGCCCACTCAGCGGATCGAGTACCTGGATGGTGCCGATCCCATCGTCCAGCAACACGATCTTGCCATCCGCGTAGACGATGTCTCGGACAAGGGCGCCGCCGGCCTGGCTGGTCCAGATCAGTTCTCCCGCGGTGATCACATCCAGGTCGCCGATTTCGCCGCTCACCTGGTAACGGTAGACCTTGTTCGCGCCCCGATCCGCCACGAACACGCGACCCTCGTCGTCGGCGGCCAACGCCACCACCTCCTGCCAGGTGGGATCCGTGAAGCTCACCTGCACGGTCAGCGTGTCGAGAAACTCGCCTCCCCGGTAGCCCTTCACGACCCCATCGGCACCGTCGTAGACCCAGAGTCGGAAATCGACGTCCGATCCGTCCGCGAGCAAACGGGGCTCGACAAGGCCCTGGAAGAGTTTCTTGTGGTTCGGCGTCACCAGGTCCTCGCGCTTGTAGGTGGGATAGATGCTCAAGCTCTCCGCGTCCTGGATCACGTAGAAGATGCTGGTGCTGCGATGCACGAGCATATCCGTGACCCCGCCGACGAGCCAGCGGTAGCGCACCTCGTAGCTGTCGTCGCTTTGCACCTCGGTGCTGGGGATCTGGCTGGGCAACGGCGGCTTGATGCCGCAGGCCGCCGCCAGGAGCGCGGTGATAACCAGGAAGCCGATTGCCGTTCTACTCTGCATCTAGAAGTCCACTCGCATGGCCCAGCGATGGATGTACCCCAGGCTGTTGCCGTCGGTGAAGGAGTAGTCGAGGCCGGCGAGAGCCGCGCCCAGCATGAAGTTGGCGCCGAAGCCGGCCGAGATGCCCATCTCGTCGGCCATGAAGTTGTAGCCGGCGCGCAGCGCGAAGAGCCCGCCCATGTAGGAGAGCTCGGAGCCCGTGGCCAGGGTTTCGCGGTTGTCGGCGAGGTGGTTCATCTCGAGAGTCTGGGTGAGGATCCAGGGGTAGCTCTTCCAGGGTTCGAAGGCGATGCCCAGCTTGAAGGCCGAAGGCGGCGGGAAGCCCTCGTACTCCTCCTCCTTCTCCTCGGTGTGGTTCCAGTAGCTGCCCGCGGGTTTGAACTCGGGTCCGAAGTTCACGATGCTCATGCCGATGCGGGTGTTCGCGTAGCCCATGTGGTAGAGCGTGCCCACGTCCACGGCCCAGGCGTTGGTGACCGGCCCGCCCACGGCGGAGCCCAGGTCCTCTCGCACGTACTTGAAGGTGAGGCCGAGCTGGAGCTGGTCGGTCATCAGACGCGCGTAGGAGAGACCCGCCACCCAGTCGTTGTAACGGAAGGTGCGGCCGGTGCCGTAGGGGTGGTATTCGTCGGTCTCGTCCATCGTCGTCGAGAGGTTCCCGAACTGGAAGGCCAGGGTTCCGCGCAGGCTCGGCACGGGCAGGGTCGCGATGAAGTTCGAGTAGTGGATGCCCGCGGGCCAGGCCACGTAGCCGGCGAAGACCTGCCGGTTCGGAAGCTGGCCCAGGCCGGCCGGGTTGTACCAGGCCGCGCTGGCGTCGTTGGCGATGGACACCCAGGAGCCCCCCATCGCCGCCGCACGGGGACTGATGCCGATCTTGAGGAAGGTGCCGCTGCTCGTGGCCACGCGCAGCGCTCCCAGCTCCTGGCCGGCCAGGGCGGAGTTCGCGCAGAGGGCGAGGGCGAGCAGCAGGACGAGGGTTCCGATGCGCGGTCGGGTGATCATCAGAAGTTCACCCCCACGCTGAACTTGAAGCGACGCGGACTGCCCAGGCGCGAGGGATCGGCCAGGGAGAGGTAGCGCGCGAGGCGCGCATCGGGGTCGGTCGGCGGATTCACGTATCTTCCCTTGCCGTCCTCGTAGGGCACCCCCGTGATGGGATCGATGGAGCGCGGCTCGTCCCAGTTGAACACGTTCCAGCCCTGCAGCGTGAAGTCGATGCGGTAGTCGCCCCAGATGATCCACTTCTGCAGCTTCATGTTGAGATTCTGCTCGATGGGTCCGTTGTGCGCGTAGTCCTCGCTGATGGGCTGCCCGGAGGTGTCTTCCTTCGTGTAGGCCCTGCCGCTGGAGAGGCTGTAGTAGCAGTTGAAACCCCAGTGACCCGGCAGACGGAGGTTCGTGAAAGGCAGCGCGGGGCCGCGGCTGTCGCGTACGCGGAAGTCGAAGTTGGTGCTGAAGCGGTGAGGCCGGTTCCACCAGATGAAGCCCTCCTGCTGCTCCACCTCGCCCGTGGCGCCGCCCACGTAAAGTTCGCGCTGGGCGTTGGGGTCGCTGCTCTTGCCCGTGGCGATGGAGTAGGTGTAGTTCAGCGCGCCGGAGAGGTAGCGCCCACGGCGCTTGCGCAGACTCAGCTCGACGCCGCGGCTGCGGGCGTAGTCGCTGTTCCGGTAGAGGAAGTAGGTCGCTTCCTTGCTGCCCTCCACCGGGTCGTAGTACTGCACGGTGAAGCGCTCGCTGGTGGGATAGTTGAAGATATCCTTCACGAACACGGTGATGTCGCCGGCCAGTCCATCGGTGAAGGTGTGCCGCCCGCCCAGCTCGTACTGGATCGTGATCTGCGGATCCAGGTTGATGTTGCCCAGGTTGCCGAACAGATCCTCCACGCCGCTCGCGACGTGCGTGTACACGTAGTAGTAGGTGGGCCACTGGCTGAAGTGACCGTAGTTGAAGAACAGGTTGTCGCGGTCGGTCACCGGATAGCTGATGGCGATGCGCGGGCTGATGGTGCGCTTGTAGCGGTTGCCGAACATCGATTCGGTCTCTCTGAAGTAGAGGTGACCGACCTCCTCGGTGAAGAGGTCGCCGGCGCTGCCGTCGATGGCGGCCTCGGCGGCGCGCTCCGCCATGCGGCCCGGGAACCAGAGATCGGCGCGCAGGCCGACGTTGGCGACGAAGCCCTTGTACTCCACGTCGTCCTGCACGAAGAAGCTGGCCTTGGTGGGATTGGCCCGGAAGATGTCCTTGCGCCCCAGCCCGTCGTCGCGCTGGATCCAGGGATCGCGGATCTCGATGTTCTGGATCGTCTCGTAGTCCACCGTGATGCCGGCCTTCGCCTTGTGGTGGGGATACCACTTCTTGGTGAGGGCCCACTTGGCGGTCCAGCGCTCGACGTAGCGGTCGCGGTACTGGTTGTAGTCCCCGTTCAGGTAGAAGTAGGGATGGAACACCCAGTCGTCGCCCTGTGCCGGATCGGGCCAGTCCAGGGCCTGCGGCACGTACTGGGCCAGGTACTCCACGAGGTCCTCGGTCTCCGGCTTCTGGGAGTCCTGCCGCACTCGGACGAAGAAGCGCGAAAGCTGAAGCTCCTGGAACATGTCGCTGCCGAAGCTCTGCTTGTAGCGGAGGATCGCCGCGTTGCGGTCTTCGACGTAGGCGGAGTAGTGGTCGAGGTAGCGCGACCAGCGATAGGGATAGCTGTTGCTCTGTCGCGTGAGGTCGCTGATGTCGTGGCGCGAGAACCCCTGATCCATGGCCAGGTACTTGGTCATGGTGAAGGTGAGCTTGTGGTTGCGGTTCAGCTTCCAGGCGGCCTTGGCCATCATGTTCCAGGCGTTGTTCTGCCGCGGTGCCGCGTTGTCGCTGGACCAGGTGATGGGCAGGCCCAGGAACTCGTCTTCATAGCGGATCCGGAGCTTCTCCCCGCCGCCGGGCATGTTGCCGATGCTGGGGAAGCGGGTGTTCATGACCTCGCCGGAGAAGTTGGCGAAGAAGCTGAGACGCTCGCCGGGGAACCAGGTGCCGCTGCCGGGAAGCGGGCCGCTCATCTGGAACTTGTAGGTGTCCGTGAAATAGTGCTCCCAGTCCGACACCACCCCGGGCAGGTGGTCGACGCCGTACTCGGCGAAGCCGTTCCAGGTTTCGCCGCCCTCCTTCAGCGTGACGTTGATCACGCCCGCCATGGCGTCACCGTACTCGGCGCGCCAGCCGCCGGTGATGAGATCCATGGTCGACACCGACTTGGAGTCGATGCCCTTGGCGCTGCTCGTGCCGGCCAGCGCGTCCTTCATCGGCACGCCGTCCACGAGAATCAGCGTCTCGTCGCTGCGGCCGCCGCGGATATGGATTTCGTCGTCCTGCTTCACCACGCCGGGCTGGGTCACCACCACTTCCTCGAGGGTCTCCACCGGCATCTTCGCGATCTCGTCCGCCGCCAGGCTCTTGGTGCTGCTGGCCTCGGTGACGTCCACCAGCGGCTTGTCGCCGAACACGGTGATGGTCTCCGACTTGATCACCGTGGGCTCCAGCTCGAAGGTGAGGTTGAGCACGGTGCCGTTGCGCAGGCGCACGAGCGTCTTCTCCGCGAGCTTGTAGCCCATGTAGCTCGCGCGAATCGTGTAGGTGCCCGGCGGGATGCCGGTGACGAGGAAGGTGCCGTCGTCCAGGCTCATGCCCCCGTACTGGGTGCCGAACAGGACCACGTTGCCGTAGGCGAGTGGATTGCCGGTGGCGGCATCGAGCATGACACCCGACACCGTGGCGCCGCTCTGGGCATAGGCGGTGGAAATGGGGATCGCGCCGCCGAAGGAGAGGACGAGGATGAAAAGGGCCGTCGCTGTGAGGGACGGCCGGCGGGCGCTGAGCGGCATGTGACCTTTTCCTTGGGGGTACGCAGCTGTTCGGATCTCCTTCCGAACAGGCCAATCTAGCACAGTGATTTTCGCAATGTCAACGGGGGCTCTGCGTTGCGGCCGTGAGATCGACTCAGGGCGATGGATCCCCGCTCCACTTCACGATGATGTCCTCATCGGGCAGGAACTCCTCCGCCTCGAACACCAGAATACCCTCGTCGTCCGGCTCGAAGGGAAAGCTGCCGGCGCTCAGCGAGGCCCCGGGAGGGAGGGCGAGTTCGAAGCGCGCGTGACGCAGGGGCCGCCGCCAGGCGCGGGTGCTCGTGACGATGTAGCGCGCGTGGCGACCATGCAGGAGCTGCCGGTAGATCGCCAGCACCTCGAAGCGTTCGCCACCCGGCGGCTCCAGGTGCCAGTGGGCGCCATCGCCGCGATCGGATTCGACGAACCGGGCCGGAGTCCAGGGGTCCCCCGCTCGAGGACGGATGGCCAGGGAATCCATCCAGGCGGTGCCGAGCAGGCTGTCGGCGGGATAGGGATAGAACAGGGACAGGCGATCCCGACCCGTGGTGTCGATGAAGCGGTAGAGACCCTCCACGCGAAGCGTGTCGCCGTGGATCTCGAGTCGGATCCGCTCGGAATCGAAGAGCAGACGCGGGCCCTCGGCCGAAGGCCCGGCCAGCGGTGAGAGCATCATGATCAGGGGCAGCGCGAGGCGGATGGCCTTTCCCACGTCGACCTCCCGCGTGGATCGTTGGCGATGACATGCCCGCGGCGTCCGGGCACCGTCAGAAGTTCGTCTTGATCCGGCTCCAGGATTGCCGCTCGATGCCGGTGAGATCGAGCACGGTCAACACGATGCGCGTGCAACCGGCTCCCTGGTCTTCGGCCTTCACCCAGCCCGTGTACTCGCCGGGCGGCAGGTTGCCGGTGTCGATATCCAGTGTGATCGGATACTGGCAGTCGTCCGGCTCACCGACATCGACGCTCATCCAGGCCTCCGTGCCCACGAAGAACGGAGCGCAGGGATTGCTGGACGAACCACACACCTCGAACTGCAGCAGCTCGGAGAGCGATTCGCCCGGATCCGCTTCGAGCACGAGCAGGGGCGTCTCCGCCACGGGATGGCAGCGGTGATGAAGATCGCAATCGACGTAGTCGAACTCGCAGTCGACGCCGGCCTCGCCTCCGAAGCTGGGGATATCGACGAAGCTCCCACCACTGCAGACGTTCACCCAGTTGCCGTACTCGAGGGGTTCGATCGCACCGTAACCTTCGACGGCGAAGGAGCAGCGCAACAGCAGGAACAGCTCGCCGTCGGTCGTCGGGCAGCCCGGGTAGGTGATGTAGGCCGTGGCCTGATTGCCGTTCACATCGATCGTTCCGGTACCGCCGTTGGGAAACTCGTACCAGTAGACGTCATAGTACCAGTCCCCGGGCCAGGAGAATGTGATCTGGCAGGCATCGACCCCGAATCCCGGTGAACCGTATCGCTCGTAGGCATAGAAATCGAAATCCACCCAACCCTCTTCCGCGGTGTGCTGGACGATCTGGGAGCAGTGGGTGATGGGTGGCGGAGTAGGATATTCGTAGGAGTGAACATGGGTGTGAATCGAACCATCGGACACGGGATTCGCTAATACCGGAACAGAGGAGAGGAGCAGGATCGCGGAACAGACAAGCGGGAACCGAGCAAAGGACTTCACTTCGACACCTCCACGCCGTTTGTCGGGAGAACGCCCATAGATACTCCCCAGCAATGGTAGCAGACTCCACGACCTAAAACTCCAGTAAGATGGGCGCGATCAGGCAGGCTTACCATTGCGGAAAGAATGTGATATGGTTGAGCCACGGAGAACGAAACGGAGGCGATCCCCGATGCGGCTACTCGATCCACGCTACTTCCTGCTCGCGGCCATGACCGTCGTCCTTACCGCGCCGACCTGCTCGTCCTCGGACGACGACCCCCCGACCAGCCCAGGCATGCCCGGACCGGTCACTCACCTGGAGATCACGGCCAGCGAGGACGGCTCCATGATTCAGCTCTGGTGGCATGAGCCCGTGCTCGGCGACCCACACGACGGCTACCTGGTCCAGCTCTCCACCTCGAGCGGTCGGGCCGCGGCGCTCGATACGATCATCGCCCCCCCCTACGTGCACGATCCCGGCGGCGAGTTCGGCGTCTACCGTGTATGGGCCTACAACGATGCCGGCCGCAGCGAAGAGAGTGAAGTGAGCTTCTACCGGCCGATGAAACGAATGGGTATCGAGCTTCACGACATTCACTCTCCCCAATCCGGCGACAGGAGCGGGCTGGGGATCTTCGACCCCGACTACTTCGGAGACGACCTGGACATGAGCAATTCGTTCTTCCTCGAGCGGACGGATCTCTACATGAGCAACCAGTCCTCGGATTCGACCTCGGAGCCCTTCTACTTCAAGTCCCCCAATCTCTCGCAGAGCCCTCCCGACAACGACGTGGCCGACGAAATGGACGAAGAGCTGCCCCTCAACGTATGCAGCGACCTCGGAACCGAGGCGCCAGACCTCATTCCCGAGGACATCATCTACTACGGTTTGGAGGAGGTCGTTGTCGGGCACTACTACAGCGTCCGCACCTGGGAGGACTACTACGCCGTGATCCACGTCGAGGAGATCGACCCCCAGGACAACGGGCGCGTGGCGATCACCCTCTGGGCTTCGCGGCTGCAATCCTCGCGGATCTTCTACCCGGACTGAGAATCGAGGGGCGGCCGCAGGACTCCGGCCTCCGTGAAGAAGGCGGTCACGAGATCGCCGGGAGTCAGGTCGAAGGCCGGGTTGCGCAGATCGATGCCCCGGGGCGCCAGCCGCGCGCCATTCCAGTGACTGACCTCCCTTCCGTCGCGCTCCTCGATCGGAATCGCGTCGCCGCCCGCAAGATCCGGATCGACGGTGCTCAGGGGAGCGGCCACGTAGAAGGGCAGCTTCGCCCGCGCGCAGGCCAGGGCCAGGGGCAAGGTACCCACCTTGTTGGCCGTGTCGCCGTTGACCGCGATGCGGTCCGCGCCCACGATGACCGCGTCGACGCCTCCGCCCAGGATCAGGGAGGCCGCGGCGCTGTCCGCCTGCAAGGTCACCGGCACACCCGCCTGCCGCAGTTCCCACGTGGTGAGACGGGCGCCCTGGAGCAGGGGCCGCGTCTCGTCCGCGAACACCGTGAAACGGCGTCCCTGCTCATGGCCGCGCAGGATCACGCCCAGGGCGGTGCCGATGCCGCCCGTGGCCAGGGGGCCGGCGTTGCAGTGGGTGAGCAGGCGAGCTTTGCGCGGGAGCAGGGACAGGCCGGCGGCGGCGATCGCCTCGCAGCGATGAGCGTCGTCGACGTGCCAGTCGAGGGCGCGCCTCTCCAGTGCCGCGAGGAGTTCGGCCGCTGTCCGGGCATGGCGCGGGGGAGCGTCCGTCCCGTCGAGCATCCACGCCAGGGAGGCGTTCAGGTTCACGGCCGTGGGTCGCGTGGTGCTCAGGGTTTCACGGGCCTCGGCGAGCAGCTGCCGGGCCTCGTCGAGGCCGAGGGCGGGGCTCCTCGCCAGGCCGGCCGCCAGCGCGACGCAGAGCCCGTAGGCGGCGGCCAGGCCGATGGCCGGCGCGCCGCGCACGCGAAGCATGGCGATCGCCTCGGCCACCTGCTCCAGGCCGTCGGCCTCGATCCGCACCTGCTCTCCGGGCAGGCGGGTCTGATCGAGAATGCTCAGCCGACCGGAGTCGTAGGCCAGGTTGCGGGGAATCCCGGAAGGCAGCTCGGGCAGTTTCATGGCCGCGACTCCCAGTCGCGCAGCATCCGCGTGAGCAGCTCGAGCGGCAGCCCCATCACGTTGAAGTAGCAGCCCTCTATACCGGTGACGAACTGCGCGGCCAGGCCCTGGATGCCGTAGGCGCCCGCCTTGTCGAAGGGTTCGCCGCTGGCGATATAGGTTTCGATCGTCGCCTCGTCGAGATCGCGAAAGCGCACGAGCGTGCTGCCGCACTCGCAGGATTCCCGCAGGAGCGCGCAGGCGGGATCGAAGCGGGCCAGGGCCACGCCGGTCACCACCCGGTGGGCCCGGCCGGAGAGGCCGGCGAGCATGCGCCGCGCCACGCCCGCGTCGGCCGGCTTGCCCAGGATCTCCCGGCCGGTGACGACGATCGTGTCGGCCCCGATCACCAGCGCGCCGGGACGGCGATGCGCGACCTCCCGCGCCTTGCCCAGAGCATGGGCGCGGGCGGCGGCCTCGGGGTCGAGTCCGGGAGTGTCGGCCTCGTGGTAGGCGCTGGGAAGGCACTCGAACTCGAAGCCGAGACCCGTCAGCAGCTCGCTTCGGCGCGGACTGGCGGAAGCCAGCACGAGGTCCGACTGCAGGGAGGGCGGCAGAAAGGGATTCACGAAGCGGCCTCCCGGTCGAGGATGAGCGTGACGGGACCGTCGTTCACCAGCTCCACCCGCATCGAGGCCTGGAACACGCCGGCGGCCACCTGAAGCTCTTCGGCGCGCAACGCGCCCAGGAACTCGTGGTAGAGGGCCTCGGCCCGCTCGGCCGGGGCGGAACCGATGAAGCTCGGTCGGCGGCCCTTGCGGCAGTCGCCGTACAGCGTGAACTGGCTCACGGCCAGCACCGCGCCGCCGACGTCGCGCAGGGAGCGGTTCATCTTGCCGTCGTCGTCGCCGAAGATGCGGAGGTCGGCGCACTTGGCGGCCATCCACTGCACGCACGCGGTAGTATCGGTCGCCTGGAACGCGCAGAGCAGCAGCAGACCGGGGCCGATCTCCCCCACGACCTCGCCGGCGACGCGCACCGAAGCGCTCGAGACGCGCTGGAGCACGACCCTCATCGGCGTCTCCTACTTCCGATAGACATCGCGCACCCCGCGTACGCTCTTCACCATGCGGAACACTTCCTCGAGCTGATCGGCGTCCTTCACCTCGATGGTGAAGTGGAAGTGGTTGAGCAGGTCCCGGTCGTTCTTGTCGAAGCTGCCGCTTTTGATGTTGGTGTCGGTCTTGGAGATCTTGCCGGTGATGTCCACCAGCAGGTTCGGCCGGTCCTCGGCCGACACCTCGAGTCCCACGAGAAAGGTCTCCTGCTCGCCGACGTCCCATTCCACCGAGACGCGGCGGTCCTCGAGGATCGGGTTGTTCACCATGTTGATGCAGTCGCCGCGATGGATGCTGATGCCCCGCCCCCGCGTGACGATGCCGATGATGCCGTCGCCGGGCACCGGATTGCAGCAGCCCGCGAAGCGGATCATCATGTTGCCGTGGCCCTCCACCCGGACGCCGCGCACCGAGGCGCGCTTGATCTCCGTGGAGCGCTCCTCGTCGAAGAGCTTGTGCTCCTGCTCCTCGCGCGGGTGAACGCGTCCGTAGACGGCCACCGCCGAGATGTTTCCGCGGCCCACGCCCTCGACCACCCGCTCGGCGTTCTCCACCCCGAGGGTCTCGGCCACCTCCTTGAGCTGGGAATCGTCGGGCGGCGCCTTGTGGTTGCGCTTGAACTCCCGGTCGAGCAGCTCCTTGCCCAGCTCCAGCGACTGCTCCAGCTCGCTCGCGCGCAGGCGCCGCTTGATGCGGCTCACGGCCTTGCTGGTCTTGACGTAGTTCAGCCAGTCCCGGCTGGGCCGCGCGTCCTTGCGCGTGAGAATCTCCACCACGTCGCCGCTCTCCAGCGCGCGGCGGAGCTGGATGATCTTGCCGTCGATCTTCGCCCCCATGCAGCGGTCGCCCACCTCGGTGTGGATGGCGTAGGCGAAGTCCAGCGCGGTGGCGCCCACCGGCAGAATGTGCAGGTCGCCGCGCGGGGTGAAGATGAAGATGCCGTCCTGGAACAGATTGATCTTCAGGTGCGCCATGAACTCGGACGGATCCTCGCTCCACTCGCCGGCCTTGAGCTCGTCGAGGAAGGTGCGGAGGAAGTCCAGCTCCCGGCTGGCCGACGCGGTGTCGCCCGCCTCGCCCGCGCCGGCCTCGCCCGACTTGTAGCGCCAGTGCGCGGCGATGCCGTACTCGGCGATCTCGTGCATGCGGTAGGTGCGGATCTGGATCTCGAACACCCGCCCGTCGCCGCCGATCACCGCCGTGTGCAGGCTGCGGTAGCCGTTCCGCTTGGGCGTGGCGATGTAGTCCTTGAAGCGCGCGGGCAGCGGTTTGAAGAGCGTGTGCACCACGCCCAGGGCGTGGTAGCAGTCCGAGATGCTCTCGGTGATGATGCGGAAGGCCAGCAGGTCGAAGATCTCGTCGGCGCCCAGGTTCTGCACCTGCATCTTGCGATAGGCGCTGAACAGGTGCTTGGCCCGGCCCTGGACGGCGCACTCGATGCCGTTCTCGTCCATGGCGCCCTGGATCTGGTCGCGCATGCCCACGATGAAGTCGTCGCGCTTCTCCCGCCGCATGCCCATGCTGTGGGCGACGTCCTCGTAGGTGTCCGGCTCCAGGTACTTGAAGGAGAGGTCCTCCAGGCGCCACTTCACGCGACCGATGCCGAGCCGGTGCGCCAGGGGCGCGTAGATGTCCATGGTCTCGCGCGCGATCCGCAGCTGCTTTTCGGGCGCGAGGTGCTCCAGCGTGGACATGTTGTGCAGGCGGTCGGCCAGCTTGATGAGCAGGATGCGGATGTCCTTGCTCATGTGCAGCAGCAGCTTGCGGAAGTTCTCCGCCTGGGCCTTCTCCGCGCTCTCGAAACGCAGGGCGCCGATCTTGCTGACCCCGTTCACGAGCAGCGCCACCGTGGGATTGAACTCCTGGCGGATCTCCTCGATCGTGACCTCCGTGTCCTCCACGGTGTCGTGCAGCAGGGCGGCGGCGATGGCGTTGGAGCCCAGATTCAGTTCGGCGCAGGTGCGGCCCACCTCGAGAACGTGGTTGAAGTAGGGCTCTCCCGACTTGCGCGTCTGTCCCTCGTGAGCTTCCCGCGCGAGATGGAATGCGTCCACGATCAGATCGGTGGCCACCTGGGGCGAGATGCGCCGCGCGAGGTCGATCAGCTCCGTCAGCTGGGCCTCGCCGTCCGGCGGCAGCGGATTCCGGGCCCGGTCCGCGCTCATGGCGTCGCCTCCGTGGCCTGGAGCTCCACGAGCTGGAACGCGAGGCCGTGATCGCCCGGCTTGCGCTGGAAGGTGTCGCGGCTCACGGTGAAGCAGAGATCCAGCAGGGCGCCGCGATCCATGCGTTCGAGCAGTTCGTCGGCGCGCCCGAAGGCGATCAGCCGCAGCGGCTCTCCACCCGGCGAGACCACCTCCATGCGCAGGTGCCGCCCCTTGAGCACCCTCGTGTTCGCGACGGAGACCTCGCGCACCATGAAGACGGGCTCGGGATTGCCCTCGCCGAAGGGCCCCAGCGCCTCCACGCCGTCGAGGAAGCGGCGGTCGAGTTCGTCGGCGCCCACCACGAGATCCGCGAGCAGCGGGGCGAGGGGCGGCACCGGGGGCGCCTGCTCCTCGATGGTGGCGGCGAACTCCGCCCAGCGGCCGTCGCTGACGGTGAAGCCCACGGCGCGCTTGTGACCGCCGTAGCGCTCCATGAACTCGGCGCCGGTGTCGAGGAGGCCCTTGAGGTCGTGGCCCTCGGGGCCGCGGCCGGACCCTCGCGCGACACCGTCCGGGGAGAGACCCGCGAGCAGCACCGGCAGGCCGAACTCCTCGGTGAGACGCGCCGCGGAGATGCCGAGAACGCCCGGGTGCCAGCCCTCGCCGGCGAGCACGATCACGCCCAGCTTCCGGCCGACCGCGCTCGCCTCTTCGAGCCGGGCGAGGGTGCGATTCCGCGCCGCCTCGGTGATGGAGGCCTCCAGTTCCCTACGCTTCGTGTTGACCTGTTCGATCTCGGCGGCCAGTTTCCGCGTCTCGGCGGGGTCCTCGCTGCAGAGCAGACGCAGCGACAGGTGGGCGCTGCCCATGCGTCCCGGCGCGTTGAGGCGGGGCGCGATCCGGAAGGCCAGGTCGCGGGCATCGATTTCCCCCACCTTCAATCCGGCCTCGCCGGCCAGCGCGCGCCAGGCGGGCGCGCAGTCCTCACCGGTGCCCGGGCGGGCGGTGATGCGACGACTCATCTCGCGAAGTCCCGCGCCGACCAGCAGCCGGTTCTCGCCCGTCAGGGGCATCACGTCGGCCACGGTGCCGAGCGCGGCGAAGTCGAGCCAGCGCTCGGGAACCTGGGGGCGGCCCAGGCCCTCGTGGAGCGCCCGGGCCAGCTTGTAGGCGATGGCGCTGCCGCAGAGATGGGGAAAGGGATAGCTGCTGTCGGAGCGCATGGGGCTGACGAAGGCCAGCGCCTGGGGCAGGTCGGTGGCGAGGTGGTGGTCGGTCACCACCGTGTCCATGCCCTTCAGGGCGAGATCCTCGATGACCTCGCCTTCGCTCGAGCCGCAGTCCACCGTGACGAGCAGACCGCAGCCGGCCTCCAGCGCGTTGTCGAGGGCGCGGCGGGAGAGGCCGTAGCCGTCCTTCTCCCTGTGGGGCACGAAGGCCTCGGCGTCCATGCCCAGCTCGCGCAGGGCGCGGCGGAGCAGGGCCGCGCCGGTGAGGCCGTCCACGTCGTAGTCGCCGTGGATCAGCACCTTCTGGCCGTGCTCCCGCGCGAAGCGGATGCGATCGACGGCCAGGTCCATGTCGGGCAACAGGAAGGGGTCGTGCTGGGCTCCGGCGTCCTGTTCGCGCCACTTGCCCCAGTCGGAGAGGCTGCGCAGGCCCCGCTGCCAGGCCAGGGCCGCCACGGCCGTGGGCAGCCCGAGCTCGGCGGCCAGACGCGCGCGCTCACCGTCGGGCGGCGCCTCCCGGAGTCGGATCAACGTTGCGGAGGCTCGAGGCACGCGTCCTCCCGGGTGCGTCGGGGCTCGTGACGGCGATTACAGCGGAAGCGGACCTGTAAGCCGGGTTCTGTCCTTCCCGAGGGAAGGGATGACCATTTATCTAGGGCCGACGTCTCCGCCGGCCTCGAGCGACCTACCCGGGGATCGGGCGAGGCGGGCCGCCTCTCTCCCCCTATTTGGTCTTGCTCCGGGTGGGGTTTACCGTGCGACGTCCGTCGCCGGACGCCCGGTGAGCTCTTACCTCACCTTTTCACCCTTACCTGTCCGTCCGAGGACGGGCAGGCGGTTTGTTTTCTGTGGCACTTTCCGTGGAATCGCTTCCCCTGGGAGTTACCCAGCACCCTGCCCTGCGGAGCCCGGACTTTCCTCGGATCTCCTCGCGGAGACACGCGGCCATCCGGTCCGCTTCCGATTCGACTATAGGGAGTCCAGGGCCTCGTTGGCAAGACCGTCGGCGACCTTGTTCTCCGCCCGCGGCACATGGCGGATCTTCCAGTCGCCGAAACCGTGCAGGAGCAGCCGGGCCTCCTCGAACAGCGGCTTGAGGCCGGCGTTCTTCACCTTGTAGCGCCCTTCTAGCTGACGGACGATGAGCTCGCTGTCCAGCGCGATCTCGACCTTGCCGAAGCCCAGGCGCTTCACGGCCGCCAGGCCCAGCAGCAGGGCCCGGTACTCCGCCTGGTTGTTGGTGAGCGTGCCCAGGGCGACGCCCTCGCTGTAGATCTCCTGGCCGTCGGCGTCGTAGATCACGTAGCCCGCGGCGGCGGGGCCGGGATTGCCGCGGCTCGCGCCGTCCGACTGCAGCAGCACCACGCCCGCGGAGGGTCGCGGAGCGGCGTCGGGATCGCCCGCGGGGGCCGGCGGGGCGACCGAGTCGAGCCAGTCGGCCAGGGTCTTGCGCGCGCCGGCGGGCAGCTTGGGCTTCTCGTCGGCGCGCAGGGCGCGGGCAAGGATCAGCAGGGCGTCTCGGGAGGGGCGTTTGGACATCAGGACTCCGTGTTCATCACGAGGCGACCGCAACCCTGGCAGGGGACGACCGCGCCGTTTTCCTTGATCTCGATCACCTGCTGGGGAGGCAGCGCCTCGCCGCAGGTGCCGCAGTTGACGTCCAGCAGCGGGGCCAGGGTGCGGTGGCCGAGGCGGCCGTGCACGCGGAGGTAGCGCTTGCGCAGGGGCTCGTCGAGTGCCGCCACCAGGGCCTCGCGACGGAGTTCGGTCTCCTCGCGATCCCTGAGACAGTCGCCCTGCTCGCGCTCCTTCTCTTCCCTCTCGGCGATGAGAGCGACGGCCTCCTGCTTCTCCCGCCCGGCGCGGAGCTGACCCTCGCGGGCGTGGATCTCCTGGGCCTCCAGCTTCACCAGACACTTCTCGTCGATCTCGGCGATATGACGTTCGCAGCGGGCGATGGCGGTCTCGTTGGCCGCGAGCGCCTCCACGCTGGCCACGGCCTTCTGCTGGCGCCGCAGCTTCTCGAGTTCGTCCTGCCGCTGGGAGCCCTCCCGCTCGAGGCGCCGCAGGGCCTCGGCGAGTTCCTCGGCCTCCACCTCGCGGAGGCGGGTCGCGCCGGCGCGCTCCTCGAGTTCGGCGTCCACCGCGTCCATCTCGTCGGGCAGCGCTTCGAGCCGCCTGGCCAGGAAGTCCAGGCGTTTGTCTTCGTGGTAAAGGTCGAGGAGCGGGGTCTTCTCTTCCATGTGCACCGCGTTCGTAAAGGGAAGGTGGGCCCAGCAGGACTCGAACCT
The DNA here is from genome assembly GCA_964399495.1 of uncultured bacterium. GTDB lineage: Bacteria > Krumholzibacteriota > Krumholzibacteriia > JACNKJ01 > JACNKJ01 > CAYNQX01. The sequence continues at coordinate 21,937 of CAYNQX010000023.1, forward strand.
GCGACCAAACGATTATGAGTCGCTTGCTCTAACCAACTGAGCTATGGGCCCGCGCGGGACAGGCTAAGCCGATGGCTGGGGAACGTCAAGGGCGCTCCACACACCCCTCCTCTGCGCGCTCACCACTACGTCTGGAGTTCGACCGTTCCGGGAGCGCGCACCCGGAGGAGTGTGTTCCGCGCTACGTGGTTCGTCCACCCGGGTGAACTCCACGAAGAAACCCCCACCGGAGTCCGGCAGGGGCTAGAGCTGGCGAGCGGAGGTGATCGATCGCTCGGGCGCCTCTGAGGGCTCGCCTTACGAGCTCGAGGTGAAGCCCGACGACGATCACCGGAGCGACTAGTAGTTCTCCACATACCCCTTCAGCTTCCGAGCGCGGCTCGGATGCTGGAGCTTGCGGATCGCCTTGGCCTCGATCTGGCGCACGCGCTCGCGCGTCACCTGGAAGATCGTACCGACCTCCTCCAGCGTGCGCGGGGTGCCGTCGCCCAGGCCGAAGCGCAGGCGGATCACCTTTTCCTCGCGGCGCGTGAGCGTGGAGAGCACCTTGGTGAGCTGGTCCTTCAGCATCGAGTGGGCGGCCTCGGAGGCCGGCGAGTCGGCGTGCATGTCCTCGATGAAGTCGCCGAGGTTGCTGTCCTCGTCCTCGCCGATGGGACGGTCGAGGCTGATCGGCTCCATGCTCGCCTTCATCACGCTCTTCACCTTGTCCACCGGGAAGCCGAGGTACTTGGCGACCTCTTCGGGAGTCGGTTCGCGGCCGTACTCCTGGATCAGCTTGCGGCTGGCGCGGCTGACCTTGTTGATGGCCTCGATCATGTGCACCGGCACGCGGATGGTGCGGGCCTGATCGGCGATGGCGCGGGTGATCGCCTGGCGGATCCACCAGGTGCCGTAGGTGGAGAACTTGTAGCCCTTGCGGTAGTCGAACTTGTCGACGGCGCGCATGAGGCCGCCGTTGCCCTCCTGGATCAGGTCCAGGAATTCCAGGCCGCGGTTCGTGTAGCGCTTGGCGATGGAGATCACGAGCCTCACGTTCGCCTCGATCATCTCCTTCTTGGCCTGCTCGCCCCGCCGCTCGCCCTTCTCGACGCGGCCGACGAGGGTGTCCATCTCCTCGCGGGTGACGCCGCGCTCCTTCTCCAGCGTCTTGAGCTGGCGGATCAGGGCGTACTCCTTCTTGCGCAGGTCCTCCAGCGCGCCGATGGACCACTTGCCCTTGCCCCGCACCTGGATGTTCTTCCAGCCGCGGGCCTTCATCTTCTTGATGGTGTCGCGAAGCTCGGCGTAGTCCATGCCGAGGAACTTCTCGTAGTGGTGCACCTGCTTGGACGCCTGGAAGAAGTCCTGGTGGATCTCCCGCAGGGAGAGCACGAGGTCGTCGACCTTGCGGGGCTGGAAGCTCATCCCGTGCAGCAGCTCGCGCCACTTGTCCTGGCGCGCGGCGAGCGCCTTCTCCGCGGACTTCTTCTTCCGCTCGGTGTCGGCCCGGTTCAGCTTGTCGCGGTAGGCCTCGATCTCCTCGCCCAGCTTGCGGATGCGGCGCAGGTTGCGCACGGCGGTGGTCTTGTCCCGCTTCTGGGGCGTGTGGTGCTCCTGGTAGCCGCCGGTGTCGACCTGGATCAGCTCCTCCACGCTGAGCTCGCCCTTGTTCAGGGCCTCGATCCAAGCCTCCACGAAGTTCTCGCTGAAGCCGGAGAGGAACAGCGCTTCGAGCACCTGATGCTTGCCGGCCTCGATCCGCTTGGCGATGGCGATCTCGCCCGCGCGGTCGAGGAGCGGCACCTTGCCCATCTCGCGCAGGTACATGCGGACGGGATCGTCGTAGCGCATGCTCTGCTGGGCGGCCTGGCTCATCTTCTCGGAGAGCTTCTTCTGGCGCGCCTCCTGGGCCTTCAGCTTGGTGAGGGCCTCCTCCTCGGAGTCGTAGACGTCGATGCCCAGCTCGGTGAGCCGGGAGTAGACGACGTCCACCGATTCGATGTCGAAATCCTCGCTGAACTGCTCGTAGATGTCGTCGTGAAGCAGGAAGGACTTCTTCCCCACCAGCTTCTTCAGGGCGACGATGATACGGCTAGTCTTCGACTTGCTCATGTGGTCAAGACCCTTTCTGTTCCGCGAGAATCCGCTCGATCTCCGCCCGCAGGGCGCGAATGGCCTCCCCCACGTGCCGCCATTCCGCCATCAGATCCGCCTGGAGCTCCTCGCCGGCCAGTTCCATCGCCTGCACCCGGCCCTGGAAATCCCGGTTGAGATCGAGCATGCGCTTCAATTTAAGCCGAAGTGCGCTCGTGCGCACCCACTGCTGTCCACTTCCCTCCGGCCGATCGAGGAAAGTGAGCTCGTGCACCGTCCCCGCGGCGGCGGGATCGGGAAAGAGCTCGCCCAGCTCCTCGCTGGCGGGCACCCGACCCAGCGCGGCCAGGGTGGAGAAGATCCGCGCCCGCAGAGGGTCTGCGAAGTGCTCGGGAGCCAGCAGCTCCAGCACGACCTCCCGCCCGGGACCCTCGCGCAGGAGCATGGCGAGCATCAGCTTCTCCCGCCGTTCCTGGCTCTCCGATTCGGGATCGGCGGCCTCCGGCGCCGCCGGCTCCTCGGACCGCTTCGCCTTTCGCGACGGCGCGTCGCGCCCCGGCGAACTCTGGCGCGTCTCCCGGAGCGCCCTCACCAGGACGGCTCGATCCACGCCGAACACGTCCGAGAGCTCATCCATGAGGCTCTCCAGGTGCAGATCCCCCTCGGGGAAGGCGGTGAGATCGTCCAGGACGCGGCGGATCGCCCGCTCGCGCTCGGCGGGCTTGTCGCCCCGCCCGGCCACCAGCTCCCGCATGTAGCGGAAGTACTCCGGCGCCTGACGGATCCGCCGCCGGAAGCTCTCGCCCCCTTCGGCCTGGACCATGCTGTCCGGATCCTCCCCGTCGGGCAGGCTGAGCACGCTCGGCCTGAGGCCCACGGTCATCAGGATCCCCGCGGCCTTCACCGCCGCCTTCTGGCCGGCCGCGTCTCCGTCGGTGATGACGCAGACCCTGTCGGTGTAGCGCCCGAGCAGCTTGGCCTGGTCGCTGCTGAAGGCCGTCCCGCAGGCGGCCACGGCCTCGGGAATGCCCGACTGGTGCAGGCTGATCACGTCGAAGTAGCCTTCCACCAGCACGGCGAACTTGGATCTGCGGATCTCTCTCCAGGCCAGATCCAGCCCGTAGAGGATCGCCTTCTTCGTGTAGACCGGGCTGTCCGCGGAGTTGATGTACTTCGGCAGAGAGTCGTCCATCACCCTGGCGCCGAAGCCCAGCACGCGTCCCGCCACCGACCGCACGGGAAAGATCACCCGGTTGCGGAAGGTGTCGTAGTAGCCCGGTCCCGAGGACTTGCGCCGGATCAGGCCCACTTCCTCGCAGCGCTCCGGCTCGAAGCTCCGCGACTGCAGATGCTGGAACAGCTGCCGCCAGCTCTGCTCCGCGAAGCCCAGCTGAAACTTTTCGACACTCTCGGGGGAGATTCCCCGCCGTTTCAGATAATCCCTCGCGGGGCCGGCCTGTGAGGCCGAGGCCAGTTGCTTCGCGTAGAACTCCGAACTGGATTCGTTGATTCTCTGGAATAGATCCTTGCGGCTCTGGCCCTCACCGCTTCCGGGTCTGCGCTCGATGGGGATCCCTGCGCGATTCGCCAGGAACTCGAGGGCTTCCCTGAACTCAAGCCCCTCCTGTTCCATGGCGAAACTAAATACATCCCCCCCCTTGTGGCAACCGAAGCAGTAAAAATTCTGTCTTTCCTGATTCACGTTGAAACTGGGGGTGTTCTCGTGATGAAAGGGACAGAGGCCCTGCCAGTTCGAGCCGACCCGGCGCAGCTTCAGGTACTGCCCCACCAGTTCGACGATCTCCGTGGCCTCCCGCACCCGCTCCTTGAAATCTCCGAAATCCTTGCTAGGAGCGCCCATGCCCACCCCGCGCGCCGCCTCGGGAGCCGCTCAGCCAGGCCACGGTGACCCCGCTGCCGCCCCGGTTCTGGTCGGCCAGGTTGAAGCGGTCGACGCGGCCGTCGCGCGCCAGGACGCGGCGCACCTCGTCGCGCAGCACGCCGCCGCCCTTGCCGTGGAGGATCTCGATGAACTCGAAGGAGGCGAGCACCGCGTCGTCCAGAAAGCCGTCGAGCTGCTCGCGGGCCTCCTCGGCCGTGCAGCCCCTGAGATCGAGGCAGTAGGAATCGGGCCCCTCGACCCGGTAGGCGACATGGTCCATGGCCTCGCGGCGGACCCGCGCCTCGGCCGGCCGTCCCCCTTCGGGCAGCGGCGCCAGCTCCTCCAGGGGCAACACCACCGGCAGCCCCCGCAGGGACACCCGCAGACGCCCGGCGCCCACCTCGCCGAGGATCTCGGCGGTCTGGCCCGTGGCGCGCATCTTCACGCGATCCCCGGGCCGCCACTGCTCGAGCGGCGGCAGGGCGGGACCGTCCGCCGCGACATCCTTGTCGGCGAGGGCCTCGCCCACGCGATCCAGGGTCTCCCGGCCCGCCAGGATGCTCTCCCGGTCGGCCGCGCGCTCCCTCAGCTCCCGGACGCTGCGTTCGAACTCGCTCCGCGCCTGGTTCAGGAACTCCTCGGCCTCGCGGCGCCCCTCCTTGAGGATCGCCCGCTCCTCCTTGCGCACGCGGGCGAGACGCTCGCCGTATTCGTTCTCGAGACGCTCGTAGCGCTCGCGCATCGTCTCGGCCTCTTCCCTGAGGCGGGTGGCCGTCTGGGTCTCCCGCTCCAAACGTTCGAGGAGCGCTTCGAGGCTGAGGGCGTCCTCCCCCAGGAGCTGCTCGGCCTCGGCCAGCACGCCTTCGTCCATGCCGAGACGCCGGGCGGTGGCCAGGGCGCGGCTACTGCCGGGAACGCCGAAGCTCACGGTGTAGAGCGGGCGGCGGGCGACGGGATCGAAGTCCATGGCCGCGTTGGCCGCGCCCTCGCTCTCCTGGGCGTAGCCCTTCAGCACGCCGAAATGGGTGCTCACCACGGCCCGCGCACCGCGGCGGATCCAGTGGTTCATGAGCGACTGGGCCAGCGCCGAGCCCTCCTCGGGATCGGTGCCGTCGCCGATCTCGTCCACCAGGATCAGGGTGCCCGGCGCGGCGCCGTCGGCCATGGCGCCCAGGCGGGCGAGATGGGCGCTGAAGGTGGAGCGGGAATCGCGGATCGACTGCTCGTCGCCGATGTCCGCCTGGAGCTTCGAGAACAGCGGCAGGCGCGTGCCCTCGCCGGCGGGCAGGGGCAGTCCGCACTGGTTCATGAGCGTGAGCAGGCCGAGGGTCTTCAGCAGCACGGTCTTGCCGCCGGTGTTGGGTCCGGTCACCAGGAGCAGGCGCAGCGAGGCGTCGAGCTCGAGGTCCAGCGGCACCGGCGCCTCGCCCTCTGGCAGGTAGCGCGCCAGCAGCGGGTGGCGGGCGCCCACGAGACGGATCCGGTCTTCCTCGGCCGACGACCACTCCGCCCAGTGCCACGCGCGCTCCCGCGCCAGGCGGGCGGCGGCCAGGGGAATCTCGAGGTGGTGGTAGGCGTCGAGGCGGCCGACGATCGCGTCGACCCACTCGGCCACGCGGGCGGTGAGCGCGCGCAGAATCCTCGCGCACTCCTTCGACTCCTCGGCCAGCAGCGAGGTGACGCGGTTGTTCAGCTCCACCGTCTCCAGCGGCTCCACGAAGAGGGTCTTGCCGCTGGCGGATTCGTCGTGAACGATTCCCGGCATCTCGCCCCGCTGCTCACGGCGCACGGGCAGGACGAGACGGCCCGAGCGGATGCGCGGACGCAGATCGCGCTCCCCCCCGGCCAGGCGCTCGCGGATCATCCCCTCCAGGGAGCTGCGCGCGCGACCGCGGGTTTCCCGAATCTGCTCCCGCAGACGGGCGAGGGCGGGACTGGCCTTGTCCTTGATCTCGCCCTCCTCGTCGATGCAGCGGTCGATCTCGCCGGCCAGACCGCGCAGGTCGGGCGGGTTGCCCCAGTCGGCGTGGAGCGAGGGCGCCAGATCGCGATGGCGCGCGAGGAAGTCGCCGAAGCGGGTGAGGGCGTGCAGGGTGAGGGAGAGACCGCGGAGGTCCTCCCCGGAGAGCTCGGCGCCCGGGGTGCGGCAGCGGTCGAGGCCCGCGCCCAGGTCGGCGAGGCCGGCGACGTCCGGCTCCTCCCCCTCGTCGAGCAGACGTATCCAGCCGGCCACCCGCATGCGGCGCGCCTCGACGGCCTCGCGGTCGGCCAGGGGCACGAGCTCGCGCAGGGCCTGGGCGCTCCGCTCGAAGCGCACGCCTTCGGCCAGCTCCGCGAGGAGTTCCGAGAACTCCAGGAGCCGCGCGGCGTCGCCGCAGTCGAGGGCGGGTTCGGGGCGGAGCCAGGGCATCAGGCGGTCCCTCCCGGCACGCGGGTGGGACGGACGAGCCCCTTGAGCTGCTCGAAGAGGTCGGGCGCCACGGCCTGCACCCAGTCCAGGAAGCTCTTCTCCCAGCCCGTGGCCTCTCGCGTCAGCTCCTCCAGGATCGCGAGATGGTCGAGCAGGCCCAGGATCACCGCGCAGACGAGCAGCCCCATGACGAAGCCCAGCCCCGCGCCGCCCACCCGGTCGATCCAGACCAGGGGCGTCCAGCGGATCAGCAGGGACATCAGCCAGCCGGCCAGCGCGAAGAGGACGGTGATGGCCACGAAGGAGAGCAGCACCAGCAGGGGCCAGGAGCCGGGGAAATCCATGAAGTCGACGATCTCGGGGTGGATCCAGGTCGCGACGGGACGCGCGAGCAGGATGCCCGCCGCGAGCCCGACCAGCTTGAAGGCGCTGCGTATCAGCCCGCCGCGATAGCCATGATAGAGACCGAGGCCCAGGGTGCCGCCCAGGGCGACAACCAGCAGATGCGTTCCCATGTCGCCCCCCTATCCGGACAGGCGGGCTTTGACCAGGGCGCTCACCGCCGCGCCGTCGGCGCGCCCCGCGGCGCGCTCCAGCACGAGCTTCATGACGCGCCCCATGTCCTTCATACTTTCGGCTTCCAATTCGTTCACGGCCGCCTCGACGAGGGCGGTCAGTTCGTCCTCGGTCAGGGAGGCGGGCAGATAGCCCTTCACGATGTCGTGCTCGGCCAGTTCCTTATCGACGAGATCCTGGCGACCGCCTCTCTCGTACTCGGCGGCGGAATCCTTGCGTTTACGCGCATATCGGGCGATCAGGTCGAGTACTTCCTCGCCGGAGAGCTCCTCTCCCCGCTCGATGCGCGCGTACTTCAGCTCCGATTTGAGCATCCGCAGCACACCGACGCGGGCCTTCTCACCCTGCTTCATGGCCGTTTTGAGGTCATCATCCAGTTGCTGCTGAAGGCTCATCTTCCCCCTTGAAATTCCGACATGGATCCGCGAAACCCAATGTAAGAAAAAATCTTAGCAATCTTAGACGCGGTTGTCGGGACTGTCAACGCACCCTGCGGTCTTTTCCGCCGCGGGAGGCAACAATAGGCGACAGGCGGTAGCGATGGCGGCCGTCTCGGCCCTCAGGCGCTGCGGCCCGAGGTCGAGGACGAAGTCGCAGCTCCCGGTCAGGGCCCCGCGCTCCTCCTCGGCAAAGCCCCCCTCCGGCCCCACCCAGGCCAGCAGAACGGGTTTCTCCCCAACGAGTTCCAGGGCCTCTTGCCCCATTCCCGCCCTTCGCTCATCGGCCCAGCCCTGCCGCCAGCCCTCGCCGCTTGCCCACTCCAGGAGCTCGGCGAAGGAGCGGGGGCCCGTGAGTTCGGGCAGGAGCAGGCGGCGGCTCTGCCGGTAGGCGGCGCGAAGGATCTCGAAGTAGCGCTCGGGCGCCGTCTCCCGCTTCACCACGCCGTGGCGACCGACGAACAGGTGGAATCCCGCCACGCCCAGCTCCGTGCCCTTCTCGAGGGCCCAGTCGAGCCGCTTGCCCTTGAGCAGGGGCAGGGCCAGATGCACCTGGGGTCCGGCCGGCGGATCGGGTCGCTCGAGGGACTCGAGCTCGGCCAGGGCATCGCGCTTCCCCACCTCGACGAGGCGGGCCAGGGCCACGAGGCCCTTGCCGTCCCGCAGTTCGAACTCATCCCCGGCGCGCAGCCGCAGCACGCGGCAGAGGTGATGCTGGTCGGCGCCCTCGATCCGCAGGCGACGCCGGCCGGGCCCGGAGCCAGAAGCGAGATCGGGACGGAGGAGGACGGGGCGATCGCTCATGATCTCCTCGGAAGGTCGTGGATGGGAACGCCCGAGCTAGGCCTTGGGCTTACGCGGCCCCGGCAGCTTGCCCGTCTGGATCTGCTCCAGTTTCTTCAGGAGGCGCTGCTCGTCCTTGCTCGTGCGTCCGGGCGTCCAGGCGACGAGGCGCACGATGAGATCGCCGCGCCGACGCGAGTTCAGGTGGGGCAGCCCCTTGTCGCGCAGGCGGAAGAGCTGATGACTCTGCGTGCCGCCGGGCACCTTGAGCATGGCCGCGCCGTCGAGGGTCGGCACCTCCACCTTGCCCCCAGTGACCAGCGTCGAAAAGACCACCGGCAACTCGAGAAACAGATCCTGACGGACGCGCTCGTAGAGTTCGTGCTCCGCCACCTCGATCAGCACGATGACGTCGCCGGCGCCGCCGCCGCGCAGTCCCGCCTCGCCCTGGCCGCGCAGGGGAATGTAGTCGCCCGTGGAGACGCCCGCGGGAATCGAGACGTTCAGGGTCTCGCTGCCGGTCACGCGCCCCTCGCCGCGACAGTCGCCGCAGGGGTCCGCGATCAGCACCCCTTCGCCGTGGCACTGGGGACAGGGGCTCACGTTGACGAACTGCCCCAGGATCGATCGCTGCACCCGCCGGATCTCGCCGCTGCCCTGACAGCCCGGGCAGCGCTGCATGCGGGAGCCCGGCCGCTGGCCGCTGCCGCTGCAGGTGCCGCAGGGCACCTTCTTCTTTACCTTGATCTGCTTGTCGACGCCGCTCGCCACGTCCTCGAGGGTCAGGCGCATCCGCACCTTGAGGTCGCGGCCGCTCCGGTCGGGGCCGCGCTGGCCGCCCCGGCCGCCACCACCGCCGCCGAAGAAGGACTCGAAGCCGAAGTCGCGCATGAAGGAGCGGAGGGCCTCCTCCATGTCGATGCCCCCGCCGCCAAAGCCGCCCTGACCGCCGAAGCCCTGCCCCGAGACGCCGGCGTGACCGAACTGGTCGTAGGTCTGGCGTTTCTGGTCGTCCTTCAGCACCTCGTAGGCCTCGGTGGCCTCCTTGAACTTGTCCTCGGCGCCGGGATCGTCGGGATTGCGGTCGGGGTGGTACTGCATGGCCAGCTTGCGATAGGCCTTGCGGATCGCCTGCTCGTCCGCATCCTTCGCGATGCCGAGGATCTCGTAGTAGTCTCGCTTGGACATGGTCTTTCCTTTGGCCGGCGGTGGGTGGGGATCAGCCGGCGACGGCGACCTTGCTGGGACGGATTACCCGCTCTCCCAGCCGGTAGCCGCGCTGCAGTTCCTGGACGACGACGCCCTTCTTCGCGTCGGTGTTCGGCAGCTGCAGCAGGGCCTCGTGAAAGCGCGGATCGAAGACCTCGCCGACGGCCTCGATCGGCTCGAGGCCCAGATCGGAGAGGCTCTCCTCCAGGCGCTGGGCCACCAGGCGCAGCCCTTCGGCGAGGCCGGAGTCGTCATCCTCGGGCAGCTGCTCGAGGGCGCGCTGGAAGTCGTCGATCACGGGGAGCAGCTTCTCGACGAGTTCGCCGCGGAACCGCTCCAGATCGCGCTCCTGCTCGCGGCGGACGCGGCGGAGCTGGTTGTCGCGCTCGGCCAGGAGGCGCAGGAGACGGTCGGACTCGGCGCGCGCGGCCTCGAGCTCCGGGTTCTCGGACTCCGCCTCGCCCTCCACGACCTCGAGCTCGGGCTCCTTGCCGGTGGCCTCTTCGGCCTCGACGCTCTCCTCCTTCTCGGAGGGCTTGCTCGTCTCGGCCGGGTCGTGCTTCTCCTCGCCGCCTTCGGGAGGCGCGGGACGCTTGGGTTTCATCTCAACTCCAGGAATCGTTGTCGGGCCTGTCGCTGTCGTGAAGGAGCTCGACGAGCCCCTCCAGGCTGGCGAGAACCAGGGGGTAGTCCATGCGTTTCGGGCCGAGCAGGCCCATGACGGCGCTCTCCTCGCTGCGGTCGATGCGGGTGCCGATGAGGCTGAACTGGTCCAGGTCGGACAGGCGGTTCTCCTCGCCGATCCTCACGCGCACCTGGCCCGGCGTGTCCACGATCTCCCGCAGGTAGCGCGCCACCGGCGCGGCGTCGTCGAGCAGGTGCACGAGCACGCGGAGCTTGCGGGGGTCTTCGAACTCCGGCAGGCCGAGCAGCTCGTCGACGCCGGTAATCTGGACGCGGCCGTCCACCGTCTCGCCCCGCTCGCGAGGCGCCGGGGAGAAGATGAGCAGGGAGAGGCCCAGCGCGTGGCTCAGCCGGCTGATCAGGTGCGCCGCGCGGTCGAGCACGTGGGAGAGGCTGCCGTCGTGGAAGTCGAGCTCGGACTCGAGCACGCGCTCCCACTTCTTGCCGTCCCGAGTGGGACGGATCACCCGCTCCACGTAGACGCGGTAGCCGAGATCCGTGGGCACGCGCCCGGCGGAGCGGTGCGGCTGGATCAGCCAGCCCAGCTCCTCGAGCTCCATGAACACGTTGCGGATCGTGGCCGAGGACCAGCACAGATCCAGATCGCGCGACACGGCTGCCGAGCTGACAGGCTCGGCGCGCTCCGTGTGGAGGCGGATCACCGAGTCCAGCACTCGCAGCTGTCTGTCTTCGGGGAGTTCGTAGTACCTGAAGTCCATGAAAATCAACCTGTTCGGGACATGTTGGGAGAATCTAGGACAGCGCCCCGGCACTGTCAAGAGGCCAGCCGGGCCAGGATCCCATCCAGGCGCAACCATCCCGTGGGCGTGAGCGCCCAGCGATCGGCCTCGCGGCGCGCCCAACCCTCGACTTCACAGTGCTCGAGGAACTCCGGACGCGCGGCCAGCCGGGGCTCGTCCAGGGGCAGTCCGTCGCTCGTTCGCAGGCCCAGGAGCAGCCGTTCCAGGTCCCGCGCCTCGGGATCGGGTCGGTCCTCCTGCCGGGGAACCTCGCGGCCGGCCCGTAGCGCCTCCCGCCATTGCGCCAGATCCGCACACCAGGACCAGCGACGCCCGCCGATGCGGGAGTGAGCGGCCGGGCCCAGGCCGAGGAACTCGCCCCCGCGCCAGATGGCCAGATTGTGGCGACACTCACGGCCGGGGCCGCGGCTCCAGTTGGACACCTCGTAGGCCACGTAGCCGCCGGCGGCCAGCTGCGCGTGGGCTTCGAGGTAGCGATCGGCGCGGAAGGAGTCGCCGGGATCCTCGTCCGGGCGCTCGGCGAACTGGCGGGCCATGGGCACGTCGTCGTCCAGTTCGAGGCAGTAGAGCGAGACGTGCTCGGGTTCCGCTGCGATCACCGCGTCCAGGCTCGCGCGAAAGCCCTCGGGGCTCTGGGCCGGCAGGCCGGCGATGAGGTCGAGGGAGAGACGCAGGGAGGAGCCGGTCGCCAGCGCGATGGCGCGGCGGGCGCCCGCGGCGTCGTGGCGGCGGCCCGCGGCGCGGAGCTCGTCGTCGTCGAGGCTCTGGATGCCGAGGCTCAGGCGGGTCACTCCGCCGCGCTCGAGGCGGGCCAGGAGCGTGGCGTCCAGGTCCTCGGGGTTGCATTCGATGCTGAACTCGGTGGCCGGGCCGAGGCGCGGCGCCAGGGCCGCGAAGAGGCGATCGAGCTGCTCCCCCGGCAGCCAGCTCGGCGTGCCGCCGCCCACGTAGATGCTGGGCAGCGGGCCGTCCATCAAACGGTGCTGCTCGGCTTCGAGCTGACGCAGGAGCGCATCGGTGTAGCCCTCGCGATCGCCGGACGTGACGGCGTAGAAGCCGCAGTAGCCGCAGCGGCTCGCGCAGAAGGGAACGTGGATATACAGGGAGGCGGCCATGCCGGCCCTCAATGAATCAGGTCGCCGATCCGGCTGAAGCGCGGCAGCTTCTTCTTGCCGTCCCAGGACCAGTAGATGAACAGCGCCTTGCCCTTGACGCCCTTGCGCCAGTCGATCGGTCCGCGCATGCGGCTGTCGCTGCTGTTGTCGCGGTTGTCGCCCATCATGAAGATCTTGCCCTCGGGCACCTCGTAGGGGCCGAAGTTCCGCGGGGCGCGCCCCGGACGGTTGCCGAAGATGTGCTTCGTGAAGTCCTCGTCCTGGGCGACGCCGTCCAGGTGGATCACGCTGTCCTTGACCTCGAGGGTCTGGCCGCCCACGGCCACGCAGCGCTTGATGTAGTCGTCCTTCTCGCCCTCGAAGCGGAACACGATGATGTCGCCGGGGCGCGGCTCGCGGATGCCGGGAAGGCGGATGTCCGTGAAGGGGATCTGGGGGCCGTAGAGGAACTTGTTCACGAAGAGGAAGTCGCCGACGAGCAGCGTGTCCTCCATGCTGCCGCTGGGAATGCGGAAGGCCTGAATCAGGAAGCTGCGCGCCAGGAAGGCCATGACGACCGCCCACACGATCACGTCGACGGTCTCTCTCATCGCGGACTTCTTCTTCGCGGGTCCATCTTTCTTCGCCATCGCCTCTCTACCTTTCCATCTTGAGGACCGCCAGGAAGGCGTCCTGGGGGATCTCCACGTTGCCCACCTGCTTCATGCGCCGCTTGCCCTCTTTCTGCCTCTCGAGGAGCTTGCGCTTGCGGGTGATGTCGCCGCCGTAGCACTTGGCCGTGACGTTCTTGCGCAGCGCGCTGATGTTCGTGCGCGCCACGATCTTGCCGCCCACGGCCGCCTGCAGGGCCACCTGGAAGAGCTGCCGGGGGATCTCCTCCTTCAGCTTCTCCACGAGGGTGCGTCCCCAAACATGCGCCTTCTCCCGATGCACGATGCTCGACAGCGCGTCCACCGGGTCGCCGTTCACGAGCACGCTGAGCCGCACGAGGTCGCTCGGCTCGTGACCGGCGTATTCGTAGTCGAAGCTGGCGTGTCCGCGCGTATTGTTCTTGAGTCGGTCGTAGAAGTCCACCACCACTTCGGAGAGCGGCAGCCGGAAGTGCAGCTCGACCCGCTTCCCGTCCAGGTAGCTCATGCCCTCCTGCACTCCGCGGCGCTCGATGCACACCTTCATGACGGCCCCCACGTACTCCGAGGGCGTGTAGATGGTGCCGCGCACGTAGGGCTCGCGAATCTCCGCCAGCTCGTTCGCGTCGGGCATCTGGGCCGGGTTGGCCACGCCGAGCTCCGCGCCGTCCTTGAGCGTGGCCTGGTACTCCACGTTCGGCAGGGTCGCGATGAGCGTGAGGTTGAACTCCCGCTCCAGCCGCTCCTGCACGATCTCCATGTGCAGCAGCCCCAGGAAACCGCAGCGGAAACCGAAGCCGAGCGCCGTGCTGGACTCGGGCTCGAAGGTGATCGCCGCGTCGTTGAGCTGCAGCTTGATCAGCGCCTCGCGCAGCTCCTCGTACTGCTCGGCCAGTACGGGATAGAGACCGCTGAACACCATCGGCTTGGCGGGTCGGTAGCCCGGCAGCGGCTTCGGCACGGGTGCGACGTCCGCGGCGAGGGTGTCCCCCACCTGGACGTACTTCACCTCCTTGGCGCCGGTGATGACATAGCCCACCTCGCCGGAGCCCAGGCTCGGGGTCGACTGGCGACCCAGGACGAAGCGGCCGACGTCGTGCACCTCGTAGGCGCTGTCGGTGGCGAGGAAGCGCACGGCGTCGCCCTTGGCGAACGCGCCGTCCATCACCCGCACGGTGGCCACGGCGCCCAGGTAGGCGTCGTAGCTCGAGTCCACGATGAGCGCGCGGGGCGTCGCCGCTCTGCGATCGGGCGGAGCCGGCAGGCGCAGGGCGACCGCCTCCAGCAGGGCGGGCACGCCCTCGCCGGTCTTGGCGCTGAGCGCGAGCACATCGTCCGGCTCGACGCCGAGAATGTTCACGACCTCCTCGCGCACCTCCTCGGTGCGCGCGCCCGGCAGGTCGATCTTGTTGATGACCGGGATCAGGTCGAGGTCGTTCTCCAGCGCCAGGTACAGGTTGGCCAGGGTCTGCGCCTCCACGCCCTGCGCGGCGTCCACCACGAGGATCGCCCCCTCGCAGGCCGCCAGGCTGCGGCTCACCTCGTAGCTGAAGTCCACGTGGCCCGGAGTATCGATGAGATTGAACAGGTACTCGTCGCCGGCGTCGTCGCTCCAGGCCATCGAGATGGGGTGGCTCTTGATCGTGATGCCGCGCTCCCGCTCCAGATCCATGCTGTCGAGCACCTGCGCCTTCATCTCCCTATCCGACAGGGTGCCGGTGAGTTCGAGAAGGCGGTCGGCCAGCGTGGACTTGCCGTGGTCGATATGCGCGATGATGCAGAAGTTGCGAATGCGTTCGATGGGAATCATGGCGCCTAGTACCGCAGACGGAATTGCAGGCCGACGCTGCGCTCCGCGGGATTGATATGGGGAAGAACGGCGGCCCGCCGACTGCGGATATCATCGGTTTCGAAACCGTGGAGATGGGCGAACACGTAGGCGTCGAGCAGGCTGGCCACGAAGAGCGCCCCGGTGTACCAGACGTAGTCGGTCTGCCTCTGTTCGTGGGCCGCGAAACGGGTGCGGAGGTCGCCGTAGGTGAGACCGTTCCAGGTCTCGCCCTCGCCCAGAGCGCCGGCATGGCGCTTGTAGAGGTCGGCCCGCTGGCCTTCGCGGAGAATCACCGACAGGTAGTAGCTCTCCCAGGCGAACACGACGAGGGTCTTGAGCCCCTGCTCGTTGTAGAGCTGCCCGAGGCCCGGAAACGCCGTCGTGGCGGCCATGGCCACGCGCGCGTTCTTCGTGGAGGGCAGTTCATACCTCGTCTCCGCCGCCACCAGGCGCCCCGTGCCGGGCTCCATGGGAACTTCGGTCGCCATGGCCGTATGGGCCAGGAGCACCAGCGCGATGACGAGGAAACGGCCCATGGCACCTCGGGGCGAGAAAATGGCGGGAATGCGTGGGAATCGAACCCACCCCGGATGGTTTTAGCACCCGGCAAAAGGATTTGAAGTCCTCGGGGCCCACCAGGACCCATCCACTCCCATTAAGTAGGACTGCGGCGGGGCATCATGTTAGTCATCGATCGTGGACTCGTCCAGTCCTGTTCGATGGCGCACCGGCCGAGGCCGTCAGGGAATCCGGGCCACCAGTTCGATCTCCACCCGCGCCCCGAGGGGAAGCCCCGCCACCTGCACGGTGCTCCGGGCCGGAGGCTCGTGCCCCTCGAAGTACTCGCCATAGATCCCATTGAAGGCGGCGAAGTCGGCCATGTCCTGCAGGAAGACCATCGTCTTCACGACATCGCCGTAGCCCGCGCCCGCGGCCTCCAGCACCGCGCCCAGATTGCGCATGACCCGGTGGGTCTGCTCCTCGATGCCTCCCGGCACGAGTTCCATGGTCTCGGGATCCAGCGGCACCTGACCCGCCGTGTAGAGCAGGTCGCCCGCGCGCACCGCTTGACTGTAGGGCCCGAGGGCCGCGGGGGCGGCCTCGGTGCTGATGATTCGACGCTCCATCGCTTCTCCCTTCGCGACGCGACACGCCGCGGACTATTCCACCGTGACGCTCTTCGCCAGATTCCGAGGCTGATCCACGTTGCAACCGCGCAGGATCGCGATGTGATAGGCCAGCAGCTGCAGCGGAATCACGGTGAGCAGGGGCGACAGGTACTCCACGGTCTCCGGAATCGGGATCACGTGGTCGGCGAGCGCGCTCGCGTTCTCGTCGCCCTCGTTCACCACGGCGATGATCCGGCCGCCGCGCGCCTTCACCTCTTCCATGTTGCCGAGGATCTTCTCGTTGCTGCCGCCCCGCGGGCTGACGAACACCACCGGCATGTTCTCGTCGATGAGCGCGATGGGACCGTGCTTCATCTCCGCCGCCGGGTAGCCCTCGGCGTGGACGTAGGAGATCTCCTTCAGCTTCAGCGCGCCCTCCAGGGCCACGGGAAAGTTGATGCCGCGCCCCAGGTAGAGAAAGTTGTTCGCGTCGGCGTAGATCTTGGCGATCTCCTTGATCTGGTCGTCCATCTTCAGGATCCGCTCGACCTTCTCCGGAATCGCCTCCAGCTCCCGCACCATCTCCTGGCCCTGGTCCTTGGACAGGTTCGCCATGCGGCCCATGAGCAGGGTGATGATGGCCATCACAGTCACCTGGCTCGTGAAGGCCTTGGTGCTGGCCACGCCGATCTCCGGGCCAGCGTGGATGTACACGCCGCCGTCGCTCTCACGGGCGATCGTGCTGCCCACAACGTTGACGAGCCCCAGGGCCATGGCGCCCTTGGTCTTCGCTTCCCTCATCGCGGCCAGCGTGTCCACCGTCTCGCCGGACTGGCTGATGGACCAGGCCACGTTGTCCTCGTCGAGGATCGGATTGCGGTAGCGGAACTCGGAGGCGTACTCCACCTCCACCGGGATGCGCGCGAGGCGTTCGATCATGTATTCGCCGATGAGGGCCGCGTGCCAGCTCGTGCCGCAGGCCAGGAAGATGATGCGGTCGGCGGCGCGCAGATCGTCGATGTTGCGGATCAGGCCGCCGAGCTTGGCCTTGCCCTCGTCCTCCAGCAGCCGGCCGCGGAAGGAGTTGCGAATCGTGGTCGGCTGCTCGAAGATCTCCTTCAGCATGAAGTGCGGGTACCCGCCCTTCTCGATGCTCTCGAGATCCCAGGTCACCTCCTGGACGTCCTTCTGCACCCGCTCGTTGCGGATCGTCTTGGTGTGGAAGTCGTCGTCCTCGATCACCACCATCTCGTGGTCGTCGAGGTAGATCACCTGGCGCGTGTGGGCGAGGATCGCCGCCACGTCGCTGGCCAGGAAGAACTCCCCGTCGCCGATGCCCACCACCATGGGGCTGCCGTTGCGCGCTCCCACCATCTTGTGCGGATGATTCTTGTGGACCACCGCCAGGCCGTAGGTGCCCTCCACGATGGAGAGGGCGCGGCGCACGGCCAGCTCGAGGCTGCCGTCGTAGTAGTGGTCGATGAGCAGGGCGAGTGTCTCGGTGTCGGTGTCCGTGCGGGGTTCGATCCCCTGTTCCTTCAGGTATCGGCGCAGGAACTGGAAGTTCTCGATGATGCCGTTGTGCACGAGCGCCAGGTTGCCCGAGAAGCCCGTGTGGGGATGCGCGTTGAGCTGGTTGGGCGGACCGTGGGTCGCCCAGCGGGTGTGGGCGATGCCGAGGGAGGCGTCGAACTCGCGCCCCTTCAGCTCATTCTCCAACTCGATGATCTTCCCCTTGGCCTTGACCACCTCGACATCGCCGTCCTGATGCAGGGCGACGCCCGAGGAGTCATAGCCGCGATACTCGAGGCGCTTGAGGCCCTCGAGGAGAATGGGAAGAGCGGGGCGAGACCCGACGTATCCGATGATTCCGCACATACCGATCCTTGCGGCTGGGGTTCAGCAAACATGGACTATCTTTCGAGTATCGGCTTCCGATCCCCAACCCTTCAACTGAAAAACCCGTGCGGAAGCGGAAAGGCCTGATCGCCAACGGTCGATTACTTCGAAAGTTCCGCTCCGAAATGCCTCTCCGCGGCATCCAGGGCGCCCTTCAGCCAGGCCTCGTCCTCCGCCTCGCCGATGATCCGCAAAATCGCCTCCGTGTTCGAGGGGCGCACGTGCACCCAGCCCTCGGGATAGGAGGCCTTCACGCCGTCGCGCTCGTCGAGTTCGGCGCCCGCGAAGTGCTCGGCGGCGATGGCCCGGACCCGCTCGGGATCCCCCTTGGCCGCCAGATCCACGCGCCGCTTCTCCATGCGATAGCGAGGCAGGGCGTCGGCCAGCTCCGAGAGCGGGCGGCCCGTGTCGCAGAGAGCGGCCAGGATGAGCGCGCTGCCCACGAGACCGTCCCGGCCGGCGTGCAGGGCGGGCAGGATCACCCCGCCGTTCCCCTCGCCGCCGATCAACGAACCGGTCTCCTTCATGGCGGCCACCACGTGGGCCTCTCCCACCGGCGAGCGGTGGCAGCGCTGCCCGTGCCGAGCGGCGACGTCGTCGATCATCCGGCTGGTGCTGAGGTTCGCGGCCACCGGCCCGGGCTCACGGCCGAGGACGAAGTCCGCGGCGAGGGCCAGGGTGTACTCCTCCGAGAGCACGCGGCCGTTCTCGTCCACCAGCACCAGGCGGTCGCTGTCGGGATCCACGGCCAGGCCGAGGTCGGCGCCGTGCTCCTTCACCGCCGCCGAGAGCTCGGCGAGATGCGCGGGCGTGGGCTCGGGATTGTGCGGGAAATCGCCGCTGCCGTCGCAGTGCAGACGCACGCAGTTCACGCCGAGGGCTTCGAGCAGCATCGGCATGGCCTCGCTGCCCGAGGCGTTGACGGCGTCCACGACCGCGGTGAAGCCGCGCTGCGCGATCGCGCCGGCGTCGACGAAGGGCAGCGCGCAGGTGGCCTCCACGTGGTGACGGTTGGCCTCCTTCCAGCGGGAGAAGCTGCCGAGATTCTCGTGGCCCTCCCAGTGGAAATCGCCCGACTCCTCGATCGCCAGCACCTCCTGGCCCAGCTCGGGAGCGAGGAAGTTTCCCTCCGCGTCGAGGAACTTGAGGGCGTTCCAGGGCGCCGGATTGTGGCTGGCGGTGATGACGATTCCGCCGGCCGCGCCCTGCGCCTCGACGGCCATGGCCGTGCCGGGGGTCGTGCACACGCTCAGATCCACCGGGCTCAGCCCCGCGGCCGAGAGAGCGCCCTTGACCAGGTCCAGCACCATCCTGCCGCTGGGGCGACCGTCCCGTCCCACGACGATCTTCGCGCCGGGCTCCGCGCCGCGGCGTCGACACCAGGTGGCGTAGGCGGCGGTGAAGCGCAGGATCACCTCGGGGTGCAGGGACGCGCCCACCACTCCACGGATTCCGGAAACACTGACCATGAGCGGGGCATCGGACATTTCGACCTCCAGAAGTTCGACATCGGCGTACCGGCGACGAAGGGCAATCCCCGGGCCACAAAGCGATACGCGTCGAAATGAAAAAGGCCGTCCCACGGGACGGCCTGAATGGGATCCCCGCGAACGGGTGACCAGAGGAGCTGGTGCGCGGACTCGAACCGCGGACCTACGCATTACGAATGCGTTGCTCTACCAGCTGAGCTACACCAGCTTCTGCCTACGGCAGGTCTATATAGCTTCCCTCCGGGCGACAAGTCAAGACCCACGAGGACTCCATCAGGCGGCGTTCTTGCGCTGAAGATCCCCACGCGGGAATCGCGGCGAGCCGGACACCTCGCCCTCCATCACACCCCGCGTCGAGGAACATCCCGCAAGGAGGACCCTTCGCATGTTGCCTCTCGGAACGCAAAAACGAACCCTGCTCGCGGCGGCTCTCCTGGGCGTGATGCTGATCGGCCACGCGCTCCCGACCTCCGCGCTGCTGCTGGATGCGCGGCGCATCGCCATGGGCGGCGTGCTGGCGCCCGAACCGAGCCGCCTCGCGTTCGAAAACCCGGCTTACGGCATCGTGCCCGGCAGGGCCCAGCCCTGGGAGGGAGCGATTCCGCTGCCCCTCGGTCTGTTCACGCTCCTGAGCCATACAGAGGAGCTGAATCCCAATGACCCGGCCTTCGATCCGGTGCGGCTGGCCAACCTGATCGTCAATCCCCCGCTCCATCTCGAGCTGCGACGGCCCACGGCTCTGAACGGCGACATCACCATCGACCTGGGCCAGGAGCACATGCGGGTGTACTGGGAGGACGCCCACCTCTTCCTGCCCAAGGAGCCCCTGAACCTGGGCGGGCGACTCGAGCGCTTTTCGGTGGGTTACGGTCGCCCCGCGGGCGATGAGGGCCGCTGGCGCATCTCGGCCGCCCCCTACCTGGACGGCGCCGCGGTGACCGAGCTCGACGACGCCTTCTACGGCCTGCTGGCCGAGGGCGACTCCCTGCTGCCCAACTCCCGCTACGAGTTGAGCGGTGATCTGAACGGCGCGGCCGGCGTGGCCGTGAAGTTCCTCTTCGCCCGCGGCTTCGGCGAGGAGAGCGGCCCCCGCTTCTACCTGGCCGCGGCCCCCAAGCTGATCGGCGGCCTGGCGATGATCGAGGCCGACATCAACGTGGCCGCCACCAGCAGCGACTCGCTCTTCGCCTCCGAGGGCCTGGACGTGGAGCAGATCACCCACACGCGCGTGAACGAGTCGCTCGGCGCCGGCTTCGCGCTGGACCTCGGCGTCGTGATGCGCCACGGCCCCTGGGACCTGGGCGTCGGCGTGAGGGACCTCGCCGGCGGCATCGCATTCTCCCGGACGCGCCACGAGCGACAGCGCCTGGAGGAGGGTGAAGGCGACGAGGGGAGCGACCTCGTCACGGAGACCCTCGCCGAGGGCGAATCCCATCGCTACGGGATCGACCCCTACTGGACATTCAACGCGGGGCACACCGCCGGGCCGCTGACGCTGCTCGGAGAACTGCGGCTCCGCCCCTGGCGGAACACCCTGCACCTCGGCGCCGAGTATCGCATGGCCCCATGGGCCTTCCGCGGCGGACTGCGGCGCGACGCCACGCAGGACTGGCAGATCTCCGCGGGCGTCGGCCGGCGGATCGGTGGTCTGACGCTGGATGTCGCCCTCGAAACCCACAACCGGTACATCCAGGATGAGCGCGGCGTCGCCCTCGGCCTGAGCATCAGCCTCTAGGAGTGATCATGCGAAACCCGATGCGCCATGCGCGAATTCCGAAGGCCCTCGCGGCCTTCTCGCTGGCTCTGCTCCTCATGACCGGTTGCGGCGGCAACCGCATCATCCTGAACCTGGACATGGACTCGTTCATGCCGGTGGAGGAGCGGCTCTTCGAGTATCCCCTCATCAATCCCGGGGGGAGCTTCACCCACCACAGCGCCATCGAAACGCTGGGAACCCCCGAGGGAATGAAGGACATCATCTCCCTGGAGGAGATGCTGGTGGACCTGCAGGTCGTCCTGGACAACACGGATGTCATCGGCGCCATGAGCATGGCGGTGATGGTGGACGTGCACCTGGCCGCCTCCGACCAGCCGCTCCAGTTCTGGCAGCCGGAGAATCGTCTCGTGCGTCTTCAGGGGATACTCAACGGAGGCGAGATCTCCACCCTCGAGGAGGTGTTCGACGCCGCCGAGTTCCTCGAGCTCTTCCAGGAGCACGACTCGCTCTACCTGGGACTCGCCTTCCACCTGGAGCATATCGACGGGCTCGGCGCGGTGCAGGGCGAGGCCGAGGTGACGCGTCTGCATCTGCACGTGGAGGCGAAAGAGGACATGATGTAGCCGCGCGAGCTGCATCCGCCACGAAAAGGGGAGGCGGCCCTACCCGAAGGAGGGCCGCCCCGAACCGCGATTCACATCCCTTCAACCCGCCAGACCCAGCTCGCGGAGTTTCTCCCGCTTCTTCTCGAGTTCGCCCACCAGGCTCTCGAGATTGCGGGTCTGGAACAGTTCGAAGATCCGTTCCTTGATCGGTTTCCAATCGTCATGAATCGGGCAGATCACGTCGTCCGAGCAGGGATTGATTCCCAGGACGCAGGTGGTCTCCCACTGACTGATCGCGTCGAAGGCATTGACGATCTCGTAGAGATAGATGTCGCCCGGCGGTTTCATCAGCATGAAGCCGCCGTGGGGCCCGCGGAACGACTTGACCAGGCGAATCCTCGTCAACACCTGCATCGTCTTCGCCAGGAAGTGGAACGGAATGTTCTCCGCCTCCGCGATCTCCTTCAACTGCACCGGCCCATCATCCTTGCGACCCGCCATGTAGACCATGGCGCGGATCGCATACTCACTCGCCCTGGAGAGGATCATCGGAGCCCCCACTGTTGGATATTCAGAGTTTGAAGTCCGTTATCACTATTCCTAGCTCATTACTCCGCGAAAGTCAATCCTGCGATCTCCTGGGAAACGAAGAAGAGCCGGCCCATGACGGACCGGCTCTCGGGGGTGCGAAGGGGCGGAATTGAACCGCCGACACGCGACTTTTCAGGCCGCTGCTCTACCGACTGAGCTACCTTCGCAGCGAGTGCATACAAAAGCACAAGGGAAACGGGTTGTCAATACCGCCCGTTTCCGCTCTTTTCATCCGGCATTTTCCCCGTGATACCGGCGACTCCACTCCCAGGCGGAGGCCACGATCGCGTCCAGATCGGGCCGTCCGGCGCGCCAGCCGAGCAGGTCGGCGGCGCGGTCGACGGCCGCCACGAGGCTGGCGGGGTCCCCCTCCCGGCGCGTTCCCTTGATCACCGACAGGCCGCGGCCGGTCACCCGTTCCACGCTGGCCAGCACCTCCTTCACGGAGTTGCCCCGGCCCGTGCCCAGGTTCAGGGGACCGCTGGGATCCTTCTCCGCGCCGAGAGCGTCCAGCGCGGCGAGATGCGCTTCGGCCAGGTCCGCGATATGGATGTAGTCCCGGACACAGCTGCCGTCGGGGGTCGGATAGTCCTCGCCGAAGAGCGTCAGGTCCCGCAGACCGAGGGCCGCCTCGAGCGCCAGCGGAATCAGGTGGGTCTCCGGATCGTGGCGTTCGCCGTGATCCTCGAGCGCCCCCGCCGCGTTGAAGTAGCGCAGGCAGAAGTAACGCAAGCCCAGCTGCGAGGCCGTATGGGCGAGGGTCTGCTCCATGGCCAGCTTGGTCCCGCCGTAGGGGTTCACGGGACGGCAGGGATCGGTCTCCAGAAAGGGCCGATCCTCGCCGTGGCCGTAGACCGCCGCCGAAGAGGAGAAGATGAGCCGGTCGGGACCCTCCACCGTCTTGATACCCTCGAGCAGGGCCAGGAAACCGCCCAGGTTCTCGCGATAGTAGCCCACGGGATCGGCCACGGAGTCGCCCACGATGCTCAGGGCCGCGAAGTGCACCACCGCCTGGCAGCGGGCGAGGGCGTCCTCGAGGGTCCGGCGTTCCCGCAGGTCGGCGAGAAGGAACTCCGCCGCGTCCGGGACGGCGTCGCGGTGTCCCGTGCAGAGGTTGTCGATCACCGTCACCTCGTGCCCCGCCGCCAGCGCCGCCCTGACGAACGCGCCGCCGATGTAGCCCGCCCCGCCGGTTACCAGGATCCTCATGCGTCGTCCTCCCTGTCGGCCTCGGCCAGCACCGGTTTCAAGTAGGCGGCGGTGAGGGACTCCCGGGACGCCGCCACCTCGTGGGGCGTGCCCTGGGCGACGATCCTCCCGCCTTCGGGGCCGCCGCCGGGCCCGAGATCGATGATGTGATCGGCCGCCATCAACACCTGCAGGTTGTGTTCCACCACGATGATCGAATGCCCCGCCTTCAGCAGACGCTGAAAGACCGCCAGCAGCTGACGGACGTCCAGCGGGTGCAGGCCGGTGGTGGGCTCGTCGAGAATGTACAGGTTGCGCTCGGCCCCCGCGGTGGCCAGCTCCCGCGCGATCTTGAGCCGCTGGCTCTCCCCGCCCGACAGCGTGCTGGCGCCCTGCCCCAGCCCCAGGTAGCCCAGGCCGACGCGGTGGAGCATCCAGAGCTTCTCCCCCAGCGCGTGATGGCCGCTGAAGAAGTGGATCGCCTCGTCGACGGTCATCTCCAGCGCCTCGGCCAGCGTCTTGCCCTTGTAGCGCACCTGCAGCGACTCGGCGCGGAAGCGGCTGCCGCGGCAGGCGTCGCAGGGCACGTACAGGTCGGCCATGAACACCATCTCGAGCTTCACCGAGCCCAGGCCCTTGCACTCGGGGCAGCGCCCCTCCTTGCTGTTGAAGGAGAAGTGCTCGACGCCCAGGTGGCGTTTTCTCGCCTCGGGACGGTCCGCGTAGATCTGGCGGATGAACTGGAAGGCGCCCAGGTAGGTGGCGGGATTGCTGCGGGGGCTCTTGCCCACCGGGCTCTGGTCGACCACGCGGAAGCCGTGCACGCGGTCGGCGCCGCGCATCCGCTTCCAGTGCCCTTCGGGGCCGGGGCCGTCCTCGCTCGAGAGGGCCTGCACGAGGACGTCGGCCACCAGGGTGCTCTTGCCCGAACCGCTCACTCCCGACACCGCCACCAGGCGGCCCAGCGGGAAGGCGACGTCGATGCGCCGCAGGTTGTGCTTGCTCACGCCCTCCAGCTCGATGGCCCCGCGGGGCGGGCGACGCGTCGAGTCGAGGAAACCCAGGGGCTCGAGGCCGGCCAGGGTGCGCAGCGTGGGCGAGGGGTGGTCGGGGTCGAGACCGTCCAGGTTCCCCACCGGCCCCTGGTAGACGAGTTCGCCGCCCTTCGCGCCGCTGCCGGGCCCCATGTCGAGCAGCTGGTCGGCGCCGCGGATCAGCTCGAGGTCGTGCTCCACCACCACCACGCTGTTGCCCAGGTCGCGCAGCTCCTCGAGGGTGCTCAGCAGCCGCTCGGTATCGCGGGGGTGGAGGCCGACCGTGGGCTCGTCCAGTGCGTAGAGGGTGTCGGTGAGGCGGCTGCCCAGGGCGTTGGCCAGGTGGATGCGCTGGAACTCGCCGCCGGAGAGGGTGCGCGTGGGCCGGTCGAGGCCGAGATAGTGCAGGCCCATGCGCAGCAGGAAGCCGAGCCGATCCTGCAGCTCCGCGAGCACGCGCACCACGCCGGCCGCCTCGGCGTCCAGGACCAGGGAGGAGATCGCGTCGGCGGCCTTTCCCAGGTCGAGGCGATAGAGCGCGGGCAGGGTCCACTCGCCGAGCCGCACCTGCTCCACCTCCGGGCGCAGGCGGCTGCCGTCGCAGGTCTCGCAGATCCGCTCGGACATGAAGCGGCGGGAGTAGAAGCGCGCGTACTTCTTGTAGGCCTTGCCCCGCAGGGCCACGAGCCAGGGCAGGACCCCCCCTTCGCCGCGCTTCCCGCCGGTGCCGTGGATCAGGAACTCCTTCTGGGCCGTGTCGAGATCCGCGTAGGGTCGGTCGGTGGGAATCCCCCGCTCCCGGCACTGCTCCAGCAGCCGCTGCTGGAAGCGGGCGAAGCGCGGCGACGCCCAGGGCGCCAGTGCTCCCTGGGCGAGCGTGAGGGAGGGCCGCGGTACCAGCTTCTCCACGTCGAACTCGAGCTGGTTGCCGTAGCCGCGGCAATCGGGGCAGGCGCCCTCGGCCTGCTGGTAGGAGAAGAAGGAGGGACGGGGCTCGGGCAGTTCGAGGTCGCAGGCCGCGCAGATCGACCCCTCGGCGTGGCGCGAGATCTCCTCGCCCTCGGCGTTCAGCACGCGGACGCGCCCGTCGCCCTCGTGATAGGCGATCTCGATCGCCTCGGCCAGGCGGCTCGCGTCCTCGGGATCGGCCTTCAGCCGGTCCACCACCACGAGCAGCGGGCCGGCCACCAGCGCGTCGGCCGGGGCGTCGTCGATGCGCGCGATGCCGTCCGCGAGGCGCACCCGCGCGAAACCGCGCGCGAGCAGGATCTCCCGGAGCTGCTCGCCCTTCAGCCCAGCGCTGAAGCGGTAGGGAAAGGCCAGGATCAGGGTGCGGTCGGCCAGCGAGGTCGCGAGCTCGGCCGCGAGACCGCTCGGTTCCTCGCGCTTCACGGCGTCGCCGCAGCCCGGGCAGTGCAGGGTGCCCGCGCGGGCGAAGAGCACGCGCAGGAAGTCCGAGAGCTCGGTGTAGCTGGCCACGGTGGAGCGGCCGTGCTGCACCGTGTTCTTCTGCTGGATCGCCACCGCCGGGCCGATCCCCTCCAGGGAATCCAGGTCCGGCCGCCGCAGCCTCTCGAGGAACTGACGCGTGTAGGTGGAGAGGCTCTCCACGTAACGCCTCTGCCCCTCGGCATAGAGCGTGTCGAAGAGCAGGCTGCTCTTGCCCGAGCCGCTGAGGCCGGAGATCACCACGAGGCGATGCCGGGGAATGTCGATGTCCAGATTGCGCAGGTTGTTTTCCCGAGCTCCCCGGATGCGGATCGATTCCATGGATGGATGGCTTTCGGCTGACGTGATCCCCGAGCATAGTCCGCGCGCCACCGGAGCGTCAATGGACATCCCCCCGGGGCCATGCTAGCTTGCGGGCCATGGCGAACTACCCCGATACCGAGCTGCGCCGCCTCTGGGCGACGATGGAGCGCCTTCTCGACCCGGAGGACGGCTGCCCCTGGGACCGCGAGCAGAGCGCCGAGGAGATCGCTCGCCACATCATCGAAGAGGGCCACGAGTACCTCGAGGCCTGCAGCCAGAGTGACCCTGTGGGCAAAACCGAAGAGATCGGCGACCTCGCCTATCTCATGGTGTTCGCGCTCCAGCGCCTGGCCGGCGACGGCGGCGACCCCGCCGCCGCGCTCTCCGGCATCGACGAGAAACTGAAGCGACGCCACCCGCACATCTTCGAAAGGGGAAACGAGGAGGCCACGCCCGAGAGCAGCGGCGAACAGCTGAGGGTGTGGGAGGCGATCAAGCGCGCCGAGCGCCAGGAAAAGGGCGAGGACGCCGGCCTGCTCAAGACTCTTCCCCGCAGCATGGGCGCCCTGGCCAAGAGCCACCGCTACCAGGAGAAGGCGGCCGGCGTCGGCTTCGACTGGCCCGCGCTCGAAGGGGTGCTGGACAAGCTCCAGGAGGAGCTCGACGAGCTCAGGCAGGAGCTGGCGCCGCTGCCGGAGGCCGCCCCCGAGGGCAGCGGGCCGCCCTCGAAACGCTACCGCCGCTCCCTCGAAGCCCGCGACCTCGGCGCCGCGCGCGAGGAGCTGGGCGACCTGCTCTTCGTCGTCGCCAATCTCGGCCGCTGGCTCGGCTTCGACGCCGAGGAGGTGGCCGAGAGCGCCAACGCCAAGTTCCTGCGGCGCTTCGGCGCCATGGAGAGGGCGCTGGCCGAGCGCGGGCGCGCGCTGGCCGACTGCGATCTCGACGAGATGGAAGCGGTGTGGCGGTTGGTGAAGGAGCGGGAGAACGGATGAGCCGGCGGCCGGCCTAGGGCGCCGCTTCCTCCTCGTTCGCGGGCTCGGCATCGGTGTCCTCGCCGACGGACCCGGGCTGCGCGGCCGGTTCGGTCGGCTCGGCCGGGCGCTGCTCGCTGCCCCGATCGGGGCAGCCGTCATGATCCTCGAAACCGTCGAAGTCCTCCGCCCGGTCCGGGCAGAGATCCTGCGAGTCCACGATGCCGTCGTTGTCGTTGTCCAGGTCGGGGCGGCCGTCCTCGTCCTCGAAGCCGTCGAAATCCTCGGGGAGATTCGGCGCGAGGTCGACGAGGTCGGGAACGCCGTCGCGGTCGTTGTCGGGGTCGGGACAGCCGTCGCCGTCCTCGAAGCCGTCCAGGTCCTCGGGACGGTCGGGGCAGCCGTCGGCGTCGCCGCGGATGCCGTCGCCGTCGGGATCGCCGGCCAGCACCTGCCAGTCGCGGCGGTAGCCGATCGTCGAGACGAGGCCGGGGTAGTGCGGCGCGAACTCCGTGTCGAAGTCGTCGCGGGCGAGATCCATGTCGAAGCCGCCGAAGAACTCGCCGCCGAAGCCCTCGGCCCGGAAGCCCAGACCCAGCCGCCAGGGCTGCTCGCGCAGGGTCATCTCCGATTCGTCGATGTTCTGGAGCACGGCCACGCCGAGCTCGCCGAAGAGCCGCATGTTCCGCCCCACGAACTCGAGCCCGGCGCCGTAGAGCGACTGCCTCAGCGTGTTCACGTGCTCGTGGTCGGCCAGCGCCGGGTAGAAGGGCGGGTAGACGCCCCGCCAGCCGTTCGAGGACGTGTCCGGCGCGAGGCCCTGTCCGTCCCTGCCGCGGTTCACGCGCAGGCCTCCGTTCAGGTGCAGTCGAACGGGAAGGAAAACGCCACCGCGAAACAGGTCGATGCTGAGTATGCCCACCACCTCGTAGTCGCGGCCGCCGCTGGTGAGGCGTCGCAGCTCGTCCCCCACGGGCAGGCGCAGGACACCCTCGCCGGCCAGGTGGATCCGGTCGCCGGGCAGCGGCATCACGAGCTTCATGCCGACGTCGGCGTCGCCCAGACCGCCGGTCCAGTCGGAGTCGCCGATCAGATCGCGCAGTTCGAGATCCGCCGGGCCGGCGAAGCGCAGCAGGCCATGGAGGCGCTGGTCGTAGAACAGGTGGCCGGTCTCGCCGAGGCCGAAGGTGAGGCCGAGGCGACTGGTGTACCAGTGGTAGCGGCTGTCGAGGCCGACATCCTGGTAGTAGTAGCTCTGTCCGAGGTGGCTGCCGAGGGCGCCGAGACCGGTGGTCTCCTCGGTGCGCAGGGTCAGGAGCCCGCGGGACTCCGGCAGGCCGAAGCCCGCCGAAGCGCTCACGGGAAGCAGGGAGAGGAGCAGGCCGGCGATCAGGCCGGGCGACGCGATCCACGCGAGCGCGGTCGCGCGTCGCCTAGCTCTCCGGATCACCGGCGCCCTCGTCGTCGGTGGAAGTCGCGGACACCGATTCCGGCGTGTCCTCGCCGCGCTTCATCTCGTCCACGAAGTTGAGGCGGAGATTCGTGAGGATCTCCTGCATCGCGCGCTCCTCGTCGGAGCTGAGGTTGCCCTTCGTCTTGCGCTCGAGGCACTCGAGCAGGTCGATGCTCTGGCGGGCGGCCTCCAGGTCGCGCTCCACCTTGCCTGAGAGCGGGTTGACCATTTTGCCCATCTGCTGCAGGGCGGCCGCCTGAAAGTTGAAGATCAGGCTGAGGAACAGGATGTCCTGCTCCATGTCGGGTCCGGGGCTGGACGCGGCGTCGGTCATGGGGTCCTCCTGGTCTAGAACTCGTCGATGCTGTGGCGCCGCATGCTGATGAGCAGCAGATCGGCCGCATCCTTCTGCGAGCTGTTCACGATCCCCGGCGCGAAGATCTCGGTGAAATGCATGCTGTCACCGGACTTCATCTCGTAGGTCTCCTCGTTCACGTCGAACGTTATCGCTCCCTGCTCGATCACCAGAGTCGCCTCGCCCTCCTGGGCGGGATGACTGTACTGCAGCCGGGAGCCGGGCTCAAGGTGCAGCCTGTAGACCTGCAGGCGTCCGCCGGGAATGCCGTGGGTCAGGCGCTGGTGATAGCCGTCGGCGGACTTGAAGGGCACCTTCTGCCGATCCTCGTACTTGATGCGGCTGACATCCTCGAGGTTCTCCGTCTCCAGGAAGAACGAGGTGTCCTTGCCCAGCGCGGCGGCGATGCGCGAAAGCGCGCCGATGGTCGGGCTGGTCTTGCCGCGCTCGATCTCCGAGATGTGCGTGGCCGACACGTGGCTGCGCGCCTCGATGTCCTTGAGGGTCATCCCCTTGCCCTTGCGAATGCGCTTGATGCGGGCGCCGAGTTCCGTGATCTCCATCGTCACCCCTCCTATATCTTGAAGCTGGGCACGGTGATTACCAGTGCCTCGCAGGCTGCGTCGCCGATGTTTTCGATGCGGTGCGGGCTCGAGGCGTGGTAGTGCAGGCTGTCACCCTCCTTGAGGATGTGCCGCTCGTCCTCCACGTAGACCTCGAGGATCCCCGTGCGCACCATGATGAACTCCTCGCCCTCGTGGCGGTTCACCTCTCCGGTGGCCACGGCGCCGACCTCCCAGGTCATCAGCATGACCGACATGCGGGAGTGGGGCACGTTGCCGGAGAGGGATTCGATCGCCACCGGCGGCTCGAAGAACCGGAAGCGGCGGCGATCCCCGCCCGCCACGAGACTCACCTGGGGCAGCTCCTCGGCCTCCACGAAATAGGCGGCCTCGCTCCCCATCGCCTTGGCGATGCGCGTGAGGGCGCCGACGGTGGGGCTCGACTTGCCGCGCTCGATCTCAGAGATGTGGGTGGCCGAAACGCCGCTCAGCGCTTCGATCTCCTTCAGCGTCAGTTTCTTCTCGAGGCGGTAGCGTTTGATCCGCTCACCGATCTCGGCCTTTCCGAGTGCCTGCATTGGGAAGGCCTCCTCTCCTGGATAGGGTCCAAATCACGAGCAAAGTGAAAATAAGCACAATCGACCGAATGGTCAAGATTCATTCGCTATCTCACATTGAGCGGAGTGCGAATCCAGTAAACACTATTCACCCGGTGGAATCCTGTAAAAAACTACCGGAATTCAGGAATGGACGTCCCGAGAATCATCGCTCGGTAGGCGGTAGGGCAGGAGCTGGCGGAGCACGTCCTCCAGGAAGATCACTCCCAGGCTCTCCCCTCCCGCGCCCTTCACCACCGCGAACTTGCCGCCCCGCGGCTGCAGTTCCTCGATGAAGTCGAGCAGCGGCGCCTGCCGGCTCACGCGGAGCACCGGCGTCATCAGCCGGCGGAGCTCCACGTCGTCGGATACGCCCAGGAGACGCCGCGCGGGTATCAAGCCCACGATCCGTCGCTCCTCCACCAGGAACGCGCGGAGCTCGACCGTCTCGAGGAGCTTGCCGCGCAGGTCGCTCACGGAGCTCTCCACCCCATGGAGACAGAGCCGATCCAGGGGCACCATCATCGACTCCACGCTGAGATTGCTGAGAAAGCCGATGCGCCGTATCACCGCCTCCTTTTCGGCCTCGAGCGCTCCGCCGGCGCGCGCCGCCTCCATGTGCAGGCGCACGGTCTCCCAGGAAACGGCATCCCCGTCGTCGCGGGAGCTGCCGCCGAAAGGCGCGCGCAGAAGACGGACGACCCACTCCAGGAGATGATGCAGGGGAGCGAGCGCCATTCCCATCACCACGAGGAGCGGCGCCCCCAGCCTGGAGAGCCGGAGCGCGTAGTGGTGTCCGATGCTCTTGGGCAGGATCTCGCCGGTGATGAGCACCAGCACCGACACCCAGAGCGTGGAGATGAGATCGCTCCAGAAGGCCGAGAGTTCGAATCCGAGCCGACCCGCCGTGGCCTCGGTGATCATGAGCGCGCTGATGGAGGCCAGCACCAGCACCAGGTTGTTGCCGATCAGCACGACGGCCAGGGTGCGATCCATTCGATGGTAGAGCCGCTCCGCCAGGCCGGCCAGACGCTCCCCCCGCTGGCTCCCCGAACGCTGGCGCAGGCGACCGGCGGCCACCACGGCGGTCTCGCTGCCGGCGAAGAACGCGGAGCCGATGAGCGCGACCAGCAATGCCCAGATCCAGATGCTCATGGCCGTCGCTCCAGTCGCAACGTGCCCAGCGCCGGCCCCCGCGAGGAGAGCACGGTCCACGTGATGCCCGCGAGCTCATAGCTCCGTCCCGGCTCGGGCACCTCCGCGAGGCCCTCCATGAGGAAGCCGCCGAGGGTCTCCATCTCGTCGCTCGCGAGGACGACGCCCAGCAGTTCGCCCGCCCGCTCCAGGGAGAGGCGGCTCGAGGCCACCAGGACGTCGGGCTCGGGATGGTAGTAGCGGAGGCTCTCGCTCTCCTCGCTGTCGAGGATCTCGCCCACCAGGACCTCGTAGAGATCCTCCAGGGTGGCCATGCCCGCCAGGGCGCCGTACTCGTCCAGGATCACGGCCAGCGGCGCGTGCTTCTCGAGCAGGTCGCGCAGCAGCGCGCCCACCTCGATGCTCTCGGGGTAGTACTCCGCCTCGCGCGCGATCTCGCTCACGGGAGTCTCCGCGGGCGCGGCCAGCAGGTCGAATGCCGACACGAGGCCCACGATGTGGTCGGGCGTGGCCCGGAACACCGGCGCATAGCTGCGCCCGGCCCTGCGCATGGCGACGGCCGCGTCGCGGACGAGCTCGTCCGACTCGAGCAGGAACAGATCGACGCGCTGGGTCATCACCTCCTGCACGCTGCGGTCGCCCAGCTCGAACACCCCCTCTACGAGCCGACGCTCCATGGCGTCGATGCCGCCGGACTCCTCGCCCAGACTCATGAGGGCGAGCATCTCGTCGCCCTGCATCTCCAGATCGTCGCCGGGCACCAGACGATCGAGGACGCTCACCACCGCCCGGCTCAGGCCGCGCATGAGGATCGTGGGGCCGGCCAGGATCGCCTGCGCGCGCAGGAGAGGCCGGGACACGAACAGGCTGAAACGCAGCGGAGCGCGCACCGCCAGGGTCTTGGGCAAGATCTCCCCGAACAGGAGCAGGATCCCGGTCACCGCCACGCCGCTCACCACCACGCCCCGCTCCGGCCCCAGGGTCCGGATGAACAGCCGCGTGGCCAGCACCGCGAGGAGAACGTTCACGAAGGTGTTGCCGACCAGCACCGTCACCAGCACCGTGCGGAGTTCCGCGAGCAGCTTGAGGACGCCCCGGGCCCGCGCGTCCTCCCGCTGGGAGAGAGGATGACGCTCCTGCGCGGGCAGCGCGAAGAGCGCCGTCTCCGACCCGGAGAAGAAGGCCGAACATCCCAGAAGGAAAAGTGAGCTCAGGCCGAGGACCAGGTTGACGATCATGCGTCCCGACCCGTTTCGACGAGCGGTGAGAGGATCTCGCGGAGTTCACCCAGCCCCGGTTTGATCAGCACGACATCGACTCCCGGCCATCGGCGGCGCGCCGCCTCGCCCGTGCCGGTGAGGAGAATCGTGAAAAGACCGGGATCCGTCTTCCGCCAGGCGGCCAGCAGCTTGTCGCCGCTGAGGCCGGGAAGCCCCAGGTCGGCCACGGCGGCCGCATAGCGCCCCGGCGGGGGCGGCGGGCCCTGGCCGTCCTCGCGGGCGTCCACGCGGAAACCCTCTGCGCGGAGGTATTCGGAGAGCATGGCGCGGAGGTCGGTATCGTCCTCCACGAGCAGGAGCCGCGGGGCGTCGGCGCGGTGCCGGCGCAGGTGGAAGTGACAGCGGCCGAGATCGCGGTCCACCTCGAGTTCGACGGAGAGCCCCAGGGCCGCGGCCGAGGAGAGAATCAGCCCCAGGCCCCGGCCCCGCCCGCTGCCCGGATTCGGCGCGGGAGCCCGCTCCAGCCTCAGCGATTCCACCAAGGACTCGGAGGGCAGATCACCGCCGTTGCTCACGCGCAGTCCCTCGCCGTCGGCGCGGAGTTCCACGGGTCCGTCGGGCGCGGCCTTGGTGGCGTTCTCGAGCAGGTTCACCAGCAGGCTGTGCCAGTGACGCTCGGCTCCCGCCCAGAGCAGCGGGCTCGCGCAGGTCAGCGAGCCGTGTTCTTCGCGCAGGCGGCCGGCGCGGACGAACCGGTTCCAGATGGAGGTAACGAGCGCGGCTCGATCCGGGCGCGTCGCGGCGCTTGCTTCCGCGCTCTCTCCGCGGAGCAGACCCCGGAGCGCGCGCAGGCCCCCTTCCAGCCTCTCGAGAAGGGCGAGAAGGGCGGCGACGGAATCCGCGGACTCGCCCAGAGCCTCGCGCGAAAGGCGAAGGTCGAGGGCAAGCAGGCTGAGATGATGACGGAGGTCGTGAACGTCGACCCCGCTCGAACGGGCTTGGTGATCCATGATCGAATCAGATTCCCGTGCCGGGCCGCGTCTGTCAAGGCGGAAGGGGCGCGTGGCGCGGCGGCGGCGATACCCGGCCGCGAAGGAAACGCTGGACAGCGGTCGGAGTCAGAACTCACTATGCGCGAAGGTTTCGCTCTCCAGCCGGCTCCGCGACCCGGCACGGGCTTCCAGGTGGGCCCCAACGATGTCTCAGATCTCTCTCCATGACTTACCGGACCCGTACCGATCGCTGGAAAACGCGTCGGTCTTGATCGTCGGGAACGGCCCCAGCGCCACCGAACGGTCGCTGGGAAGCCAAATCGACGATTTCGACTGGATCGTCCGGATCAACAACTACGCCACGCGCGGCCTGGAGACCCAGGTCGGCTCCCGCACGGACATCTGGGTCAACGGCGCGAATCAAGGGCTTCGCAAGCGGAAGGAGCTCCCGGACAACATCCTCGTGATGATTCCGATGGACGTCCTGGAGCACAAGCGGGACAGCATTCACGGGCGGATTCGCCGCCGCCTCGGCACGGATCGGTACTTCATGCTGCCCGTCGAGACGATGAGCGGCATGGAGAAGGGCTGCGGGATTCCTCGACCCTCGACCGGATTCTTCGCGATCTACTTCTTCCACCTGCTCGGTGTGGACCTGACCCTTCACGGTTTCGACTTCTTCGCGGGAAGCGGGGCGCACTACTTCGATTCGCCCCTTGCTCGCTGGCTGAAGGAGAAACGTGTCATCCGCAAGGCCGGCAAGCACGACATGCAGGCGGAGAGGTCGTTCGTCGAGGAGCTCATCCGATCCGGACGGATCAAGCAGCTTGGCCGGGCGAACTCCACGAAGGGGTAGGAGCGGCCCAGCGCCGCCCGTGTCGCTCGCGATCACTTCAGGAACAGGCGAGAGAAGGCGATGGCGATCCTTCTGAGTCCGCCCCCCTTCTTCGACCTGAAGTTCATATCCTGCCGCATCGAATAGCGAAACCGCTGCTCCCTGGCCAGGGGGATCTTGCTGACGTACAGGTTGTATCTGTCCGACCGCTTCTTCAGCAGCACGTCCATGGATTGACGGTTGTTGTAGGGCAGCAGCACGGCTTTCAGCTTGAGCGCGCTTTCCGATTTGATCAGGTAGCAGTAGGTGCCGGCATTGGCGCCCTTGATGTATCTGGCCGGAGGCCGTACGAAGCGGGGCGACACGTCCGTGCCGGTGACCTTGTGGCTCGCCAGGCGAAGGACGTCCCAATCCTCGGGAATCTCGGCGGCCGGAATCGCCGACAACTCCGCCAGGAAATCCTCGTTCAGCAGCGCGTCATCCTCGCAGATCAGGGCGACGGAAACCTCGGGATCCGCGTGAATGTGCTCCCACAGGGTTACGTGGCTGAGCAGGCAACCCAGGCTGCCGGGCATTCTCAGTTCGAAATCATCCGACAGGTATCCGAGCTCTCTGGACTTCTCCGCATCCACCGCCGCGCCATCGACCGCTGGGAACAGCTCCACATCGACACCGGCCTCCTCGGCGCTGCCGAAGAAACGGTGCAAGCGTTCGGCTCCACGCTCCTTGAAACCGATCACGTAGGCCTTGTCGAATCTCATCGCGGCAACCCCGGCTTTCCCGCCGTCGGCCCTTGCCCGGCGTCTTTCGACTTCATGATGATCTCGAGCACGCGGTCGGCGGCGTTCCGGGACTTCTCGACGAACTCGAGTGTCCGCTCGCTCGTTCGCCGCAGCCGGTCGTCGTCGGACAGCAGGGACAAGAACTCCGCGAACTCGGCGGGCGCGCGCAGCATCTTGCCGGCACCCGATCTGTTGAGAGCGATCGCCTCGTCGAGGATACGGATGTTCGGGCCGAACGACACGGGAACGCCATACGCGGCCGGCTCGATGACGGAATGGACACCCGCGTCGAAACCGCCGCCGACATAGGCCAGGTGCGAGTAGGCATAGAGGTCGGCCAGGCTGCCCACGGCATCGATGATGACGGTTCGCGCGAGTTCGTCCTTCCCCAGCGAGGAATGCAGCCGCGGTTCGATGCCGATCTTGCGGCACTGGCTCTCGACACTCGCGAGCTCCCGCGCGTCGACTTCATGCGGAACGATGATGAGCCGATGACCGGCCTCCGCGAGGGACGCATCGCCTTTCCCGTAGCGCATGGCGAGGCCCCCGAAGACGACCTCGTGATCCGACTTCAGGATGCTCCCCAGAAGGATGTTTCTCGTCTCCCGCATCCGCTCCGGAAAATGCGGCGTGGTGTTGGCCGCCTTGCGCTCCAGCACCCGGTCGAATCGCGTGTCCCCGGTTACCTCCACTCGCTCGGGCGAGACGAGCTTCGACAGCTCCGCCCGGAGCCGGTCCGATCCCGTGGTTATCGTGTCGAGATTCCCGAACAGCCATCGGTTGAAACCGCGCAGCGGCCAGCTTGCCCGCAACGAGCCTTCGTACATGTTCGCGTTGATCAGGCACACTCGAACACCCGACCTCTTCGCGACGAGAACATGCGTCGGCCATACATCGTGCCGCGTGATGACGTAGCTCCGCGGCCGGAACTCCCTGAAGAACGCGCGCACCGACCACGGGAAGTCGAAGGGTTGATAGCAGACGGCGTCGAAGAGATCCGAGCCCTTCTCCTTCGAGTAGATCGTCGGGGAATAGAACGTCTGGAGAATGAAGAAGCGGCTCCGGTCGATTCGCCCGAGAACCGGTTTCAGCTGCTCGAACTCCCCCGCGGACGCCGCATGGAACAGCAGGAGTGTCCGAGTGCCCTTGTTCCCGCGCACCCTGGCGAGCGCGGCGCGCCTCACCGACGCCTGCTCGAGCAGGCGGGTCCGGATCTTGCCGTTGAAGAGAGCCGCCAAGGGCAGGAGAGCCCACAGAAGGGGCGCCAAGAGGACATAGACGATATAAAGGGGCATGTCCCTACTTGTGCTTCAATATGAGGTCGGCGAACTCGCGAAACGCGCCGTCGCCGCCCGCTCGCTCCGTCACCCTGTCCGGAACGAATCTGTCGAGAATAGGGCTATTGCTTGGCATGGCCGTGAGGCCCGCAGCCTCTAGCACCGCGAGATCGTTGAGATCGTCGCCGATGTAGGCGACCTCGTCCAATCCGATCCGCAGTTCCGAGCAGAGCCCTCGGAGCTTGCCGAGCTTGTCGCTCTCGCCCAGGAACAGGTGTTCGATCTTCAGTTTCTCCGCGCGGCGTTTCACGATTTCGGTGTCTTCCGACGTGAGTATCGCCACGGGAATACCGGCTTCCCGAAGCCGCTGAACGGCCATGCCGTCGTAGGTCGAGAAGGCCTTCAGCGTGTCGCCGTCGGCCGAGTAGTACATCCGCGCATCGGTCCAGACGCCGTCGATATCCGTCGCAACCAGCTTCACCCTCTTCGCGCGCTCCGCGAAGGAACCCGCGTCCTCATCCCTGCTCCTGTCCGTCGAGGTCTTTCCGGTCACGGGCACTGGATGTCCTCCTCGTGAAGGACCGTATCCCTGGGAACATCCCTTGTCGCCTTGGCGCCTTCCACGCGCCCCATTTCCATGGGCGAGATCCCGCTCCCGGGCCCCTTCGTGGTGAGCATGTCGCGCGTAATCTCCTGACCTTTCGCGATGTCGACGGCGGACACGATGCTCTTCGCGAGTTTCCTGAACACCGGCTTCTCCGAATCCTGGAGCCGCTTCACGCCATCGCCCATCGCCTCTTCGACGTGGTGGATGTTGCGTATCATCTTCCTCAGGCCCGTGGGCTCGAGCGAGGCGGCATGGTCGCCGCCCTTCCACGTGCGATCCAGCGTGAAATGCCGCTCGATGACCCTGGCCCCCAGCGCAACCGCGACCGGCGGGATGGCGATGCCCAGTTCATGGCCCGAGTATCCGAGGATGGCATCGGGGAACTCCGACGCGTAGGTGTCGAGCACCTTGAGACCGATCTCATCGAACTCGCAAGGGTAGGTGGACGTGCATTGCAGCAGCACGATCTCCCTGGTGAACTCGGCGACTCGATCGTAGGCCTGCCGCACGGTCTCGAGGTCCGCCATGCCGGTCGACAGGAACATCGGCTTGCCCTTGGCGGCCGTGTGCGTGAGAAGCGGGAAGTTGGTGAGATCGGCCGACGCCATCTTGAAGAACGGAACGCAGAGCGAGTCGATGAAATCGATGCTCTCCTCATCCCATCCCGACGCGCAGAAGATGACGTCGAGCTCGGCCGCGTACTTCACCAGGTCATGGTAGTTCTCGTCGGTCAGCTCCAGTGCGTGCTTGTGCTCGCCGTAGGTCTTGCCGAAGCTGTTGCGGTTCTCGTAGGGCATGTCGAGCCCCTCTTTCGTCAAGATCCTCGCGACCTTTCGCTTCTGGAACTTGACGGCATCCGCTCCGCACTCCTTCGCCGATTTCATCAGCTGCTTGGCGATCTCCACGTCACCCTGATGGTTGATGCCGATCTCGGCGATCACGAACGCGGGTTCACCGTTGCCGATCTTCTGGGGCGGCCGTCCGTCCGCCGCCTTTCTGATGGTGATGGTATTCAAATCACATCCTTGTCCTTGTTTCCCTGGATACTGTCGCGCCGGCTTCGGTTGGGCCGGGCGGCAAGCGCTTCGAGCGCCGCGAAGTCGGCGGCCGAGTCTATCTCGCCGGCATACTCCTCGGGAAAGACCACGTAACCGATCTTGCCGCCGAGGCGGTTCCCAGAATCCTCGAAGTGCTCACGCGTGAAAACGTAGAGAGAACCGTTCTCCACGAAGCGTGCGTCCTCCGGCGTGATATCCTGCCGCCGCGGCCGATTCGCGAAATCGTATTCCGCGACGGCCCTGTCGCCCTCCACCCTCCAGAAGAAGCGGTGAGATGGAGAGATCGAGAGGAGGGAGTCGAATCCTCCAGCCTTGAGTTTCTCGATCGCGCCGGCGACCGCGCCGTTGGGCCTGAGTGGGCTCGTTGCCTGGAGCAGCACGATGATGTCGGGTGCGGGTTCGATGACGCCGAGCGCATGCTCGACGGCGCTTTCGGTCGTCGCCGTATCCCCGGCCAGTTCCGCGGGTCGGTCGATGACGGTGGCGCCCGCGTCGCGCGCGATCTTCGCGATGCCCGCGTCGTCCGTCGAAACATAGATCGCGTCGACGGAGTCCGCCTCGAGAGCATGCTCGATCGTATGCGCGATGAGCGGCTTGCCCGCGAAGCTGCGGATGTTCTTTCCGGGCAGCCCCTTGCTTCCGCCCCTGGCGGGAACGATTGCGACGACCCTGTCACTCATCTGGCGATTCCTCGCATCCGAACGGCTCCATCGAACGGCCGCCCTCCGGGGGGTCGGCATCGTGCCTGTCGACCCCTCCACGGGGTGCCCGACGCCTCCAAGAAGTACTGTAATTGGGGTGGCATATCAACGGGACATTACTCCGCGCCGTCCGCGTCGATGCCGGTCGGCTTGTAGATCGAGCCGTCATCCAGGGCCACGTTCCACTCCTTCACCGGCGTGCGCCAGTCCGGGCCGTACTTGACCTCCAGGAAGCCTTCCGGGTTCGCGGGCGTGGGGACGTCCCGTTCGTAGAAGCTGACCTTCTCCTGCCGGTCCAGAAATTCACGGCGGTGGTAGGCGTTCCGGTGCCACACGACATAGCGGTAGACCTCCTCGCCTCCCTCCTCGAGCGGCCCCAGATAGTAGATGAAGATATCCAGGCAGGGCTCCCCCTTCAGGAAGCGATAGCGGCGGGGAAAGACCTTGAGGACCCGGCAGCGACCCAGATTCCAGGTATCCGGGTTGTTCCCGAAGGAGCGGACACTGACATAGAACCGCTTCTTGAGGGCCCTGATCACCCTCCGCATCTGTGCTTCGGATTCGAACTTCAGGCCCATGTCCAGATCGTGGTCCCAGGGAATCAACTTCCCATCGCGCACCGCACCGAGAAGGGTTCCGCCCTCGATCCAGAATTCGCTGTCGGTGTTCTCCAGAACCCTCGCGGTCCGGTGGAGAAAGCGCACCGCGGCCTGCTCCGATTCCGAATCGAAGGAGACATCGTGCTTCACGTAGAAGGCCGACAGCAGCGTCTCGCCGTAGGCCGCGATGAAACCGTCCAGGTCGGCGGGTACCTGCAGCTTCAGATCCCCGAGCCTCGTTTCCCGCACCTTGTCCCTGCTCAGTGCCGCCACGGGAAGCCGACAATCATTGCCGGCGATACTCAGGTGGTAGGCCTCGCCATCGGAGCGCAACGGCGTCAAGCGCATCGAGTAGGGCGCCTTCCTGAACAGGCCGGGATGATGGCTCACCTTGAGGAAGAGCTTCCCCTGATTCCACTTCGGCTTCAACAGAGCCGTCTGTCTCAGGAGCAGAATCGACAGGGCCAGCTTCTTCCAGGAGGCCGCGGGGAAAAGGTAGATCCTCAGGTTCTTCGAGTACTTGAAGAGATCCCCTTCCGCCAGACCGGCCAGGGACTCGCCCCCGACGACATAGCGGATTCCCAGACGATCCAGGGTATTCAGGACGGTCCGATAAAAAGGGATCACCTTTGATCCAGCTCCCGGTTCACCTGTTCCAGGTCCTCGGCGAAGTCCACTTCGATACAGAGGAAGTCGGAGATATCCACCGGGTGGATCTTCAGGCCGCGGGCGATGGCGAGCTCGATTCCGCGCTCGAAGTAGTCGTTGTCGTCACAGCCCTCGAGCATCTCGATGAGCAGGGGGACGTCGCTCGCGATGATCTTGTTGACCCCCACCGATTCGCCGCGGGCGTGTTCCACGGTCTTGGACAGCTCGGCGATGGCCCCATCTTCCCGCAGCGTGTATTTCACTTCCTCCTCGCCCACGGAGGCGGTGTTCACCGCGACGCAGGAACCTTCGAAGCTCGCTACCCGCTCCAGGACGCCGGCGTCGAAGACCACGTCGCCGTTCATCCAGACGACATCCTCGCCCCGGACCTTGCGCAGTGCGCGCAGCAGGCTCTTCGACGTGTTCGTACGGTCGTAGACGTTGTTGAAGACGTAGGTGAGTTCGGGCCGCTCCTCCATGATCAGTTCCTTCTTGAATCCGACCACCACGAAGATGTCATCCCCGCCGATGCTGTTTCGGAGGTGTCGCACCTGCCGGTCGATGATCCGTTCGCCGTCGCTGAGACGGGTCAGCGGCTTGGGCTTGGGATTGCCGAGCCTCGACCCGATGCCTGCCGCAAGTATGATCGCCTTCATTCGCTGGTTCGCTCCTTCGCGGCCCGGCGGGGCCGGATACCGTCAATCGATTTGCAGCACCTCGTCGTGCCGCAGGAAGTGCGTGATCATCCGGGTGATGCGGGCCGAGGAGTTGCCGTCCGCCTTCCAGCAGCTCTGCTCGGCCCAGTATCTGCGTTGCTCGGCGAAGCGCTCCGGTTCCTCCAGGGCCGTCCGGATACAGTCCTCGAGCTCTTCCGGCACACAGCTGTGCCCCATGATCCAGTCCTCATCCACGTAGGGAATCTTGAAGGGCCGGGTCCGCCGGTCGGTCCGCTGCTCCCGCTCGAGGATATCGTCCGACAGGAAGATGCCCTTGCTGCGCTTGTCCCGCTCGGGGAAGCACCCCGGATAGCGCGGCAGGATGAGCTGGATGACGGGCTTGTCCAGGATGGAGGCTTCCGCCAGCACCGAGGAGATGTCGCTGATCACCAGATCCGCCAGATGCAGCATGGGATTGATGTTGCCGCCGTCGGGCCGGACGGCGTCGTAGCGCTTCGCCAGGCGGTAGTCGGACGAATGCGGGACGATGACCAGATTCTCCACGCCCCGCAGATGACGGGCATTGTGGATTCCGGCATCGGGGCTCCGCTTCCCGCCCCAGGAGGGCGCGAAGAGAATGACGGGTTTCTCGGGATCAAGGCCGTAGTGCCTGCAGAGCGACGGCCTGTCGACGGCGGTTCGCAGCAGGTCGTCCACCTTGGGGTATCCGCCGAGGAGGCCGCCCCCGAACCCGGGATTGATCGCCCGCATCTTCCGCCGGAACACCTCGCCCGGATAGAACAGCAGGGCCGACTCGTGGAAGAAGTCGTACTTGTAGGTGTAGTACTTCACCGGGCTGAGCCCGTGCTCGATATAGATGTGACGGCCCTTCCAGCCCTGGGAGCGCAGGCGGTTCAGAACCTGGTCGAAGGCGATCACCACCGTGTCGCCGATGGACTCGAGCACGCCCCGGTTCCGGAACCCGTGCTTGCGCACCTGGTGGAAGCGGACCTCCCGGCCCGACTCCGACAGGTGCTCGTAGAGAGGCCGCAGGCTGGCGTAGCCCTTCACGGAGGAGTATGCGAGATCGATGCGCATTCGTGCAGACCGGGCCCGGTTCGGTTGGAGAAAGGTGACCGCATACTAGCCATTCGATTCCACCAGTGCCAGTCTTTCGAAAACGCGTGTCGAGACCGATGCTGTTGACGCGCCCCATCGCCCGCACTAGGTTGGCCGCATGTTCAAGGCAATCAAACGACGTACCGTCACGCCGCTGGTCATCGCCCTCGGCCGGCGCATGGAGCGAAAGCGGCTCCCGGACCCGCCGATAATCATCGGTGGCTGCGGACGCAGCGGCACCACCCTGCTGCTGTCGGTGCTGGACGCGCATCCCCAGGTCTGCAGCATTCCCGAACAGTCCTACGCCTTCATGCGCTGGGAGCGGCCGGAAGGCGGCGGCAAGGCCGTGCCCTACCGGCTGGATCGTCTCTATCGCAAGCTGCTGACGCAACGCATCCCCGAGTCGGCCACGCGCTGGTGCGAGAAGACCCCCATGCACGTGCGGTTCTTCGGGGAGCTCCTGGACTGGTACGGCCCCCACGTGCGGCTCATCCATCTCATCCGCGACGGCCGCGACGTCGTGACCAGTCGGCACCCATTCAAGCCGAGCGAGTACTGGGTACCCTATCACCGGTGGGTGAACGACGTGAGCATCGGCCTCAGCTTCAAGGATCATCCGCAGGTCCTCACCCTCACCTACGAGGAATACGTTGCCGACTTCGAGGCGGTCATGGGCCGCGTGTACGCATTCCTGGAACTGGGCGGCGCGGAGGAGCTCGAGGACTGGCAGGAGCGGACGACCGTGCGCAAGAGCAGGCACTGGGCCCGCCCGGTCCACGCGGTGACGGGAGCCGCCGTGGGGCGCTGGCGAAATCCCGAACACTCGGAGCGGGTGGCCGAGTTCCTGGCCTTCCCCGGCGTGGCCGAGCTGATGAGCGAGTGCGGCTACGACCTCGACGCCTAAGACCTTTCCTTCCCCCCTGTCAGGCATTACCATGCCAGCCTATGGCAAGCACGATTCGATCACGTTACCTGCGGCTGAAGAACCGGCAGGCCAAGGACTGGTGGACCGCCACCTTCGCGGATCCGGCGTCCTGGTTCATCCTGGCCCTCGTGGGCGACGTTCGGTGGATCACCCCGAACCGCATCACCCTGATCTCCCTGCTGCTGAAACTCGTGCCCGCATGGCTCATCGCTTTCCACGGCACCGCGCACGTGCTCGCGGCGGCCCTCATGCTGCAGGTCGGCCAGGTGTTCGACAGCATGGACGGCAACCTGGCCCGGTATCGTGAAACGACATCGCAGATCGGCGGCTACCTGGACCGGATCCTGGACGGCGCCGGGTACCTGGTGGTCATGACGGCCTTCTCCTGGCACGCGTTCAGCACCGGCTCCGCCCCCTACTACCTGCTGCTGGGCCCGGCCGCGGCCGGCTGCTATCTGCTGGTGGGGTACATCTACTGGAACACCGCGTTCATCGAGCGCAAGCTCACCGGTGATGCGCCCGTGAGACGGGTCGGCGGCAACGCGCGCGACATCTCGGCCGTTCCCCTGTGGCGGTACATCCTCCGAGCACAGAAACGCATCGTCAAGGTGAACCAGGCCGATTTCTATTTCTGGATCGGCCTGTTCCTCATCCTGGAGCGCCCGCGGGTGGGCCTGTGGTTCCTCTTCACAGCCAACGTGTTCAAGCTCATCTACCGGTTCAATGTCCGGATGCGTCGGATCGCCGAACTGGAGCACGGCGCCCCATGAGTACCACGATCCGCGAAGCGGTGATCCTCGCGGCCGGCCGCGGCAGCCGACTGGAAGGCGTGTCGGGCGGCACGCCCAAGAGCCTGGTGCCCGTGGCCGGACGGCCCCTGCTGCTGCGGATGCTCGACACGTTGCGCGCGGCCGGCACGGAGCGGGTCGTGATGGCCGTGGGATACCGCGCCGAGGTTTTCAGGGACACGCTGGGCGATGTCCGGGACGGCATGGAGATCGTCTACGCGCACAATGCGGACTGGGAATCGACCAACAACATCGTGTCGCTGCTCCTGGCCGCGCCCTTCGTCACCGGCGACCTCTACATGATCGAGGCCGACGTCTACTGCGCGCCGGACCAGTTCGCCCTGCTCTCCGCTCCGGACACCGCGGCCGTGGCTCCCTTCGAACCGTACATGGACGGCACCGTGGTCGCGACGGACACGGGCGGCAATATCAGCCGCTTCATCCTGAAGGACGATCCCACGCGGCCGGAGGACTGCCGCGGACTGCTGAAAACAGTGAACCTGTACTCGCTGCGGCACGCGACCCTCACCGAGACCGTCGTGCCGGCCATGGA
The DNA here is from genome assembly GCA_964399495.1 of uncultured bacterium. Lineage (GTDB taxonomy): Bacteria > Krumholzibacteriota > Krumholzibacteriia > JACNKJ01 > JACNKJ01 > CAYNQX01. The sequence goes on from CAYNQX010000023.1 coordinate 65,568, forward strand.
GACGCTGATCGCCGCCGGAGGATCGGGCGTCTTCTACGAGAAGGCCCTGGCCGCCGCGGTGGCGGACGGATCGCTCGCACTGGGCACGGCGCTCTTCGACAACGGCGCGTGGGGCGAACTGGATGACTCCCGCGACATGCGCCGGGCCGAGGCCTACTTCGCGCGGGCATCCCGCAGCGGGCGACCCGGCCCGGAAGGCGGCGCCACGCGCAAAACTCCTTGATCCCGCGTGGCTTGGACAATTACCTTGCCGAC
>CAYNQX010000024.1:0-19320 GCA_964399495.1 uncultured bacterium
TGCCGGCCGACCGCTACGGCGCCAACTTCGACGTGGGCCACTGGCATGCCTACTCCGGGGCCGGCCTGACCGCCTGGTTCGACGCGCTGGGGGAGCGGCTCGTCTCCCTGCATCTCCATGACAATGGGGGCCTTTACGACAATCACCTCGCCCTGGGCGCCGGATCGGTGCCCTGGCGCGAGTTCTTCGCGGCGATCCGGACTCTGGGCCGGCCCCTGGAATGGACCCTGGAGAACCGCAGCGTGGAGGACGTTTTTCGGAGCATCGCGTGCCTGGCCTCCGATTCCGGTATCCTGGATTTCTCGGGGTTCGCGGCGCTCGTGGAAAAGCCCTGATCCGGCTTCCCGCCCCCCTTGACAGCGCCGTAACCCTTTGCTAGATTGGCCCTTCGTTTTGTTCTCCCGAACCCGAACGAGTCTCTTCCCCACGGACGATCCGGGGGACAGGGGATTGGTACGGGAATCCTCACTTGGAGGAAGCATGAAGACCCACGTCGCCAAGGCTGGGCAGCTCGAAGAGCGCTGGTACATCGTGGACGCGGAGGGCCAGACCCTGGGCCGCCTCGCCACCCGTATCGCCAGCGTGATCCGCGGTAAGCACCGTCCCGATTTCACGCCTCACGTGGACATGGGCGATCACGTCATCGTGGTCAACGCCGAGAAGATCCACGTCACGGGCAACAAGCGCGGTGGCAAGGTCTACACGCGCTACTCCGGCTACCAGAGCGGTCTGAAGAGGCGCACCCTCGAGGAGATGCTCACCGTGAAGCCGGGCGAGGTGGTGTCCCATGCCGTGCGCGGCATGCTGCCCAAGAATCGTCTGGGGCGGAAGCTGGCCAGGAAGCTGCGCGTCTACGTCGGCCCCGGCCATCCTCACACGGCCCAGAAGCCCGAGCCCCTGAAGCTGTAGAGCCAGGGCGCGAACACGAACAAGGAGTCCCGCAAACATGGCAGATGTCTTCAGCGCAACCGGCCGCCGCAAGGAATCCGTGGCCCGAGTGCGCGTCGTCGTCCCCGGTAGCGGCAAGCAGACCATCAACGGCCGTTCCCTCGACGCCTATCTCGGACGCCGGAACCTCATCATCGAGGTGCGCCAGCCCCTGGAGTACGTCGACATGATGGATTCGGTCGATGTCCACGCGACGGTGCATGGCGGCGGTATCGCCGGTCAGGCCGGCGCGGTCCGCCTCGGAATCGCCCGGGCGCTGCTGAGCAAGGACGAAGAGCTGAAGAAGACGCTGCGCGGCACCGGCTGCCTGACCCGCGATCCTCGCATGAAGGAGCGCAAGAAGTACGGTCAGCCCGGCGCGCGTAAGCGTTTCCAGTTCTCGAAGCGTTAGTCGAAACCAATCCACACACCGGTGGACCGGGCTCGCAGGTCTCGCCGCCATGGGCGGCGAGCGATGTCCCGGGTCGAAGCCGGTGGAGGTCCAACCTGCAGGAGGAAACCGTGAGTTTCAACGTCACGATCAAGGATATGCTCGAAGCCGGCGTCCACTTCGGACATCAGACCCGGCGCTGGAATCCCAAGATGAAGCCGTTCATCTTCACCGAGAAGAACGGCATCTACATCATCGATCTCCAGAAAACCCACAAGCTGGCCGAGAGCGCCTACGAGACCGTCCGCAAGGTGGCCGCCGCCGGCAAGCCGGTGCTGTTCGTGGGGCCCAAGAAGCAGGCCCAGGTTACCATCAAGGAAGAGGCCGAGCGCTGCGGCCAGTACTTCGTGGTGGAGCGCTGGCTGGGCGGACTGCTCACCAACTTCCAGACCGTTCGCAAGAGCCTCGACAAGCTCACCGACATCGAGAAGATGAAGGTCGACGGCCGCATCGAGCAGTTCAACAAGAAAGAGCGGATGCAGCTCGAGAAGAAGCGGGACCGCCTCGAGCGCATGCTGGGCGGAATCCGGGGCATGGACAAGGCCCCCGGCCTCATCTTCGTGGTGGACACCTCCCAGAGCGACATCGCCATCAAGGAAGCCAACAAGCTGAAGCTGCCGGTCGTCGCCATCGTCGACACCAACTGCGACCCCGACCCGGTCGGCTTCCCGATTCCCGGGAACGATGACGCCATCCGCTCCATCCGGCTCTTCGCCGGCATGGTGGCCGACGCGGTCATCGAGGGCCAGGCCCAGTTCAAGTCCAAGGAGCGGGAGGACAAGGCCCGGGCCGAGAAGGACAAGGCCGACAAGGCCGCCGCGGCCAAGAGCAAGCCCGCTCCGAAGCCGAAGCCCGCGCCCAAGCCTGCCCCGAAGGCCGAGGAGGCTCCGAAGGCCGACGAAGCCCCGAAGGCCGAGGCCGTCGCCGCCTCCGAGAAGGAGACCGGCGAGTCCAAGCCCGAGCTGGACGCCTAGGAACACCCACACACCCATTCAGCCCACGACGCGTACCGTCGAGGAGGATCAGAGCATGGCCGAGATCACCGCCAAACTGGTGAAGGAGCTCCGCGAGAAGACCGGGGCCGGGATGATGAACTGCAAGAAGGCCCTGGCCGAGGCCGAGGGCGACTTGGCGAAAGCCGTGGACTACCTGCGCACCAAGGGCCTGGCCGACGCCAAGAAGAAGTCCGGCCGCGCGACGAAGGAGGGGCTCGTCTTCTCCTACATCCACCCCGGCGGCAAGGTCGGCGTGCTGGTGGAGATCGCCTGCGAGACCGACTTCGTGGCGCGCACCGACCAGTTCCAGGACTTCTGCAAGGACGTTGCCATGCAGGTGGCAGCCGCCGCGCCGATCTCCGTCGATCGCGAGGGTCTCGATCCCGCGGTGGTGGAGCACGAGCGTGAGATCGCCAAGCAGCAGGCCATGGAGTCCGGCAAGCCGGAGCACATCGCGGAAAAGATTGTCAGCGGGCGCATCGAGAAATACTATGGCGAGGTCTGCCTGCTCGAGCAGGCTTACGTCAAGGACCCGGGCATGACCGTCAAGGATCTGCTGGACGGCATCATCGGCAGCCTGGGCGAGAACATGGGCATCCGTCGTTTCGCCCGGTTCCAGCTGGGTGAGGACCTGTCCTAAAGGACTCTATGCCACAAGCCGCCTATCAGCGCGTCGTCCTGAAGTTGAGCGGGGAGTCCCTTGCTGGACCCGAGGCCCTAGGCTTCGACTTCACCTGTGTTCGGGACCTCGCGCGGCGGCTGAGCGGTCTGCGCGACCTGGGCACCGAGATCGTCCTCGTGGTGGGGGGCGGCAACCTGCTCCGCGGCCGCGAGGCCAAGGCGGTCGGCGTCCCGGCCATCCAGGCCGACCGCATCGGGATGCTCGGCACCGTCATGAACGCCCTCGCCCTGGCGGCGACGCTGGGGGCCGAGGGCGCTCCCGCAAGGGTCCTCACCGCCACGCCCATGCATCCCCTGGCCGAACTCTATCGCGCCGAGACCGCTCGCGCGGCCCTGGCGGCCGGCGAGTTCGTCATCGCCGCGGGCGGCATCGGTCATCCCTTCTTCTCCACCGACACCACCGCCGCCCTCCGCTCCATCGAACTGGAGGCGGACTGCCTGCTCAAGGCCACGACGGTGGACGGCGTCTACTCGGCCGACCCCAGGAAGGACGAGAGCGCGGTGCTCCTTCCCGAACTCGGTTACGACGAGGTGCTGGAGCGCCGCCTCGCCGTGATGGACGCCACCGCCTTCGCGCTTTGCCGCGATCACGCCCTGCCCATCAGGGTCTTCAACTTCTCGGAAGCCGGCACGCTGGAGCGAGTCCTCGCGGGCGAAAAGCTCGGCAGCCTGGTCAGCTAGGAGGATCGGCATGACCGACGTACTGCTCAAGGATATCCAGGATCGCATGGGGAAGTCCGTGAAGAACACGGAACAGGAGTTCGTTCAGATCCGCGCCGGCCGGGCCAGCTCGGCGCTGCTCGACTCCATCCGCGTGGACTACTACGGCACGCCGACCCCGCTCAACCAGGTGGCCACCGTCGCGGTGCCCGAGGCCCGGCTCATGACCGTGTCTCCCTGGGAGAAGACCATGCTCCCGGTGGTGGAGAAGGCGATCCTCGCCGCCAACATCGGCCTGACGCCCAACAACGACGGCAACGTGATCCGCATCAACATTCCCGCCCTCACCGAGGAGCGGCGCAAGGAGCTCGTGAAGCGGGTCAAGCAGCTGGCCGAGGAGGGCCGGGTGGCGGTGCGCAACGTTCGCCGCAGCGGCATCGAGCAGGCCAAGCAGGCCCAGAAGGATCAGGAAATGACCGAGGATGACGTCAAACGCGTCAGCGATCAGATCCAGAAGGTCACGGATGGCTGCGTGAAGGACATCGACGCGGCTCTGGAGAAGAAGATCGCCGAGATCATGGAAGTCTGAGCGTTGCTCATGACAGAGGCCGAAACTCTCAAGCGGCAGATCCAGGAAGCGGGCGACCTCCCCGCTCACGTGGCCGTGATCATGGACGGCAACGGGCGCTGGGCCAAGAAGCGCATGCTGCCGCGCATCATGGGCCACCGCGAGGGTCGCAAGGCCGTGCGGCGCGTGGTGGAGGCCGCCGCCGAGCTGGGCGTCGAACAGCTCACTCTCTTCACCTTCTCCATGGAGAACTGGAGCCGCCCCGGCGTCGAGGTGAAGGCGTTGATGCAGTTCCTCGAGGACGTCCTCGAAAGCGAGTTCGATGAACTCGATCGCAACGACATCCGCCTGCGCAGTCTCGGCCGTCTCGACCTGCTCCCCGAGGGGACGCGCCACCACCTGGAGCGCACCGAGGAGCGGCTCGCCGGCAACGGCGGCATGCAGCTCAACCTGGCCCTGAGCTACAGCGGCCGTTGCGAGATCCTCGACGCCGCGCGCAGCTTCGCCGAGAGCGTGGCCCGCGGCGAGGCGAAGCCGGACGATCTGGACGAGCAGCGTTTCGAGAGCCTGTTCTACCTGCCGGATCTCCCCGACGTCGACCTGCTCATCCGCACCAGCGGCGAGCAGCGCATCAGCAACTTCTGCCTGTGGCAGCTCGCCTACGCGGAGATCCACATCACCCCGACCCTATGGCCGGACTTCGGCGCGGAGCATCTCTACCGCGCGATCCTCGACTACACGAGCCGGGAGCGCCGATTTGGCAAAGTCCTCTGACACCGGTCGCCGACGCGGCCTGCCCGCCATCGGCGCCCGCCTGCTCGGCGCCGCGGTGCTGCTGCCCCTGGCGATCTGGGTGATCCTGCTGGGGAGCTGGCCCGTCTTCCTGCTCGCCGTCGTGTGGGTGCTCCGCCTGGTGTGGGAGTACGACGGCATGCGCGGGGCTCCCGTGGACCGCACGGTGACCCTGCGGAACTCCCTGCTGCTCGTGGCGCTGCTGGCGGCCTTCTGGCTGGGCGGCATGGCCGGCGGCGTCGCGGTCTTCACGCTGATCGTGATGGGCTACCTCGGAGCTTCCGCGCTGAGGGGTCGGATCGAGGGTGCGGCGGCGCGTGCCGGCGACCGCATCCTGCTGTTCTTCTACCTGGGCTTCCTGCCCGGCCACTGGATACTGCTGCGCGAGCTTCCGTCAACGGTGGGCCTGCCCTACGAGGTGGGGGGCTACTGGCTGCTCTACGCCGCGGGACTCACCTGGCTCAGCGATACCTTCGCCTACATCGTCGGCAGCCTGCTGGGACGCCACTCGCTCGGCTCGGCGGTGAGCCCCAAGAAGTCCGTGGAGGGCGTGATCGGCGGGTTGGTGGGCACGGTGCTCTGCGCCTGGCTGCTCGCGCCGTTCTGGGCCCCGTTCCTGGCCTTCTGGCAGATCCTCCTCGTGGGCATCATGGTGTCCGCCGCCGCGCAGGTGGGCGACCTGTTCGAGTCGCTGCTCAAGCGCGACGCCGCGATCAAGGACAGCGGCAGCATCATCCCCGGCCACGGCGGATTCCTCGACCGCGTGGACAGCATGCTGTTCTCCGTGCCGGTCTTCTATTACTTCCTGCGCTGGATCATCTTCTAGCCATGAAGCGCATCCTCCTCTTCGGAGCCTCCGGCAGCATCGGGGGCAGCACTCTGGAGATCCTCAGGGATCGTCCGGACGAGTTCGTCCTGGCCGGGCTCAGCGTGCATCGAAACACGGAGCGGCTCGACGCCTGGATCGACGAGTTCGGTCCGCGCCGCGTGGCGATCAGCGATCCGCAGGCGCGCGGGAAGTGGCTCGACGCCCACCCGCGCCACGCCGGCCGCCTGCTTCCCGCCGACTCGCCGCTGGAGGACCTCCTCGCCGAGTCCGCCGACATCGTCCTCAACGGCATCCTGGGTTTCGCGGGTCTCTCGGTGACCCTGGCCGCTCTCGAGCGCAACCTCGACCTGGCCCTGGCCAACAAGGAGTCCCTGGTCTGCGGGGGGGAGTTCCTGCTCGCGCGCGCCCGCGCCAGCCGCGCGCGGATCCTGCCGGTGGACAGCGAGCACAGCGCCCTGTTCCAGTTGCTCGAGGGCCGCGATGCCGACCAGATCCGTCGCGTGTGGCTCACGGCCTCGGGCGGTCCCTTCCGCGACACCCCGGCCGCGGATCTCGCGGCCGTGACGCCGGAGCAGGCGCTGCGGCATCCCACCTGGGCCATGGGCCCAAAGATCACCGTGGATTCGGCCACCCTCATGAACAAGGGCCTCGAGGTGATCGAGGCCGCCCTGCTCTTCGACCTGCCCGTGTCCATGGTGGACGTGCTCGTGCATCCCGGATCGAAGGTCCACGCCCTGGTGGAGTTGACCGACAGTTCGGTGCTCTGCCAGGTCGCCGCGCCGGACATGAAGCAGCCGATCCTCCACGCGCTGGCGCACCCGGCGCGCCCGCGGGCGGACTACGGCAAGCTCGACTTCGCGAACTCCTTCGAGCTGGCCTTCGAGCCCGTGGATCACGACCGCTTCCCCGCCGTGAACCTCGCCCGCGCCGCCCTGGAGCGCGGCGGCACCACGAGCCTGGCCCTCAACGCCGCCGACGAGGTGGCCGTGGCGGCCTTCCTCGCGGGGCGGCTGGGCTTCACGCATATCGTCGAGGTGGTGGAGGCCGTCCTGGACAGGGGCGGATGGGAACCCGCGACGAGTTTCGAGGATTTAGTGGAGGCCGATCGCCGAGCCCGGCGCCTGGCCACCGAGAGCATCCAATCATACTAGAGAGAACGGAACCGAGATGATCACCACCATCCTCGCCATGATCTTCACCCTGGGCCTCGTGGTCTTCGTCCACGAGCTGGGGCACTTTCTCGCCGCGCGCTCGGTGGGGATCCACGTGCATCGCTTCTCCATCGGCATCGGGCCGGTGCTGCTGCGCAAGCGGGCCTTCGGCACCGAGTGGGCGCTGAGCCTGCTGCCCTTCGGCGGCTATGTCCGGATGGCGGGCATGATGGAGGCCATCGGCGAGGGGGAGGTTCCCGAGGAGGAGGCGACCCTGCCGCCCGAGCTGCTCTACCGGAACAAGCCGGTCTGGGCGCGGCTGTGGGCGATCCTGGCGGGACCGCTGGCGAACCTGGTGCTGGCCATCGTCCTCACGACGGGCATTCTCTGGTCGCAGGGCTTCCCCATCTATCCCGACGTCTGGCTGGGCGCGCCCGAGGCGGGCAGCGCCGCCGCGCTGGCGGGCATCGAGCGGGGCGACAAGGTGCTCACCCTGGCGGGCGAGGATGTGGGCGACTGGAATGCCTTCGCCACCGCGCTCTCCGAGGGAGGGCCCGGCGACTACGCCATCGAGGTGGAGAGGGGCGGCGAGCGGATCGCGCTCACCCTGACCCTCACCGCCACCGACGGCGAGTTCGATCCCACCGGCCTGACGCCGCTCCACGACAACCGCGTGGGTCGGGTGCTCAAGGAGGGCCCGGCGCATCGTCTCGGCCTCGAGCACGGCGACCGCATCGTGGAGCTGGAGGGCAAACCGGTCGAATTCTTCGACCAGATCGCCGAGGTGGTGAACGGGAGCCCGGGCGTGGAACTGGCGATCGCCTGGGAGCGCGACGGTGTGCGTCACGCGGGACACGTGACCCCCGAGGCGTCGCAGGCTCCGGATCCCGCCGACGAGGACAAGGTGATCACCATCGGCCGGATCTTCTTCGAGCCCTACACGACGGGCTACGAGGCGATCGGCTTCGGCGAGGCGGTGAAGTACGGCAGCCTCCAGGTCTACCTGACCGCCACCAAGACCCTGGAGTGGATCTGGAAGCAGGTCACCTTCCGCGGCAGCAAGGACGCCGTGGGCGGCCCGATCATGATCGCCAAGGTCGCCGGCGAGATGGCCCGCTGGGGCTGGGACCGCCTGCTGGGCTTCATCGCCTTCTTCAGCACGCAGCTGTTCCTGCTCAACCTGCTGCCGATTCCGGTGCTGGACGGCGGCCATGTCGTCTTCCTGGCCCTGGAGGGCGTGGGCCTGCCGGTGAACGAGAACATCCGCATGCGCATGGCCATGGTGGGCATGGTGCTGCTGCTCGGACTGATGTTCTTCATCCTGGTGCTGGATATCGGGAGGGTGATTCCCTAGCGGGGGAGGCTCTCCATGATCTTCTTCCTGCGGACGATCTCCTCGAAGATCACCGACCACCGTTTGGGATCCCGCTCGCTGATCGATTCGGTGAGCGCCAGCAGGGAGTCGGCGGGCAGGTTCTCCCCGAGAAAGTTGAAGTGCCCATCGGCCAGCGAGTCGCCCGCGGCCGCCATCATGCGACCCTCCACGATGCGAAGGTACTGCTCGACCCAGAACTCCTCCTCGGGAGTGAGATCGGCGATCTCCTCCGCGCCCTCCTGCGCGCCGCAGGCGACGAGCCCGATCAGCAGGAGGATGAAGACGAGAAAGATGGGGACATTACGCGGGGCCATGGGCTTTAATCCGTTCATGTTCGGTGTCCGGGATTCAGCGTCATCTTATTGCAGGCGGGGGCGGGTGTCAAAGCCGCTACGCTCGCCGTGGGCGGCGCGTTCCCTGGCCTTCGCGGCCTTCCTCGCAGTCTCCTTGCTCCCCGCGACCTCCGCCCGCGTCCTCGCCAGCGACAGCGAACGCCCGCTGGTGGAGAGCATCGTCATCACCGGCAACGACGCCTTCTCCGACGGTCAGCTCAAATCCCTCATCCGGACGCGCGAACCGCGTCTCATCCAGTTCAGCGGTCATCCCCGCTACCTGCGCGACTGGCTGCGCGGTGATCTGGCCACCCTGGAGGCCCACTACCACAGGGCCGGCTTCTATCAGGTCTCGGTGATCTCCCTGCGCGAGCAGGACATCGTCTACGACGCCGAGCAGGGGAGCGTCGAGATCCGCATCCACGTGGAGGAGGGCAAGCGGCGCTACCTGCGCTCGCTCCGCTTCGACCCGCCTCTCGAGGAGATGGACTCCAAGCTGCGCCGCCGCCTGAGGCTGCAGCCCGGCCGTCCCTTCGATCCCCAGGCGCCGGGTCGCGACCACTTCACCATCCTCCGCGCCCTCCAGGAGAACGGGCACTTCTCCGGGCGCGTGGAGCACGAACTCGCCGTGGTCGAGACGCCGGGGCACGCCGCCAGGGACTCGGTGGATCTCATCTTCCGGGTGGACCGGGGGCCCGGGGCGCGGCTCGGCGAGATCGGCCTGCAGGGCAACAAGCTCTCGGCCGACCTGATCCATCGCGAGCTCGTCATGAAGGTCGGCGGCTCCCTGAACCTGAAACAGATCCTCGACAGCAAGCAGAACCTGCTCGACGGCGGCTACTTCCGGTCCGTCGACTACCGCCTGGAGGCGATGGACCCCGCGGAGGAGAACGCCGAGCAGGAGGACCTGCGGCTGGTATGGATCTTCCGCGAGCGAAAGCTGGCCGCCGTGGAGACGGGCGTGGGCCTCGGAACCGTCGACGGTCTGCGCCTGCTGGGGGGCTGGAGCCACCGCAACCTCTTCGATCGCGGGCAGAAGGTGGTGGCCCAGGTCAACCTGTCCTTCAAGGACGACAGCAACGGGATCTTCGGCCTCAACTTCGAGCGCGAATCCCTGGAGTGGCGCTTCCTGCACATCGCACGGCTGCGCGCCAACCTGGGCCTGCTGCTGTTCCGGGAGAAGGACTACGAGCACGAAACCGAGGCGTTCAGCATCGAGACCCGGGCCATCCGCCTCACCGCCGCCCGGCGCGTGGATCCCTTTACCGTGCTGCGTCTGCGGCAGCAGTTCGACTTTCTCTACCAGCGAAGCATCGGCGACCTGCCCGTCGTCGCGGAGCCCAGGCTGAACACGCGATCGATCTCCATGATCCTCGATCGCGACACGCGCGATCACTTCTTCAGCCCCCGTCGCGGCGGTCACAACTGGCTCAGCTACGAACTCGCCGGCGGCATCCAGGGCGGCCACCACCACTTCCACCGCCTCCAGCTCAACCTGACGCGCCATCGCCCCCTGAGGCGCGGCGGTGTCGTGGCGACGCGCATCTATGCCGGAAGCGTATGGGCTTACGGAGCAAGTCTCGACCAAAGTCTGGACGGCGTGCCGAATGATGGCGTGCCCTTTCAGGAGCGATTCTACTGCGGCGGAGGCTCCACCGTACGTGGGTACGACGAGAACAGCCTCGGCCCCCGGCTCAGCGAGGAAGACGGCGACCTCTCCCCCGAGCTCCCCGGGCAGAGCCTGCCGGACTACATCCTCGGCGGACGCAACATGATCGTCGCCAATCTGGAGTGGCGCTTCCCGCTGCCGCTGTTCGGGCGCGACGGCCTGGGCGGCGTGCTCTTCTTCGACGGCGGCGGCGCCTGGCAGAATCTGAGCGACATCGCCGGATCCCGCGCCCTGCCCTGGCAGCCCGGCGATCGCAACGATACGCGACGCGTTTTCTACGGCATGGGTCTCGGCCTCCGCTACATGACGCCCCTCACCGTGGTCCGCGTGGATTTCGGCCTGCCCCTGCAGACCCTGTCGGGCAGCACGAGCCGATGGCACTTCAGCCTGGGACACACCTTCTGATGCGCCGCCGATTCCGCAGATCGAGCCTCATCGCGCTGGCGCTCTTCGTCGTCATCCTCGCCGCCGGTGTTCTGCTGCTCAGGTCCCAGAATGCCTGGCTCGCGGAACGGGTGGCGGGCGTCGTGACGCGCAATCTCCTCTCCGAACGCGGCTACACGCTTCACCTCGAGGGGATCGAGGGCCGACCCACGGGGGAACTCACGCTGCATCAGGTCCGGGTCACCTACACGGGCGGCGGTCACGAGCCCTTCGATCTGTTCCGCGCGGAGCGCGTCTACGTGAACTTCACGCTCTCGAGCCTCTTCCGCGGGGACTTCGAGAGCGCGGGTTTCGAGCTCGGCCGGGCCGAGCTGCGCGCTTTCCCCGTGGAGGCGGAGGGCTGGGCCTACCCCGGCTTCGACAGGGGCGAAGAGGACCGCAGCGACGTCACCGTGAGCCTGGAGTCGGTGAAGATCGACTCCCTGCTGGTGCTGCGGGAGCGCGAGGCGGGGCTGGACAGCGTGCGGGTGGTCGACGCGGACTTCCGCCTGTTCCGCAACGCGGCCGGCACCGCCGTGGAGCTTCAGGGGCTCCGTCTCGAGCGCCCCGACGCTCCGCCCCTGGACGCCTCCGGGCGCTTCTTCCTGCGCGACGGCGGCATGCTCACCCTGGCCGGGGTCCACGTCGAGCTGCCCGAGTCGCGCCTCGACCTGCAGGGCAACCTGATCCTCGCCGACGGACCGCGCCTCGACCTGAACGTGCACTCCGAACCCGTCCGGCTGCGCGAACTGGCAGAGGCCATGGGCGCGGAGCTCGACACCGACAGCTACCTGCGCGGCGATCTGCACCTCAAGGGCCGGCCCGACAGCCTGGGCATCGTCGGTCACGTCACCGGCAACCTGTACGGCTTCGAGCTCGAGGGCGTGGACTGCGACGGCCGCTACCACGACTCCCGCCTCAGCTTCACGGCCATGCGCGGGCGGCTCAACGGCTGCGCGGCGGACGGCTCCGCCAGCTTCACCCTGCCGCTGGGAGGGCGCCGCTTCGGCTACGAGGCGGACACCGCGCTCGACCACTTCGACCTGGCCACCTTCCTGGGCGGCGGACTGCAAACGGACTTCAGCGGTCGCCTCCGGATCGAGGATCCCGGCGGCGACGCCGATCTTCGCTTCATCCTCGACGCGGGCTCCATCGCCCGCTACCCGTTCCACTCGGCGGAGGCCGAGCTGAACCTGCGCGGGGACAGCCTGCGCTTCGAGCGGGTGAAGGTGCTGGACGAGGGGCTCGAGCTGAACCTCGACGGGCTGCTGCAGCCCCGCGCCGGGCTGATCGACCTGCACATGCAGGGGCACGGCGAATCCTCGCCCCTCATCGCCCACTTCGCCGGCGACTCCTCGCTCCAGGGGCACGTCGATCTGGATCTCCGCTTCCGCGGCGCTCCCGGGAAGCCGGCCCTGGAGCTGTCGGGCAGCTTCGAGGATCTGCGCTACCTGAACTCCGACTGGGGCGTGGGCGAGTTCAGCCTGCTCAGCGATTCGCTGACCCGCGCGCCCATCTGGATCCACGCCGAGGGGCGCGGCTTCTCGCGTGCGGGCGTCGCGTTCGACGATTTCTACCTGGACGCCGATCTGCAGGGCGACAGCCTGCGGCTCGGCCACGTCTCGCTGGAGCGCGACGGAACCTCCCTGGGCTTCGGCGGCGTCGTGGACTTCGGCGCGTCGCCGCTCACCGTCGAACTGGATCGCGCGTGGCTCCGCTGGCTCGACCAGGAGTGGCTGAACGACCGCCCCCTCGAGGTGAGCGTGGGCGACAGCCTCGCCCTGGGGCCCACGGCCTGGCACTCCGATCGCGGCAGCGTGGAGCTGTGCTGGAATCGTCCTGAGGAGGGGCCCGACCGGATCCTCGTCCACGAACTGGACCTGGCCCAGCTCGCCCCCTGGCTTCCCGAGCGTCTCGGCCTGAGCGGTCGCCTGAGCGGGGAGCTGAAGAGAAACGGCCGGGGCGGGCTCGTGGGAACGGCGCGGCTCGCCGAGCTCGGACTCGACGGCAAGCCCGCGGGCGAGGCGGAGATCGACCTGCACTGGCTGGGGGACAGCCTGTCGGTGGAGACCGTGCTCTGGCGTCCGGAGGAGGGGCGCGAGATCGCGCTGAGCGGATGGCTGACGGGACTGCCCGACGTCTCGGGCGGCCCCGGAGCCCTGGCCGAGACCGAGCTCGATTCACTGCGCGCCTCGCTCCAGCTACGGGCCGAACGCTTCCCGCTGGAGTCGGTCACGAAGCTCTGGCCCCAGAGCCGCTTCCTCGCGGGCGACCTCACCGGACATCTCCAGGTGCAGGGGCCCCTGACCCATCCCCGGGTCCACAGCATCGCGAGCATCGACAGCTGCGGCATCGGCCACGTCGGATTGAATCGGGTGAGCTGGACCGCCCACCTGGAGGAGACCGGCCTGAGGCTGTCCCATCTCGAGGTCGTGCGCGGCCAGAGCCGGCTGGACGGCTGGGCGCGCATCCCGCTGGAGCTCGGCCTGGGGCGGCCGGTGGGCCTGGCGCCCGAGGGTCGGCTCTCCGGCGACCTCCACCTGCAGGCCGACGGCGCCGACCTGCTCGGCACCAACGACCTCCTGGCCGAGGCGGGCGGCTCGCTGGTGGGGGACATCGCACTCGCGGGCACCGTCTCCGAACCGGAACCCACCGGTCACCTGCGGCTGCGCGACGGCGTCCTCCGCTTCGCCGGCTGGGAGGAGCGCCTCGAGTCCCTCGACGTCGACGCCCTGGTGCGCGGCGACACCCTCGAACTGCTGTCGCTGCATGCGCGCGAGGGGATCAAGTGGTCCCGCATGTCCCAGGGCGAGCTGTCGGGTTCGGGCTGGCTCACCTTCATCGGACCCTTCCGCTATCAACTCGGTCTCGATCTCGCGCGGACCTCCTACGGCACGCTGCCCTTCTTCACCGGGCAGTTGAGCGGCCACCTGGATCTCGAGCCCTGGCTGGAGGAGGGCGTGCCGCCGCACCCCTACGTGACCGGCGATCTTGAGATCCACGAGGGCACCCTCAACTACTCCTTCGACACGAACGTCGACGAGGGCGGCGCCACCGTCGCGCCCGTGCTCAGCTACGACCTCGACCTGCGCGCGGAGCAGAACCTCATGCTGAAGAGCGACGAGGCGGACCTCGAGCTCTCCGGCGAGCTCCATCTCAGCAACACGCCGGGCGGCCAGGACATCAGCGGCGACCTCCGGATTCTCCGCGGCCACTATCTCGTGTTCGGCAACAAGTTCCACATGGTCGAGGGCTACCTCGACTTCAGCAGCGCGCAGGACATCAACCCGCGCATCGACATTCTCGCCGAGACCCGCAACCGCGACGACCGGATCCAGATTCTCATCACCAATACCTTCGCCGAGCCGATGGTGGACGTGGTGAGCGAGCAGGGCTACAGCCGCGAGGACGTGCTGCGCATCCTCATGGGGCTGCCCGTCAGCGGCGAGTACGGCGGGGGTGAGCTGGCGGGCAGCGTCGTGGCGGGTCGCGTGGAGACGGAGCTGCTCAACCGCCTGGAGCGGATGGTGTCCGGCGAGCTGGCCGGGCTGGTGGACTTCGGCCTGGAAAACCGCAATCTTGATGAGGCGGGCGAGATGGAGACCCGCTGGCAGATCGGGCGCTACCTGCCCGGCGGCCTCTACATCAGCTACAACCAGGGACTCAGCATGGATTCCGACCGCGAGGTCGGCCTGGAGTATCGCCTCTACAACCGCCTGTTCCTGCGCTCGGAAATCGTCAATCGTGGCGGGCAGTTCGCGGAGGAAGGGCTGATCAACGAGTACAACTTCGATGTCCGGTTGCGCTACGAGTACTGACCGCCGGGCGTCCGTCCCAACTACGATGGAGAGGGAGATCGTGAGAGCAAAGGTCGTCGCGCCTTGGACCGTCGCCGCCGGGCTGATCGCCGCCGCCGTGCTGGTCTCCGCCTTCGCGGGGGTCGCGGGCGCCTACAGCTTCGGCAAGAACAAGGTCCACTACGATTCCTTCGACTGGCAGGTCTATCACAGCCCTCACTTCGACCTGTACTACTACCCCGAGGAGGAGGTCCTCGCCAGCCAGACCGCGCTGCTGGCCGAAGAGGCCTTCGAGCGTCTGGCGGCCCGCCTGAACCACCGGCCGCAGGGCCGGATTCCGCTCGTGCTCTACAGTTCCCATCCCTCGTTCCAGCAGACGAACGTGACGCCCGAGCTCATCAGCGAGTCCACCGGCGGCTTCACGGACGTCTACCGCAGCCGCGTCGTGCTGCCCTATGGCGGGTCCGTCTCCCAGTTCCGCCACGTGGTGACCCACGAGCTCGTGCACGTGTTCATGCTGGACATGCTCTTCGGCGGCCACGGGCCCGAGTACGTGGCGCGTAGCATGGGGCAATTCATGATGCCGCCGCTCTGGTTCATCGAGGGGATGGCCGAGTATCTCTCCACGGGCTGGGACGCGAGCGCGCAGCTCTTCCTCGAGGACGCGGTGGCGGGGGAGTACCTGCGGCCGCTCCACCAGGGCGTGAGCGGCTTCCTGGTGTACAAGGAAGGGCAGGCCGTCATGGCCTATCTCACCGAGCGCTTCGGCGAGGGGATCCTGCCCGAGCTGCTGCGGGAGATGGCCGGGCGCGGCAACCTGGAGCGGGCCCTGGAGAAGAAGACGGGCCTGGACATCGAGGCCCTCAGCGACGAGTTCCTGCGCGACATCAAGGAGCGCACCTGGCCGCGCATCGCCGAGCGCGGGCGGCCGTCGCAGCGGGCCTTCCTGCTCGTGGACCACGAGGAGGTGGGCCGCTCGTTCCTGCTGGGGCCTCGCTTCTCGCCGGGCGGCGATCGCCTGGCCTACTTTGCCGACCACAAGGGCGAGGTGAATCTGTATCTGGCCTCGAGCCTCGACGGCAAGGTGATCCGCAAACTGGTCACCGGTCACCGCTCCAGCAAGCTCGAGAGCCTGCATCCCTTCGACAGCGGCGTCAGCTTCGAGCCGATGGGCGATCGCCTGGTCTTCTCCGCCCTGGCGGGCGGCCAGGACGAGTTGGTGATCGTGAGCGCGGATGACGGCGACGAACTGGCGCGCCATCGCCCGGGCCTCGACAGCATCCGCGGACCGGCCTGGTCTCCCGACGGACGATCGATCGCATTCAGCGGCGTGGCGGGCGGCGTGACCGATCTCTATCTCCTCGATATCGAGAGCGGGGAGATCCGCCGCCTCACCCACGACCTCGCCGACGAGCAGGATCCGTGTTGGCTGGACGGCTCCACGCTGGCCTTCGCCCGTCACCGCGAACTGATCCCCGGCCGCTTCACGGCGGAGGGCGAGCACTCGCCCCTGTCGCTGGACATCGCGGAGTTCGGCACCCACTCCCGGCTGTTCGACGCGGGCGAGGGCTACGACCTCTGGCGCCTGGCGCTGGGTGACGATGACGCCACGCCTCTCGTCGCCACGGCGGGCGACGACCGCAGCCCCATGGCGCTGCCGGGCGGCGACCTGATCTTCACGAGCACCGCCGCCGGACTCCAGGAGCTCTGGCTCTGGCAGGAGGGCGAGAATCCGCGACGCATCTACGCGCCCTCCGGCGGCGTCATCGGGCCCTCCCTGAGCGCCACCGGCGACCGACTCGCCTTCTCCTCCCTGAACGGCGGGGGCTATGACCTCTTCGTGCTCGAGGATCTCCCGCGGCAGGTCGCCGAGACTCCGGCATCCCTGATGGACACGGATCACGACGAGCGCTGCTTTGTGCCCTTCGACGCCCCGCCCGACTCCCTCGAGCTGGGCTTCGCCGTCGGCGCCGCGCCCTCGGAGCCCGATTCCCTGACGGGGCTGGGCGAGCCCTATGCCACGCGCTTCCTGGTGGACGCCATGGGGCGGCAGATCGTCTACGACAACCTCTACGGCCTCTACGGCAGCAGCGTCATCACCTTCAAGGACGTCCTGGGCGACCAGGAGATCATGCTGATGCTGGACATCTTCGGGAACATCTCCGACTCGAACCTCATGGCCACCTACACCCGCCGCACGCGCAGGCTGAACTGGACCACCGGCGCGTACTCCTTCCTGAGCTATTACCAGACCCGCATCGGCTCCTTCGGCGAGTACTTTCCGAGCGACCGCCTCGCGCTCGAGTGGCGGCGCGGCGGCTTCTTCCAGGCCAGCTATCCCTTCAGCCTGTTCATGCGCCTGGACGCGGACCTCAACCTGCTCTACGCCCGCCGCGAATACTACGAGGGCTTCGACCCCTGGGGCCGCCCCATCCCGCTCGCCGACCCCGATCAGGAGCCGGTGGAGACGCGCCTGCTGGCGCAGCCCAGCATCGCGCTGATCTACGACGACGCACTCTTCGACTACCTCGGCCCGGTCAAGGGCAGCCGCTGGGCGCTCAGCGCCGCCTATGCCCACGACATCGGCGGTGACGTTCCCGTGGCCCGCTGGCTCGCCTACGGCGACTGGCGGCGCTATCTGCTCGGCCCCGCCGGCCACAGCCTCGCGCTGCGCCTGAGCGGCCGCTACAGCGAGGGAGTGGATCCGGTGATCTATTACCTTGGCGGCCCCTACAGCCTGCGCGGATTCGACTACCTGGAGTTCAGCGGCACGCGCACGGCCCTGGGCAGCGTGGAGTGGCGCTTCCCCTTCATTCAGGCCGTCTGGTTCGGCGGACCGCTCCCCTTCGCATGGGGCGGCATCGGCGGAAGCATCTTCGCCGACTTCGGCGGCGCCTGGTACAAGGACGACTTCCGCGCCTTCGCCAAGGACACGAACGGACTGCAGCTCGGCGACCTGAAGGGGGATGTCGGCTACGGCTTCCGGATGCGCCTCGGCGGCTTCCTGCTGATGTGGGACTTCGCGTGGCCGACGGACCTCAAGCACATGGGGGATCGGCGCACGCACTTCTCGATCGGCACCCAGTTCTAGGCCGATTCATCACAGCCAGGGATTCAGGACCAGCCGCAGGCCCAGGAGGGCGAGCAGCACCCGGAAGGCGATCTGGAACGACGTCTCGGGCATCCACTTCAGGATTCGCGTGCCGAGGAGCGTGCCCAGCACGGCGCAGGCCACCAGCGGAAGCAGCAGGCCCAGGTGGGCCCGGTAGTCGAAGCCGATGGCGAGGAAGGCCGGGATCTTCACGAGATGGGCGACGGTCTGGATTGCGGCCTTGGTGGCCACGATCCGTTTCCGGTCCAGATCGTCCCGCAGGAAGAACGCCGCCAGGTAGGGGCCCGAAGCGCCCACGAGCATCGTGATCACTCCTCCCAGCAATCCCGCGGGCAGGAAGACCCAGCGCGGCATCTCCAGGCGGCTCGGCCTGAATCGATCCCAGATCAGGAAGGTCAGGACGAACCCGCCCACGACGGGGCGGAACCAGGGGAGTCCGTTCTCCACATACAGCCTGGCGCCGAGGGCGGCGCCGATGAGCAGGGTGGGCGTGTAGAGCAGGAACAGCCCCCAGTCCACCCGGCGCCAGAGCGCCCAGGAGCGGGTGGAGTTGCTCACGAGCTGGATGATGCCGTGCAGAGGAACCACCAGCGCCGGCTCGAGCATTGCGGCCATGACGGCCACCAGCACGACGCCGCCGCCCATTCCGATCACTCCGGAGAGCGTGCTGCCCGCCAGTACCGCCAGGATCAGCATCAGGTTCATGGAATCCGGCCGCCTTTCCTTCGCCGCGAGTTTGCGCTTCCAACTTGCTGTGCGGATCCGTATGGTAGCGGCCAATCCCAACTCTGGCCAGACATCGAATCGGAGCGACCTTGTCCGAACTACAGCTCAATCCTCCCCAGCAGGAGGCCGTGAACCACGGTGAGGGGCCCTGCCTCGTCATCGCCGGCGCCGGCAGCGGCAAGACCCGCGTGCTCACCGAGCGGATCCGGCGCCTGGTGGGCGAGGGCACGCCGCCCTGGCGCATCCTCGGCTTCACCTTCACCAACAAGGCCGCCGGCGAAATGCGCGCGCGTCTCGAGGAGAGCCTCGGCGGCGAGGCCCGCGATCTCTGGCTCGGCACCTTTCACGCCACGGGCGTCAAGATCCTGCGCAGGGAGTGGGAGGCGCTCGGCCTCGCCCGCGAGTTCACGATCTACGACGCCGACGACCAGCTCACCCTGCTCAAGCGCGTCCTCAAGGAGCTGGCGCTGCCCGAGGGCAGCTTCACGCCGCAGTCCGCCCGCGCGATGATCGAGCGCTACAAGAACGCGCTGCTGGGGCCCGAGGAGGCCGCCGAGCAGGCGGAAGGGTATCGCGACACCCAGGCCGCGCGGGTCTACGCGGGCTACCAGAAGGGCCTCACGGCCGCGCAGGCCCTGGACTTCACCGATCTCATCGCCCTGCCGGTGAGGCTGTTCGGGAGCAACCCCGAGGCGCGCCGGCGCTGGGCGGAGCGATTCGACTTCGTGCTCGTCGACGAGTTCCAGGACACGAATCCCCTGCAGATGCGACTCATCGAACACCTGGCCTCGGCCACCGGCAACCTGTTCGTGGTGGGGGACGACGACCAGTC